>CAWCFR010000023.1:0-62289 GCA_963794725.1 uncultured Actinomycetota bacterium
GGATGATGCGCCGGATCCGGCGCCGATAGAAGAGGACCAAGGGGATCCGCCCGGACTGTTGGTGCTGGCGAAGAAGAAGTCCACTTATCAAGAACCCCGAAATCACGAAGAAGATGTCCACTCCCACGAATCCGCCCCGTGGCCAACTTGTCAGGTGGTTCAGGATCACAGCCGCGACCGCGAAGGCACGTAGTCCTTGAACGTCTCGACGGCCGGGGCTGGACGTGGATGAGGCAAGCGGAAGTAATTCTGCGCCGATACTGGTGGTAAGTCTCGTGCGTTGACTTTGCCGGCATGTGGAATCCTTCGGGACACTCTGGTAACGCGAGAGTAAGCGGTGGGGTTAATGAGGTGCAACGAACATCTCATGGGCGCGACGACTTGTTCAGGCAACTCGATCGCCTGGTGGGGATGGGCTGCGAGTGTCGGTTAACCCGCCTGGGACAGGTTACCTTCATACGCGTTTGGACCACGCCCATTTGGGCCGACTGTGGAACCGGAGTGCGTGAGTCCAGATCGCGCGATTTCGAAGCATTCATTGAAGACCGCGCGAAGTGAGTGTCTTTGGCTGGCTGTAGACTCGTGCAACAGCTGCTTGGACGATGATCGGGGTGTTCGACAATCGTGAGAAACACGAAGGCCACTTGGCTATCTCCAGGGTGACTTGGTTCACCCCCTCCGCCGTGGGGTCGCGTGGATGTGTACTGCCGATCCTGTCTTCTTCGAACGAGGCGAGCGCCGTGGCCGCCTGCGAGTCACCCAGGCATCGGACGAGAGTTTCGGGTGACGCCGCCGGGTTTTTCCGGCCAGCATTATGGGACCCGGATATGACAGGAGGAGGCATCGGGCACGTCCTTGTTGTGGGGACAGAGGATCCGTGGGCCTCGACGACCGGCGGAACAGTCCGTACCCGCGCCCTCGTGGATGCGATTCGCGCAACCGGCGCTGAGGTGACACTGGTCCACCCAGCCGCTGGTGAGGTCGGCCGGGGGCGGACTCGTGGGTTCACCAAGTTCGTGGCGACTACTGGCTTTGCTGCATTGGGCCGCGTCAAGCGCGATTTCTTCCTTTGCCAACGATGGCAGGTGCCCGCGATCGCACGATGTCCGGCCTCATCGAGGATCTGCGCTCCAGCGCAGACTTGATGATCGCAACAACGCTCTCCACCGCACCGTAATGGCGGCGATTGAACAGCGCTCAGTTGTGGATGGAGTACAGCGACCTTTGGAGCGAATTTGCTGCCCGGGAGGCGCAGTACCGGCGCGGCGCTCGCAGAGTGTCGGCGGCTCTGCAGTCGCGGCACTTCCATCGTCACGAACTCGAGTACAACTCTGCCGCGTCTGTCGTGACTGCTGCCGGTTTCTCCGACCGCAACGTGTTGCTGAGCCGGGGGACGACGGCAACTTGGCTCCGACCCCGATCATGACTGCGCCGGAAGAAGCGAACGGGGTGCTTGCGCCGGGGATCCGGACTGCCGGGTTCATCGGAAACTTCGATTTCCACCCCAACCGTGACGCGCTCGATGCGCTGGTCACCACGTGGGGACCTGAGTTGATGCGCCGCGGTTGGAGAGTCGCGGTGGCGGGGAAGGCGAGTGACGCGCTTTCGCTACCTGATTGGGTCATCCGTCTTGGGTCCCCTGACTCCGTCAGTGACTTCTACGAGCAGATCGATCTTGCGCTTGCTCCGATCCGCCTCGGAGGAGGGATGAAGGTCAAGGTCGTCGAGGCACTCCTCCACGGTCGTCCCGTGGTGGCCTCGGAGTTCGCCATGGCCGGCTTCCCGAACGATCTACGCGAGCTCGTCACGGTCGTCGACGTGGCGTCCCCCACCTTCCCGTCGCCCGATGATCCTCCACGGACTGGGTCCCGGGCTCACCCGGCGTTATCCCCCTTCACCGGCACGTCGTTCCGGCGGTCTGTCGCAGACCTACTGACAGCCGCGGCCGGCCCATGAGCATGTGCCTCACGCGGTCCTCGGTGGTCACCAGCCCCTGCGTGTGCCCCTCATGAACCGACCGTCCGTCCAACTGATGATTGTGGGCACTCCGCGCTCCGGAACAACCCTCCTCCAACGTCTAGCGGTCGAGAGCTGCGGGTTCCGTAGCGCACCTGAGACAGGCTTCTTCTCGCTGTCCCCCGGTTGCTTTCCCAGGGATCGCCCATGACCCGTCAACGCTCGCGCGAGCAGGCAACGCGTGCACTGGGGGCTTACAGCCGGTCGGCGACGCTGGAGGGGGCGGAGTTGCGGCCAGACGCAGTGCTTGCACTGCTTGAGGGTCAGGTTGTCAGCGTCTACGACATCTTCGAGGCCGTGGTGGCCGTTCTTTCGGGGGGACCCAACCGACTGTGCGAAAAGACGCCAGGGCACCTGTGGTGGTGGCAGAACATCGCATCCGCGCGTCCGTCGACTCGCTTTGCGATGATCGTTCGCGATCCCCGCGCTGTCATCGCGTCCATGGTGGAAGCGAATTTTGCGGACCAGTCGCTACCTGCCTACGTCGAGTGGTGGCGGCACGATCAGGAAATTGTGGAGAAGGCGCGGCACACGCTGGGTTCCAAGTGCCTCACTCTCCGATACGAAGACGTGGTTGCAGATGCCAACAAGGCGCGCCTTGCACTGCGGATGCTGTGCCTCGATGATCCGATCGGCCAAGCTCCGTCGGCCGACCTCTCGTTTACAGCGGAGGGCAAACCGCTTGCGCTGCCATGGGAGACCTGGAAGGCGGGGTACGACGGCCCAGTGAGCACTGCTCGAATTCAGTCTTGGCGTTCCCGGCTCAGTCCGGACGACGCCGCCTTCATTGAGCGGGCGACGGCGAAGGAGATGCGAAAGTGGGGTTACGTGCTCGATGCCGCACCGCGCCCCGGCCCGTCCAAACGTGTAGAACGCGTTGCCAAGCGCCTCCGATTCAATGCTTACCGGGCGCGTCAATCTCACTTTCTGGCCCAGACAGTAGATCTTCGATGAAGTACCCGAGCGGCCAAGGCCGGGGGTCACGGTGACGTGCCGGACGGGTCCGCCCGCGGTAGGTGTGCTTCCCCCAACTGCTCACCCGAACTGGGCAAGCTGCCTCCAAAAGCAGCCAGACTCTGGATAGAAGGTCCAGGCGCCGCATACTTGCAGTCGCGACTTTCGGCCGCAGCGTGAAGCACCTGTCCGTAGCGTTGTGCGCGGGCGTCAACTTCCCCGGCGGGCTGATCTGGCGATCGCGTCCGCCAAGAACGGTGACAACGTCTGGGCGTAGGTGTCGCTGACGTGGGAGATTTCATCGCGGTACACAAGGACGTTGCCAATGGCCAACGGACAACGGGCGCCGACACAGAAGAAATCTCTGGTATCTAGGTAACGGGCCCCGGGGACGAGTTTGACCGCGGCTTTGAGCGCGTCTTCGACGGCATAGCCATCCTTGACGCTCACTGAGCAGTTGTTGTGGGTGATGTCGAAGCCGACTCGGTAGAGGCACTTGACTTGGCTGCCCACGAATGGAACGTCTCCCACCGCAACAATCTTCGCCCCCCGAGTGGCAACCGGCCGCCAAAGCTGCGCTAGGGAGGTCGCCTCGACTCCTTTGTCGGGATCTCCGCTACGGCGATATTGAGAGGTGATCACGATGTCGTAGTCACGAGCGAGGAGATCGCGCTGAATCGCATCCATGGCCGGGCAGATATGGCGATCGGTCGCTTCCGTATCCCACCGACACCCGACGCCGAGGTATGTGGTCATCGACCAATGCAGTCGTTGAACCTCACGACGCAGAGGCATGAGGAGCGCCGCCGCGTGGCTGTCTCCAACTACCGCGACACGAGTGCTGGCGTCAGGCCGACCATAGGTGCACGGGCGGACTTGATCGCCCTGATTTGCAAAGCAATCGTAGGCGACGCTGTCGTCCTTCGCCAGATCCGCCACCAGGGGGTACGCTCCCTTGCCGAGATGGGGGTCACAGCCTCGGGCCCGGAGTAGCGTCGCGGCCCCCAGGCATGGCACTTGGGTGGCTTCGAAGCTAGCGGCGGCAGGTAGTTTCCCGGTCCCTGCGGGCTCGTCCAGATTGAGCGCTCGACCCCACAAGGCTGCAGTAGCGATGGCGATGAATGCCACCGCCGTGACCTGAAAGCGGGTCGCTGACGCCGACCGCGGAGGGGCGTCTGGTCGCGGACGACGGGTGAGCCATGCTGATCGGCGAATCGGGTCCTCAAACAGGTGGTAGCCCAACACACTCAAGGCAATCATCAGCGTCACGGACGCCAGGTAGTACGCGAAGGAGTCCGCGGGGTAAATGGTGATCAGGAGGATGATGACTGGGAAGTGCCAGAGGTAGAGCGAGTAGGAAATGTCGCCTATGTAGACGCTGATCGGATTGGTCAACAGGGGCAGCGCACGGCCGTCACGCACGTTCTCCCCAGCCGCGATGACCAGAGCGGTTGCGAGTACTGGAAGCAGCGCCCAGGGCGCTGGAAAGTCCGGCGACTCGGGAACCACGAACATTGCGGCGAGGATCCCCGCGCAACCGATCCACGAGAGAATCACCCCGAGAGCAACCGCAGTGTGCCGTCGTATCACATCAGCGCCGACTGCCAGCAGCGCGCCGACACCCAACTCCCAAGCGCGCGTCAGGGAAGAGAAGTACGCCCCTGTCGGGTTGCTGCCTGTCTGCTCCAGAGCCCAGTACAAGGACACGGCGCTCACCACAGCGACTGCTAGGCCGGCGACAATCGAGTAGGCCCCCGGTCGCCGCAACCTGCCCATGGCCGCGAACAGCAGCAGCAACAGCCATGGCCAGATGAGATAGAACTGCTCCTCGACGCCGAGTGACCAGTAGTGCTGCAGCGGAGACAGCTGCTGGCCCAGGGCAAAGTAGTTGGTTCCCTCGAGGAGGAACCGCCAGTTGCCCGCGAAGAGTGCAGACCAGACCGCGTCGTCGGCCGTCGACTCCGTGCGAGACCACCCAAGCAGCAACCAGGAAACGAACACCGTCACGCCGAGAACCAATACTGCGGCGGGCACGACGCGCTTGATTCGCCGGGCGTAGAAGCCGCCGAAACTGATGTGGCCACTCCGTCGGTGTTCACGGAGGAGCAGCCCAGTGATGAGGTATCCAGAGATCACAAAGAATACGTCGACGCCGACAAATCCACCGGAGGGCCATCCGAACAGATGGTTGCAAACAACTGCCACGACCGCGATGCAGCGAAGACCCTGAATGTCCCTCCGCGACCTGTGCTGCCGAGTCGCCGGATCGATCTCGCTTGGTGTTGTCCGGGAACGGTCGGCAACGCGCTGGCTCGTCATTCGGTTCCCACTTCTCCGCCGCGACCTCGACCGTGCGGTTTTGACTTCCCGGCGCCTCCCCAAGCCGCATCTTGCCGAGTGCGGAGACGAAGACCTCGATCATTCGGGCGCTCTGTCGCGAGTCCAACTGCACATCTCGGCATGTAGCGGCCACTACAACTAGCCACGTCGACTGAACGGCCGTATGCATTCATAGAAATCCCCCGAAATGCGCGCAAAACTTCCAACTTAGGTGCCAGGCTTGAACCCTAAATACTTGGATGGCACCTGGGGAAACGCGTGTCCACCGTTGCCTGTCCGGTCTAGTCCGTAATTGCGCGCCAGATCACATTTTAATACACCGGGCATGCCGCCCTGAGCTCGTAGGCGACCATCGCTCCGGAGCCGGACCTTAGCCCCGACACACCTCACGAACCATTGTTGATCATCCCGGCGCCGACGGTGACCCCGGTGGCCTCGTCGATCAGGATGAACGAGCCCGTGGTGCGGTTCTTCGAGTAGGGGTCGCACAGCAGCGGGACCGTGGTGCGCAGCTGGACGCGGCCGATCTCGTTGAGGCCGAGCTCCTTGGTCTCCTGGTCGCGGTGCAGCGTGTTCACGTCCAGCCGGTACTGGATGTCCTTGATCAGCGCCCGGCCACTGCGCGTGGTGTGCTTGATGGCGAGCTTCTGGCGCGGCCGGAGCGGCTCGTTGGTCATCCAGCAGATCATCGCGTCGATGTCCTGGCTCGGCGTGGGGGCGTTCTTGACGCGGGCGATCATGTCGCCGCGGCTCACGTCGACGTCGTCCTCGAGGCGCACGGTGACCGACATCGGCGGGAACGCCTCGTCGATCTCCTTGTCGAACAGGTCGATGGCCGTGATCCTGCTGGTCAGGCCGCTGGGCAGGACGACGACCTCGTCACCCGGCTTGAGCACGCCGCCGGCGACCTGGCCCGCGTAGCCGCGGTAGTCGTGGAACTGGTCGGACTTGGGGCGTACGACGTACTGCACCGGGAGCCGGGTGTCGACGAGGTCGCGGTCGGAGGCCACGTGCACGTTCTCGAGGTGGTGCATCAGCGAGGAGCCGTGGTACCAGGGCATGTTCTCCGACCGCGTGACCACGTTGTCGCCCTTGAGCGCCGAGATCGGGATGACCTCGAGGTCGGGGGTGGACAGCTTGGTGGCGAAGCTCGTGAACTCGCGGTGGATCTTGTCGTAGACGTCCTTGTCGTAGTCGACGAGGTCCATCTTGTTGACCGCCAGCACCAGGTGGGGCACCCGCAGCAGCGACAGGATGACCGCGTGGCGCCGCGACTGCTCGGTCAGGCCCTGGCGGGCGTCGACGAGCACCAGGCCGAGGTCGGCCGTCGAGGCGCCGGTGACCATGTTGCGCGTGTACTGCACGTGGCCGGGGGTGTCGGCGATGATGAACTTGCGGCTCGGGGTGGCGAAGTAGCGGTAGGCGACGTCGATCGTGATGCCCTGCTCGCGCTCGGAGCGCAGGCCGTCGGTGAGCAGCGCCAGGTCGGTGTAGTCGTAGCCCTTCGACTGGCTGGTCGCCTCGACCGCCTCGAGCTGGTCCTCGAAGATCGCCTTGGCGTCCAGGAGCAGCCGGCCGATCAGGGTCGACTTGCCGTCGTCGACCGAGCCGGCCGTGGCGAAGCGCAGCAGGTCCATCTGGCCGACTCCGAGGTCGTCCAGGGAGGTGTCACCGGAGGTGCTCATCAGAAGTAGCCTTCCTTCTTGCGGTCCTCCATGGCGGCCTCGGAGAACCGGTCGTCACCGCGGGTCGCGCCGCGCTCGGTGACTCGGGCGATCGCGACCTCCTCGATGATCTTCTCGATCGTGTCGGCCTCGGACTCCACGCAGCCGGTCAGGGTGAGGTCGCCGACGGTGCGGAACCGCACCGTCTTCTCCTCGACCTCCTCACCGGACTTGGTGGGGTTGAAGTCGCTCTCGGAGAGCCACATCCCGTCGCGCTTGAAGACCCGGCGCTGGTGGCTGTAGTAGATCGAGGGGATCTCCACGCCCTCCTGGGCGAGGTAGTGCCAGATGTCGAGCTCGGTCCAGTTCGACAGCGGGAAGATCCGCATGTGCTCGCCGCCGTGGATGCGGCCGTTGTAGAGGCTCCACAGCTCGGGGCGCTGCATCTTGGGGTCCCACTGGCCGAAGTCGTCGCGGTGGGAGTAGACCCGCTCCTTGGCCCGGGCCTTCTCCTCGTCGCGGCGGCCGCCGCCGAACGCGGCGGTGAAGCCGTTCTCCTCGATGGCGTTGAGCAGGGTGCCGATCTGGTGCCGGTTGCGGCTGGTCTTGCCGTCGTCGACGACGATCCCGGAGGCGAGGGCCTCCTCGACGCTGGCCACGATCAGGCGCACGCCGAGCCGGTTCACCCAGTGGTCGCGGGTCTCGAGCACCTCGGGGAAGTCGTAGCCGGTGTCGACCTGCAGCACGGGGAACGGGATCTTGGCCGGGTAGAACGCCTTCTCGGCCAGCCGGAGCATGACGATCGAGTCCTTGCCGCCCGAGAACATCAGGACGGGCTTCTCGAACTCGGCCGCGACCTCGCGGAAGATGTGGATCGACTCGGCCTCCAGCTGGTCGAGCTGGCTGAGCCGGTAGTCGGCGTGGGTCTGCGTCATCAGGCGGGTGGGCCTCTCGTCTCGGAGCGCAGCCGTCATGCTACCCAGCGCCGCGATCTTGAAGTGCACCAGTCCACATGAGTTTCCTGTGGGCCCGAGCTGCTGGTGCCGACGTCCGCCCTGCGTCGCCCCGAGGCGAGCGCCGGGCGGACGCCGGAGTCAGTAGGCGCCGGAGGAGCCGACGACGGCGCGCAGGGTCTTGCTCAGGATCGCGAGGTCCTGGCCCATCGACCAGTTGTCGACGTAGTACAGGTCCAGCCGGACGGCCTCGTGCAGCGGGAGGTCGGAGCGGCCGGAGACCTGCCAGAGGCCGGTCATGCCGGGGCGCACGCGCAGGCGGCGGGCCATCGCGTCGTCGTACAGGGCGACCTCGTCGGCGACCTGGGGACGCGGGCCGACCAGGCTCATGTCGCCGCGCAGGACGTTGAGCAGCTGGGGGAGCTCGTCGACGGAGAATCGGCGGAGCCAGCGTCCGGGCGGGGTGATCCGGGGGTCTTCCTTGAGCTTGTAGAACATCCCCACTTCCTCGCCGAGCTCGGCGTGGAGGGCGGCGAGCTGGGCCTGGGCGTCGACGACCATCGTGCGGAACTTCAGGCACCCGAAAGGCACGCCGTCGCGGCCGACCCGCTGGTGACTGAACATGATCGGGCCGCCGTCGTGGCGCCAGATCCGGAACGCGGCGAACACGAACAGCGGGCTGAAGGCGACGAGCAGGAGGCTCGCCCCCACCACGTCGAAGATGCGTTTGGCGCTGCGCACCGCGGCGGCGGAGCGGGGCTTGCCGAGGTGGATCAGGGGGAGGCCACCGACGGGGCGTACCTTCACCCGGTCGCGGGAGATGTCGGTCACGCTCGGAGCCACGATCACCTGGGTGTGGGAGTGCTCCAGATCCCAGGCCAGCTTGCGCACGTCGCCGGCGGCCTCGACGGCGCCGCCGGCAAGGAGCACGACGTCGGCCTCGAACTCGCGGGCCGCGCTGGCGACGCCGGAGGCATGACCCAGCACCGGGACGCCGCTCGCAGTCTCGGCGGGGAGAGTTGCGTCGGGGGTGAGTGCACCCACGACGTCGTACCCGAGGCGGGATTCCCGGGTCAGCACCTGTGCAACGTCGTCCACGTGCTGTGTTGTCCCGACGATCAGCACGCGGTGGCGCAGAGCGCCACTCCGACGGGTGTGCTGGACCCCGGCCCGGACCGCGAAGCGGCCCAGGAACAGCCAGAGGTAGCCCAGCACAACGGCGAGCACGAAGAACTCGCGGGGGAGCGCGATGCCGGCCAGGTAGCAACCAACAGCCAGGACGGCGGCCCCGAGGAGGGTGGACCGGAGCAGGCGCAGGTACTCGTCCGAGGCCGTGGCCAGCAGGGAGTTGTCGTACCCGTCTCCGATCCAGAGAGCTGCCATCCACCCGACCACCAGTAGCGGCAGCATCGCGGCGGCGTGGGGGATCTGCGTGTTCTGGCCGATGACGGAGGGCAGCAGCGCGTGACCGAGCGTCGCCGTCACGATGGCCAGCGTGATCGCGAGGAGGTCGACGACGGCGGTGAGTCCCGCCAGCCTGGCGGGGGCCCGGTGCGGCACCTCGGTCTGCGCGGCATCCGGAGAGTCAGTGGGAGCACCGTGCGCGGAGGCGCTCCAGGCAGGGTCGGCGCCGCGGCGCTGGTCCGGCACTCGAAGCAGCCGTCGTGCTGCCTCGATCGTGGTCACACTCATTTTTCCCCCGTGTCATGTGAGCACCGTTCGTGGCCCCGAACTCCGATACCCGGGAACACACGGCTTCGTCCTCTTCGTGTCCAACGACGCCGATCCCGCAGGGTCACGGACCCGTTGTACACCGTTCATGAGGCGGTCATTCGGCCCGTGATACCTGTTCCCACCGTTCGACCAAAGGGTCGTTCCGTCCCCGGTAGGGTGACTCCGCTGCCCGCCGCGCGGGCACGTGACCGATCTGACACCGTCCGACGACGAAAGGGAGCCGATGGCCCTGGAATCAGAGCAGCGGCCCTGGGGCTCCTGGCACGTCATCGACGTGGCCGAGGGCTACAAGATCAAGCGCATCCACGTCACTCCTGGGGCCAGGCTCTCCCTGCAGAGCCATGAGCACCGCTCGGAGCACTGGGTCGTGATCACCGGGACCGCCACCGCCGTGGTCGACGGTGAGGTCACCCACGTGCCGACCGGGGAGTCCATCGACGTCCCGACGGGAGCCCAGCACCGCCTCGCCAACGAGGGCGACGAGGAGCTGGTGATCGTCGAGGTCCAGCTGGGCCCCTACACCGGCGAGGACGACATCCGCCGGTTCGAGGACGACTACGGGCGTACCGGCTGACCAGCGAGTCGCAGCCTGACGGCCGCACCTCAGTAGGCGCCGGAGGAGCCGAAGACCGCGCGGACCGTCCGGCTGAGGATGGCGACGTCCTGGCTCATCGACCAGTTGTCGACGTAGTAGAGGTCCAGGCGCATGGCTTCCTCGAGGGAGAGGTCCGAGCGGCCGGAGACCTGCCAGAGGCCGGTCATGCCGGGGCGCACGTGCAGGCGGCGGGCCATGGCGTCGTCGTAGAGGGCGACCTCGTCGGCGATCTGCGGGCGGGGCCCGACCAGGCTCATGTCGCCGCGCAGGACGTTGAGCAGCTGCGGGAGCTCGTCGACGGAGAAGCGGCGCATCCAGCGTCCGGGCGGGGTGATCCGCGGGTCGTCCTTGATCTTGTAGAAGATCCCGACCTCCTCGCCGAGATCGGCGTGGACGGCGGCGAGCTGGGCCTGGGCGTCGACGACCATGGTGCGGAACTTCAGGCAGCCGAAGGGCACACCGTCGCGACCCACGCGCTCGTGGCTGAACAGGAGCGGACCACCGTCGTGACGACGGATCTGCCAGGCGGAGAAGGCGAACAGCGGGCTGAACGCGACCAGCAGGATGCTGGCGCCCACCACGTCGAAGATGCGCTTGGCGCTGCGCACAGCACCCGCGGCGCGGGGCTTGTCGAGGTGGATCAGCGGGACACCGGCCACCGGGCGCAGGCGCACGCGCTCCGGGGCGACCTCGGTGAGGCCGGGGGCCACGACCACACGGGTGTGGCGGCTCTCCAGCTCCCAGGCGATGCGGCGTACGTCGTCGGACGACTCGACGGCACCACCGGCAAGGAACACGACGTCGGCCTGGACACGACCGACCGCGCCGACGATCGCCGAGGCGGAACCGGCGTTGACGACACCGACGATGTCGTAGCCGAGCCAGCGCTCGCGCTCGAGCACCTTGACGACGTCATTCGCGTGCGAGGTGGTGCCGACGACCAGCACGCGGTGCAGCATCGCACCCTTGCGGCGGGCACGGCGTACGACGAGGCGCAGCGTGAAGCGGCCTGCCAGCAGCGCACCGCACACCATGAAGAAGGCCAGCAGGAAGAAGCTGCGGGGCAGCGGGTACCGGGCGAGGTAGCAGAGGATGCCGACGAACGCGACGATCATCACCGAGGCCTGGAGCACGCGCTTGTACTCGTCGACACCCGCGCCCAGGACGGCCTGCTCGTAGCCGCCGCGCATCCAGACCGCGCCCAGCCAGCCGACCGCGAGTGCCGGGATGACGACCAGCGAGGGCTGCACGGGAGCCGGCGGGAACCAGGAGAGCTCACGGGCCAGGGCGGCCAGCAACAGCATCGTCGTCACGGCCACCGCGTCGATGGCGAACGTGGCGAGCGGCAGCAGGGCGAGTCCGCGAGAGCGCTGGGGCGTGTCGACGCTGCGGAGGTTCCCCCGCTGCGAGGGCACGCGAACCGTGCTCGTGGTGCGCTGTGCTGGTGGTGACGTGTTCACGCTCATGACTGTTCTTGGCCCCCCGTGGCGATGGTGCGTCGCGTCCCGACGCTGTGTTGGTGCAGGTTCTGGTGTGACTGGCTCGGTGTGGCTCTCTCTCGACACTGACATAGTCAGTACCCCGACCGCGAACCGAGAGTGGCCGGAATCGTCCGGGCCAGGATGGTGAGGTCCTGGACGATCGACCAGTGGTCGACGTAGTACATGTCGAGCCGGGTGGCCTCCTGCCACGACAGGGCGCCGCGCCCGGAGACGCGCCACAGCCCGGTGATGCCGGGCCGGACGCGCAGGCGTCGGGCGAGGTCCTCGTCGTTCTCGGCCACCTCGTGCGCCAGCGGGGCGCGCGGGCCGACCAGGCTCATGTCGCCGACGAGCACGGCGATCAGCTGGGGCAGCTCGTCGATGGAGTAGCGGCGCAGCCAGCGGCCGGGCTTGGTCATCCGCGGATCTCCCTCGCGGGTGAACAGCGAGGCGTCGGGCCGCTTGCCGAGCGACGAGGTGAGCTCGAGGGCGTCGGTGACCATCGCCCGGAACTTCCACACCGTGAACGGTCGTCCGTCGCGCCCGAGCCGCGTCTGGCGCACGAACACCGGACCGTGGTCGTGGTGCCGCACGCGGAAGGCGGCGACCATCATCAGGGGCGAGAGCAGCACGAGCAGAAGCAGCGCACCGAGGACGTCGAAGATCCGCTTGGCGCCGCGCAGCACGAAGTCGTAGCGCGACTTCCCGAGGTGGATCAGGGGAAGCCCGCCGATCGGGCGGACCGTGATCCGCTCGCTGGAGACGTCGGTCACGCTCGGCGCGATGACGACCTGGACGTCCTCGTGCTCGAGGTCCCAGGCCAGCTTGCGCATCTCGGCGGCCGAGCTGAACGCGCCGCCGGCGAGGAAGACCACGTCTGCCTCGGCGTCCAGGGCGATCTGGGCGAGGGACGTGGAGGCACCGAGGAGCGGAACGCCGGAGTGCGTGGTCTCGCGGTCGCCGCGCTCGGGCGTCAGGGCGCCGACGACGTTGTAGCCGAGCCAGGACTCGCGCCGCAGCACGCTGGCGATCTCGTCGACGTGTCCTTCGGAGCCGGCGATCACCACGCGGTGCAGCAGTGCGCCACCGCGACGGGCTCGGTGCACCGCACGGCGCAGCACGAACCGCCCGGCGACCAGCAGCGGCACACCGATCGCGAAGGCGAGCACGAAGAACCCGCGGGGCATCGGGAAGCGGAGCAGGTAGGAGACCATCGCCACCACTGCGGCGGTGGCCAGCGAGGCGTTGACGATGTGGCGGTACTCGTCGGTGCCCGCGCCGATGACGTCGGCCCGGTGGCCGCCGAAGAGGTAGATCATCCCGACCCAGCCCAGGATCATGGCCGGTCCGGCGATGGCGAGACGGTCGCCCACGGACAGGGCACTCGAGGCGGGGGTGAACGGCAGCAGCTCGCGCCCCAGCACCGCCGCCAGCACGCTGATGGTCACGAGGACCAGGTCGAGCCCGAACGCCACGGTAGGCAGGTATCCGATGCCCCCGCGGAGCGCCGGTCGTAGACGCGTTGGCGTCCACGTCACCGATGCCGTCATAAAAATCCCCCCGATTTTCAGCCGCGATTTCGTAGAAACCGGACTCTTCGGCTTACCTTACGGACGAACGCCGAGGGGGGCATCGGGAGAGCCAGGACCTGACCCAAACGGTCTAGTCCGGAACTCGCCACGCGGCGGCGTTGTTGTCGAACGCCGGCAATCCGCGAGTCTGCCTGAGGAATCCCCAGGCCAATGGCCCGAGCAGCAGCAGTCCTGCTCCGATGATGCCCACCCACTCGGGGGGCAAACCGAGCATTTTCAGGCCGGTGACAGTGAGCACGATCACGATGCCGCGGCGGATCACCGACTGCGAGACCCAGGTCGACATCCGGGCACCGAGGAACGTGCCCGGCGTACCGCCGAGGATCAGCGGGATCAGCACGTTCCAGTCGACGCCGGAGGTGACCACGTGACCGACGGCGGCGGCAAGGACGAGGGGCACCGCCTGCACCAGGTCGGTCCCGACGAGGCGTACGGCGGACAGGGTCGGGTAGATCAGCAGCAGCGCCACCATGATCAGCGAGCCGGAGCCGACCGACGTGATGCCGACGAGCAGGCCACCGACCGCACCGACGAGCACCGTCAGCAGCGGACGCAGGCGGGGCTGGTCCGTCGTGATCGTGTTGCCGCCGGTGACGTAGCGCAGCTGGAGGTACATCCGCAGCGCGTAGGTGCCCGCGGTCAGCAGCAGGGCGTAGCCGATCGCCGTGGTGAGGAACTCCTGCTGCGCCTCGTGGGAGCCGACGCTCTGGACGATGAAGCCGCCGGCGAACGCGCACGGCACCGAGCCGAGGACGAGGAGCCCTGCCAGTCGCAGGTTCGGCGACCCCTGCCGCCAGTGCACCGCCGCACCGACCGACTTGTTGACGCTGGCGGCCACGAGATCGTTGGCGACGGCCGCGGTGGGGTCGATGCCGAGGGCGATCAGGGCCGGTGTCATCAGCGCCCCGCCGCCCATGCCGGTCAGGCCGACGACGATGCCGACCCCGAAGCTGACGACCAGCACCGACAGGGCGGCGGTGGTGAGCAGGTCACCCACCGGGGCTCTCCTGCAGGGGCGCGACGGGTGTGAAGGTGAGCGCCGGCACCAGCTCGGCGAGGCACTCCTCGATCGACCTGCCCGTGGTGTCGATGCGCACCGCCGCGTCGGTGGGCTCCTCGTAGGGGCTGGAGATGCCGGTGAAGTCGGGGATCTCGCCGGCGCGTGCCTTGGCGTAGAGGCCCTTGCGGTCGCGGCGCTCGCACTCCTCGAGGGGCGTGGCGACGTGCACGAGGACGAAGACGCCCCCGGCCTCCTCGACCATGGCGCGCACCTCGCGGCGGGTGGAGTCGAACGGTGCGATCGGTGAGCAGATGGCGAGTCCGCGGTGACGGGCTATCTCGGCGGCGACCCACCCGATGCGCAGGATGTTGGTCTCGCGGTCCTCGCGCGAGAAGGTCAGGCCCGCGCTCAGGTGGCGGCGCACGACGTCGCCGTCCAGGCTGGTGACGGTGCGCTCGCCGTCCTCGAGGACCAGGTCGTGCAGGGCGCGGGCCAGCGTCGACTTGCCGCTGCCGGACAGGCCCGTGAAGAAGACCACCAGTCCCCGCTCCTCCGGACCTGGCTGGTCCTCCCACACCAGGTGCGCGATCCGGCCGGGCAGGCGGTCCGTGTCGTCGGGCGGGGGCTGCATCCAGGTACGGCCCCGGGGTGCGTAGGCGCGCACGACCTGCTCCCGCAGCCGCGTGTCCAGGTCGACGTCGCCGTGGTCGGCCAGCGGGCAGGCCACCACGTCGGTCTCGAGGCCGTGGCGCGCCAGGATCTCGGCAGCCACCAGGCTCTCGCGCACCAGGCCCACGGGCGTGGCCCCGCGGGGCGTCCCGTGGCCGACCAGCGCCAGGATCAGCACCTCCTGGCCGTGGGCGGTCAGCCGGATCTCCGCGAGGTCACGCTCGGTCGGCGGGCGGGTGAGCGCCACCACCAGCCGGTCGCCGTACGCCCGGATCGCCCGGGCCGGGGAGAGGTGCAGCCGCCGGAACGGGCCGTACGCCGGCGCCGCCAGAGGGGTGAGCCCGCCGCGGGCGTCGAGCCTGGCCAGGGGGAGTCCCTCGGGGTCGACGAGCTCGACCTCAGGAGCGTCGCGCAGCTCTGGCGGGAGCTCGATCGTGATGACGTCGTCGAACCCGGTGTGGGGCGACAGGGCGCCCGAGAGGAGCAGCTCCAGGTCGTCCAGCTCGCGCGGGGAGGGGCAGTGCTGCGGCACCGGCACATGATGACAGGGACGGCGGTGGATAGCGTCGCGGCATGTCTGCACCGGTCGTCGTCGCCGAGATCGTCCGCTCCGGATTCGTCGAGGGACACCACTACGGCTCGTGGGTCGCGCTCGCGGCCGACGGGTCCGTGGCAGCGTCCGCCGGGCGAGGTGCACGAGCCCGTGCTCCCTCGCTCGTGCAACAAGCCGGTCCAGGCCCTGGGGATGCTGGAGGCGGGACTCGAGCTCGACGGAGAGCTGCTGGCGCTGGCCTGCGCCTCCCACTCCGGTGAGCCCTTCCACGTCGAGGGGGTACGCCGCATCCTCGCCGGCGCCGGCCTCTCCGAGGACGCCCTGCAGACCCCTCCGGACTACCCGCTCGACGATGCGGCCCGCGAGGAGGTGATCCGTGGCGGCGGCACGAGGGCGCCGATCCTGATGAACTGCTCGGGCAAGCACGCGGCGATGCTGGCCACCTGCGTGACGAACGACTGGCCGACCGAGACCTACCTCGACCCGGACCACCCGCTGCAGCAAGCGATCGCGTCGACCTTCGCCGCCACCACCGGGGAGCCCGTGGCTGCCGTGGCCGTGGACGGGTGCGGCGCCCCGTTGCTGTCGACCTCGCTGGTGGGGCTCGCCCGCGCCTTCGCGCGCATCGCGACCGCCACCGAAGGCCCCGCATCGCGCATCGCGAGCGCCATCCGGCTCCACCCCGAGTTCGTCTCGGGGACCCACCGCGACGAGCTCTCCCTGCTGCGCGCGCTGCCCGGCGCGATCGGCAAGGCCGGCGCCGAGTCCTGCTACGCGGTGGCGTTGCCGGACGGCCGCGCCTTCGCCTCCAAGACCGACGACGGTGCGCCGCGGGCCCGTCCCGTGGTGATGGCGGCCCTGCTCGAGCGCCAGGGCGTGCTGGGCGAGCCCGGGGTGGACGCGGGTGCCGTGCGGCGTACCGGCCGGACTCCGCTGCTGGGTGGCGGTCGGCAGGTCGGTGAGATCCGGCCGGTCGGCCTCGATGGAGGTCTCGACTCCGCTCGACCGCGAGTGCTTACTGATTGCTAACTCAGTAAGCAGGTGTCTTTCATTGTGAGACAAGGGTTTTGTGACGCCTCGCACAGTGCTCCTGGCTTGCGTTTGCTTGCTGGAGTTAGCACAGTGGGGGACATGGCCAAGACAAAGGTCGGCGAGACCGTCGAGTCGCTCGGGGACTTCCTCCACGAGCGTCGCGTCGCTGCCGAGCTCTCGCTCCGCCAGCTGGCGGAGCAGACCGGCGTGTCGAACCCGTACCTGAGCCAGATCGAACGTGGTCTGCGCAGGCCGTCTGCCGAGGTGCTGCAGCAGCTCGCCAAAGCACTGAGGGTTTCTGCCGAACAGCTGTACGTGCAGGCCGGCATCCTGCGCCCCGACGACGGTGAGGTCCGCTCCGTGGAGCTCGCCATTCTCGGGGACAAGGTGCTGACCGAGCGGCAGAAGCAGTCCCTGCTGGACGTCTACCAGTCGTTCAGGGCAGTTGCCGGGAACGCCCTACCCGCACCCGCGCGGGACATCGCCGAGCTCGTCGCCCCAGACCCGGTCGACGAGCCGGCCCAGGTACATCAACCAGAAGGAGATCAAGATGGCTAACACCACCACTGTCGACCAGATCAAGGCACAGGCCGTGAAGCCGCTGTACGCGGTCGCCGGCGCCACCGAGCTCGCGTACCAGTACGCGACGGGCTACGCCACCGAGGCGGGGGGGAGCAGAAGAGCGTCAGCAAGATCGAGCGCGACCCCAAGGCCCTGCAGAACCAGGCCGTGGGCGCCCTCAACGCGCGTCTCGACGAGCTGGCCAAGGACGCCAAGAAGGCGCAGGCCGCCTTCGAGGCCCGCGTCACGGAGCTGCAGAAGGACGCCCAGGCGCTGCCGGGCAAGCTGCAGGCCGAGATCGACGACGCCGTGACCGAGCTGGCCGCGACGTACGCCGAGCTCGTGGACCGTGGCGAGAAGATCGTCGCCCTGATCCGCAAGGACGGCGTCCGGGCCGTGAGCGCGCTGCGCAAGGCCCCGTCGCGCTCGAGCGTCGTGCGCCGTGAGAAGGCCAAGGCCGCTGCCGACAACCCGTCGAACAGCAGCCGCCCGGTGAAGAAGTCGGCGACCAAGCAGCCGGTGGCCAAGAAGACCCCGGCCAAGACCGCGGCGAAGAAGGCCACGACCGCCAAGAAGACGGCGGCCAAGAAGACCACCGCCGCTCGCAACACGGCGGCCAAGAAGATCTCGGCCTGACCTGAACCCTCGTCACCGACGGGTGGCGAGCAGTCCGCCCTGGTGATCCCTCCCTTCGCCAGACGCGGGCCGGTGGGCCCCCGGGATTCGTCCCGGGGGCCCACTGCTGCGTCCACGGTCTTTGGCCCGGGCCGGATATCCTCGGTCCGTGTCCACCGTGTTCGCGTTCCAGGCGACAGTGACGTCCTTCGTCATGCTGGCGCTTCTCGCCGTGAAGCTCTTCGCCTTCGTCGACGCCGCCGTGCGGCGTCCCGACGCCTACGTCGCCGCGGGGAAGATGAACAAGGGAGCCTGGCTGATCATCCTCGGCCTGGCCGTCCTCAGTGATCTGCTCCTGGGCAGCTTCCTGCTGATGATCGTCGGCATCGTCGCCGCCTTCGTCTACATCCTCGACGCCCGGCCCGCGCTGGTCTCGGTCACCCGACGCCGGTAGGGCCGAGCGGCTCGGGCATCCTGTGCCCCATGCCGATCGACCCTGACCTCGCCGGACTGCTCGCGCTGCTCGAGGCCGGCACGCCGATGGTCGAGCAGACGCCCGACGAGGCTCGCGCCTCCTTCCGCCGCCTCGCCGTCGGCTTCCGCAAGGCCGAGTCGGTCGTCCCGGTCGGCGAGGTGACCGACACGACCGTCCCCGGCGCGGCCGGCGACCTCGCGGCGCGCGTGTACCGGCCCGAGGGGGACGGCCCGTTCCCGACGGTGGCGTTCTTCCACGGCGGCGGCTTCGTGATCGGCGACCTCGACACCCACGACAACCTGGCCCGGACCCTGTGCCGTCGTACGAGCTCGGTGGTGGTCTCGCTCGCCTACCGGCTCGCTCCGGAGCACCCCTTCCCGCACGGCGTCGACGACTGCGTGGCGGCCACCCGATGGATCCAGGCCCATCTCGACCAGTACGGCGGCACGACGCGGCTCGCAGTCGCGGGCGACAGCGCCGGTGGCAACCTCGCCGCGGTGGCGACCCAGCACGTGCCCGGACTGTCGGCCCAGCTGCTCCTCTACCCCGGCACGGACGGGGAGGCCGGCGAGCACCCTTCGCGCGAGGAGAACGGCTCGGGCTACTTCCTCGACCTGCCGACGATGGAGTGGTTCGTGCGTCACTACGGGCCGCAGGACCCGGAGGACCCGCGGTTCGCGCCGTTGCAGGGCACGTTGGAGGGCCTGCCGCCGGCGGTCGTCGTCACGGCCGAGCTCGACCCGCTGCGCGACGAGGGGGAGGCGTACGCCGCGGCGCTGGAGAAGGCGGGTGTTCCGGTGGTGCAGCGTCGCTACGACGGGATGATCCACGGCTTCATGGACATGGGCGCGTTCAGCGCCGCCGCGTTGGCCGCGACCGAGGATGCGATCGACCTGTTCGCGGGTGTGCTGAACGACTGATCCGACCGCCCGCGCGCCTTGTGGCTGTCGGTGGCCTGGGGCAGGTTGGAGGTCATGACGTGCCAGTTCATCCCGCCGTACCTCCTCGAGCGGCTGGGCCGCCCCGCCGACATCGATGCCGAGATCCGCAGCCGCCGCAGCCTGACGCCGGGCCGGCCCAGAGCCACGTCCGGCGAGGCCTGGGAGATCCACGACGCCAAGAACGGCTCGACACTCCCCGGTGAGCTGGTGCGCACCGCCGGCCAGCCGGAGGTCGCCGACGCGAGCGTCAACGAGGCGGCCACCGGCATCACCGAGACGCTGGCGCTGTACGCCGACTACGGCCGCAGCTCCTACGACGACAAGGGCTCGACCGTGTCGGCGAGCGTGCACTACGAGAAGGACTACGACAACGCCTTCTGGGACGGCACCCAGCTGGTCTTCGGCGACGGCGACGGCACCGTGTTCCAGCGCTTCACCAAGCCCATCGACGTGCTCGGTCACGAGCTGACCCACGCCGTCACCCAGTTCACCGCCAACCTCACCTACCAGGGCCAGTCGGGGGCGCTCAACGAGTCGATGTCCGACGTCTTCGGCGCCTGCGTCAAGCAGCGCCACCTCGGGCAGGACGCCGCGTCGGCCGACTGGCTGGTCGGCGAGGGGATCTTCGTCCCGGGCATCAACGGCAAGGCGCTGCGGTCGATGGAGTCACCCGGCACGGCGTACGACGACCCCCAGCTGGGCAAGGACCCCCAGGTCGGGGAGATGCAGGACTACGTCCAGACCACCGAGGACAACGGTGGGGTGCACATCAACTCCGGCATCCCCAACCGTGCGTTCGTGCTTGCGGCGAAGGCCATCGGCGGCGACTCGTGGAGCGGCGCCGGCCGGATCTGGTACGACGCGCTCACCTCCGGCCTGGCCGCCGACAGCGACTTCGCGACCTTCGCCGCGGCCACCGTGGCAGCAGCGGGCGACCACGCCGACGCGGTGCGGCAGGCGTGGACGACGGTCGGCGTCACCCCCGGCTCGGCTGCGCCCGCGTCCGGTACCCCGGCGCCGCAGGGGTCGTCGGCCGTCGAGGTGGTCCGCTCGGGCGGTTTCGCCGGGATCCGCAAGCAGGGCACGGTCGACCTCGACTCCGACGACCCGCGTGCCCCGCGTGCCCGTGAGCTGGTCGGCCGCATCGACTTCGGCGCCGTACCTCCTGCTGAGCCCGGGCCCGACCGGTTCACCTACCAGTTCCGCCACCGCGAGGCGGAGTGCACCGTCCCCGAACCCGCCCTCACCCCGGACCTCCGCGACCTCGCCCACCTGGTCCTCGGCGACTGACGGAGCCTGCGCGTCGGGCTCTCGCCGGCCGGGCAGATTCCCATGCGGGGAACCTTTTCTGCCTCTCCGCACAGGAAGTTTCCTGTGTTCGGTGGCAGTTTCCCTTCCTACCCTGGGAAACCGTCGACGACCGCTCAGCCCTTGCGAGCCCGTGCGGCCTGCTGTCCGCGCTCGTGGGCGTCGAGGTGGACCTTGCGGATCCGGACGGCGTCGGGGGTGACCTCGACGCACTCGTCGGAGCGGCAGAACTCCAGTGACTGCTCGAGCGAGAGCTTCTTCGGCGGGATCAGCTTCTCGAAGTTGTCCGAGGTGGCCGAGCGGACGTTGGTCTGCTTCTTCTCCTTGGTGATGTTGACGTCCATGTCGTCGGCGCGGGAGTTCTCGCCGACGATCATGCCCTCGTAGACGTCGGTCGTCGGCTCGACGAAGAGGACGCCGCGCTCCTGCAGGTTGGTCATGGCGTACGCCGTCACGGCACCCGTGCGGTCGGCGACGAGGGAGCCCTGCGAGCGGGACTTGATCTCGCCGGCCCACGGCTCGTAGCCCTCGAAGACGTGGTGGGCGATGCCGGTGCCGCGGGTGTCGGTCAGGAACTCGGTGCGGAAGCCGATCAGCCCACGCGCCGGGACCAGGAACTCCATCCGCACCCAGCCGGTGCCGTGGTTGGTCATCTGCTCCATCCGGCCCTTGCGCACGGCCATCAGCTGGGTGATCACGCCGAGGTACTCCTCCGGCGCGTCGATGGTCAGTCGCTCGACCGGCTCCTGCACCTTGCCGTCGACCTCACGGGTGACGACCTGCGGCTTGCCGACGGTGAGCTCGAAGCCCTCGCGGCGCATCTGCTCGACCAGGATCGCCAGGGCCAGCTCGCCACGGCCCTGGACCTCCCACGCGTCCGGGCGCTCGGTGTCGAGGATCTTCAGCGAGACGTTGCCGACCAGCTCGCGGTCCAGGCGGTCCTTGACCAGGCGCGCGGTGACCTTGGTGTTCTTGGTCGGGCCACGGCCGGCCAGCGGCGAGGTGTTGATGCCGATCGTCATCGAGATCGCCGGCTCGTCCACCTTGATCAGCGGCAGCGCGACCGGGTTCTCGGCGTCGGCCAGGGTCTCGCCGATCATGATGTCGGGGATGCCGGAGATGGCGACGATGTCACCCGGCCCGGCGTACTCCCCGGGCTTGCGCTCCAGGCCCTCGGTGACCAGCAGCTCGGCGATCTTGACGTTCTGCTTGCTGCCGTCGGTCTTCATCCAGGCGACGTTCTGGTTCTTCTTCAGCTCGCCCTCCCGCACGCGCACCAGGGCCAACCGGCCGAGGAACGGCGACGCGTCGAGGTTGGTGACGTGGGCCTGCAGCGGCGCTCCAGGGGTGTACGTCGGCGCAGGGATCGTCTCGAGGATGGTCCGGAAGAGCGGCTCGAGGTCGGGGGAGTCGGGCATCCCGGCGTCGGCCGGCATCTCGATGGACGCGCGACCGGCGCGAGCGCTGGCGTAGACGACCGGGAAGTCGAGTGCGTCGTGGCTGTGCGAGTCGTCGAGCAGGTCGAGGAAGAGCTCGTAGGTCTCGTCGACGACCTCGGCGATCCGCGCGTCGGAGCGGTCGACCTTGTTCACGACCAGCACGACGGGCATGTCGCGGTTCAGCGCCTTGCGGAGCACGAAGCGGGTCTGCGGCAGCGGCCCCTCGGAGGCGTCGACGAGCAGCACGATGCCGTCGACCATGGACAGCCCACGCTCGACCTCGCCGCCGAAGTCGGCGTGGCCCGGGGTGTCGATGATGTTGATCGTCACGCCGCCCTCGGGTGCCGCCGGGCCGACGTAGTGCACGGCGGTGTTCTTGGCGAGGATCGTGATGCCCTTCTCGCGCTCGAGGTCGCCGGAGTCCATCACCCGCTCCTGGACTCCGCTCTCCTCCTGGTGCGCGGTGAAGGCACCCGCCTGGTGGAGCATGGCGTCGACCAGGGTGGTCTTGCCGTGGTCGACGTGGGCCACGATCGCGACGTTGCGCAGGTCGGAGCGTTGTTGCACGGGCATGGGACTTCTCTCGATGGGGAGGACTGGACTCGCGGACCGGCAGCGAAGGCCGGAGACGTCGCGACCCCGCAGTCTATCGTTTGCAGGTGACTCGGTTTCGCGTGCTGTTCGTCTGCATCGGCAACGTCTGCCGGTCACCCCTCGGGCAGCACCTCCTCGCCGCCCGGCTGCCGGCCGAGCGGTTCGAGGTCTCCAGCGCCGGCGTGGGCGCGCTGGTCGGTGAGCCGATGAACGCCGAGGCGGCCGTCCACCTCGCCCCGCACGGACTTTCGGCCGACGGATTCGCCGCCCGGCAGCTGACCCCGGCCCTCGTCGAGGAGAGCGACCTCGTCCTCACCGCGACCCGCGCGATCCGCTCCCGGGTGCTCGAGGACTCACCGCGTGCCCTGCGCCGTACCTTCACGGTGCTGGAGTTCGCGGCGCTGCTCGACACCGTGCCGAGCGCTGGTGACCCGGCCGAGGTCGTCGCCGGTGCCGCGGAGCAGCGCAGCCGGGCCGTGCTGGACGACTACGACGTCCCCGACCCCTACGGCCGTGGGGAGTCGGCGCACGCACAGGCGGCGGAGACGATGCTGGCCGCGGTCGAACGGATCGCGAAGGGACTCGGATCATGAGCTCGTTCGCACGCGCCCTGGTGGTGGTCGTCGTGGTGACCCTCACCGGCACCCTGCTCCCGGCGCTGGCCGCGGGACCGGCCTCGGGCACCACCATCGCCTCGCCCGACTGGGCCCGCCGCGCCCACGCGGTGCTTCCCACGCGGGCCGTTGCGACGACACCACTGCGCGGGCGTGACCATCGCGCTCGACCCGGGGCACCAGCTGGGCAACCACAACTACCCGCGGCAGATCAACCGACCGGTGCAGGCCGGCGGGTTCACCAAGCCGTGCAACACCACGGGCACGGCGACCAACCGCGGCGTCGCCGAGGCCACCGTCAACTTCCGGCTGAGCAACGCCGTCAAGCGGCGGCTCACGGCGCTGGGTGCGGTGGTGAAGATGACCCGCAACGTCAACAGCCAGCACTACTGGGGCCCCTGCGTCGACAAGCGTGGCGAGTTCGGGAAGTCGGTCCGGGCACGCCTGATGGTCTCGCTGCACGCCGACGGGGCCGGGTCCTCCAGCCACGGCTTCCACGTGATCGTCCCGACCCGGCGGGCACCGTGGACCACCGACATCTACCGCCCGTCGCTGCGCCTCGGCACCGCGCTGCGTGACGCCCTGACAGCACGCCGGATCCCGCGGTCGAACTACATCGGCCACGGCACCGGCCTCGACGTCCGCTCCGACCTCGGCACGCTGAACATGAGCGACGTGCCGGTCGCGATGATCGAGATCGGCAACATGCGCAACGCCCGCGACGCCTACCGGATGACGCACAAGAAGGGGCGTGCCAGGTACGCCAACTCGGTGGTCGCGGGGATCCGGGCCTACCTCGGGCGCTGACCCTTCGAGTCGGGCCTTGACGGCCCTCCTCAGGGACCAGATCTGTGCACCTTGTGCTGGGCCGCCTGCGCCCTGGGGCGTACGACGACCTCGTCGATGTCCACGTGCGAGGGCAGCGAGGCGACCCACCTGACGATCTCGGCGACGTCCTCGGCCACCAGCGGCTCGGCCACCCCGGCGTACACCTGGTCGCGCTTGCTCTCGTCACCGTCGAACCGGACCAGCCCGAACTCCTCGGTCGCGACCATGCCGGGTGCGATCTCGGTGAACCGCAGCGGCTCGGCGACGTGCTCGAGCCGCAGGGTCTGGGTCAGCACCTTCACGCCGTGCTTCGCCGCGGTGTAGCCGCCTCCGCCCTCGTAGGCGACGCGGCCCGCGGTCGAGCCCATGTTGATGACCAGCCCGCCGTCACGGCCCGCCCGGAGCGCGGGGAGCAGGGCCTGGGTCACCCGCAACGTGCCGAGCACGTTGACGTCGTACATCCGTGACCAGGTGTCGGCGTCGGCGTCCTCGACGGACGCGGCGTCGAACGCCCCGCCGGCGTTGTTGACCAGCACGGCGAGCTCACCGAACCGCTCGCCCACCACGCCCGCCAGCGCCCGCACCGAGGAGTCGTCGGTGACGTCGCAGGCCACGGCCGTGCCACCGATCTCGCTCGCGAGCTGCTCGATCCGGTCGGCACGCCGGGCGGCGCAGACGACGTGGAAACCGTCACCGGCCAGCGCTCGCGCGGACGCGGCGCCGATGCCGCTGCTCGCCCCGGTGACGACGGCGGTGCGGGTGGTCGCGGATGACATGGGCACCTCGGGGGAACGGAGGGGAAGGTCCGCGCCATGATAGGGGCCGGAATGCGAGCGCTCGGCGCATGGTTGGGTCCTGCGGAGGTGGCAATGAGTCTGCATCGTGTGGCGATGGTCAGCCTGCACACCTCACCCCTGGACCAGCCGGGCACCGGTGACGCCGGCGGGATGAACGTCTACGTGCTCGAGCTCGCCCGCCAGCTCGCTGCCCGCCAGGTCGAGGTCGACGTGTTCACGCGGTCCACCGACGGTGGGCTGCCGCCCGTCGTCGACGTGAGCGACGGGATCCGGGTCCACCACGTCTCCGCGGGCCCGTTCGAGGGGCTCACCAAGCAGGAGCTCCCCGCCCAGCTCTGCGTGTTCGCCCGCGAGGTGCTGCGCACCGAGGCCTACCACCCGCCCGGCTACTACGACCTGGTGCACAGCCACTACTGGCTCAGCGGCCAGGTCGGTGCGCTGGCCCGCGACAGGTGGGGAGTGCCGTTGGTGCACACGATGCACACCCTCGCCAAGGTCAAGAACGCCGCGCTCGCCGAGGGCGACACCCCGGAGCCGATGGCGCGGCTGATCGGCGAGGAGCAGGTGGTGGCGGCCGCCGACATGCTCGTGGCCAGCACGGACGGCGAGGCGCGTGAGCTCGTCGACCTGTACGGCGCCGAGCCGGGCCGCGTCGAGGTGGTGCACCCGGGTGTCGACCTGAGCACCTTCCGCGACGTCGGGATGGCCGCTGCCCGTGCCCGACTGGGCCTGCCGGCGGACGGCAGCGTGATCACCTTCGTGGGCCGGATCCAGCCGCTCAAGGCGCCCGACATCATGCTCCGCGCCGTCGCCGTGCTGCTCGAGCGCCGCCCCGACCTGCGGTCCACGCTGACCGTGGCCGTCGTCGGCGGCCCCTCGGGCTCGGGGCTCGAGCGGCCGGACTCGCTCGTCGAGCTGGCCCGGGAGCTCGGCATCGACGATCGGGTGCGCTTCGTCCCGCCGGTGGCCCAGGAGCAGCTCGTCGACTGGTACGCCGCCTCGTCGCTGGTCTGCGTGCCGTCGTACAACGAGAGCTTCGGGCTGGTCGCCGTCGAGGCCCAGGCCTCCGGCACCCCGGTGGTGGCTGCGGGCGTGGGCGGTCTCGGTACCGCCGTCAGCGACGGCCACTCCGGCCTGCTGGTCGGCGACCACGACCCGGCGTCGTACGCCTCGGCGTTCGAGCGCGTGCTGCTCGAGCCGGGCCTGCGTGACCGGCTCGCGGAGGGTGCGCTGCGGCATGCCCGTCAGTTCGGCTGGGACCGCACCGCCGCGGCGATGATCGAGGTCTACGCGCGGGCGCAGGAGAAGATGCGGGCCGACCTGACCGGCGTGGCCCTCTGAGACAGGCCCTGTGAGGATGGGGCTGTGAGCGAGAGCCCGAGCGACGACGCATTGAGTCCCGCCCAGGAGTCGGCGCTGACCGCGATCCGGCAGGTCTTCGACGACGGCGAGCTGGAGTACCAGGAGATCTCGCCGACCTCGTTGACGGTCAACCTGCCGGGGGAGCGGAAGCTGCAGACGCCGTGCCGCTTCGACATCGGCCGGCACGCGATGGAGCTGCACGCGTTCGTGTGCCGCAGGCCGGACGAGAACTTCGGCGGCGTCTACCGCTGGCTGCTCGAGCGGAACATGCGGATGTACGCCGTGGCCTTCGCCCTCGACGGGATGGGCGACATCTTCCTGGAGGCGAAGCTCCCGCTCGAGGCCGCGACCGCGCCGGAGATCGACCGGCTGCTCGGCTCGGTGCTGGAGTACTCCGACGGGTCGTTCAACACGATCCTCGAGCTCGGCTTCGCCACCTCCATCCGCAAGGAGTGGGAGTGGCGGATCTCGCGCGGTGAGTCCACCCGCAACCTCGAGGCGTTCATCGGGCCGCTGGGGCTGGATCGCCCGTCGGAGGAGCCGGCGCCCCAGGAGCAGGCGGAGTGACCGGCCGCTTGCGCGCGACCGCGACGCCGACCAGCGCGAGCGCCCCGCCGACGTACGCCAGGGCTGGTGGGGCCTCGCCGAGGAAGATCACGCCCAGCACGATGGTGATCGGCGGCACGAGGTAGGTCGTCACCCCGAGGCTGCTGGCGTCCATGTGCTGCAGCGCGAAGGCGTACGTCGTGAAGGCGATCGCGGTGGGGAAGATGCCGAGGTAGACCAACCACCACACCGACGAGGCGGGCGCGTCGGCGACCTGGTCGACGAGCTGTCCCGCGAACGGCAGGCAGACGACCGCGCCGACCGAGCAGGCCAGCCAGGTGACGTGGACCGCCTTGAGCCGCCGGACCAGTGGCTTCTGCAGGATCAGGCTGATCGAGTACGCGACCGCGCTGAGCAGGCAGAGCAGCACGCCGACGACGTGGCTGCCCTGGTCCGCGTCGCCGGGTGAGGAGCCGGTCGAGGACAGCGCGATCAGCGCCACCCCGCCGAACGCGAGCGCGAGCCCGGCGCCGAGGTAGGCGGTGAACCGCTCGTGCAGGAACACCGCGGCCAGGAAGGCGATCAGCACGGGGGAGACCTGGATCAGCATCGCGGCGGTGCCGGCGTCGACCTGCCGCTCGCCCTGGTTGAGGGCGACGTTGTAGACGCCGAACCACAGCACGCCGATCGTGACGATCATCAGCCACTCGCGTCGCGTCGGCCGCGGGAGCCGCTTCCCGTTGGTCGAGCCTGTCGAGACCGCGGCCACGCCGAGGCACAACGAAGCCACCAGCAAGCGGCCCAGCGAGAGCGCACCCGCCGAGAAGTCGTGGCTCAGGTGCCGGATCGCCACGAACGCCGAGGCCCAGAACAGCAGCGTGCACGCGACCGCCGCCAGGGGCAGCCAGGTGGGGGAGGAGGGCCGGGTCACCACCCCAGCCTAGGAACCACCACCGACATCCAGCAGGCGGAAATCGGACGTCGTACGCCGAGATCCGGCCGCGCTCTCCAGCCCCCAATTCGGGTAGTCCGAGGCAGATGGCATGGTCGTACCGGTCGGTAACCCATGCCAACTGAGCCTCGGACTACCCGAATTCAGGGGCGGGTGCGGGCGACGGCGTCGAGGACGACGGCCTCGAGGCTGCCGGTCACCTCGAGGCGGCGGCGCTGCCGGGTGGCGCCGGTGCCGTCGGAGAACAGGCGCTCGACGAGGGCCTCGACCCGCTCGAGGTCGCCGTGCTCCTCCAGCGCGGCCCGCACGTGGGAGATCAGCGAACCGACCACCTCGCGGGCCGGCGCCAGCGCGCCTGCCGCCGGGTCGACGAGACGGTCGGCGAGCCCGTGGCGCGACGCCCGCCAGGTGGCAGCCCGGACGAGCTCGCTGCGCCACGCCTGCTGCTCGCTCGTCTCCGCCGTGGTGACGAGAGCGCGTGCCAGTGCGGCGACCAGCACGGCGTCGTCGATCGACGTGCAGACGTCTGCGATGCGGATCTCGACCGTGCCGTAGTCGGGGGCGTAGCGGGCGTCGAAGTAGGTCATCGCCGGGTCGAGCGCGGCACCCCACTCGACGAGCTGCCGGGTCACCTCGGTGTAGGTCTCGGCGTCCCCGAACGGCTGCCCGGTCCCGTGCGAGGGCCACCTGTTCCACGTCTGCGCCCGCCAGCTGGCGTGGCCCGTGTCGCGTCCGTCGACGTACGGCGAGTTGGCGCTGATCGCGAGCAGGACGGGGAGCCAGGGCGCGATGCCGTCGAGCGCTCGCACCCCCTGGTCGAGGTCACCCACCTCGACGTGCACGTGCATCGCACACGCGAGGGCGGACCTCGCGATCTCGCCGTACTCCTCGCGGATCCGCAGGTAGCGCGGCTCGCGGGTCACCACGGTGTCGTCGTACGGCAGCACCGGCACGCCCACGGCGACCGCGGCCGCACCCACCGACTCCGCCGCCGAGCAGATCGTCGTACGACTGCTGCGGATCTCGCGGTCGAGCTCCTCCAGCGAGCGACAGGGCGGCGTCTGCGTCTCGACCTGCTGCAGGAACAGCTCGGCCTCGACGTCGGGGTCGGCACGCACCGCCCCCTCGGCCACGGCCGTCAGCTCCCCGGTCTCGGGGTCGACGAGCAGCAGCTCCTCCTCCACCCCGAGACGGCGCACCATGCCCTCACCGTGCCCGCAGCGGCGCGGCTGAATCAGAGGTCGAGCTTGTAGCCCGAGCCCGCGCACGGTGGTGAGCAGCTTCGGCTCGGCGGGCTCGGACTCGAGCTTGGCCCGCAGCCGCTTGACGTGTACGTCGAGGGTCTTGGTGTCCCCGACGTAGTCCGATCCCCACACGCGGTCGATCAGCTGCCCCCGCGTGAGCACCCGGCCGGGGTTGCGCAGGAACATCTCGAGCAGCTCGAACTCCTTGAGGGGGAGCTTCACCTCGGCGCCGTCGAGGGTGACGATGTGCCGCTCGACGTCCATCCGCACCGAGCCGACCTCGAGGGTCATCGGCGCCAGGTCGGGCTCGACGCCTCGCCGCAGCACCGCGCGGATGCGGGCCACCAGCTCACGGGGGGAGTACGGCTTGGTCACGTAGTCGTCGGCCCCGAGCTCGAGCCCGACGACCTTGTCGACCTCCTCGTCCTTCGCGCTGACCATGATCACCGGGACGTTCGAGGTCTGCCTGATCCGGCGGCACACCTCGGTGCCCGAGATCCCCGGCAGCATCAGGTCGAGCAGGACGATGTCGGCGCCGCTCCGTTCGAACTCGGTCAGCGCGTCGGGTCCGGTGGCGGCCAGGGCCACCTCGAAGCCTTCCTTGCGCAGCATGTAGGCGAGGGCGTCGCTGTAGCTCTCCTCGTCCTCGACCACCAGTACTCGGGTCACGGGATGTTGGTCTCCTGGTTCTGTTCGGGTGCGGGCGTGCCGTGCGGCACGCTCTCCGGCACTCCGGGCTTGCGCGGAAGGGTCAGCGTGAACGTCGAGCCCTGCCCCTCGACCGACCACACCCGCACCTCGCCGCCGTGCGAGGCGGCGACGTGCTTGACGATCGAGAGGCCCAGCCCGGTGCCGCCGGTGGAGCGGTGCCGCGCGGGGTCGACCCGGTAGAACCGCTCGAAGATCCGGTCGAGCTCCTGGGCGGGGATCCCGATGCCCTGGTCGGTGACGCTGAGGTCGACGGCCAGCTCGTGGGACGCCGCGGAGACGACCACGGTCGACCCCTCGGGGGAGTAGGTGACGGCGTTGGCCACGAGGTTGCCGATCGCGACGGCGATCTGCTCGCGGTTGCCGAGGACGACGAGCCCCTCGGTGCCCTGGTGCACCAGCTCGATCTGGCGGGCGCTCGCGTCGGTGCTGCTCTCGTCGATCGCGCGGGCGACGATCTTGTCGACGTCCACGGCGACCGGCTCGTCGAGCGGGTCGTCGCCCTGCAGCCGGGAGAGCTCGATGACCTGCTGGACCAGCCGGCCGAGGCGCTCGCTCTCCATGTGCATCCGGCCGGCGAAGCGCTGCACGGCCTCGGGGTCGTCGGCGGCGTCCATGACGGCGTCGGACAGCAGCTGGATGGCGCCGACCGGGGTCTTCAGCTCGTGGCTCACGTTGGCCACGAAGTCGCGCCGGATCGACTCGACGCGGCGCTCGCGGGTGCGGTCCTCGACGAGGGCGAGGACCAGCTGCGAGCTGAGCGGGGCGACGCGCGCCGTCACGTGACGAGGGGGCAGCCCCTCGCGCTGCACGTGCAGCTCGGTCTCGCGGATCTGGCCGTCGCGTCGTACCTGCCGGACGAGATCGCCCAGCTCGCGCACGGTGATCTCGTTGCCGCGGACGATCCCCATCGCGATGGCGGGCGCGGAGGCCTTCAGCACCGCGTCGTTGGAGTCGACGACGAGGGCGCTGCTGCGCAGCACGGAGAGCACGGCGGCGACGCCGGGCGGCAGGGCCGGCTCGGGAGCCTCAGGAGGTCGCATCTGACGTTCACTGACCCGGAACGCGAGCACGGCACCGCCGCCCAGCACGGCGCCGAGCACCGCGAAGACGAGGGCCTGGAACGTCGGGCTCACGTCGAGGATCGTACGCAGGGATTCATCGAAGGTTCCCCTTCGCGACCGTGCTTTCAAAGGCTGTTCGCCACCCGTTCACGCAACGACGCCGAGCGTTCACCGACCCGAAGTAGGTTCACATCCATGCGCGACGCGTACACAGACCAGCTCGATTCGATTCGGGACGACCTCGTGATGATGGCCCGGCTCGTCCGCGAGGCCGTCTCCGAGGGCACTGCTGCCCTGCTCGACGGCGACGCCCTGAGGGCGGAGAAGGTGATCTCGGACGACGCCCAGATCGACGCCCTGCGCGAGAAGATCGAGGAGCACAGCTTCGAGGTGCTCTCGCTGCAGAACCCCGTGGCCGGCGACCTGCGGATGCTGGTCGCCTCGCTGCGGATGGTCAGCGAGTTCGAGCGGATGGGCGACCTGGCGGTGCACGTCGCCAAGATCGCCCGGCTGCGCGTGCCCGACGTCGCCGTCCCCGACCAGGTCGTGCCGATGATCGCGCGGATGGCCGCCGTGGCCGAGGTGATGATCGGCAAGGTCGAGCACATCATCGCCGCCTCCGACGTCGCTGCCGCCGAGGAGCTCGAGGAGATCGACCAGGAGATGGACAAGCTGCGCCGCAACTCCTTCCGCGAGCTGCTCGGCTCGGAGTGGAAGCACGGCGTCGAGCCGGCCGTCGACATCGCCCTGCTCGGCCGCTACTACGAGCGCATCGCCGACCACGCCGTCTCCATCGCCCGCCGGGTGGTCTTCCTCGTCACCGGCGAGCACCCGCAGTACGCCTGAGCCTCAGGGCAGGAACAGGGCCGAGTCCCCGAACTCGTGCCACCGGTAGCCCGCGTCCAGCGCCTCGTCGTACGCCGCCTGCGCGAGCTGGGTGCCGGCGATCGCCTCGACCAGCAACAGGTGCGAGGCCTCGGCGTCGTGCCAGCCGGTGATGAGTCCGTCCACCACCACGGGCGGATCTCCCGGCGTGACGACCCGCTCGGTCCATCCCGAGGACGCCTCCACCACGCCGTCGCGCACGGCCGACTCGAGCGCCCGGGTCACGGTGGTGCCGGTCGCGACGACGCGGCCCCCGCTCTCCCGGGTCAGCTGCACGAGCCGCGCGGTCGCCGCGGGCACGTCGTACCACTCGGGCTGAGGGCCCTCGCCGGCCTCCTGCGACGAGACCCCCGTGTGCAGCGTCACCGGCGCGACGCCGATCCCGCGCGAGACGAGCCTGGTCAGCAGCGACTCGGTGAACGGGCGCCCGGCCGACGCCATCTCCGCGCTGCCCGGCAGCCGCGCGAAGACGTTCTGGTACGCCGAGAGCGGGTAGCGGCGGTCGAGGTAGCCGTACGCGATCGGACGCCCGCACCGGTCGAGCAGCGCGCGGAGGTCGCCCTCCACGTGGGCGCGCCAGAGGCGGTTGCCCGTCCCGTCGGGGGACCCGGTGCGCGGGTACGGCGCGATCAGCGTCAGCGGGAGCTCGCCGACCCCGATCGTCTCGCCGGGGTGCGCGTCGAGCACCGGCTCGGCGGCGTCCGGCGCGGTCCGGAGCTCGACGACCCAGGTGCCGTCGTCGAGCCGGCTCGCGGCGTGCAGGACGATCGGCGCCCGGCCACGCACGGCGTCGATCTCGCCGTTGACCGTGGCCGAGTTGTTCACCACGACGAGGTCGCCCGGCTCGAGCACGTCGGCGAGGTCGGCGAACCTGTGGTGCTCGAGCCGCCCGGGACGGGCAACCAGCAGTCCGTACGTCGTCGCGCGCAGCGCCACGGATCTCGGCCGGTGCCGGTGCAGTCGACTCGTCGGGGTTGTGGAAGTGCACTCCCGGCCGCTCCGCGAGCTTCGTCATGTCCGCACCGGGACCGGGATGTCGGCGGCCACGAGTCGACCGCTGGGTGGCCGTGCCTCGACGAGCGCCAGCAGGTGCGGCACCACGCTCTCCGGCAGCGGGCGGTCGCTGATGTCCTCGCCCGGGTAGGCGTCCTGGTGCATCGGGGTCCGCATGTCACCGGGGTCGACGGCGTACGTCGCGAGCCCGGTCTCGACCCCGAAGGTGAGGACGAAGTGGTCGAGCGCGGCCTTGGAGGCGCCGTACACGCCCCAGGTCTCGTAGTGGTTGACCGCCGCGTCGGAGGAGATGCCCACCACCACCCCGTCGCGACGGCGCAGCTGCTCGGCCAGCTCGATCATCAGGGCGGCGTGTGCTCCCGCGTTGGTGCGGATGACCTCGCCGATCTCGGTCGGGGCGATCCAGGTCAGCGGTCGCAGGGGCAGCGGACCGAGGGTGCTGGCGTTGAGCACCAGCAGGTCGAGCCCGCCGAGGTCGGCGATCGTCCGGACCAGCGTGGCGCGGTGCTCGGCCTCCGCGACGTCGCCGGCGACACCGTGGGCGGTGGTGCCCTCGAGCGCCGTGCGAAGGCGATCGCGTCTCGTGCGTCGGTGACGGTGATCCAGCCGGCTTCGTCGAGCGCGCGGACCAGGGCGAGGCCGAGACCGGAGGAGCCGCCGGTGACGAGGGCGACCGGAGGAGTGCTTGAGGTTGTTGTCATGAGCCCAGTGTTAAAGTTCAAGTGAACTTGAGATCAAGGGGTGAGCATGGATTCCCGGGATCGTCTTTCCGTGGGTGACGTGTCGGAGCGCAGCGGCTTCGCGGCGTCCGCGCTGCGCTACTACGAGGCGGAGGGGCTGATCTCGGCGACCCGCTCCCCCGGGTGGCCGGCGGCAGTTCGAGCGCGGCGTCCTGCGCCGGCTGGCCTTCATCCGCGCCGCGTCCAACATCGGCCTGACCCTGGAGGAGATCCGGGTCGAGCTCGACCGGCTCCCCTCCGGCCGCACCCCGAACCGGGCCGACTGGCAGCGCATCTCCCGGCACTGGCGCAGCCGGCTCGACGCCCAGATCGCCTCGCTCGAGCGCCTCCGCGACGGCCTCGACTCGTGCATCGGCTGCGGCTGCCTCTCGCTGCAGCGCTGCCAGATCTCCAACCCCGGCGACGTGATGGCCGCCAGCGACGACGCACCGGGAGCCGCCATGCTGCCCGCGCTGCTGCGGCGACCGCACCAGTTCCGCGGGCGGGGCTGAGTCGTCGTACCGCCATGTAACGCGGTGTTCTTGACGCTTCGCACGCGGAGTACCGCTTGTTCAGTGGCAATAACTCCGCGTTACATGCGGCTCCTGGACCTACCGACCCTGGTTGGCGACGGCCTCGGCGGCGGCAGCGGCGGCCTCGGGGTCGAGGTAGCGGCCGCCGCGCTCGACGGGCTTCATGTCCTTGTCGAGCTCGTAGACCAGGGGCATGCCGGTGGGGATGTTCAGGCCGGCGATGTCGTCGTCGCTGATGTCGTCGAGGTGCTTGACCAGGGCGCGGAGGCTGTTGCCGTGGGCGGCGATCAGCACCGTCTGCCCGCCGGTGAGGTCGGGCACGATCGAGTCCTCCCAGTAGGGCAGGAAGCGCTCGATGACGTCCTTCAGGCACTCGGTGCGCGGCATCTCCTCGCCCAGGGAGGCGTAGCGGAGGTCGCCCGCCTGCGACCACTCGTCGTCGTCCTCGATCGGGGGCGGCGGGACGTCGAAGCTGCGACGCCACGTCATGAACTGCTCCTCGCCGTACTGCTCGAGCGTCTGCTTCTTGTCCTTGCCCTGCAGCGCGCCGTAGTGGCGCTCGTTGAGCCGCCACGAGCGGCGTACCGGGATCCAGTGCCGCTCGGCGACGTCGAGGGCGAGGTTCGCCGTCGTGATCGCGCGCCGCAGCAGCGAGGTGTGCACGACGTCGGGGAGCAGGTCGTTCTCGACGAGCTGCCGGCCTCCGCCGAGCGCCTCCTCGCGTCCCTTGTCGCTGAGCGCGACGTCGACCCAGCCGGTGAACAGGTTGCGTGCGTTCCACTCGCTCTCGCCGTGGCGGAGCAGGATCAGCGTGTGGGCGGACGAGTCGTTCATGCACCTGATCCTAGGGAACGCGCGAGGGCGGCCGGACCCACGGTCCGACCGCCCCCCACGTTCAGGCTCGAAGCCCTCCCAGCGCTCCGAGGATCTGGTTGAGCAAGCCTTGGAGCTGGGTCAGCAGGCCCGACAGCGGGCCCGGGTCGAGCAGCCCCGCCACCGCGCACAGCAGGTTGCCGAGCAGCTGCCCGGCTCCGCTCTGCGCCACGACGTTGAGCACGACCTGGTTGAGGTGCACCTGGAGGCCGAGCAGGTTCAGGTCCACCGGACCCAGCACCAGGTTGAGCACGTTGCACGCGCCTGCTCCCGGGTTGGGCGGGAAGGCGGCGTCGGCCCGCGCGCCGCTGCGTGCTGCCGGAGCCCCGTTGACGGACTTGACCGGGATGATGACGCCGCGCCTGACGAACTTGCGGTCAGGACCGGGCCGCTTGATCTTGCCCCGGACGACGCCCTGGGCGACCAGCTGACCCTGCGACATCTTGAACCGCTTCGGGATGAAGACCCCACGGACCTGCCTGCCCGAGGCGGTCGTGCCGTGGATGTACGACATGACCTTGGCGTGCTTCGCATGGTCCTTCAGCCGATGCGGGTGGTGGTTCGCGGCCGAGGCCGGACTCGCCAGTGCGCCGAAGACCGTCAGGCTGAGTGCCACGACGACTGCCACCAGGCCCGCGAGGGCATGCTGGCGCTTTCCGAGATATTTCATGGTGTTCCTCCCCGCCCGGAGAGTGTTCTCCGGGCTTCGAGGGCGTTTACCCGGGGAAAAATGGGCAAAACGCCCCCCTAGGGGGGTAGCCGGGACGCAGGATCAGGGAGTCGGCGAGCTCGACGGGATCGCCGGCGCCACGTCGGAGTACTGGGCCACGCGCGGGACGATGGGCGCGTTGACCTCCGCGGTCTCGCCACTCTCGAACTGCAGGGTCAGCCGGGCGAACCCGCCGGCCTGGATCGCGTGGCCGGTCACGCTGGCCACGCCCATGTCCGCGAGGTTGACGAGCTCGCCGGGCGGGATCTCGACCTCCTTGACCAGGGTGACCTCGATGCCGTCGGAGCCGGTGATGCCGGTCAGCGTCGCGGGCTTGGTCTGGCTCTTGTTGTCCAGCGAGGCCACGAACGTGCCCGTGCCGTCGGTGCCGGAGACGACGACCGCCCCGAGCACGTCGACGACGCCCGCGCGGTTGTTCACGCCGACGGCGGGTTGGTAGACCTGATCGGTCTGCTCGTTGAACCCGCAGGCACCGAGCACGGGGACCAGGATCACCAGGAACGCGGCGGCCAGACGGGGGCGCCAGCGTGCGGGGTTGGACATGGCGCCGATGCTATCGCCAGCGGAGCCGCTACTGCGCGATGGCTCCGGTCGACGCCGCCTGGAAGACGAGGGTGCCCACGACCAGCACGGTGGCCACCAGCGAGAAGATCAGCAGCTTGGGCGCTCCGGTGTGCAGCGCCACCCGCAGGGGCAGGTGCCGCACCCGGGAGGCGTTGTCGCGGACGAGGTCCGGCAGCGAGGTCAGGAAGTGCACGCAGATGCCGAGCAGGGCGCTCAGCACGACGAACCAGGTGTACGGCGCCGAGCCGTCGGCGTCCTGGCCCCACCCGCTGAGCGTGACGAACCAGGCGAGCATGCCGAACGTCGCCGCCCAGCCCACCCACGAGAGCACGGTGCGGTGCAACCAGCGGTTGTGCACGTAGCCGACCGCGAGCGTGGCGAGCAGGAAGAGCCCCGCGGAGGTGCCGTTCTGCAGGGACAGCGGGATGACCAGCAGGAGCAGCACCGCGACGGCGAAGCTGGCGTTGCCCGACGGCACGATGCCCATCGCGATCGGCTTGTCCTCGGAGCCCGACGCCTTGTCGAGGTCGACGTCGAGCAGGTCGTTGACCAGTCCCATGATCAGCTGGGCGACCAGCACGGCGACGGCGGCCAGCGCGATCTCGCGGGCCGCATGCCCGCTGAGGCCCACCAGCAGGCCCACCACGGCAGCGATCGCCAGCGCCTGGCGGGGGTGGCTGGCGCGGAACAGACCCGGCAGTTGGCGGCCCGTCCGGCGGCCGGAGGCGTCGACCGGTTCGGTGGAGGTCGTCATGGCCGAAGTATCGGGCATCAGGCGCCCTACCTGCATCTTTCCCGGTCCGGGACATGCGGGCGGGTGCGACTCGGGGCACCCCGCCGGAGGGTGCAGCTGGGCGGCCCAGTGACGCAAAAGGCATATGAAATACCCGGTTGTCAAGACCCGATCTGGCCTCTGACCTGCGCAAACACTGTCAGGGAGGTGGTCTGGCCCGTGTTAGACTGGTCACCTCGAAAGGGGAACACATTCACATGACTTTCACTGTCGGCGAAACGGTCGTCTATCCGAATCACGGGGCCGCAGTCATCGAAGACATCGAGATGCGCACCATCAAGGGGGAGGAGAAGCAGTACCTCGTCCTCCGCATCGTCGCTCAGCAGGACCTCGTGGTCCGCGTGCCGGCGTGCAACCTCGACCTTGTCGGTGTCCGTGACGTCGTCGACAAGGAGGGCCTCGAGCGCGTCTTCGACGTGCTGCGAGCCGTCGTCCCCGACGAGCCCACGAACTGGTCGCGTCGCTACAAGGCCAACCTCGAGAAGCTGCACTCCGGTGACGTGATGAAGGTGTCCGAGGTCGTCCGCGACCTGTGGCGCCGCGAGCGTGACCGCGGGCTGTCGGCCGGCGAGAAGCGGATGCTGGCCAAGGCGCGCCAGATCCTGGTCTCCGAGCTGGCCCTGGCCGAGCACACGAACGAGGACAAGGCCGAGACGATCCTCGACGAGGTCCTCGCTTCCTGAGCCCGACCTGACCGAAGCTCCGTCGAGCCCCCGAGACCACGCGTCCGGGGGCTCGGTGGTTTTCGGGGGTCGTTCACCGGGATGGTTTGCTGGCCCCGTGGAGGAGCAGAGCGCCCTGGGCGTCGTACCGCTGGCCGGGCGGGGGTCGTTGCCGTTCTCCCTGGTGCACGGCGAGTCGCTCGTGGCCGCCGCGACCTGGGCGCTCGACCAGGCGGAGATCGAGGTCTTCGACCTCGGCACCACCTTCGAGCAGCTGCGTGAGGCCGGCCGGACGCTGGTCGTCCACGACCCGCTCTGCCCGCTGACGCCGCCGAGCTTCCTCGCGGACGCCGTGGCCGAGAGCGAGGCGAGCGGCGCGGTCGTGGTCGGCGTCCGGCCGGTGACCGACACCGTCAAGGAGTACGACGCCGGCGAGCGGCGTCGGGTCGGCTCGGCGCGACCCACTCCCGCGAGGAGCTGATGTGCGTGGCCTCGCCGGTCGTGCTGCCGCCCGCGGTCGTCGCCGCGCTCGAGGAGCCCGACGTGACCGACCTCGCCGCGTGGGTGGCTGCCCTCGCCGAGCGGTTCCCGGTGCGGTTCCTGCCGGCCCCCGCGCTGGCGCGCCGGATCGGGTCGGACGACGACCTGGTCGTGCTCGAGGCGCTCAGTCGCTCGTCGGTCGCTCCGGAGGAGTCGGACGACCCAGCAACGACTCCGCCAGCGCCAGGTCCTCGGGGAAGGTGACCTTCAGGTTCGCCGGCGGTGCTGGGCACCCCGACGACGGGCAGGTCGGTGTACCGCTCGAGGCAGGAGGCCGTGTCGGTGCCGACGAACCCCTCCTGCTCGGCCCGCCGGTAGGCCGCCAGCAGCTCGGCGGCCCGGAAGGCCTGCGGGGTCTGGACGCCGACGAGCCCCGCGGCCGCGAGGGACCCGTCGCGACGGGACAGCCGGGGGACGTCCGTGACCGGGATCGCGCCCCCGTGCTCCTCGGCGGCGGCGATCACCCGCTCCCACAGCCGCGCCGGTGCCAGCGGCCGGGCCCCGTCGTGGATCGCCACCACGTCGAGCTCGCCGCGCTCGATGTCGGCGGCGAGCGCCCGCAGGGCCTGCCACTCCGAGTCGTGCCGCTGCTCACCGCCGTCGACCACCCACAGGTCGTGCGCGCCGAGGTGCTCGGCGACGGCGTCCCTGACGGCCGCGCGGTCCTCGGCTCGCACCACGAGCACGATCCGGTGCACGCCCGCCACGTCGAGGACGGTGCGCACGGAGTGGGCCAGCATCGCCATGCCACCGAGCGGCAGCAGCACCTTGTTGGCCGCCGCGCCGACCCGGGAGCCGGCGCCCGCGGCCAGGATGACGGCGGCGGCGCGCGTGGTCACGTGCCCGCGGTGGCTGGCACGTGCGGTCGGACGAGCCGGATCAGCACGCCGGAGACCAGCTGGTCGCGCTCGAGCGGCAGCATGTGGCCGGCACCCGGCGCCACGGTCAGGACCGCACCCTGCACGTGGTCGGCGATCCGCCTCGCGTGCGACGGGGGCGTGAGCACGTCGCGGGTGCCGACGAGCACGTGCGTGGGGATGTCGTCGAGCACCTTCAGCGCGGCGGTGCGCTCGTGGGCCATGCAGTCCTCGTAGTAGCCGACCACGGTGTCGCCCGGGCAGCTGATCAGGCCCTCGACGGCGAGGGCGGAGTCGGCCAGCCGCATCGGGTGGCCGAACAGGAACCGGCGCATCACCAGCGTCTCCACGATCGGGGCGCGTCGGCGGGCACGCCGCGAGAGGGTGCGGGATCGCAGCGCCAGCATCCGGGGGATCTGCGCCCGCACGAGCTCGCCGGCCTCGGGCAGGCCCAGGGTCACCGTGTCCAGGGCACCCGACGACGTCGAGACGAACGCCGCGCCCACGACCCGGTCGAAGAGGTCGGCTCGCTGCTCGGCCAGCGCCATCATCGTCATCCCGCCGATGGAGTGCCCGGCGAGCACGAGGGGACCCTCCGGCGCCAGGGTGTCGATCAGCATCGCCCAGTCGCGCGCGAGGTTGTCGATCGTGCACGCGGCCCGCGGCACCGGCGTCGGACTCGCCGTGGCCGCGGTGGTCCCAGGTGACGATCCGGAGGTCGTGACCGAACTCGGCCTGCAGGTCGCGCACCTGGTAGTGCCAGTCGGCCTGGTTCAGCGTCCAGCAGTGCGCGAGGAACACCGTGAGCGGCGCGTCCTCCGGGCCGTACGTCGAGACGGCCAGCCCGTCGATCGTCGGCATCAGGGGCTCCCTTCGTCGGCCACCAGCAGGGCCGTGGCGATCGCGGCCAGCCCCTCGCCCCGCCCGGTCAGGCCCATGCCGTCGGTGGTGGTGGCGCTGAGCGAGACCTGGATGCCGTGCCGTTCGGCGACCCCGCGCTGGGCCTCGTCGCGCCGGGCGGCGAAGCGGGGCCGGTTCCCGATCAGCTGGCAGGCCACGTTGACGACCGTCCACCCCTCGGCGCGGACCCGGCGCAGGGTCTCGGCGAGCAGGTCGTGACCCGCGGCGCCGGCCCACTGCGGCTCCGACGTACCGAAGGTGCTGCCGAGGTCGCCGAGCGCTGCGGCGGACAGGAGGGCGTCGCAGATCGCGTGCAGCACGACGTCGCCGTCGGAGTGACCCTCCAGGCCCAGCTCCTCGTCGGGCCAATCCAGACCGGCCAGCCGCATCGAACGACCGAGTGATCCCACCGGGACCAACCGGTGCACGTCGGTGCCGACGCCGATGCGCAGGTCTGCAGACACGGTGCTGATCATGACGCACGCTTGGTGCGCGCGGGACGATGAGGGGGTGGACGTGGCGGACGGAGCCCTGGGGTCGACCCGGGAGCGCGAGAGCGGCGGCACGCCCGTCCCCGCAGCCCCCGCGCCGCCGCGCGAGCCGTCGCGTGGCTGGCTGGCGCTGGCCGGCGCGATCGCGGGCGCGGCCGGGCTCGCCCTGAGCCAGGGCGTCTCCGAGGCGCTGGGCGCCGACGACAGTCCCCTGTCGGCCGTGGCCGCCGCCGTCCGGGACCTCACCCCCGGCCACCTCGCCGATCCACCTGGTCGAGCTGGTCAGGCACTTCGACAAGCCTCTGCTCGTGGGCGGCACCGCCGTCGCGTTCCTGGCGATCTGCGCGTACGCCGGCTCCTGGGCCCGTCGATCGCCGAACGTCCCGGACATCACCTTCCTCGTCCTCGCCGCGCTCGGCGTGGCCGCGGTGCTCCGCCTGCCCGAGCCGCCCCTGGGCGCCGTCGTCGCGGTCGTCGTCGGGCTGGTGACCTGGCTGATCTCCTTCCGGGTGCTCTCCGCGCCGGTGCTGGTGCGCCGGGACGAGGACTTCTCCCGGCGCGACTTCGTGCTGCGCTCTGCTGCGGTCGTCGTCGTGGTGGGTGCCGCCGCGGTGGCGGGCCGGGTGGTCAGCAGTGGCCGACGGGCGGTCGAGGAGGCGCGGCGCACCCTGCACCTGCCGGTCTCGCGGGGGACCGCCCCGTCCGGCTCGACCATCGGGGTCAAGGGCATCGAGCCCTGGCGCACCCCGAACGACGACTTCTACATCATCGACACCACGATCTCGCCGCCCTCCATCTCGCCCGCCGACTGGGAGCTGCGGATCCACGGGATGGTCGAGAACGAGGTCCGGATCAGCTGGTCCGAGCTGATCAAGCGGCCGATGACCGAGGCCTGGATCACCCTGTGCTGCGTCTCCAACGTGGTCGGCGGCGAGCTGATCGGCAACGCCTTCTGGTCCGGCGTACCGGTGCGCGAGCTGCTGGCGCAGGCGCGCCCGCTGCCCGGTGCCGACGCGGTGAAGCAGACCTCCAAGGACGGCTGGACGTGCGGCACCCCGCTGCCGGTGCTGATGGACCCGAACCGCAACGCGATGCTCGCCGTCGCCATGAACGGCGAGCCACTGCCGGTGCACCACGGCTTCCCGGTCCGGATGGTGGTGCCCGGCCTCTACGGCTTCGTCTCGGCCACCAAGTGGGTGGTCGACCTCGAGGTGACCAAGCTCGACAAGGTGCACGCCTACTGGACCGAGCGTGGCTGGTCGGCGAAGGGGCCGGTGAAGACGCAGTCGCGCATCGACGTCCCCGGCAACGGCGACACGGTCAAGGCCGGCACCGTCCGCGTCGGCGGCAGCGCCTGGGCACAGCACACGGGGATCGAGAAGGTCGAGTTCCAGCTCGACGGCGGCCCGTGGCAGGAGGCCGAGCTGGGCCGGGTCCCCGACCTGGACACCTGGGTGCAGTGGGCCGGGTCCGTCGACGTCGAAGCGGGTGACCACCGGCTCTACGTGCGCGCCACCGACAAGTCGGGCTACACGCAGACCGCGGTGAAGGCCGACGTGATCCCCAACGGCGCCACCGGGTGGGACACCCACCCGTTCACCGTCGCGGTAGCCCCCACCTCCTCCTCGCGCGTAGGCTCGTTCGCCGGAGGAACGGCATGACCGAGCACATGACCGGGCAGGTGGCGCCACGCCGGGCAGGGGTCTTCGTCGCCCTGCTCGTCGGCGCCGGGGTGGCGGTGGCTCTCGGGGTCTACGGGCGCGTGCACACGCCCGACTACAGCGGTCTGCCGTCGTTGGGGTTCTCCAGCGCCGGCACGTTCAAGGCATGGGCCACGACGGTGGTCCTGGTGCTCGCGCTGGCCCAGCTGGTCGGCGCGCTGTGGCTCTACGGCCGGCTGCCCGGAGCCGGCTCGGCGCCCGCCTGGCTGGGGACCGCGCACCGTGTGGGCGGCGGGCTGGCGTTCCTGATCTCCCTGCCGGTGGCGTTCTTCTGCCTCTACGGCTTCGGGTTCGCGCAGTCGCCCTGGTCGACGCGGGTGCTGGTGCACTCGCTTGGCCGGGTGCGCCTTCTACGGCGCCTTCGCCGCCAAGGTGGTCCTGGTGCACAGCAAGCGGATCCCGGGCTGGGCCCTGCCCGTCGCGGGCGGGTCTGCTGCTCACGGCGGTGGTGCTGCTCTGGCTCACCGGGTCGTGGTGGTTCTTCGGCGTCGAGGGTGTCCACACGTAGGCACCCGTTCGCGTCCGCCGGGGCCGCTCACGGTTAGCCTCCCCGCATGGACGACTTCTCCCGACAGTCCGGTTGCGCCCTCGTCGTCGGCGGCAGTGGGGGCATCGGGCGGGCCGTCGTACGACTCCTCGCGGAGCGGGGCAGTGACGTCGCGCTGACCTTCCGGGGCCACGAGGAGCGCGCCGCGCGGGTCGCGGAGGAGGCCGCGTCGTTCGGGGTGCGGGTCAGTCGGCACCGTCTGGACGTGTCGGACGCCGAGGCGTGCCGCCAGGTGGTCTCGGAGGTCAACGGTCACCACGGCGGCCTGCACACGCTCGTGCACGCGGCCGGGCCGCACGTGCCGATGATCCACCTGAGCCGCGTCGAGGCCGGTGACGTCTCCGCCCAGCTCGCCGAGGACGCGGGCGGCTTCTTCAACGTGGTCCGGCCGGCGCTCGAGGCCCTGCGTGCCTCCGGCGGCAGCGTCGTGGCGGTGACCACGGCCGCGACCAGCAGGTTCCCGGTCCGCGACGGCCTCTCGTCGGTGCCCAAGGCCGCGGTCGAGGCGCTGGTGCGCGGGCTGGCCGTCGAGGAGGGCCGGTACGGCGTCCGGGTGAACTGCGTCGGCCCCGGCATGCTCACCGACGGGATGGCCCAGCGACTGATCGAGAGCGGCGACCTCGGGGACCGCGCCCTCGCCGCTGCGCGGGCGAACATCCCGCTGCGCCGGTTCGGGATCGCCCACGACGTGGCCGAGGCGGTCTGCTTCCTCGCCTCTCCCCGCGCCGGCTACGTGACGGGTCAGAAGCTGGACGTCGACGGCGGCTACGGGGCCTGAGCTACCAGCTGCGGTTGGTGCCCCGCGCGGGAAGCGGGTGCGCGGCGTCGTGGACGACGTAGACCGTGCCGCTGGAGCCACCCAGCCAGGCCCGCTCGAACTGCCCACGGTCGTACGTACGGCGCACGGTGGCGTCGGTGCGTGCGGCCGGGTCGTTGACGACGACGTCGCCGTTGCTGGTGAAGCCGCTGATCACGACGAGGTGGCCGGAGGTCGCGCTGATCGGGGCGCCGGTCAGCTGGCCGCGGGAGAAGCGGATCGACGCGGCGAGCGGGATGCCGGCCGCGATGAAGCGCTCGGCCTCGCGCAGGCTGGTCAGCCGGGTCACGAAGGCATCGCCGGTGCGGACGGCGGCGTAGGCGGTGTTGAACGCCCAGTTGCCGGCCCCGTCGTAGCCGTTGTCGTAGACCAGGCGGGCGACGTGGTCGACCCACGGGTCGGCGTACCGCTTGCTCACCCAGGCGTAGCTCGAGCGGGCCGGCAGCGCGCGGTAGTAGCCGAGGATCATCGCGAGCGAGGTCGGTGAGCACCAGGCCTGGCCACCGCCGCCCCACTGCGGGTACTGCCCGCGGTGGGTCATCTGCGAGTAGCGCGGGACGTTCAGCGTCCGGGGTGGCAGTAGCGGCCGGCTCGTCGCCGGGAGGACGGTCGACGGCCGGCTCGCTACTGCCTGGAGGGATCGCACCGTCGGGGAGGCGGTGCTCGCGGGACCTCGGAGGGGGAGGACTCGCAGCTGGTAACGGTTGAGGAGGACGCCGCGTCCGGCGACCAGGGTGTCGGTGTGCATCGAGGCGATCCGGTCGGACTGGACGCCCCCGCTGGTGCGCCGGATCCGGGCGTCGCGCGTCGACCACGCGCCGACCAGCTTCCAGCCGCTGAGGTAGCCCGAGGTGCTGTGCACCCGGGCCTGGACCAGCACCAGCGTGCGCGGCGGGGTGGTGACGTTCCACGTCGGGACGAGCTGGGTGAAGGTCTGTCCTGGGTCGACCCACGGGGAGGTCCAGCGCGCCCACGACCAGCTCCGGCCGGCCCAGGTCGTCCGGCCTCGCGGGGTGGCGATGCGCAGCGATCCGCCGGCCACCCGGGTGCCCTCCTGGGCGCCGGCGAGGAAGGCGGCGTCGGTGGTGACCTGGCGGAAGGAGTGCTGCGCCGAGGGCGTGGCCGTGGCGGCGGTCAGGTGTGCCCGCTCGTGCCGCACCGGGTCGGCGAGCACGGCGCCGACCACCACCAGCAGCAGGAAGCCGATGGCGAGCACCTGCAGCCGCAGTGACGGGGCGAACTGGTGGGACACATCCGCCACGGTAGTACTCATTTGTCACACGCGTGCCTTTTTGCCACAACTCGGGCTGTGTCGGGCATCGGCCCAACCCTCACTACGATTGCCGCGTGACCCTCCGACTCCACGACACCGCCACCGGCGCTGCTCGCGACTTCGTCCCCCTCGAGGAGGGCAAGGCGGGCATCTACGTGTGCGGCCTGACCGTGCAGTCCGAGCCGCACGTCGGCCACGTCCGCTCGGCGGTGAACTTCGACGTGCTGCGGCGCTGGTTGGTGGCCAGCGGGTACGACGTGACGTTCATCCGCAACATCACCGACATCGACGACAAGATCCTCGTCAAGGCGGCCGAGCAGGGCCGGCCCTGGTACAACCTCGCCTACGCGATGAAGCGCGAGCTCGACAAGGCCTACGACGCCCTGAACGTCGAGCCGCCCACCTACGAGCCGGCCGCCACCGGCCACGTGCCGGAGATGCTCGAGCTGATCGCCGTGCTGATCGAGCGCGGCCACGCCTACGAGGCGCAGGACGGCTCCGGCGACGTGTACTTCGACGTCCGCTCCTGGCCGGCGTACGGCGAGCTGACCCACCAGTCGATCGACGACATGGAGGCGGCCGAGGACGCCGACCCTCGTGGGAAGCGCGACCCTCGCGACTTCGCCCTGTGGAAGGGGCACAAGCCGACCGAGCCGGAGACGGCCTCGTGGCCCGCGACCGTGGGGACGGGGGAGGCCCGGGTGGCACATCGAGTGCTCGGCCATGGCGGGCAAGTACCTCGGCGCCGCGTTCGACATCCACGGCGGCGGGGTCGACCTGCGCTTCCCGCACCACGAGAACGAGCAGGCGCAGTCGCGGGCGGCCGGGCTCGGCTTCGCGTCGTACTGGATGCACAACGCCTGGATCACCACGTCCGGCGAGAAGATGAGCAAGTCGCTGGGCAACTCGCTGCTGGTGCCCAACGTGCTGGACCGGGTCCGCGGCATCGAGCTGCGCTACTACATGGTGGCGGCGCACTACCGCTCGCACGTGGAGTTCAGCTTCGAGGCGCTGGAGGAGGCCGCGGCGGGGTTCCGCCGGATCGAGAGCTACCTGAAGCGGGCCGCGGAGGTGCTCGGCGAGGTGCCCGCACAGAGCGTGCTGCCGGAGCCGTTCGTGAACGCGATGGACGACGACCTCGGGACGCCCGCGGCCGTCGCGGTCGTCTTCGACACCCTCCGCGAGGGCAACAAGCTGCTCGCCGACGGCGCCACCCCTGCGCTGCGCGACAACGCGGCCGCCGTGCGCGAGATGCTCGGCGTGCTCGGCCTCGACCCGTTCGACCCGCACTGGGCCACCGGCGGGGATGACGGCGACCTGCGCGACGTCGTGGACGCCCTCGTCCGCGGCTTGCTCGACCAACGGTCCGAGGCGCGCGCCCGCAAGGACTTCGCCGCCGCCGACGCCATCCGCGACCAGATCAAGGCCGCCGGCGTCGAGGTCGAGGACACCCCCGACGGCCCGAGATGGAGTGTCTGATGCCGGAGTTCGACAAGCTCAACCACGTTGAAGGACACGGACGTGCCGGTAATTCGCAGCGCCGAGGCGCGATCAAGAAGGGTCCCAAGGGCAATCCCACAGCCGGGTCCGGGGGCCGCGTCAAGCGCGGTCTCGAGGGCAAGGGGCCGACCCCGAAGGCGACCGACCGGCCCTACCACCAGGCCCACAAGAAGAAGAACCGCCAGGAGCGTGCGGCCGCGACCAAGCCCAGGCGCAAACCGAACCAGGGCGGCGACTCCGAGTGGGTGGCCGGGCGCAACAGCGTCGTCGAGGCGCTGCGTGCCGAGCTCCCGGTGACCGCGCTGTACGTCGCCGAGGGCGCCGAGCGCGACGGCCGCCTCAAGGAGGTGTTCGCGACCGCCGCCGACCGCGGCCTCTCCCTGCTCGAGGTGCCCCGTGGCGAGCTCGACCGGATGACCGCGGGAGCCGTGCACCAGGGCCTGGCCGCGCGGGTGCCGCCGTACGAGTACGCCCACCCCGACGACCTGATCGCCGCCGCGACGGCCAACCACGAGGCGCCGTTGATCGTGGCGCTCGACTCGGTGACCGACCCGCGCAACCTCGGTGCCGTCGTACGGTCCGCAGCGGGGTTCGGGGCGCACGGGGTGCTCATCCCCGAGCGTCGTTCGGCCGGGATGACGGCCAGTGCGTGGAAGACCTCGGCCGGTGCCGCGGCGCGCGTGCCGGTCGCGCAGGCCGTGAACCTCACCCGCCAGCTCAAGGCCTACCAGGGCGCGGGATGCATGGTCGTCGGGCTGGCTGCCGACGGCGACGTGTCGCTGCCGGACCTCGACCTCGCCGAGGGACCACTCGTGCTGGTCGTCGGCTCGGAGGGCAAGGGCCTCTCGCGCCTGGTCGCCGAGACCTGTGACGTGCTGGTCTCGATCCCGATGGCGAGCTCGCTGGAGTCGCTCAATGCGGGCGTGGCCGCGAGCGTCGCCCTCTTCGCGATCGCCCAGAGGAGAGCCGCCGGCGGGACCGAGCCGCGCTGATGCGGCGCGGCTGGCTCCGGGCGGCCGGCCTCGTCGCCGTCTGGCTCGTCACGGCCCTCGTCCTCTGGCCGGTGCTGTTCACCCACTCCAGCGCACGGACCGTCGTCGCCAGTCACGACGCGGTGCTCCACCCGACGCTCGACGGCCAGGTGCGACTGGACCTCGGGCCCTACCTGCCCGACGTGCGGTTCGCCTCCCACCACCGGATCGGGGTCTTCGTCGAGGTCGGCAAGACCACGGCCACCAGCGGTGCCGAGCTCGCCCAGCGCTACGCCTCGATCGCCGCCCATCCCGACGCCGAGGTCGACCGGGTGACCAGCCACCTCACCCGGCTGGCCCTTGACGCGGCCCTGCGCGCTGCACTGCTCGCGCTGGTCCCGATCGCGCTGTGGCTGCTGCTCGGGCAGCGCCGTCGCGCCGAGCTCGTCCGGGTGCGGCCGCGGGTGCTGGGTGCCACCGCCGCGCTGCTCGCGGTCGGTGTGGTGCTCCTCGTCCAGCCCTGGCAGGCAGACGAGGACCGCGTCCAGCCGCAGACCTGGGTGCCCATCGGCGACGCGCTGCCTGACCTCACCGTGCCCACCGAGCTGCGGAAGTGGCAGCTGGAGGGCGGCCTGGTCACGTCGCAGGACGCGGCGCCTGGTGCAGAGCGCCTTCGACACCTACGCCATCAGCAAGGTCTTCTACGACGATGTCGCCGATCGGGTCGACACCGTGAAGGCACAGCTGCACCCGCCCGGCAAGGGCGAGACCGTGGCGACTGCTGGTCAGCGACCGTCACGACAACATCGGCATGGACGCGGTGGCGCGCGCCGTCGGTGACGCGGGCGGCGCGACAGCGGTGCTGGACGCAGGCGACGACACCTCGACCGGCGAGGCCTGGGAGTCCTTCAGCCTGGACTCGCTGGACAAGGCCTTCAAGGGGTACGACGCGAGCGGTCGCGATCTCCGGCAACCACGACAACGGCACGTTCGTGAGCCACTACCTCGAGAAGCGCGGTTGGACCCACCTGGACGGCAAGACCGTCACGCCGTTCGCCGACGTGCGCCTCACGGGCGTCGACGACCCGCGCTCCAGCGGGCTCGGCAGCTGGCGCGACGCGAAGGGGCTGAGCTTCGACGAGGTCAAGGCGCGGCTCGCCGACGACGTCTGCGCCGCCGACGCGGACGGCAAGCGCATCGCGACCCTGGTCGTCCACTCCGCCACGCTCGGCGACACGGCACTCGAGCGCGGCTGCACCGACCTGGTGATCGGCGGCCACCTGCACGTCCAGAAGGGCCCCACCCGGGTCGTCGGGCAGAACGGCAAGGCCGGTTACTCCTACACGAACGGCACCACCGGGGGAGCGGCGTACGCCATCGCGCTGGGCAGCAAGCTGCGCCGCGACGCCGAGGTCACCCTGGTCACCTACGCCGACGGTCGCCCGGTCGGCCTGCAACCGGTGACGATCCGCACGACCGGTGACATCGCGGTCGCGCCGTACTTCCCGCTCGACCTCGGCTGAAGGCCCCGGTCACCTAGGATTGCCGTCCGTTGCCGGGTCCCGGCAGCTCGCCGGTGTAGCTCAGTTGGTAGAGCGCCTCACTTGTAATGAGGATGTCGCGGGTTCGACTCCTGTCACCGGCTCCGAATCCGTGTCCGCCTCCCGGCGGGTCGTCCACAACTCTTCGTGATGTCTAATACTATTAACCCACTCGACTTAGGAGATTTTGCTCGTGCCTTCCCCACTGTTCCGCCGACGCGCCCTCGCCACTGCCGTGGTGCTCGGGTGCCTGGCGGCCGTGCCCGGGTGCGGCAACACCGCGGCGCCGTCGGCCGAACCGGCCGCGAGCCGGAGGACCATGTCGGCCGCGCTCGAACTGGCCGAGGGCACACCGCAGGCGCGGCGGCCGAACATGCTCGTCATCGAGACCGACGACATGCGCTGGGACGACCTGCGGTTCATGCCGCACGTGCGCCGCCTGATCCAGGACCGCGGGCTCAGCTTCGAGAACTCCTTCGCGCCGTACCCCCTCTGCGCCCCCTCCCGGTCGAGCTTCCTGACCGGGGAGTACGCGCACAACCACGAGGTCTACACCCACAACGAGCCCTACGGCTTCGCGGCGTTGAAGGACAGGCACACCCTCGCCACGGTGCTGGAGGGGGCGGGCTACCAGACCGGCCTGGTCGGCAAGTACGTCAACGGGTACGGCGAGCAGTACCTGCGCTCCGGCAAGCCGTCGCTGCACTACATCCCGCCGGGGTGGGACCAGTGGTACGCCGGCTCGGACCACCTGTGGAACTTCGACGACCCGAACTACGGCGGCGGGACGTACTCCTACGACCACCTGGTCGACAACATCAACGGGCAGATCCACTCCTTCCCCGGCCGCTACTCCACCGACGTCGTCGCCGAGCAGGGGCGCGGTGTGATGGACCAATTCCACAGGACCAAGGCGCCGTGGTTCGTGTGGTGGACGCCGACCGCACCCCACACGGGGCTCCCGGTCGAGTCCGACGACCCGAAGCCGACGCGCGCGCGGGACGGCGAGTTCGAGGAGTGGGACACCCCGGGGCGCCCCGACTGGGTCAAGGGCCGCTTCGACCACCTCGTCCGGCACGGGGCGGGCACTCCGCTGCGGGGCAGCGCCGAGGCCGACGTGCACGACAAGCCGATCTACCTGAAGAAGCAGTCCAAGCTCACGCCGGAGGAGAAGGCCGCGGAGACCGAGGTGACCCGGCAGCGCGGGGAGGCGCTGTACGCCCTCGACGTGCAGATCCGCGACACCCTCGCCCACCTCCGGAGGACCGGTCAGCTCAAGCACACGGTCGTCGCGTTCACCTCCGACAACGGCTACTACCTGGGGGAGCACCGCAAGCGCTCGGGGAAGATCAACCTGCACGAGCCGTCCCTGCGGGTCCCGCTGCTCATCGCCGGCCCGGGGGTGCCGCACGGTCGCCGCTACGACCCGGTCATGACGGTCGACCTGGCGCCGACGTTCGCGGCGTACGCCGGGACGACGATGTCGGGTGCTGACGGGACGTCGATCCTCCCGTTGATCCGCCACGGCGACGACGGCTGGCGGCGTCCCGTCGTCACCGAGGGGATGATGGACTTCGGGCGGTACGCCGACCACTACCGGCTCGGCAAGGCACCGCTCGACACACGAGGACTGCGGCTGGGCCGCTGGAAGCTGACCCGCTACTCCACCGGCGAGGCCGAGCTCTACGACCTGTGGAAGGACCCGCTGGAGCTGCGCAACCTCGCCCGCAAGCCGGCGTACGCCTCGACGTTCCGGCGGATGAAGCAGCTGTACGCCGAGTACGCCAACTGCCGCGGGTCCGGCTGCCTGACCGAGCTGCCGAAGAAGTTCCAGGTCTCGCCCGCCGAGGAGAAGCGGATCACCGACCACCAGGTGCGGGCCACGGACGCCTACTTCGGCAACTGACCCCCAGGCTCAGACCGGGTCGGGTTCGGGGGTGGTCAGGCGCATGCTCAGCTTGACCGCCTTCACCGAGGACATGCCGGCGGCGTACAGGGCGGCGCCGAGCGAGAGCAGGACGAAGCCCAGCACATGGGCCCCGGTGACGCTGAGCAGGATCAGCCCGACCCGGTCGAGGATGAAACCGGGGCCCATCGCCACCGCGCTCACCGCTCCGCCGGCCAACGCCCTGCCGATCCGCTCGGTGGGCCGGACCTTCAGCTTGGCCACACCGAGGATGCGAGCCGGCATGGCGACGAACGTGACCACCATCAGCGCGATCGTCGCTGACAGCACCAGGGTGAACAGCCACAGCCGACCGGTTCTCGGGACGAGACCCGCGGCCACGACGAGCAGCAGACCCATCGGCAGGCCCCACGCCAGGATCGAGCGCCGGTGCGACCACGCGCGCCGGACGGCCGGACCGACCCGGGGTGGAGGCGGGCCGTCGATCGCCAGCGCGAAGACGGTGTTGCAGGCGTAGGCCGCCACGGTGAGGAGGACGACGGCGACCGCGAGCAGGACGAGCAGCGGCCACGGCACGCGGTGGAACTCGGCACCGTGCAGCAGGTGCTGCTTGAGGTCCCAGGTCGCCAGCCAGATCCACACCGCGGGCAACAGCTGGACCACCGACAGCCGCCAGTTGAGGATCAGCAGCTTCACGCCGCGCAGCAGGAGCACCAGGGTGCCCGCGGCCCAGGCCACCGGCGCCAGCCACCAGCGCGACCCGCCCATGGCACGGGTGGCCGACTCCACGGTGGCGGCGTCGAGGTCGACCACCGATCGCACCAGCGCCGTGAAGCGCTGCCAGACCGGGGCGGTGTGGGGCTCGTCCAGCGGGTCATCCGTGCGTGGACTCACCACGCGGCTCAGCTCCCGGGGTGCATCGCGAGGCGCAGCTCGCGGTAGGTGGCACGTACGTCGGCGCCGGCGGTCGTGTCGACGGGGTCGCGGACGACGTCCTCGGCCGGGGGCCAGTGGGGGGCCTCGGCGTCGGAGGAGTCGCGGGCGGCGAGGGCCCAGGCGGCCTGGCGGGCGGCGCCGAGGGCGACGTACTCCGCGGGCGATGGCACCACGATCGGCGCACCGAAGAGGTCCGGCGCGATCCGCTGCACCGCCTCGGAGCGGGCCGCCCCGCCGATCAGCAGCACGCGCCGAGTCTCGAGACCTTGCGCGAGCAGCGCGTCGACCCCGTCGGCGAGGCCGCAGAGCATCCCCTCCACGGCTGCCCGGGCGAGGTTGGCCGGGGTCGCGTTGGCGCGCGTCAGGCCGCCGATGGTGCCGGTGGCGGTGGGCAGGTCGGGGGTGCGCTCGCCGTCGAGGTAGGGCAGCAGGGCCAGGCCGCCGGCTCCCGCGGGAGCCGACAGCGCGAGCTCGTCGAGCCCGGCCAGGTCGGTGCCGAGCAGCGACGCGGCGGCACCGAGCACCCGCGCGGCGTTGAGCGTGCAGACCAGCGGCAGGAACCGTCCGGTCGCGTCGGCGAAGCCGGCCACGATGCCGGTCGGCTCGGCGGTCGGCTGGTCGTGCACGCCGAAGACGGTGCCGCTGGTGCCGAGCGAGACGACGACATCACCGGGCCCGATGTTGAGGCCCAGCGCCGCCGCCATGTTGTCGCCGCTGCCGGCGGAGACGACCATGTCGCCGACGGAGCCGACCACCTCGGCGGGACCGACCACCCGCGGCAGCGACACCTGCTTGCCCAGCGCGCGCTCGACGAGGTCGAGGCGGTAGTCACCCTTGGCCGGCGACCAGTAGCCCGTGCCGGAGGCGTCGCCGCGGTCGGTCGTCGCCGTCCCGGGAGCGACCCGGTCGGCCTCTCCTCCGAGGATGCGCGCGGTGACCCAGTCGTGCGGCAGCACGACCTCGGTGGTCCGTCGTGCGGACTCGGGCTCGTGCTCGGCCAGCCAGCGCAGCTTCGTGACGGTGAAGGCCGCCAGCGGCACCGAGCCGACGGCCTCGGCCCACGCGGCCTTGCCGCCGAGCTCGCTGACGAGGTCGTGGCCGGCGGTGGCCGAGCGGGTGTCGTTCCACAGCAGGGCCGGCCGTACGACGGCCCCGGACTCGTCCAGGGTGACCATGCCGTGCTGCTGCCCACCGACGCCGATCGCGGCGACGCCGTCGAGCAGCCCGCCGCCGCTGGCCTCGCCGAACGCGCGCCACCAGTGCTCGGGATCGACCTCGGTGCCGTCGGGATGGGTCGCGCGACCCTCGCGCACGACCTCGCCGGTGACTGCGTCGCAGACGACGATCTTGGTGGACTGCGTCGAGGAGTCGACGCCGGCGACGAGGGTCAGGTCTTCAGCCACCGGGTCAGCGTGTCACGGGCACCGCGATCGTGCAGCGACGCGAGCGCCTCGACGTAGGGCTCGGTGAAGCGCGGCTGGTCGTGCAGGTCGTGGAAGAGGTCGCGGTCCTCGAGGAAGGCCAACGGGTCATCGCCCTGGCGGGCCGCTCGCTCCATCACCGCGTCCTTGCGGCGGTCGACCACCTCGATCGCCTCGCCGTCCTCGTCGACGCCTTCCGCGTAGCGCGCCCAGGCGGCCACCACCAGCGCGGACAGGCGGACCTCGCCGTCGTTCTCGAGGTTGCTCCGCACCACCGGCACCAGCCACTTCGGGATCCGGTCAGAGCTCTCGGCGCACAGGCGCGCGAGGGTGTCCTTGATCTCGGGGTTGGCGAAGCGCTCGACCAGCTGGTGCTTGTACTCGTCGAGGTCGACGCCGGGCACCGGGGAGAGCGTCGGGGTCGCCTCCTTGTCCATGTAGGCGAGCAGGAAGTCGGCGAAGAGCTGGTCCTGCGCCACCTCGTGGGCGTAGCGGAACCCGCTGAGGTAGCCGAGGTAGCACAGCGCCTGGTGGCTGGCGTTGAGCAGTCGGAGCTTCATCAGCTCGTACGGTCCGACGTCGTCGACCACCTGGACCCCGACCTGGTCCAGCTCCGGGCGGCCCAGCTCGAAATGGTCCTCCAGCGCCCACTGCGCGAACGACTCGCACACGACCGGCCACGCGTCGTCCACCCCGAACTGGTCGGCGAGCAGCGCCCGGTCGTCGTCGGTGGTCACCGGGGTGATCCGGTCGACCATCGAGTTGGGGAAGGCCACGTGCTCGCCGATCCACCGGCCGAGCTCGTCGTCGCACCGCGTCGCGAAGGCGGTGATCATGTCGTGCGCGACGGTGCCGTTGCCCTGGATGTTGTCGCACGACATCACCGTGAACGGCGTGGTCCCGGCAGTACGCCGCCGCGCGAGCGCCTCGGTGAGGAAGCCGAACGCGGTCGTCGGCAGGCCGTCGCCGTGGGCCTCGATGTCGGCCCGGACGTCGGGGTCGCTGTCGTCGAAGTCACCGGTCGCCTGGTTCACCTGGTAGCCGCCCTCGGTGATGGTCAGCGACACGATCCGGGTCGCCGGGTCGACCATCCGCTCGAGCACCGCCTCGGCGTCGTTCGGCGCGAACAGGTAGTCGACGATCGACCCGATCACGCGCGGCTCGAGCGAGCCGTCGGCCTGCTTGACGACCAGCGTGTAGAGGCAGTCCTGGGCGTGCATGGCCTCGGCCATGGCCTCGTCCTTCTCGAGCAGGCCGACGCCGGTGATGCCCCAGTCGCCGGCCGCGCCGTCGCTACCGTCGCGCTCGAGCAGCGCGTCGACGTACATCGCCTCGTGCGCGCGGTGGAAGCCGCCCACACCGAGGTGCACGATGCCGGTGCGCACGGCGCTCCGGTCGTACGTCGGCACGGGCAGCCGCTCGCCGATCTCCTCGAGGGTGTCGTTCGAGAGTGCGGTCACCCCGTCCATGTTCCCCGACACGGTCACCGCAACCGCGTGGCCCCGAACCGCTCGGGCGGGTCGGCGATCGCGTCCTGCGCGGCCACCAGGGCGATCTCGCGGGTGCCGGCCTCGAGCGTCTTCTCCAGGATCGCGAAGACGGTCGCGGTCACCCGGCGCAGCGCCACCTCGGCCGACCCGGTGGTGAGCAGGTGCGCGAGGAACACCGCCGCCGTCACGTCGCCGCAGCCGTTGGGCGCGATCGGCAGCAGCGGGGTGCGGGTGAGCCAGGCGCCGTCGGCCGAGACCGCGACCAGGTCGACCGAGCCCTCCGGCGTCTCGTCGGTGAGCACGCTGGTGACCAGGACGGTGCCGGGCCCGCGCCCGCGGACCTCGTCGACGGCGGCGAGCACCTCGGCGAGGGTGTGCGTCTCGCGGCCGGCGAGGAAGTCGAGCTCGAAGTGGTTGGGGGTGATCACGTCGGCCGCCGGGACGACCCGGTCGCGCATCAGCTCGGGGATCCCCGGCCGGACGAACATCCCGCGCCCGACGTCGCCCATGACCGGGTCGCAGCAGTAGACCGAGCCGGGACTGAGCTCCTTGGTCCGGGCCACGGTCTCGAGCACCACGGCGCCGACCTCCTCGCCGCCCTGGTAGCCGCTGAGCACCGCCGACAACCGGTCGAGCACGCCGCGCTCCTCGACGCCGCGGATGACCTCGCGCAGGTCCTCGGTGGACAGGAGCGGACCGCGCCACTCGCCGTACCCGGTGTGGTTGGAGAAGTGCACCGTGTTGACCGCCCAGGCCTCGATGCCCAGGCGCTGCAGCGGGAAGACGGCCGCGCTGTTGCCGACGTGCCCGAAGGCCACCGACGACTGGATCGAGAGGATCTCCATGGCGGTCATCTTCGCGTCGAGCGCGCGAGCCTGTCCCCGCAAACTAGAACAAGTTATAGTTGTGGCGCACGCCACGATCCGACGTGCCCATGACCGTCGCGACGACGAGGTGATCATGGCGAAGAAGGTGCCGTACACGAACGAGGCCGACTACGTCGTGGTCGGCTCGGGCAGCTCCGGCGCCGCCGTCGCGGGTCGGCTCGCGCAGTCGGGCGCGAGCGTGATCGTCCTCGAGGCCGGCAAGAGCGACGAGCAGTTCCTGGTGAAGAAGCCCGGGATGATCGGGCCGATGCACGCCGAGCCCGAAGATCAAGGCGACGGGTCGACTGGGGCTACTACTCGACGCCGCAGGAGCACATCCTCAACCGCCGGATGCCGGTGCCCCGCGGCAAGGTCGTCGGCGGCTCGAGCTCGATCAACGGCATGGTCTACGTCCGCGGCAACCGCGCCAACTACGACTCCTGGGCGGCCGAGGGCAACACCGGCTGGGACGCCGACTCGGTCAACGCGGCGTACAAGCGGATGGAGGACTTCGAGGACGGCGCGAACGACTTCCGCGGCGCGGGCGGCCCGATCAAGGTCAGCCGCAACAAGATGCCGCAGGAGGGCACGCTGCAGTTCATCCAGGCGACCTCCGACGCCCTCGGCGTGAAGGTGCTCGACGACTACAACGCCGAGCAGCAGGAGGGCATCGCCCGGATGCAGCAGAACACCGCCGACGGGCTTCGCTACAGCGCCTCGCGCGGCTACATCCACAACCTCGACGTGCCGCCTCGCTCGAGCTGCAGACCGAGGTGCTGGTCACCAAGATCGTGGTCGAGAACGGCCGCGCCGATCGGGCGTCGCCGTCGTCGACAAGGACGGCTCCAACCGCATCGTGCGCGCCGGCAAGGAGGTCATCCTCTCGGCCGGCTTCGTCGGCTCGCCGCAGCTGCTGATGCTCTCGGGCGATCGGCCACGCCGAGCACCTCACCGAGCACGGCATCACCACCGATCGCCGACCTCCCGGTCGGCGACAACCTGCACGACCACATGTTCCACGCGATGACCTTCCACGCGACCATCGTCGACGCTGAAGGGCAACGCCCTCTTCTTCGCGCGAGGGCGTGCGCCAAGGAGCTCCTGCGCCCGGGCAAGTCGTTCCTGGCCAACTCGGTCTTCGAGTCGGTCGGCTTCGTGCGCACCTCGCAGGCCACCGACGTACCCGACCTCCAGCTGCACCTGCTGCCGTGGGCCTACGTCTCGCCGAACCAGGACGAGCCGATCCGTCACGACGTCGACCCGCGCACGGCGCTGACGGTGCTGGCCACGCTGATCTACCCGAGGAGCCGCGGCACGCTGCGGCTCGCCTCGGGCGACCCGATGGCGGCGCCGCTGATCGACTCCGCGCTACCTCGACGACCCCGCCGACCTCGAGGTGCTCGCCGAGGGCTCGGAGATGGTGCGCGAGATCATGGGCGGCGCGGCGTTCGGGGGCGCGGTCAAGGAGGAGATCCACCCGGGTGCCGAGCTTCACCGGGCAGGACCTCCGTCGCGAGATCCTGAACCGGGCGACGTCGGTCTACCACGGTGTCGGCACCTGCCGGATGGGCGTCGACGACCGCGCCGTCGTCGGGCCCGGACCTCAAGGTCATCGGCATCGAGGGGCTGCGCGTCGCCGACGCCTCGATCATGCCGTCCATCACCGGCGGCAACACGAACGCACCGGCGATCATGATCGGCGAGAAGGCCGCCGACCTGATCTTGGCACCCTGACGAGGGAGAACTCATGACCAGCGACACCCTGACCCGCCCCGCCTCCATCACCGACGAGCTGCTCGACCGGATCACCGCGCAGGTCGTCTCGACCGGCGGCGGCGAGTGGAAGCTGACCGAGGTCTACACGGGCGAGGTGATCACGACCCTCCCGCAGTCGAGCCCGGAGGACATCGAGACGGCCTTCGACCGTGCGCGCAGGGCGCAGAAGCTCTGGTCCCAGTGGCCGGTCAAGAAGCGGCTCAAGGTCTTCAAGAAGTTCCACCAGCTGCTGCTCGAGCACAACACCACGATCGTCGACCTGATCCAGGCCGAGTCGGGCAAGGCCCGGCGGATGGCCTTCGACGAGACCTGCGACCCGGCCATGGTCACCTCGCACTACCTCAAGAGGGCGGCCAAGCTGCTCAAGCCGGTGACCCGTGGCGGGCCGGTGCCGGTCGTCAGCAACTCGACCGAGGTGCGCCAGCCGAAGGGCGTCGTCGCGATCATCGCGCCCTGGAACTTCCCGTTCGCCACCGGGCTCTCCGACGCCATCCCCGCGCTGATGGCCGGCAACGGCGTCGTGCTCAAGCCCGACAACAAGACCGCGCTCTCACCGCTCTACGGCATCTCGCTGCTCTACGAAGCCGGCCTGCCCGCCGGGCTGTTCCAGGTGGTCTGCGGCGAGGGCCCGGACGTCGGGCCGACCCTGATCGACAACGCCAACTACGTGATGTTCACCGGGTCCACCGCGACCGGCCGGTTCATCGGCGAGCGCGCCGGCCAGAACCTGATCGGCTGCTGCCTCGAGCTCGGCGGCAAGAACCCGATGATCGTGCTGCCCGACGCCAACCTCGACGAGGTCGTCACCGGAGCGCTGTTCGGCGGGTTCGGGAACACCGGCCAGATCTGCATGCACATCGAGCGGATGTACATCCACGACTCGATCTACGACGACTTCAAGGACCGCTTCGTCACGGCCACCAAGGCGCTCAAGCTCGCGGCGGCGTACGACTACGAGCCGGAGGTCGGGTCGCTGGTCTCGGTGGACCAGAAGGACCGGGTCGCCTCGCACGTCGCCGACGCCGTCGAGAAGGGCGCGACGGTGCTGGTCGGCGGGCGCGAGCGTCCCGACCTCGGTCCGGCGTTCTACGAGCCGACGATCCTCGAGGGCGTCACCAAGGACATGCTGGCCGGTGAGTGCGAGACGTTCGGTCCGGTGGTCGCGCTGCACCGCTACTCCACCGTCGACGAGGCGGTCGCGCTCGCCAACGACACCGACTACGGCCTGAACGCCAGCGTCTGGGGCGGCGACCTCAAGAAGGCGACGGAGGTCGCGCGACGGATCGAGGCCGGCAACGTCAACGTCAACGACATCCTCGCCACGGCGTACGCCTCCAAGGGCTCGCCCTCCGGAGGCGTGAAGCAGTCCGGCGTCGGCGCCCGCCACGGCGACCAGGGCCTGCTCAAGTACACCGACGGCATCAACCTCGCCGTGCTCAAGAAGCAGGTCCTCAACGCCCCCGCGGACAAGCCCTTCGAGGAGCACGTCGAGCAGACCCTCAAGGGCCTCGCCCTGATGCGGAAGCTCGGCATCCGCTAGTCCACCGACTTCGGCAGACGCGCTGGACACAAGTGTCGGTTCCGCAGGATGCGCTCGCACGCCTGAGTTCGCTGTGTGCAGAGTCAGACTTGTGTCCGCGCGTCTGCGAAACGCGAGCCCAGCTCAGGCCACCAGCAGCGAGCGCTTCGACAACCCCATCCAGTACCCGTCGATGACCTGGTCGCCCGGGGTCTCGGGGTCGCTGGCCGCGCCGAGGGTGACGAACAGCGGGGTGTAGTGCTCCACCGTGGGGTGGGCGTAGGGCATCCCCGGCGCCGTCGTGCGGTACGACGCCAGCTCGGCGACGTCGCCGCGGGCGAGGGCATCGGCCGCCCACGCGTCGAAGTCGGTCGACCAGCCGGGGGCGGCGGCGTCGATGCGGAACTCGGTGAGGAACGGCAGGCCGTGGGTGAGGAAGCCGGAGCCGATGATCAGCACGCCCTCGTCGCGCAGCTCGCGCAGCCGGTTGCCGAGGGTCAGCAGCTTGTAGGGGTCCTGCGTCGGCAGCGACATCTGCAGCACCGGGATGTCGGCCTCGGGGTACATGATCCGCAGCGGCACCCACGCGCCGTGGTCGAGGCCGCGCGAGGGGTGCTGGTGCACCTGCTCGCCGTCCGGCATCATCGCCACGATCCGCCGGGCCAGCGCGCTGGCGTCCGGGCGTCTGGTAGGTCATCCGGTAGTACTTCTCCGCGAAGCCGCCGAAGTCGTAGACCAGGCCCACGTTCGGGCCCGAGGCGGAGAGCGCCAGCGGCGCGGACTCCCAGTGGGCGCTCACGATCAGCACGGCCTTGGGTCGGGGCAGCCCGGCGGCCAGGTCGCGCAGCTGCGCCGACCAGACGGGGTCGTCGAGCAGCGGCGGCGCTCCGTGGCCGATGTAGAGCGCGGGCATCCGGGTGTCAGTGGTGGTCACGTCTCCCACTTTACTTTAAGCAACAACTAATCTCCACTCCTCACGGGAGCCGCCAGTCCACCGGCGTACCGCCCTGCTCCTCCAGCATCCGGTTGACGCGGCTGAACGGGCGCGAACCGAAGAAGCCGTTGCGCGCCGACAACGGGCTCGGGTGCACCGACTCGACCCACGGGATCGGCGTCAGCGACCCCTTCAGGGTCCGGGCGTCGCTTCCCCAGAGGATCGCGGTGAGCGCCTGTCCGTCGGCGGCACGGGCCGACAGCACCCTGATCGCCTCGTCCGTGACCAGTCTCCCAGCCCTTGCCGCGGTGGGCGGCCGAGCTGCCCGGACGGACGGTCAGGCACCTGTTCAGCAGCATCACACCGGCGTCTGCCCACGGGGTGAGGTCGCCCGAGGTGGGCGCGGGTACGCCGAGGTCGGACTGCAGCTCGGTGAAGATGTTCACCAGGCTCCTGGGCGGCGCGACCCCGGGTGCGACCGAGAAGCTCAGCCCCACCGGGTGCCCGGGCGTGGGGTAGGGGTCCTGGCCGACGATCAGCACCTTGACCTCCGACAGCGGCCGGCCGAACGCGCGCAGGACGTGGTCGCCGGCCGGGAGGTAGCCGCGCCCGGCGGCCATCTCCTCGCGCAGGAACTGCCCCATCCGGGCGATCTGGTCGTCGACCGGCGCGAGCGCCTCGGCCCAGTCCGGGGCCACCAGCCCCTTCTCGACCAGGCCGGCCAGCGCGCTCACCAGGTGTCACCCGGCGGGCGCTGCAGCCGGTCGAGGAAGGCGGTCAGCAGGGCCTCGCGCAGGGCGGGGTCGGCCAGGTCGAGCAGCGCGTTGATGTCGGCCATCGACTCCGGGATCCCGATGCCGTCGCCGCCGGACATGCCGACCGCGGCGAGGAGCCCGTCGAAGTCGTCCTCGCTCAGGCTCGCGGCGTCCAGCGCCTGCACGAACTCGACGATCCCGGGCTCGACCAGGATCGGTCCGGCCGCGACGGCGTCGTCGACGGCCTTGCGGAGGGCCGTGAGGAACTCGTCGAGGTGGTCGACGGTCGCCGGGCTCAGCGACAGGTGGATGGTCGGGCCGTGGCCGCCGTACGACAGCTGCGGCTGGACGTACCAGCCGACCGCGGCCATCGCGTCGGTGATCGTGAAGACGTGCGTGGGTTCGTCGGTGGCGAACGCGACCAGCGTCGAGTCGGGAGGTACGACGACCCGCAGACCGGGGATCGCCTCGATGCCGGCCACCAGCGCGTCGACGCCGTCGAGCACCTTCCTGGTCAGCTCGAGGTAGCCGTCCTCGCCGATCGTGTTCACCACGGCCCACGCCCCGGCCAGGGGACCACCCGACTTCGTCGACTGGATGGTCGAGTTCAGCATCGTGTAGCCGGGCCAGGCGGCGCTGGCGAAGTACTGGGGTCGCCGCAGCTCCGCCGTGCGGTGCAGCAGCAACGACGTGCCCTTGGGTGCGTAGGCGTACTTGTGCAGGTCGACCGAGATGCTGGTGACCCCGTCGACGGCGAACGTCCACGGCGCCACCGGGCGGCCCAGCCGAGCGGCCCACGGCAGCACCCAGCCGCCGATGCACGCGTCGACGTGGCAGCGCACGCCGTGCTCGGCCGCCGCCGCCGCGATCGGGGTCACCGGGTCGACCACGCCGTGGGCGTACGACGGCGCGCTCGCCACCACGAGCACGGTCCGGTCGTCGATCGCGGCCGCCATCTGCTCCGGCTGCGCCCGGAAGTCCTCGCCGACCGGCACCCGCACGGCCTCCACGCCGAAGTAGTGGGCGGCCTTGTGGAACGCCGCGTGCACCGTGTCCGGCACCACCATCCGCGGCCGCTCGATGTCGGGCCGCGCGTCGCGGGCGCCCTGCACGGCGAGCAGCACCGACTCCGTCCCGCCCGAGGTGACCGTCCCGACGGCGCCGGGCGGTGCGTCGAGCAGCCGGGCCGCCAGGCCGACCAGCTCGTTCTCCATCGCCAGCAGGCTCGGGAACGCCGTGGGGTCCAGACCGTTGGAGCCGGCGTACGCCGCCACCGCCTCGCGGCCGACGCGGTCGGCCTCCTCGAGGCCGGAGTCGTAGACGTAGGCCAGCGTGCGCCCACCGGTCACCGGGACGTCGCCGCGCTGCCTGCTCCAGCAGCCGCTGCAGGACGTCGCTCATGGTGCTGCCGCCTCCTCGAGGTCGGTGGCCGAGAGGGAGAAGCGCGACAGCGGCACCAGGCTGAGCAGCACCAGCGCACAGGGGATCAGCGAGAAGCCGAGCACGATGGCGGTGATGGCCGAGCCGGGCTGCGAACCCGATCCGAACCCGGCGTCGAGGTCGGCGGAGCGGTAGTGGCCGAGCGCCAGCACGAGCGCGTAGACGGCCGGCCCCAGGGCGAGCCCGAGGGTCTCGCCCGCGGTCCAGACGCCGGTGTACACCCCGGCCCGGTTGGAGCCCGTCCGCCGCGCGTCCAGGGCCGCGGCGTCGGGCAGCATCGCCATCGGGAAGACCTGGATGCCCGCGTAGCCGACCCCCACGAGCGCGGTCGCGCCGTAGACCCACCACGACGGTGCGGTGCGGGACCACCGCAGCAGCAGGGCGGCGACCGCCAGCACGAGGGAGGCGGCCAGGTAGCCGCGCTTCTTGCCGAGGCGGCGCCCCAGCACGCTCCACACCGGGGTGAGCAGCAGCGCCGGACCGACGAAGCAGACGAACAGGATCGTCGCCGCGCACTTGTCGACCAGAACCCACCGCGACACGTAGGCGACGCCGGCCAGCATCGCCCCGGTCGCGAGCGCCTGCATGACGAACGTCGTCAGCAGCAGGCGGAAGTCGCGCGCCGCGGAGACGATCCGCAGCTGCTCGCGCAGCGACCCGCCTCCCGCGGAGACGCGGCCGATG
>CAWCFR010000024.1:0-92218 GCA_963794725.1 uncultured Actinomycetota bacterium
TCGTCTCCCAGCTCCCGCAGACGGTTCTGGGTGACGAAGGCGTCGTGGTGGTCGCCGAGGCGGGACTGCACCCGCTTCATCGCGTTCACGAACCGCTTGGCGGGCTTTCCGTAGACGCCGGTGAGCGCCTCGGCGGCGTACCGCACCCTCTTGGCTGCCTTGCGTGCCTCGTGCAGGCGGTGCTCACGTTCCTCGTCCTGTGCCTCGTCGGCGTGCTCGACGCGCCCCACCAGCCGCTTGTAGTCGTGGCGCATCCGCTTGCGCAGCACCTTCGCGACGGGCTCCGAGGCCTTCTCCGTCCACGGGGGATCGGTCGCCAGCTCGTCGAGACGGTCGAGCAGGGCGAAGTAGCGCTCGGACTCCATCGCCTCCACCATGCGTGAGCGGGCCGACGCGTACTGCGCCCGCATCTCCTCGTCCATCCGTGCGTAGCCGGCTCCGCGGATCACCTCGGGAGACTCGTCGGCGAGCATCAGCTCGAGCCGTTCGCGCATCACCTCGGCGTCGCGGGGCTCGCCCAGCGCGGCGGCCAGCCACTTGAGCTCGTCGCGGACCGGCTCGGTCTGCTCCCGCACCAGCACCGGGCGGTACGACGCCAGAGCGTTGCGCAGGCGGCGTACGGCGACCCGCATCTTGTGCACGGCGTCCGGGGCCTCGTGGCGAGCCAGAGGATCGTAGGAGCGGATCACGTCGACCTGCTCGCGCAGCCTGAGCTGGACCACGGCGGAGGCGGGGCCCTTCCGGGTGGGCCGGGGCAGCACCACCTGCGGCTTGACGGGTACTCGCTCGCCGAGGGCCGTGCCCAGCTTGGTCCCCGGGGCGGGCCGGCCGCCGGACTCCTCGACCAGGCCGGCCGCGGCCTCGAGCAGGTCCGAGTCGGCCTCGACGAGCTCGAGCTCCCACTCCCGCCAGGTCGTCGGCTCCGACTCTCCGGGAATCTCGGCGCTGACGCGGTCGTCACAGAACTCCGCGAGGATCGTGCCCTCCTCGTCGAGCAGCCGGTGCACGTGCCGTTCGGTGCGGAGCACGACGACGGGCTTGAGAGTCGCGCCGCGTGTGTGCGCGACGAGCAGCGTGCGCAGCGACTTCGGCACCGTCCTGGTCGCGCGGGACAGCGGCTCGTGGACCTCGAGCCTGCCCTTCTTCATGGGGAGCTTGAGGTGCCAGCCGGCATCCGTCCCGCCGGTACGCCGCCGCAGGCTGATCCCCGCGGCCACCAGGGTCAGCTCCGCCGTGTCGAAGTACGTCGCCTCGAGCTGCAGGACTCCGTCGTCGCGCATCGAGTCGACCCCGTCCAGCCGCTCGAAGTCCGGCGGGCGGGCCTCGGCGTCGACGGCGTAGGTGTCCTCGATCTCGTGCTGGTCCTCAGTCATCGACCGACATCTACCAAGCCCGGATGAACAGCAGTTGTCCGGGCCTGATCAGGCCACCTCGACATCTACGGAGTGATAGAACCCGCCGGTGAGCACCGTGCGCGTCGTCTGGCAGCTGGGCGAGGACCGACCGGGGATCGCGGACCAGCTGCTCGCGGACGAGGTGGCCGACGTGCTGGGCCGCAACCCGGACAAGATCCGAGTCGGGCGACGGTGCCCGCGATGCGGAGCGCCGAGCACGGCCGACCCGTCATCCTCAAGGGTGCAGGCAAGCGTCCTCCTCACGTGAGCATCGCCCGGGCGAGCGGATCGTGGTGGTGGCCGTCTCGACCGAGCACCCGGTCGGCGTCGACGTGGAGCGCCTCGACCGGGACGTGGCCGCCCGGCTCGACCGACCTGCTGGTCCATGCGCAGGAGCACCAGCCCGACGCCCCGGCGGACCTGACCAGGCTGTGGGTGCGCAAGGAGTCGCTGCTCAAGGCGACCGGGGACGGGCTGCGCGTGGAGCCGGCATTCCTCCGGCTGTCCGACCCGAGCGAGATGCCCCGGCTCCTCGACTGGCCCGGGGGAGCAGCGGGCACGACGGCGTTGCAGGACCTGCAGATCGACGGCTACGTCGCCTGTGTGGCCGTGCTCGGGCACGAGTCGGTGTGGGTCACCCAGCGTCAGGCGGCGTCGGGCAGCGGTGGCAGCGGCAGCTCGTCGAGCCACGCGGCGAACAGCTCGCGCAGGTCCTGAGAGCTCCGGTCCTCGAACAGCTCGACGAACATCTCCGTGGAGACCGTGCCGTGCTCGTGCTCCGACACCCAGGCGCGCAGCAGCTCGAAGAAGTCGGTGTCGCCCACGGTCAGGCGGAGCGCGTGCAGCAGCAGGGCGCCGCGCTTGTAGACACGGTCGTCGAACATCAGCTCCGGTCCCGGGTCGCCGAGCAGGAGGTCCTGGTCGGCCTCGTCGAGCCGTCGCCAGTGCTCGACCGCCCGTTCGTGGGCGGTCTCCTTGCCCGACTCCTCCGACCAGAGCCACTCGCAGTAGCAGGCGAATCCCTCGTGCAGCCAGATGTCTCGCCAGCTGCCGAGGGTCAGGCTGTTGCCGAACCACTGGTGCGACATCTCGTGCGCGATCAGCCGCTCCGCGTGCCAGTCGGTGCTCAGGTAGTTGGAGCCGAACGTCGAGAGCCCCTGGGACTCGAGCGGGATCTCCAGCTCGTCCTCGGTGACCACGACGGTGTAGCCAGCGAAGGGGTAGTCGCCGAAGAGCCGGGTGAACAGCTCCAGCATCTCGGGCTGCCGGCCGAACGCTTCGTCGTACCGCGGGACCAGGCTGCCCGGGACCGCGGCCGACAGCGGCACGACGGCGTCGATGTCGAAGCGCTGGTAGCGCCCGATCTGCACGGTGGCCAGGTACGTCGCCATGGGTTCCGGCTGCTCGTAGACCCACTCGACCGAGCTCGCGTGGCGCCGGGTGGAGACGAGCGTGCCGTTGCAGACCACCTGGTACGCCGAGGGACAGCTGATCGTGATGCGGTAGGCGGCCTTGTTGCCGGGCCGGTCGTTGCAGGGGAACCACGACGGGGCTCCGTGCGGCTGGGAGGCGACGATGACCCCGTCGGTCAGCTCCTCCCACCCGGCAGCGTCCAGCGTCCTGCTGGGGACCGGCGCCGGGTGGCCCGAGTACTGCACCGAGACGGCGAACGATCGACCGGCGCGGATCGTGGTGGCCAGCCGGAGGTCGAGCGCGCCCTTGCGGTGCGAGTGCTTGACCGCCGAGCCGTCGACGGTGACCCGGCTGACCCGCATCCCGTGCAGGTCGAGGTGCAGCCGCCTGAGGTCCTGCGTCGCGACGCAGGCGAGCTTCGCCTTGCCGGACAGGGAGTTGCCCTCGAGCTTGTAGGTGAGCTCGAGGTCGTAGTCGGAGACGTCGTACGACTCGTCGCCGTGGCCGGGGAGGTAGTCGTCGTCGCGGGGTGCCCGGTCGCTCACGCGACCGGCTCGCGCAGGTCCTTGTCGACCCACGGACCGATGGGGTTGCCGATCCACCGCGTCTTGTCGGGCACGGACTCGCCCCTCATCACCAACGACACGGGGCCCACCGTAGCGTGGCGGCCGAGGCTCGCCCCGGGGAGGATGACGCTGTTCGGGCCGAGCGTGGAACCGGCTCTCAGCACGACCTCGTCCATGCTCAGCACCCGGTCGTGGAACAGGTGTGTCTGCACCACGCAGCCCTGGTTGACGGTGACTCCGTCACGCAGGTGCACCAGGTCCGGCTCGGGGAGCCAGTACGACTCGCACCAGACGCCACGGCCGACGTGGGTGCCCAGCGAGCGCAGCCAGAGGTTCAGGACGGTCGTGCCGGTCGCGGCGCGGGCGAACCACGGCGCGGCCACGACCTCGACGAAGGTGTCGGCCAGCTCGCTGCGCCACACGTAGGAGCTCCACAACGGGTGCTCGGTGGCCGTGATCCGGCCCACCAGCGACCACTTGGCGGCCGAGGTGACGCCGGCGGCGACCGCGCCGGCGAGCATCAGGAGCGGCCCGGCCGCCAGCAGCGCGATCCAGGGCAGCGAGGTGTCGAGCAGCCACAGCAGCGCCAGGACCACGCCCCCGCCCAGCGCGAAGCTGACCATCAGCGCCAGCAGCCGGCAGCACTCGACCAGGGCTCGGGCGACCCGCAGCCGTCTCGGCGGCGCGTAGGTGAGGCTGTCGTCGCCGTCATCCACGGGCCGGCGAAGCAGCACCGGCGGGCTGCCCAGCCACGACGACCCCGCCTTCGCCTTCTTGCGGCGAGGTGCCGCGGAGAGCACCGCGACCAGGGACTGCTTGGGCACCTTGCGGCCGGGAGCCGTCATCCCCGAGTTGCCCACGAAGGCGCGCTTGCCGATCTTCGTGCGCTCGACCCGCAGCCATCCGCCACCGAGCTCGTAGCTGCCGAGCAGGGTGTCGTCGGCGAGGAACGCCTCGTCGTTGATGCTCGTGAGCTTCGGGATCAGCAGCACCGTGGAGGCCTCGACGCGGCGGCCGACGGTGGCGCCGAGCAGCCGCAGCCACACCGGGGTGAAGGCGCTGGAGTAGATCGGGAAGAGCCAGGTCCGGGCCTCGTCGAGCACCTTCATCGTCGCCCAGGCCTGCCACGCGCGAAGGCTGTGCATCGGGTATGCCCCGGGAGCGAGGCCGATCGCCAGGAGCCGCACCAGCAGAACGACGAGCACGGCGAGCACGACCAACCAGACCAGCGCGGCGAGCGGGAGGAACGCCAGCAGCACGAGCGCCGCTGCCGACAACGAGGTCGTGTCGCGCAGCCACGGCAGTGTCACCGCCAGTCCGGCGACGGCAGCAGCGATCGGCAGCAGCGCGATCAGGGTGGACACGGCGGCGTACGCCAGGACCCAGACGGGCTTGTACGGGGGCCGCTCCAGGGACCAGGGCCCCCTCGTCCTGCCCACCGGCTCGGCCGGCGAGCCGGTCCAGTACTCGCCCTCTGCCACCTCGCCGACCACGCCGGAGCCGGGGGCGACCTCCGCATCACGACGGACGACCGCACCGGGACACAGGGTGCTCCGCGTCCCGACCCGGGCTCCTGCTCCGACCTTCACCGTGCCGATGTGCAGGACGTCGCCGTCCAGCCAGTGGCCGGAGAGGTCGACCTCGGGCTCGACCGAGCACCCGGCGCCGAGGGACAGCATCCCGGTGACCGGGGGGACCGAGTGCAGGTCGACGTTGCGCCCGACCTTCGCTCCCAGGAGCCGCGCGTACGTCGGCATCCACGCGGCTCCGGCGAGGTTGGCGGCACCGAGCTCGTCGGCGAGCCGCTCGGCCAGCCAGAGCCGCAGGTGGACGCGACCGCCCCGCGGGTACTCGCCCGGCTCGACGCTGCGGAGCAGGAATCGAGCACCGGCCGCTGTCAGCGCCATCCGCCCCGGTGCCGCCACCAGGAGCACCCAGCCCACGAGGACCCACCACCACGAGATCGTCGGCAGGTAGCCGAGTCCCAGCACCCCGCTGGCGACGTTGCTCCCGGCGGCGGCCCACGTCACCCAGCGCAGGCCGGACAGGAGGCGCAGCGGCACGGTGAAGACGACCTGGCCGATCTGGGTCTTCGACGGGGTGGGACGGACGCGCCGGTCGGTCCGGCTCGTGGGTGCCTCCATGCCGTCGAGCAGCGCGGCCAGCTTCTTCACGGTGGGGTTCTCGTAGAGGTCGGCGACGGTGACCTCGGGATAGCGCGCTCGCAGCCGCGAGACCATCTGGGCCGCGGTCAGGCTGCCGCCGCCGAGGTCGAAGAAGTCCTCGCGCTCGTCGGTGACGACCGCTCCGACGACCTCCAGCCACAGGTCGGCGACCAGGGCGGCGGTGCCCTCGAGTTCGGCCGCCCGTGGGGTGTCCTTCCCGTTGGTGGCGAGTGGCCAGGGCAGTGCGTCGCGGTCGATCTTCCCGGAGGTGCGAGTGGGCAGTGACGACACCTGCGCGAGACGTGGCACCAGCGCGGCAGGCAGGACGCGGCGCAGGTGGTCCGCGGCACCAGCGGTGTCGAAGTCCTCGGACACGGTGATGTAGCCGACGAGGAGCTGGTTCCCGGCCTTGCTCGACCGCACGGCCGCGGCGGCGCTGACCACGCCGGGCAGGGCGAGCAGGGCGTTGTCGACCTCGCCGAGCTCGATCCGCCGGCCGCCGAGCTTGACCTGGTCGTCACCCCGTCCGGCGAAGAGCAGGCCGGCCTCGTCGTACCTCACCTGGTCACCGCTGCGGTACGCGCGCTCCCAGCCCAGGGTCGGGAAGGGGGCGTACTTCTCCGCGTCCTTCTCCGGGTCCAGGTACCGGGCCAGGCCGACGCCTCCGATGATCAGCTCACCCACCTCTCCGGGAGCCACGTGCTGCCCGTTCCCGTCCACGACGGCGAGGTCCCAGCCGTCCAGCGGCAGGCCGATGCGTACCGGTCCCTCGGCCGTCAGCGGGGCACCGCAGGCCACCACCGTCGCCTCCGTCGGTCCGTAGGTGTTCCACAGCTCGCGGTCCGGCCGGGCCAGGCGGACGCCGATCTCGGGCGGACACGCCTCTCCGCCCATGATCAGGAGGCGGACACGGTCGAGGGACTCGGTCGGCCACAGCGCGACCAGGGTGGGCACGGTGGAGACGACGGTGACGTCGTTGGCCACCAGCCACGGTCCGACGTCGACCCCGCTGCGCACCAGGGACCGGGGTGCCGGGACGAGGCAGGCACCGTGCGCCCAGGCGAGCCACATCTCCTCGCACGACGCGTCGAAGGCGACCGAGAGTCCCGCCATGACGCGGTCGGTCGGGTTCAGCGGTGAGCCCTGCAGGAACAGCCGCGACTCGGCGTCGACGAACGCAGCCGCGGAGCGGTGCGAGACGGCCACGCCCTTCGGCGTACCGGTCGATCCCGAGGTGAAGATGATCCACGCGTCGTCCGTGGGCTCGGGGAGCTCCGGCTCGCGGGCCACGGCGCGCTGTCGTGCCGGCGAGATGACGAGCTCGTTGCCGATCACGGCCGCGACGTCGGCCTCGGCGAACACCAGCCGGGCCCGTTCATCCGGGTCGTCCGCGTCGACCGGGACGTACGCCGCACCCGCCATCAGGACGGCGATGATCGCGACGTAGAGGTCGAGCGTGCCCGACTTGACCCGCACGCCCACACGATCGCCGCGTCCGACGCCGACCGCGTTCAGCTCGGCGGCCAATTCGGCCGAGACTGCGCTGAGCTCCTCGTACGTCAGCAGCTCGGCGCCGTTGTCGAGTGCCAGCGCATCGGGGTCCTGCTCCACCGTCTCGGCGAAGATGTCGACGAGCGTCCGGGCCGGTGGTGCGAGCGAGGCGCGGGTCAACGTCACCGTCGGCCTCGACTCCCCGATGGCAATTCCGTCATCGGCCGAGTATCACCACGCAAAGTGAACATCCGGGGGCCCGCAGCGGGGAACCGACGCCAGCGATTGCCAGACTCGTCCCCGAGTGCTCCCATGGATGACATGTCAACGACAACCGGCGAGGCTCGAGCAATGGGCGACGTCATGCAGCGGATGCGGACACGCTTCCCCGACACCCAGCCGGAGCAGATCCGCCGGTTGGTGGAGAACGTGCATCACGAGTACGAGGGGCGACCGATCCGGGAGTTCGTCCCGGTGCTGGTGGAGCGCGAGGTCGTCAACACCCTCCGCGGGGCCCAGGCAGGAGCCCAGCCCGTCACCTCGTGAAGTCCGTGGGCCATCCCTGTTCCTCGAGGTAGGCGCGGACGCGTTCCACGTCCTCCTCCGACGGGAGCTCGGAGGTGATCTTGATGATCGCTGCACCGACGTCGACCCGGTCGGCCGGGATGGTGCCCGACTGCTCGAGGTCGTGAGCGACCTGGGCGACCTCGGCGTCGGTGAGCCTGCGTCGCAGCAGCGCGAGGAGGGGCACGAAGTCCTGCGTCGGGTAGCCCGCTCGGGTAGCCCGCTGCGCAGCCAGTCGACGACCCGGGAGACGATGTTGGGCCGCACCCGGTGGATGTCGCCGTTCGTGGAGCTCTCCTCCGGCGACCACATCGGCCACCCCGCGGCGGCCATCCGGGCCGCGACCCGGGTCGACGTCGTCGGGCGTGACCGGGCCGTCGATGACGTCCTCGATCTGCTCCTCGACCATCGCCCTGGTGATCGGCTCGCCGTCGGCCGTGGCGGACAGCTGTGCCACGACGTCCTCGAGCTCGTCCGTGGACATCACCCGGCGCAGGATGCCCAACAGTGCGACGTAGTCCTGCTGCGGCACGCCCTGGGGGTAGCCGGCCCGCAACCACCCGACCGTGCGGGCGATGAATCCCTCCGGCTCGGATGCGGTCGACTCCTCGGCGTGCGATGTCATCGACTCCACTCTCTCAGCTCTTGGGGACGAGGGTCGGGTAGACGTGCTCGAAGCTGACCTGCTTGCCGAGGCCGGCGGCCACGACGACGGTGATCCCGAGCGCGACGGCAGCGACCACGACGACGAAGCAGGCGATGGCGATCACCCGGTTCACCGCGCTCGGCACGGCGGGCCGGACGCCCGCCGCCTCGGCGTCGATCGGGTCGTTGGCCAGCACCATGGAGCGCACGCCCACGGCGAAGAGTGCGGGGAGGCCGGCTCCGAGGATCAGCCCCCAGAGGGCGACCTTGCCGGCGGCATTCGCAAAGAGATCCCACATGGCGTTCCTCCTAGACCGAGACCTTGGGCTGGGATGCTGCGGGCATCCCGGCCCAGTCGTCGTTGACGTTGTCCTGCGTGATGGGGGAGCGGCGCGAGCGCGACCACATGTAGAAGCTGAGGGCGATCAGGATCGCGACGATCACGAGTGCGCCGGCGGTGCCACCGACGAGGTCGGAGATCCACCACATCGCCGCACCCGTGAGGCCTGCCATCGGCATGGTGAGGCACCAGGCCACCACCATCCGGCCGGCCACGGCCCAGCGCACCTCCGCTCCCGGGCGGCCCACGCCGCTGCCGAGGATGGAGCCCGTGGTGACCTGGGTCGTCGACAGGGCGAAGCCGAGGTGGCTCGAGGCCAGGATGACGGCCGCGGACGAGCTCTCGGCCGACATGCCCTGGGGGGAGCTGATCTCGACGAGTCCCTTGCCGACGGTGCGGATGATGCGCCAGCCGCCGAGGTAGGTGCCCGCCGAGATCGCCAGCGCGCACGAGACCTTGACCCAGAAGGGGATCGCATCCAGCTCGGTCCAGTGCCCACTCGCGATCAACGCCAGGGTGATGACGCCCATCGTCTTCTGGGCGTCGTTGGTGCCGTGCGCCAGCGAGACGAGTGAGGCCGAGCCGATCTGACCCAGGCGGAAGCCGCGCTCCGTGAGCGAGCCGGCCAGCTTGCCGATGATGCGGAAGACCAGCCAGGTGCCGACGGTCGCGACAAGACCGGCCAGGACCGGGGACAGGACCGCCGGCAGGATGACCTTGCCGACGACGCCGTCGAGCTTGGTGCCGTCGCCGGTCCAGTTCACCGCCGCCCATCCGAGACTGGCCACCGTGGCGCCGATCAGCCCTCCGAAGAGCGCGTGCGACGAGCTCGACGGGATGCCGAGCAGCCAGGTGACCAGGTTCCAGACGATGGCGCCGATCAAACCGGCCAGGACGATCATCAGCAGGGCGAACCCGCCGTCGGCGGTGAGCGAGGTGTCGGGGGCGCCGGACGACGACTGGATCTTCACCACTGCGTTCGTCACGGTCAGCGCGACCTGCACGCTGAGGAACGCCCCGACGAGGTTCAGCACCGCCGAGAGGGCCACGGCGGCCTTGGGCTTCAGGGCGCCCGTGGCGATCGAGGTGGCCATCGCGTTGGCCGTGTCATGGAACCCGTTGGTGAAGTCGAAACCCAGCGCCGTCACGACCACCAGGACGAGCAGGAGCAAGTCAGTGTCCACACAGGCGAGTCTGTGTCCCTGCTGCGGGGCCGACCTAACCGAGAAGCCCCTCTCGAGGCGGGATTCACCCAGTGTTCACCCGACGGTCGGCTACTCGCCGGTTCGTCCCCGCACTGAGCCCGGCTCAGTCGTCGACGGCGTCGCGGCCGCGCTGGACGATCGCGGGATCGGGCGCGCCGACGATCTCCTTGTCCTTGCCCTCGTAGTCGAACTGCGAGAGGAAGTAGCGCATCGCGTTGATCCGGGCGCGCTTCTTGTCGTTGCTCTTGATCGTCGTCCAGGGAGCCCAGTCCGTGTCGGTACGCCGGAGCATCGCTTCCTTGGCCTCGGTGTAGTCGTCCCACTTGTCGAGTGACTCGAGGTCGATCGGCGACAGCTTCCACCGGCGTACGGGATCGACCTGCCGGATGATGAACCGCGTGCGCTGCTCGGACTGGGTGACCGAGAACCACAGCTTCGTCAACGTCACCCCGCTGTCCACGAGCATCCGCTCGAACAGGGGCGCCTGGGTCATGAACTGGTCGTACTCGGGATCGGAGGTGAACCCCATCACCCGCTCGACGCCGGCGCGGTTGTACCAGGAGCGGTCGAAGAGCACCATCTCGCCGGCTGCGGGCAGGTGCTGGATGTAGCGCTGGAAGTACCACTGCGTCTGCTCACGGTTGTTCGGCTTCGTCAGCGCGACCACCCGGGCGTACCGCGGGTTGAGGTGCTCCATGAACCGCTTGATCGTGCCGCCCTTGCCGGCCGCGTCGCGACCCTCGAAGAGCAGCAGGTGCTTGGTGCGCGTCTCCGCCGCCCAGTTCTGGAACTTCAGCAGCTCGACCTGCAGGAAGTACTTCGCCTCGTCGTACTCCTCGCGCGGCATCCGCTCCTCGTACGGGTAGAACTCCCGCCAGGTGTCGACGGCGCGGCCGTCGGGATCGAGCAGCACCGGGTCGTCGTCGTGGTCCTCGCCGATCTCGAATCCGTCGATCTGGAGGCGGTCGATGTACTCGCGCAGGTCATGCAGCATGGGCATGGACCGCAAGGTACAGACGGCATCTGAACACGAGGTGTCCCGGAGCCACGATCGGAGATCTGTGGTGGCGGACGCTCCGAACCGGGGTCCCGGGTCCGGCGCGTCGGGCCGGTTGTTCTTCGCCCGACTGCTTGAGCGACATGGCCCTGCGTACAACCCGCTGCTGGAGTTGACGCTCGCTCGATCCAGACGCTAGCCGAATGGCGGGTCGATGTCGCGCATCGGCCTTCACGTCAGGGCTTGTCGGCACCGGCGACCTGGCGCACCTGGGCAGCGGCCTCTCCGCGCGAACGCACGCCGAGCTTGCGGTAGATGATGCGCAGGTGGAACTTCAGCGTGTTCACGGAGATGAACAGCTCACCGGCGATCTCCCGCAGGGTCAGCCTGCTCTGCAGCATGCGGAGCACCTCGGTCTCGCGCGCCGTCAGGTGCTCACCGGGGAGGCTGGGATCGGTGCGGGGACCCGCTGAGTGGGGGGACGCCGCCCGCCTGATCCGGTCGAGCCAGGCCTGTGGTGACATCCAGGCGTTGACCTCCAGCAGCTCGAGGATGTCGGCGCCCTCGCTCGCCACCGTCTGGACCAGCCCGACACCGGAGGCCCGTTCCACGGCCAGCCGAGCATGGTGCACGGCCTTCTCGTGGTTGTCCGCCGCTCGTGCTCGGAGCAGGTCTCGCACCACCTCGTGGCGCAGGCAGCGGGGCGCGGCCTGGTCGAGGGCACGCGCGGCGACGTCGCGGTGTCCCTCGGCCAGCTCGACGCGGGCGACGCTGACACCGCCCCAGAAGTCGTCGTTGACCTGTTCGGCCCACCCTCGCGCTCCGACGAGCCGCCCGGCGGCCAGGTCCACCAGCGACGCCGTGTGCGCCAGCCAGCTTCGTCCGCCGATGGCGGAGAAGTCGCTGTGCACGTAGGCACTGGCGCGCTCGAGGAGCTCCTCGGCCCCCTCCAGGTCTCCTTCGTCCAGCCTCAGCTGGGTGAGCTGCAGCATGGCCAGCACCCGCGCGTGGGTCACCGGGCCGCCCGACCACTCGGCCAGGGTCGCGAGGCCGGTGACCGCGCGAGGCCGGTCACCCAGCTCGCGGTGCGCGATGGCCTCGGCGCAGCTCAGCTCCACGCGCAGGATCATCATCGAGTTCACGTTGGCCAGGTCCCGGACGCCCGCGGAGATCCGGAGCGCATCGACCGGACGTCCGGCCAGTGCTTCACCCAGCGCTCGCGTCCCCTCGTAGGCGAGTCGTCGTTCGAGGTCGCGACCCAGCTCGAGCCGGGCCTCCTCGAGCTGTGGCGACTCGTCGTCCCATCGTTCGGAGAGCGCGACGTCCCGCACGACCATGTTCCACCCGAACCGGCCCAGTGGATCGGTCCACGGGGTCTCGCCCAACGCGGAGATGGACTCCGTGGCGAGCCGACCACCGCTCACCCAGTCCCCGGACACGGTCGCCGCGATGGACTGGAGCATCGTCAGGCGGGCGGCCAGCGTGTCGTCCGGGTCGGCCATTCGCTCCATGGCGACGCGGGCCAGCTCGACGGTCTCGACGAATCGATGCTTGTCGACCGTCAGCTGGCACCAGGCGAACTCCAGCATCGCCTGGAGGTCGGTCGTCGCGACGTTCAGCGGGATGCGCGAGATGATGTGCTGGACAGTCGCCTCCCGACCGCTGTCGTACAACGAGGCCACGTGACGAGCCAGGAGTCGCAGCGCCTCGCGCGGGAGTCCCGCCTGCAGCCAGTGCTCGATCGACGAGACGACCTCACCTTCGTCCTCGAACCAGCGCGCGGCGCGTGCGTTCATCGTCGCAACCTGGACTGCTGAACGTCTCGAGGCCTCGGCCAGGAGCTCCTCGCGCACCACGTCGTGCACCTCGAGCCATCCCGATCGACCCAGGCGCGTGATGAACAGGCCACGTGCCTCTGCCTCGACGCAGCAGCTCACCGGAGTCGTCGCGGCCGGTCAGCGCGCAGGCGACCTCGGGGTTGACCCGCTTCAGCACGCTGGTGTCGAGGAGGGCCTCGACGACATCAGGACTCTCGGCCGACAGGACCTCGTGCCACACGTAGTCGGCGAACAGGAGCTCCTCCGCGCTCGGGCCGGGCTCCACGGTCGGGATGCGCCTTGTCGGAGCGGGCGGCCAGGGCGGTGAGCTGGAGACCGGCGGCCCAGCCCCTGGCTCGCTCGGCGACCTCGCTCACCTCCTCCTCGCGCCAACCAGGGCACCAGCCTGGCCAGCATCTCCTGGGCCTCCTCGGAGGAGAACTGCAGCTCGGAGAAGTGGACCTCGGCGAGGTACCCCCTGGCGCGGAGTCGGTCGATGGGCAGCTTGGGCGTGTGCCGGGAGGACAGGACGACGTGCAGCCAGTCCGGCGCGGAGCTCAGGAACTGGGCCAACGACGCGGCGATCTCCTCGTCCTGGTCGACGAGGTGGACGTCGTCGATGACGAGCACCGCGGCGTCCGGGTGGTCGCCCTCGAGTGCGGCGACGAGGGCCGACTCGACCCCTGGAGCCGCGCTGCCGCTACGCCGTGCCCCGGATCGGACGTCGAGTCCCTCGACCAGCTCCGCGAGGGCCATGCCGACCGCCGTCCAGAGCTGCCCCCGGTCACGGTCCGTCTCGTCGAGGGACAGCCACGCAGCCGGGATCGAGAGCGAGGAGAGCCAGTCGACGAGCAGCGACGTCTTGCCGGACCCCGCCGGAGCGACCACGGACGTGATCGGCGAGGCCGACGACTCGTCGAGGAGCTCGAGCAGTCGGGGGCGACGCACGTAGTGCGGCGGAATCGCCGGCGCGCGCAGGCGTGAGCGGAAGAACGAGGTCGGTACGTCGACCCGCGCTTCGCTCTCGTGCATGCCCGACCCCGTCATGTGACCCTTCCCTGGATCAATCCGGCACAACCACCTTAGGCGCCGCTCACCGATGGGTGCTGGTACGAACCGGGTGACGCTCGTCGGACGAGGCCCACCCTGCCGGGGGTGATCCGCACCCACCCCGGGAGATGGCAGCGTCCTGATCATGCGACTGGGAGGCAACCATGACTGAGCAGGACCTGGGTCCGATCGACTACCTGGCCCTTGAGTTCCCGCAGGCGAAGATGACGGGGGAGGGGCTCTCTGCGCTGGTCGATCTCGTCGACAGCGGCACCATCCGGATCCTCGACCTCCGGTTCGTCATGCGTCAGGAGGACGGGTCGGTCACCGCTGTCGCGATCGCGGACCTGGACGGCGACGGGACCCTGGACCTGGCCGTGTTCGACGGCGTCGAGTCGGGGCTGCTGGGCGACGACGACCTCGAGGACGCTGCCTCGCTGATCGAGCCCGGCACGGTCGTCGGGCTGCTCCTGTACGAGAACACCTGGGCCGGGCCCTTCGTCTCCGCGATGAGACGAGCAGGTGCCGACGTCATCGCCAGCGGACGGATCCCGGTCGACGACGTCCTGGCCCTGCTGGACTCACTCGAGTCGACGAGCGCGTAGAGAGGAGATCGACCATGGGACTCATTGGTGGAATGGCACGGACCGCCGTCGTCGCCGGCACTGCGACCGCGGTGTCCAACCGCGTCTCGCGGCGGCAGGCCGGCCGGTGGGCCGCGCAGGATCAACCGCAGCAGCAGGCCTACTACGAACAGCCGCCGCCCCCGCCTCCCGCGCCGGCACCTGCAGCCCCGCAGACCGACACGCTGGGCCAGCTGCAGAAGCTCGGCGAGCTGAAGGCGGCAGGAGTGCTCACCGAGGAGGAGTTCGCCATCCAGAAGGCACGGATCCTCGCAGCGGGGTAGGGCGACCACAGCATCGTTCCGGCACGTCCACCAGCACGTTGGAGGCACCGTTGACGTCATCCCCAGGCCTGAGCGTGGGCCCGACCAGCGAGTTCAGCCTGTTCTTCCACGTGCAGCCCGGACACGGACCGGAGCTGCGCAGCTCGCTCCTGGACCTGCAGAACACCCCCGGGTACCGGCCCGGCGACTACGGGATGGCCATCGCGACGATCCACGAGGCCCGGTTCGTCCTCTTCGACGACGACACCCGGCTCGCCTTCATCACCAGCTTCGACGGTCCGTGGGACGCCTACATGGAGGACTTCTTCACCTCGGGGCCGACGCTGGCGCTGTTCGACCTGATCTTCAAGCACGTGGAGGGGTACGACGGGCTGCCGGACGTCGCAGCCGTGAAGGCGTTCGTCCTGGGCGCCGAGCAGACGGGGGCGGCGTACGCCCGGAACTACGGGGGCACGGTCAAGGAGATCAGGAAGGCCCAGCGCGTGAACGCCGCCTTCCAGCAGGTGCTCGACCATCCGGACGCCGCCGCGCTCCTGGAGCATCCGGCCATGCAGCCGCTGCTCGACGAGGCCGGCGACTAGGCCAGGGGAAGGACGGGGAGCGCCGCCGGATGTCGGACCACATCTCAGGGCCGCGTGCCATCGCCGACCCCACCGCGGACATCACGGACGTCTACGCGTTCCCCAGCCCGGAGCGGCCCGAGCGCCTGGTGCTCGTCATGAACACGCTGCCGATGGCGAGGCCCTCCGACGCCTTCTCGGACGGACTCCTGTACCGCTTCAGGATCCGGCCCCTCAGCTCACCGACAGGTGAAGGCTGGCACTTCGTCCCCGGCGACAAGGAGTACGTGCTCGACTGCGTCTTCTCCGCCCCGGACCACGCCGGTGAGCAGCCCGTCCAGGAAGGCACCCTCATCTCACCGGCCGGGGAGTCCGTCTCCTTCAGCGTGAACGATCCCGAGGGCGGAACCGGCGCCGGCGTCCGGGTCTTCGGCGGCCTGCGCTGGGACCCGTTCATCATGGACGCACGCGCTGCCCTCGCGACGCTCGCGACGCACCAGCTGGCGTTCACCGACCACGGCTCGATCTTCCTCGACGGCAAGAACGTGCTCAGCGTCGTCGTCGAGCTGGACACCGAGCTGCTGGACGGCGCGGAGCTCGTGGGCGTCGTCGCGGAGACGCTGACCCGCGGCACGCACAACGTGCGGATCGAGCGCGTCGGCCGGCCCGAGGTGAAGAACATGATGCTCGCGCCGAAGGAGTTCGACCAGGTGAACCGGGACCTCGAGATCCGCGACCTCTACAACATGGAGGACGCCTTCCACCTGGGTGACTCCTACGGTGGCGCGTACCGCGCTCGGCTGAACGCCAACCTCGCCTTCTGGGACCAGCTCGACGGGAAGCAGGACTGGCCGACGGGGGAGAACGGCAACCACCCGCTGACCGACCTCGTGCTCGCCGACTTCCTCGTCGTCGACGTCACCAAGCCCTACGTCGAGCAGGGCTCGTTCCTCGAGGTCGAGCTCGCCGCCCGCGACGGTCGCGCGCACCAGACGTGCGGAGGAAGGACCCTGAACGACGACGTGATGGACACGATCTTCACCCAGCTGGTCAACGCCGGGAACGGTCCTCCGGTGCGGGACGGGGTCGACGCGGCGACGCAGCCGGCCACGCGCACGTTCCCTACCTCGCGCCGCCCAACCCGCACCCGCCCGTGCCCCCCGAGCACCACTAGCGACGAGAGCCACTGACACACCATGACCGAGGTGACGCACCCCCAGCTGGAGCTCGACGACATCCAGTCCGGCGCGTTGTTCGAGCGCCCGTCGCCGTACGTCGGTGCGTACCTGATGCTGCACATCTCCGACCCCGCCGACGGCCGCGAGCTGGTCCGGAGGCTGCATCACGCCCTCACCTCTGCCGGCGCAGATCCTGGTGCGAGCGACACCTCGATGACCGTCGCCTTCAGCTACCACGGCCTCGAGGCGTTGGGAGTCCCGCAGGCGTCGCTGGACAGCTTCGTGCCCGAGTTCCGTGAGGGGATGGCCGCCCGCGCCGCGATGCTCGGAGACGTGGGGGAGAGCGGTCCCGACCGCTGGGAGGAGCCGCTCGGTGACGACCAGCGTGCACGTGGCCGTGGCCGTCCTCTCGCAGGACGAGGCCGGGCTGGAGGAGGCTGCAGCGAGGGCACGGCAGGCGTCCGCCGACCTCGACGGGGTGCAGGTGGTCTGGCGGCAGGACTGCTACCAGCTCGCCACCGGGCGGACCTCCTTCGGCTTCAAGGACGGGATCGGCCAGCCTGCCGTCGAGGGCAGCGGCCGGCCTCCGACGAACCCTCGCCAGCCAGCGCTCAAGGCCGGCGAGATCATCCTCGGCTACCCCGACGAGACCGGCGAGCTGGCGCCGATGCCGACGCCTGACGTGCTGGGCCGCAACGGCACCTACGTGGTCTTCCGGAAGCTGCAGACGAAGGTGGCGGCCTACCGGCGCTACCTCCGCGACCGGGCGGCCGGCCAGGAGGACGAGGAGCTGCTCGGCGCGAAGATGGTCGGGCGATGGCAGAGCGGTGCACCACTCGCTCTCGCGCCGGACCGCGACGACCCTGAGCTCGGGGGCGACGGCCGGCGCAACAACGACTTCGGCTTCGCCGACGACCTGCGAGGGTTCAAGTGCCCGGTGGGTTCGCACGCCCGGCGAGCCAACCCCCGCGACTCCCTCGACCAGGACGGCAGCGTGGACGTCCGGCTGCACCGGATGATCCGGCGCGGGACGAGCTACGGGCCGGTGCTGCCGCCCGGCGTGCTCGAGGACGACGGCGAGGAGCGGGGAATCATCTTCGTGTTCGCCGGTGCCCACCTCAAGCGGCAGTTCGAGTTCGTCAAGACCCAGTGGCTCAACGACGGGATCTTCATCGGGGCCCCGCTCGAGAAGGACCCGTTGGTCGGACCGAACGACGGGTCGGGCACCTTCACCATCCCGCGACGGCCGATCCGGCGAAGGCTGACGAGCATGCCGCCGTTCGTCGTGACCCGCGGCGGCGACTACTTCTTCGCGCCGGGGCTGAGGGCCATGCAGTGGCTGGCGGAACCACACCCATGAACGGCGAGCCTCACCACGAGAGGGACACAGGACGATGACCTCATCCGGAACGGACCGATGGGCGGCACTGGACTTCGGGCCACCCCCTGCAGACGTCGTGGAGACCGAGCCTCCCGTGCTGCTCGACTTCGCCGGCGACGGCCAGGTGGCCGTCGTGACGCTGAACCGACCTCATGCCGACAACGCCATCACCACCGAGATGGGCGCCCTGCTGACCGAGGTCTTCGAGACGATCGCGGTGCGTACCGCCGTCAGGGTCGTCCTCCTGACCGGATCCGGCGAACGGGCGTTCTCGATCGGCAGCGACCTGCGACAGCGCAAGAGCATGACCAAGGAGGACTGGCTCCGGCAGCGGCAGGCCTTCGACCGCACCCTCTACACCGTGCGTCAGCTGCGCAAGCCGGTCATCGCCGTCGTCAACGGCCTGGCGTACGGCGGCGGCTGCGAGCTCGCCCAGAGCGCCGACTTCATCATCGCCTCCGAGACGGCCGCCTTCGCCCAGCCGGAAGCGATGCTCGGCCTGGCCGCCGGCGGAGGTTCCCCCGCCCTGCTGCCGCGCCTGCTGCCACGCGGCAAGGCGCTGCAGATGCTGTTGACCGGCGACCCGCTGCCTGCCCAGGAGGCCCATCGCCTGGGCATGGTCAACGAGCTGCACCCGCCCGGTGACCTGATGCCCGCCGCACGACGGATCGCCGACAAGATCGCCAGCAACTCACCGACGGCCGTGCAGGCGGTGAAGCGTGCCGTGCAGCTGGGCGAAGGACAGCCGGTCGAGCAGGCGATCGCGATCATGATGGACGCCCACTGGCGCTCCGCCGTGCACCCCGACCGTGTCGAAGGGATCGGGGCCTTCAACGACGGTCGCGAGCCCACCTTCGACGACTCCGACTTCTGAGCGCACACCAACCGAGAGGAACACCATGGCCCTCGCCGACGAGCTCGCCATCGAGCGCGCTGCACTCGAGATGATCAACCCCGCTCCCTACAACGCGGAGGCTCCGGCGGTGGGACTCGTCGGGAAGATCACCCCCACCCGTCAGCACTACGTCCGCAGCAACTTCCCGCTGCCGGAGCACGACGGAACCCTCGAGATCGGCGGCGCGGTGGGCAACCCGACGACCCTCACCGTCGAGGACCTGCGGGCCCTGCCGGCGCAGGACGAGGCCGTCACGCTGGAGTGTGCGGGCAACGGACGCCTGGACATGAGGCCACTCCCGACCGGTGAGCCCTGGGGCGACTACGCCGTCTCCACGGCGATGTGGACCGGTGCCCTGCTCAGCGACGTCCTGGCGTTGGCACAACCGTCGAGCGACGGCGTCGAGGTCCGGTGCGAGGGTGCCGACCACGGCTCCTACCACCTCCAGGCGATCCTCCCGGAGACCAACCAGGACGACCTCACCTTCATCCGGTCCCTGCCCCTCGAGGAGGCTGCCGATCCCGCCTCGTCGATCCTGGTCGCCTACGAGATGAACGGACAGCCCCTGCAGCCCGATCACGGAGCCCCTTTCCGGCTGATCGTCCCGCACTGGTACGCCGTCGCCTCGGTCAAGTGGCTGAGCCGGATCGACGTGCTGACCGAGCCCTACACGGGGGAGTTCCAGACCGGTCACTACATCTACCAGTGGCCCGACCGTCCGCACGAGGCCGTGCGGCTGATGCGGGTACGGGCTCGTATCACCGACCCCGCTCCTGGGGCGCCCCTTCCCCGCGGTCCCTACACGGTTCGTGGCAAGGCATGGTCCGGCACCGGCCCGGTGACCCGGGTCGACGTGAGTCTCACCGGCGAAGGCGAGTGGCTTCCCGCGGAGCTGGAGCCGGCCGCGGGTCCGTACCAGTGGCAGGACTGGTCGTTCGTCTGGGACAGCGAGGCCGTCGGCCGGCACACCTTGCGTGCGCGGGCCACCGACGCCGCCGGCAACGTGCAGCCCGACGTCCCGCCGTGGAACCGGCTGGGCTACGGGAACAACGCCATCGAGGTCCAGTTCGCCGACCGCTACTGAGCGTGGCGAGCTGGACCTCGAGGGTTCGTCCTAGGCGAGGGCCTTGGCCTTCAACGCCTCGAACTCGGCCTGGTTGACGGCGCCGGAGTCGAGCAGCGACTTGGCGCTCGCGATCTGGTCCGCTGCCGACGTCGGGGTGCCCGCCACCTGCTGGATGTACTGCTCCTGGGCGGCCTGCATGTCCTGGGCCCTGGCGAGCTGTCGTTCGGTCATGCTGCGGCCGCGCGAGATCAAGTAGATGATCGCGCCCAGCCACGGCAGGAAGATCAGCACGACGGCCCAGCCGGCCTTGCCCCATCCACTGAGCGACCTGTCGCTGAACAGGTCCATGACGCACCGGAACCACACCATGATCGCTGCGATCCAGATGAAGAACCAGAAGGTCCACAGGAGCACTTCTCCGAAGTTGTTCGTGATGTCGTCCATGGAAGAGCGTTCCCCTCAGTTGGTCGTGCCAGCCGCAGAGTCAGGCGGCTGGGTCGGTCTCGGCAGGTCGGTCGGCCCTCAGCAGGCTGCACAGGGCGCAGATGATCAGGATGTTGATGGCGATGATCGTCAGGGACCACACCGGGTAGTACGGCAGGAACGCGAAGTTCGCCACCGTCGACAACGCCGCCACGATCAGCCCGGTGACCTGACCCCACGAGGTCTGGGCGAGGATCCCGATCGCGACCACGGTCAGCAGTACGCCGAGCACGATGTGTGTCCAGCCCCAGGTGGTCGTGTCCACCTTGTACACGTAGTCCCGTGTGGAGGCGTACAGCTCGTCCTTCGAGATCGCCGCAATGCCCTGGAGGATCTCGAAGGCGGCGACCATCCCCAGCAGCATCCCGGCCAGCATGCTGACCGAGAAGGCCCACGAGCCGCCACCCGCCTCGCCGTACGAACCTTCCTGGTACCCGTACGAGTGCGAGGTCCTGCTCACCCCGGGATCCATCATCCCTGCGCCGCCCATGGTCATCGCTGCCTCCTGTGGTCAACCACATGGTCACCGTCGGAGGGGTGGCGGCGCATCACCCCAACCCGGGTGGGTCGTGGCGGCGTCTCATGTCATGACATTGACGGCTCTCGCCACGACCAGTCCGAGGATCACCAGCGAAATGACGGACTGGACCGCCATCACGATCTTCGCCCACGGGGCGAGAGGCATCACGTCGGTGGGGCTGAACGCGGTCGCATTGGTCATGCCCAGGTAGAGGTAGTCGATGAACTGCGGGCGCCAGCCGGACAGCGTTCAGCTCCGGATTGAGGTGTTGCGGGAACGCCAGGTCGGGCGTCCGCACCACTCCCTCGGCACGAGCAGCAGGGCCGCCGCTGTCGAGCTCGAAGTACAGCAGGGCACAGGCGAGGACGGTGCCCGACCACACGATTCCTCCTGCTGACAGCAGGGCTGACGCGGAGCTGGTGTGGCTGCCCGCGTGGACGATGTCGTCGACCAGCTTGATCGTCGACCAGACCGCCCCGAGCGCCATCACGATGATGAGCGCGATCGCGGTCGCACGCAGTGCCGTCGACCGCCGAGAGATCCGGCCCGGGTCGCCCGCGATCAGGGCGAGCAGCAGCAGCCCCTCGACCGTCGGCAGCAGCCAGCGCGGTGCCAGCCTCAAGCCGTCGGGCAACACATAGGTGAGGACCATGGCGGTGGCGACCGCCACCGCCATCGGCCACCGTGACTCGGTGCTACCTCGCGCATCGGCTCGATCCGCCCTCATCGCGCGACCTCGGTCAGCGCCTGCACCGGTCGGTCGAGCAGCACCGCGCACAGCGGGAAGAGCATCACCGACAGCACCCCGGCGCCCACGAGTGCCGCCGCGTTCTCGGGCAGCATCGTCCCGCTCGCCAGCCCGATCGTGGTGAGCGCCACGACCAGCGGCAGGGTCGTTGCCGTGCACAGCAGGAGCTGGACCCGCTCCCGCAGGACCAACGCGCGACGGTAGACGAACAGGACCGGAAGCCCACGTGCCGCCAGCAGCAGGACGAGGAAGACGAAGAGGCGGGCAGGGGCGTCAACGATGGACTGGAGGTCCAGCCCCATGCCGGCACTGACGAAGAAGACCGGGATGAAGAAGCCGTACCCGATCGCGTCCAGCTTTCCCTCGAACGAGTGCAGCTCCGCCGGCGCCCATCGCCGCAGCACGACACCCGCCAGGAACGCACCGAGCACGACGTCCAGGCCGAACTCTCCCGCAAGCACGAGCAGGCCGAGCAGGAGCAGGATCGCGAAGCGCAAGGTGGTCTGCCCGGTGGTGTCGGCACCCTGGGAGACGATCGTCGCGAGTCGTCGACCCCGCAGCAGCCGCTGAAGGGCGGCCAGCCCCACGGCGATCAGGGCGATGACGAGGATCGAGAGCAACGCCGAGAGCCGGCTGTTCACGCCGAGGAAGACGGCGATGGCCAGGATCGGGAACAGCTCGCCGACCGCCCCCGCGGCGAGGAAGTAGCGCCCGAAGGCCCGGCCCAGCAGGCCGTGCTCGCGCAGGATCGGCAGCACGGTGCCCAGCGAGGTCGTGGTCAGGGCGAGGGCCACCGGCACGAAGGCGTGCACGAAGCCGAACCAGGCGAGCAGTCCGACGAGCGACCCGCCGACGACCAGCGAGCTCAGCCACCCCCAGAGCCCCAGCCGGCCCGCGCGAGCGAGCAGCATCGACGGGTCGATCTCGAACCCGGCGAGCAGGAACACGAAACCCAACCCGACGTTCGAGATCAGCTGGATCGCGGGGGAGACCGCGACGCCCAGGCCCAACGGCCCGATCAGGACACCGCCGAGGATCAGCAGCACGACCTGCGGCACCCGGACCTTCGGGATCAGTGCCGAGACGACGGGAGCGAGCGCCGACACCGTCGCCACCACGAACAGCTCGGTCAGTCCATCGAGGATGTTCATCTCGCGCCTAGCCGAGGCCGAGCCGGTCAGGGAAGACGGCGGTCCCGCCGTCCCACAGGGCCGGCGAGCGCTCGCGGGACATCCGCTCGAGCGACGCCCGCAGGCTCGCGAGGGTGGGTTGCCAGTCCTCGGGGGAGGCGACGGCGAGGTCGTCGTACGCCGCGGCAAGGCGCCGGGTCACGTGCCACGAGGAGGAGCCCAGCTGGCTGATCTCCTGGAAGGCCAGGTTCAGCAGGTACGACCCGTCGTGGGTCGGCTCCACGAGGCGGACCACCCCGTCGGCGTCGACGTGCAGGCCGGTCGGCATCGGCACCCACCCGAGCCGTAGCAACAGGTCGTGGAGTCGATCGATCACCTGGACGGTGGTGGAGGGCTGGTTGATGGCGGGTGAGAGTGCCTGCGTCCCGACGTCGACCAGCTGGCGGATCCCGAACGTCGGGTCCTGGTACAACGTGCGGGCACGGCCCAGGCTCAGGCAGGCCAGCGCCTCACGGTCGCCTGGGCGGTGACCCTCCGTGGACGGCGAACACGGCGCCGCCGGTGGGCACGTACTCGCCGATCCGGGGGAGCAGCTCGATCACGCACTCGTGCGTGTGCGCGAGCTGCACGAGCCGGTGCCGATCGATCCCGAGCACCGTTCCGAGCACCCCTCTGAAGCCCCGGGTGTCGGTGCTCCTGAGGTGGATGGTGTGCGACTCATCCGTGAGCGTCGGTGCGTCTGCGGGCACGTAGGCGGACGCCGGCGGCGAGGTGTGCCGGATCGCCACCCTGGCCTCGTTCGCGACCGCCGTGATCACCCACCCCACCTCGAGCAAGCGCATGGTGGCGGTGACGTAGACGATGAAGACGGCGATGGCCACGCCCAGCATCGCCACGGCTGCGCCGACGGTGCGGGACGCGGCGGCGACGTCGTCGACGTTGTCGAAGGCCAACCCGGTCACCGCGAAGGCGAAGGTCGCCAGGAAGACGCCGAACGCGGTCTTGGTGACGCCCGACCTCACGAACGTGCGGATGACGCGTGGGGAGAGCTGCGAGCTCGCCAGCTGGAGCCCGACGAGGGTGATCGCGAAGACGACTCCGACGAAGGTGAGCATCGAGGACGCCATCACCTGCAGCATCGTGTTCGCCGTACGGATCCGGACGACGTGCCCGAGGTCCCAGTCGGTGGGGAGACCGAGCAGGTCGGGCCGGCAGACGACCACGGCCGTGAGCACACCGGCCAGGACCAGGACGACCGGGATCGTCCAGAACCGGTCGCGCACCCATTCGTTGACGCGCACCGCACGGAACGCCCACGCCGCACCGACCGGCAGCGCCAGCACCTGCCCGGACGGCGCGTCCGCTGCCACCATGCCTCGAGTCTCGCCATCGGCACGGCCGCGCACCTCCCCCGGAACGGACGACCCGCGGTCGCAGCGCGCGTACGCGGCTCAGGCGGGGTGTGGTGGCTCCTTCGGACCCGGCACGGGAAGCACGCTGGTGATCACGAAGGCGACCACGACCGCGACCACGACCTGTGGCGTCACCGAGACGCCGTCACTGCCCAGCAGCAAGGTGGCCAGCAGTGCCGAGGTCAGGGGCAGGCGCAACATCGCCGCACACATCGCGCCGATCCCGGTGGCGATCGCCGGAGCCAGGCTCATGCCGGGGAGCCCGCTCATCGCGATGCCCACGGCAGCTCCGACGAACATGGCGGGGAACACCGGGCCACCACGGAACGCGCTCAACGACAGTCCGTACGCGAGCATCTTGCAGGCGGCGAGCAGGAGCAGTGCCCCGACGGAGTAGTCGGTGGCGTGCTCGACCAGCTCCGGCAGGGCGTCCTGGCCGGAGAACAGCACCTGGGTGAAGCTGTGGCCGGAGACGATCTGGTAGATCGCCGCCGACAGGCCGACGAGGGCACCGAAGACGGTGGTCACGACGAGTCTGTTGAGGTGCACGACGGGACGAAGCGCAAGCCCGAGCGAGCGAACCCCCCAGCCGAGCAACGCGCCGACCACACCGATGACCAGGGCCCAGCCCATGGTGGCCACGGTCGGGTCCACGGCTGGGGGCACGGACGGGAGCGCCAACGAGAAGGTGCCCAGCCCGCTCCAGTTGTCCAGGCCGACGAAGACGAGAGCGCCGAAGCCCGACGCGAGCAGTCCGGGAAGCGCCACCAGGCTGAGGGTTGCGCCGCTCACGCCCGCGACCTCCATGATCAGGAAGCCGCCGAGTATCGGCGAGCCGAGCAGGGTGCTGATGGCGGCGAAGCTGCCGGCGGAGGCCATGATCGTCAGCGCCATCGGCGGTGCATCGCGTTTCAGGAGCCGCACGGTCAGTGCGGCCAGGCCACCACCGATGGCGATCAGGGGCGCCTCCGGTCCGAGCACAGCCCCCAGGCCGAGCGTGAGCAGCGCGGCGAGGATGATGCCGGGCAGCTCCCGGTCGACGGGTGGGCCGCCGCCGGTCTGGAAGCCGAAGGCCGGCGAGTGGCCGCCGTTGCCGGGCAGGAAGCGGATGGTCAGGGCGGTCAGGACTCCGCACACGGCCACGATCGGGATGGGCCACCACGCCGGGACCTGGCCGGTGAAGAGGTCGTTCGGGAGGTCGTCGAACAGGTAGCTCTGGCTCTTGCTGACCAACGCCAGGAAGCCGTAGGCGACACCGGAGATCGGGATGCCCAGGACCGCAGCGAGCACGAGCGCCATCAGGTACGGCCGGGAGCGGATCACCACGGCCGGGTCGAGCGCGGGCGGTGACGTCGGTGCTCCCTGCGTGCCGGGCATCGGCTACTGCACCCCGGGCGGGAACTGGATCGCGTAGAGCAGCCAGGGCGACTTCAGGGTGTGGCGTTCCAGGTCCAGCCGGAACACGCCCTTGGTGGTGGGCACGACGACCTCGGCGGTGAAGCGGGGCTCGGCCGGCGGCTTGGGGGCGAGACGGATCTTGTCGGTGAGCTTCATCGACGGGATCTTGCGCGGGTCGTCGTAGACGTAGACGGCCTGGGCCGAGTCCGAGAGCAGGGGCTTGAGGTGGGCCCACCACGCGGCGTACGGCAGGTCACCCTGGGAGAACGCCGCCCACACTCGCTGTCCCGCTCCGAGCGGCGTGCCGGCCGGTGCGGTCGGGGTCGGCGGCGGCGTCGGTGCGGGGGAGTCCGCGGTCGCGGCCGAGTGCTGCGCCGCAGTGTGGTGCGCCGCGGTGCTCCCTGCCGACGAGGCACAGCCGGTCGAGGCTCCGAGGGCGAGGAAGACCATCGCCACCGTCGCGGTGCGCGTGCTCATGCCGTCCCCCAGGGTGGAGCCCACCCGAGGTACTGCATCCGCCACGGCCCGTCGGTGATCGCCGAGGCGGGCCCGACACCCACACGCCCGTTGGCGAAGACGTCGGTGCTGGCGATCTGGCCGTTGCCCAGGTAGGTGACCACGTGACCTGCCGGGTTCGTGGAGTCGCGGTAGTAGAGCCAGGCACCGACCGGAGGCGCGACGCCGTCGTTGCCCGTGACCGGATGGGCGACCCCGTCGGCCTCGAAGGTCTGCCAGGCGTCGAGGGCCGTGCTGTAGCCCGAGTGCGGACGGCCGTCGAGGACCGCCACGAAGTTCTGGCAACGATCGTGCCAGCTGCTGCCGCCGTTCTTGGCGAGGTCGAGTGCCCTGGTGGCCAGCACGGTCGGGGCGATCGGGCCGACGTACCGGACCCCGTTGAGGGCGAACCGTCCTCCGATGGTGGCGGCCTCGCAGTCGGCGACGGCCTGGGCCCGAGCCGCGAGGTTCTGCATCCCGGCGACGCCGCTTCCGCTCGTCAGGGCGCTGACCACGGTGCCGGCCTTGGCCCAGAAGGGTGCATACACGTCCGGGTCGAGGTTGCGCCGGGCAGCGTGCGCCGCCAGCGTCGGTGGCAGGTTCGGCCAGCCCTTCACCTTCGTCAGTGCCCGGTAGAAGTCCGGTGCGAAGGTCGTGGAGCCCTTCAGCGAGGTCTCCTCGAGGGCTGTCATCACCGCGAGGGTCTGACCGCGCTCGGGGACCTTCAGCGGTGCGGCCGCGTTGATGATCGCGGTGGCGTTCTGGATCTGCTGCGGCGACAGTCCGGGTACCGGCTGCGCCTGCGCGTGCAGCACGGTGGGGCTCGGCTTGCACGCCGCGGGCTGCACCGTGGTCGGCAGCGCCGTGGACGCCGTCCCCGGGCCCGAGAGTGCCAGGACCACCAGCGGCGCGACGAGGGCGCTGACGGCCAGACGATTCATGGAGACCCGTGGGTGTGAGTGGGGGCGACAGCCGGCGCCCGACCGCCGGTCCGGCGCCATCCTAGGTGGTGCCGTCGGCGGGCGGCACGGGACTTGACCGTCGGGCGGTCCTGATAAACAATCAGGAAACCTGTTTTTTAGGAGATCCTGCCTGTGCCGGACGCGCCCGCCTCGGACGTCCTCGACGTCGACCTGCCCCACACCCTCCGTGCGACGCGCTCCGGCAAGGTCGCCGTCCTGACCCTGGCCCGCCCGGCCAAGCGCAACGCCCTGGGCGACGAGGCGGTGCTGGGCATCGAGCGGTTCTTCACCACCCTCCCGGAGGACATCGCCTGCGTGGTGATCGACGCCGAGGGTGACCACTTCTGTGCCGGCCTCGACCTCTCCGAGATGGGGGAGCGGGACACGCTCTCCGGGGTGCGCCACTCGCGCATGTGGCACCGCGCGTTCGAGCAGGTCGAGTTCGGCCCGGTCCCCGTCGTCGCCGCCCTCAAGGGCGCCGTCGTCGGCGGCGGTCTCGAGCTCGCGGCGGCCGCGCACCTGCGCGTGGCCGAGCGGTCCACCTTCTACGCCCTGCCCGAGGGGATGCGCGGGATCTTCGTCGGCGGTGGCGCGTCGGTCCGCGTGCCACGACTGATCGGCGTCGCCCGGATGGCGGACCTGATGCTCACCGGCCGCCGGTACGACGCCGAGGAGGGTGCTGGCGATCGGGCTGTCGCAGTACGTCGTCGACGACGGCGACCGGGCTGTCGGCCGCGCTCGGCCTCGCCACCCGGATCGCCGAGAACGCCCCGCAGACGAACTTCGCGATCATCCAGGCGCTGCCGCGCATCGCCGAGGCGGGCCCGCGCGAGGGCTACTTCATGGAGGCGATGATGGCCGCGATCGCCCAGGGCACCGACGACGCCAAGACGCGCATGCAGGACTTCCTCGAAGGGCGCGCCGAGAAGGTGACCGACCGGTGAGCCGACGCCGGCTGCCGCCCGGTCGACGCCGGGGACGTCTTGTGGAGTCCGCCCGCGGACGTCCTGGAACCAGCCGGATCGGCCAGTTCCTGTCCTGGGTGCGCGAGCACCGTGGCCTCGACCTGCGCGACCACGACGCGGTGTGGCGCTGGTCCGTCGACGACCTCGAGGGCTTCTGGTCGGCGGTCTGGGACTTCTTCGAGGTGACCGACCACGGCAGGCGCGGCGCTGTGCTGCCCGAGCGCATGATGCCCGGCGCGCGATGGTTCCCCGGCTCGCTGCTCAACTACTCCGAGCACGCGTTGCGCGGCGCGGGTGCCGCCGACGCCGACGTCGCCGTGCACGTGCGGTCGCAGACCCGTCCCGACCTGCGTTGACGTGGGGCGAGCTGCGCGAGCAGGTCGCGCGCGCTCGCCGCGTGCTCGCCGACCTCGGCGTCGGCCCGGGCGACCGGGTGGCCGGCTACCTGCCGAACAGCCCCGAGGCGCTGGTGGCCTTCCTGGCGGCCGCCGGGCTGGGCGCCGTGTGGACGAGCTGTGCGATCGAGTTCGGGCCGCGCAGCGTGATCGACCGGTTCGGCCAGGTCGAGCCGGTCGTGCTCCTCGTCGCCGGCGGCTACCGCTACGGGCGCAAGGACGTCGACCGCGGCGCCGAGGTGGAGGAGATCGTCGCGGCGCTGCCGAGCGTGCGGCACGTCCTGGACATCGAGTACGGCGACTGGCGCGTCGATCCGCGGCGTCGTGGCCGCGTGCCCTCGCCGCCGTCACCGAGCCGCTGGCGGCGACCACGCCAGTCGCGTTCGACCACCCCCTGGTCGTGCTCTTCTCCTCGGGCACGACGGGAAAGCCGAAGGCGATCGTGCACGGGCACGGGGGGATCGTGCTCGAGCACCTGAAGAACCACGCGCTCTCCTGGGACCTCGGCGCGGCGACGTGGTGCTGTGGTACTCCACGACGGCGTGGATGATGTGGAACGCGCTCGTCTCCGGGCTTCTCGTCGGGGCGACCATCGTGATGGTCGACGGCGACCCGGCGTACCCCGACCTCGGGTGGCAGTGGCGGCTCGCCGAGGAGACCGGGGCGACGCTGATGGGCGCCAGCCCGGGCTTCCTGATGGCCTGCCGCTCGGCTCGGGCATGGACCTGTCCGATCTCGAGCTGCGGATCCGGGTCGTGGGCTCCGCCGGTGCACCGCTGCCGCCCGAGGGGTACGCCTGGATCGGCGAGCAGCTCGGCCCCGACGTCCAGCTCAACGTGGGCAGCGGCGGCACCGACGTCTGCAGCGGCCTGGTGCAGAACAACCCGCTGCTGCCCGTGCGGGCGGGGATGATCTCGGGACGTGCCCTCGCCGTCGACGTGCACGCGTTCGACGAGGACGGCAACGAGGTGGTCGGCGAGCCGGGGGAGCTCGTCGTGACGGCGCCGATGCCGTCGATGCCGCTGGGCCTGTGGGGCGATGCGGACGGCAGCCGGCTGCGCGACACCTACTTCGACCGCTACCCCGGGATCTGGCGTCACGGCGACTGGATCGTCTTCGAGCCGGACGGCAGCTGCGTCGTCACCGGCCGCAGCGACGCCACCCTCAACCGCGGCGGGGTGCGGCTCGGCACCGCCGAGTTCTACCGGGTCGTCGAGGAGCTGCCCGAGGTCACGGACAGCCTGGTCGTCCACCTCGAGGACCCCGCGGGCGGCAACGGCGAGCTGATCTTGTTCGTGCCACCGACCGCGACGGCTCGACGACGCGCTGGTGCGCACCATCCGCTCCGTCCTCCGCGCCTACCTGTCGCCCCGGCACGTGCCCGACCGGGTGCTCGCGGTGCCGGCGGTGCCGCGCAACCTGACCGGCAAGAAGCTGGAGCTCCCGGTGAAGCGGATCCTCCAGGGCGTCCCCGCGGCCCAGGTGGTCAGCCGCGACGCGCTCGCCGACCCCGCGTCGCTGGACGCGTTCCTCGCGCTCGCCGCCGAGCGCGCCGCCGGAGGCGGGGGCCCGGTGACCGCGCCCACGCGGAGCGGGCTGGGCACGCGTTGCGGTCATCGGTGCCGGGTCGATCGGCGGCAGCTGGGTGCGCCCTCGCCCTCTCCCACGGCGTCGACGGTGCACGCCAGTGACCCGGCGCCGGGGGCCGAGGAGCGGCTGCGGGCGGCGGTCGCCGACCACCTCGTCGAGCTCGACGCCGACCCGGGCGCCGCTCGACCGGCTGCACTTCCACGCCGACCCGGCGGCCGCCGCCGGAGGCGCCGACTTCGTCATCGAGTCGGGTCCGGAGCGGCTGGACCTCAAGCGCACGCTCTTCGCCGCCCTCGACGAGGCTGCGGCGCCCGACGTCGTGCTCGCCAGCAGCTCGTCGGGGTTCGGACCCGAGCTCCTTCCAGGACGCGTGCCGGCACCCCGAGCGCGTCGTCGTCGCGCATCCGTTCAACCCGCCGCACCTCGTGCCGCTGGTCGAGGTCGTCGGCGGGCGGCTGACGTCCGAGGAGGCCGTCGACGGCGACGATGGCGGCTGATGACGGCGCTCGGTCGGCGGCCGGTGCGGGTGCGCGCCGAGCTGCCCGGGCACGTGGTCAACCGCCTCCAGGCGGCGCTCTGGCGCGAGGCCTACGACCTCGTGCGTCGCGGGCGCCATCTCCGTCGCCGACCTGGACCTCGCCGTCTCGTCGGGCCCGGGCCTGCGGTGGGCGCTGCTGGGCCCGATCGCGACCCAGCACCTCTCCGGCGGGCCCGGGGGACTGGCGCACGTGCTGGAGCACCTGGGCCCGCCCATGGTCGACTGGTGGGCCGACCTCGGGGAGCCCGAGCTGACCGCCCGAGCTCGACCGAACAGCTCGTCGACGGGCGTCGCCGAGGAGCTCGGCGGGCAGGAGCGCGAGGTCCTCGCCCGTCGTGACCGGGCACTGCGCGAGCTCCTCGCCCTCAAGGACCGGCTCGGGCTGTCCGCCTCGGCACCGCGTCGAGGAGGGCCGAGCCGATGAGGGACCAGGGACTCGGGTCGTGGCCCCGCCGACGGGCCCGGATGACGCCGGCGAAGCCGGCGCTCGTCCAGGACGGCATGCGCCATGTCGTACGGCGAGCTCGACCGGCCGCCACCCGGCTCGCGCACGGACTGCGCGCCCGGGGCGTCGAGCGAGGCGACCGCGTCGCGTTCCTCGGGCTGAACTCCGTCGAGATGGTCCTCACGATGCTCGCCACCGCCAGGCTGGGCGCGGTGCTCGTGCCGGTCAACACCAGGCTGGCGCCGCCCGAGCTGGCCTACGTGCTCGACCACAGCGGCGCACGGCTGCTCGTCGTCGAGGACGTCCTGGCCGAGCGCGATCCGCACTCCCGCGGGCGACGGCGCTCGAGATCGACACGGTGGTCTTCACCCGCGCCGCCGGAGCAGGGCTCGACGACCTCGCGGGCGACGACGCCTCCGAGATCGACGAGCCGATCGGCCTCGACGACCTCTTCATGATCCAGTACACCTCGGGCACGAGCGGCCGCCCCAAGGGCGTGATGCTCACCCACGGCAACGTCGTGTGGAACGTCGTGAACCTGCTCGTCGACATCGACCTCGGCAGCGACGAGGTCGCGCTGGTGACCGCGCCGCTGTTCCACACCGCAGCGCTGAACCAGGTGCTCTTCCCCACGGTGCTCAAGGGCGGCACCGCGCTGATCGAGGCCAGGTTCGACCCGGCGCGGGCAGTCGACCTGATCGAGTCCGAGCGGGTCACGCTGCTCTTCGGCGTCACCTCGATGTACCTCGCGCTCGTCGGCCGCCCCGCGCTTCGCCGAGGCAGACCTGGGCAGCCTGCGGCTGGCCCTGAGCGGCGGCGCGCCGATCCCCGAGGCGCTGCTGCACACCTGGCTCGACCGCGGGCTGATGATCATCCAGGGCTACGGCCTGACCGAGGCCTCTCCCGGGAGCGACGATGCTGCGCGCCGCCGACGGCGTCCGCAAGCTCGGCTCGGCGGGCACGTCCTGCTTCTTCGCCGACGTGCGCGTGGTCGTCGACGACCGCGAGGCAGAGGACGGATGAGCCCGGCGAGGTGCTGGTCTCCGGCCCCAACGTGTCCCCGGGCTACTGGCAGGACGAGGACGCGACCGCACGCGCCTTCGAGGGCGGCTGGCTGCACACCGGTGACGTCGCGATCCGCGACGACGAGGGCTACCTGCGGATCGTCGACCGGCTCAAGGACATGTACATCTCCGGTGGCGAGAACGTCTATCCGGCCGAGGTCGAGCAGGCGCTGCACACGCACCCCGCCGTCGCCGAGTGCGCCGTGATCGGCGTGCCGGACGAGCGGTGGGGCGAGGTGGGCCGCGCCTTCGTCGTCGTACGCCGGGAGCAGGAGCTGGACGAGCCGACCCTGCTCGCGCACCTCGACGGGCGGCTGGCCCGCTACAAGCTGCCGAGGTCGGTGGTGTTCGTGCCCGAGCTGCCGCACAACGCCTCCGGCAAGCTGCTGAAGTCCCGTCTACGAGAGGTCGCCCCGTGAGCAGGTACGTCCCCCGGATCGACCTGGACGCGATCACCGCGATCGACGTCCACGTGCACGTCGAGTCCGACGAGCACGGGCACCTCTCCCTCGACGACGAGCTCATGGACGCCTCGGCGGCGTACTTCAAGGGGTCGGACAACCGCACGCCGACCGTGGCCGACCTGGCCACCCGCTACCGCGACGCCGGGCATGGCGGCGGTCGTCTTCACCGTCGACGCCACGACCGCGACCGGTCATCCGGCCCTGTCGAGCGAGCGGATCGCGGAGGCGGCCGCCGAGCACGCCGACGTCCTGATCCCCTTCGGCTCCGTCGACCCGCACCAGGGAGCCGCCGCCGTGGACCGCGCCCGCCGCCTGGTGGAGGAGCACGGCGTGCGCGGCTTCAAGTTCCATCCGAGCCTGCAGGCGTTCTCGCCGAACGAGCCGGCCTTCACCCCGTTGTGGGCCGCCATCGAGGAGCTCGGCGTCCCCGCGCTCTTCCACACCGGCCAGAACGGCATCGGCGCCGGACTGCCCGGTGGGCGCGGCATCAAGCTGCGCTACTCCAACCCGCTGCTGCTCGACGACGTCGCCGCCGACTTCCCCGGCCTCACCGTGATCCTGGCGCACCCCTCGGTGCCCTGGCAGGCCGAGGCGATCTCGATGGCGACGCACAAGTCGAACGTCTTCATCGACCTCTCCGGGTGGCGGCCGAAGTACTTCCCGCCCGAGCTGGTCCGGGCGGCCGGCGGCATGCTCAGCCACAAGGTGCTCTTCGGCACCGACTACCCGCTGATCTCTCCCGAGCGCTGGCTGGAGGACTTCGCCGAGCCTCGGCATCGACGAGGACCGGTGGCCGGGAATCCTGAAGCACAACGCCGCCAAGGTCCTGGGGCTTCCGTGAGCCTCCTACCATGTGACGGCGTCGGCGCCCCGCCGGCCTGAGGAGCCGCCGATGACCCCCACGACCGGCCGCGCCGGCGGCAGTCCCGCTCGACGATGCTCTACCTGATGAAGCAGGTCGAGCTCGCCGTCCGGTCCGAGCTCGACGACCTCACCCGCCCTGCCGGCCTCACCGCGCTGCAGTACACGGCGTTGACCGTGCTCGAGCGGCATCCCGACCTCACCTCCGCCCACCTGGCGCGGCACTCCTTCGTCACCGCGCAGAGCATGGCCGACATGGTGACCGCCCTGCTCGACCGCGGCCTGATCGAGCGGCACCGCGACCTCGCCGACCGGCGACGCCTCGTGATCGCGCTGACCCCGGAAGGCCGGCGGTTGCTGCGACCATCTGCGGCCCCAGGTCGCCGCGCTGGAGACCCGGATGCTGTCGCTGCTCCCGGCCGGCGACGCCCAGACGTTGCGGGCCTCCCTCGAGCTGTGCCGCGAGGCGCTGCGCACGCCCGCCCCCGCCGCGAAGGACCACGCGTAGCGCCGTCCACGGGCTCGGAAAAATCATCAGGAAACCTGTACTTCGGATGTCTGTTGTGATTGGCTCGCGTGCATGAGTGAGACCGACGTCACCCGTGCGGGCACCTCGCTGCCCAAGCTGACCACCGGCACCCTGGTCGCTGCCATCTCGGCCTGTTTCGTCGCCCAGTTCGGCCTCAGCATCCCGGCCGTCATCAACGGCTACATCAACCAGGACCTCGGGCTGTCCTCCACCCAGCTGACCTGGGTCTCGGACGCGTTCCTGGTCCCGGTCACCCTCTTCGAGCTGTCCTTCGGAGTCGTCGGCGACCTGTTCGGACGCAAGCGGCTGCTCGCGGCGGGCTCGGCGCTGGTCGTCGTCGGTGGGCTCATCGGCTTCTTCACCCCGTCGGACGGCGTGGGCTGGCTGCTCACCGGCCAGGTCATCGCCGGTCTGGGCGCCGCCGCCATCTTCCCGACGTCGATCGCCATGCTCGCCGCCGGCACCCACACCGTCCAGGAGCGAGCTCACGCCATCTCCCTCTGGGCGGCTGCCCTGACCGCCGGTGGCTTCGTCTCCCCGGTGGTGGGCGGCTTCCTGGCGAGGATCGAGCACTCGGGTGGAGAGTTCGCCAGCTGGCGCTACGCGTTCCTCGCCATGGCGTTGATCGCACTGGCCAGTGCGCTGGTCACGCTGGTCTGGGCCCAGGACTCCTCCGCTCCGGAGGGTCGCTCGCTGGACTGGCCGGGCCAGATCGCGATCGCGCTGTCGCTCTTCTCCCTGCTCTACGCCGTCATCCAGGGCGCCGAGGACGGGTGGGGCAGCCCGCTGGTGATCGGTGCGTTCGTCGGCGCCGCCGTCTTCATGGTCATCTTCGTGCTCATCGAGCAGCGCGTCGACCGGCCGTTGATCCAGCTCGACCTCTTCAGCAACCGGATGTTCACCGTGTCGGCGGTGGTCACCGTGCTCGGCATGTTCGCCTACCTCGGCACGGCGTACGCGACCAGCATCCGGCTCTCGGCGATCCAGGGGTACTCGCCCTTGAAGACCTCGATCGCCTTCGTCCTGCTGAACATCATGGGCGTCGTCCTCTTCCCGGTCAGCAGCAAGGTGCTGCAGCGCTTCAACCCCGGCTGGGTGCTCGCGGTCGGCATGGCCCTCATCGGCATCGGCGACGTGGTGATCTCGACCATCCCCGCCACGAACTTCTCGATCCTGGCCATCGCGGTTCCTCTGCTGGTCATCGGTGCCGGTTTCAAGACCGCGGTCACGGCGATCACCGTGGTCGCGGTCAACAGCGTGCCCACCCAGAAGGCGGGCATGGCCAGCGGCGCGACCAGCATGTTGCGCGACTTCGGCCTGACGCTCGGGCCGGCCATCGTCGGCTCGATCGCCCTGACCAGCGCCGCCAACTCCATCAGCGCGAAGATCGCGGGTTCGCCCTCGCTGCAGAAGGCACTCGAGGCCTTCTACGCCGCGCCCGCGCACGTGCCCGCCGACAAGAAGGAATCGGTCGAGGCGGCCGTCGGCGCCGTCAGGTCCGGCCCTCTGGGAGCCAACGCGGTGCCGGCGCAGGTTCCGGGGCCGGACGGCAAGCTCGAGCCGTTCAACCCGCTCAAGGACGTCGCCCTGCACGCTCTCTCGCACGGCTATGCGATCGGCTACCTGGTCTGCGGGATCGCCGCCCTGCTCGCCGCTCTCATCGCTGCCGTCATGCTGGGTGGGCGTGAGCACTCCGACGCCTTCGTCGAGCGCGCCGAGATGATCGAGCCCTACTGATCAGCTGGATGCCCGCTCAGGCACGTGAGCCGAGCAGGTGCACGCTGAAGATCGAGCCGGTCGGTTCGGCCGGCTCGTACGTCGCGTCGCCGTTGTTCGCGTGAGCCAGCTGGCGGACGAGGTAGAGGCCGAAGCCGGTGCCGCCGACGGTGGCGGCGATGCCCGTGGCCGCGCGGCTGAACCTGTCGAAGAGCCGGGGGACGAACTCCGGAGGAACGCCCTCCCCGTGGTCGCGCAGCGAGATCGTGACGCCTCCCCCCTGGGTGCCCGCCCGGAGCACGTACGGCCGCTCGGCCGTAGCGCTGTGCGTTGCCCAGCAGGTTGGCCATGATCTGGCGCAGGTGCACCGGGTCGGCGTCGACGTAGACGTCGTCCTCGACGTCGGGGTGCAGGTCGGTCGTCATCTCCTCGCAGATCTCGTCGAGCAGCGATGCCAGGTGGATCCGGGCCGTCCGGCACTCGAGCTTCCCGGCGTCGAGGTTCACCATGGTCAGGAGGTCCTGCAGCAGCCCCTCCATCCTGCCCGCGGCCCGCAGGGCGGTCTGCACGTGCTGCAGGCGCTCGGCCTCCGAGGTGACCTCCCAGTCCTCGACGGTCTGCTCGAGGTACCCGCGGACGATGGCGATCGGCTGCTTGAGGTCGTGGCCGAGGACGCCGATGAGGTCCGAGAGCAGGTTGTTGATGGACTCGAGCTCGGCAGCCGCACGCTGGGACCCGGTCTCGTCCTGCATGACACCGCGCAGGAGCACGACGTCGCCTGCCGCGTCGAGCACCTGCCGGGTGCGGCTGTGCAGGTGCTTGATCGGTGCCGTCGTCGAGGATGATCCGGTAGCTCGCCTCGTACTCGAGCCCCTGGTCGGCCTTGGCCCGGGCCTCCTCGACACCACGGATGTCGTCGGGGTGCACCATCTCGAGGAACTCCTCGAGCGACGGGCTCGCGCCCGCGGGGTCGCGCCCCATGATGCGCAGGAGCTCCGGGGAGAACTCGACCTGGCCGGGTGGGCGGAAGGTGTAGCTGCCCATGCCCGCCAGGGCCTGGGCCTCGAGGAGGTCCCGGCCCGACTCCACCTGCGGGGTGACGTCGGTGGCCAGCACGTAGAACCCGATCACCTCGCCGTCCACGGTCTCCGGCACGTAGGAGACCCGGGCGTGCCTGGTGCCGCCGTCCGGTCTGGGCAGCTCCCGCTCGAAGGTCCGCTCCTCGCCGGCGAGGGCCGCCAGCATGTGCGGGCGCACCTCCTCCAGGCCCCGCTCGCCGAGCACGTCGCCGACGTAGCGCCCCTTCATCTGACCGGGCGTGAAGCCGAACCAGTCCTTGTACGCCTGGTTCGCCATCACGTTGCGAAGGTCCCGGTCCCAGAAGGCGACCACGGCCGGAAGCCGGTCGAAGAGTCCGCGCCAGCGGAGGAGCTCTGCGGTCGCCTCCTCGTCCGGGGGCGACGAGAGGGGATCCACCCCGCGAGTATCCGGCACGGCGCCGTGGATCCGGCGCCCACCTCCGGCAGATGGACTCGGTCAGGTCCCGGACTCTCCGACGAAGGTCTGGCGGATCTCCCCGACGCCGTCCATCCGGCTGACGAGCACCTCGCCGTCCTGGAGGAAACGCTGTGGCGTCCGTCTGTTGCCGACGCCACCCGGAGTGCCGGTGAAGATCAGGTCGCCGGGCAGCAGCGGGCAGGTCGCGGAGATGTGCTCGACGAGGGTGTCGATCGGGAAGACCATCTGCGAGGTGCGGCCGTGCTGGATCACCTCGTCGCCGATCCGTGACTCGAAGCCGATGTCCTCGGGATCGCCGAGCTCGTCCGTGCCGGTGAAGATCAGGTCGCCCGGGAGCAGCGGGCAGGTCGCGGAGATGTGCTCGACGAGGGCGTCGATCGGGAAGATCATCTGTGACGTGCGGCCGTGCTGGATCACCTCGTCACCGATCCGGGACTCGAAGCCGACGTCCTCGGGGTCCTCGAGCTCGTCCGTCGTCACCAGCACCGGGCCGGTCGGGCCGAAGCCGGGGTGCGACTTGGCGAGGGAGAACTGCGGCGGGGTGCCGGCGAGCTGGGCCACCCGCTCGGAGAGGTCCTGCCCGACGGTGAGCCCGGCCAGGGCGTCCCAGGCATCCTCACGCGGGATCCGGAAGCCCCCGCGACCGACCACGGCGACCACCTCGATCTCCCAGTCGACGTTGCCCGGCGGCAGCGTGACGGTGGCGACCGGTCCGACGATGCAGCTCGGGAACTTCGTGAACACCATCGGCTGCTCCGGCGGGGTGAAGCCCGCCTCGGCCGCGTGCGGCGCGTAGTTGAGCCCGATCGCGAACACCTGCCGCGGCGCCGGCACGGGCGGACCGAGCCGCTCCGCGGTGACGTCGTACGCCGCACTCCAGTCGGCGTCCGGCGCCCAGGCGACGAGGTCGTCCCAGCGCCCGAGGAGCGCGACCACGTCGGCGGGCAGCGAGCCCGACGCCGCCTCGACGTCCAGCGCCCGGCCGTCCGAGACCAGGACGGCGCGACCGTCGACGGAGCCCAGCCGCATCAGCTGTCGACGTCGGAGGAGTAGAGGTCCGTCGTGTAGGGCTCGGTGTCGTGGGCTTCCTTCCACGCGACGACGTGGTTGCGCAGGGTGCCGACGCCCTCGATCTCGGCCTCGATCTGGTCGCCGGGCTGGAGGTAGAAGTCGAACGGGTTGGGCTGGATCGCGGCCACGCCGGAGATGGTGCCGGTCGTGATGATGTCGCCCGCGCTGTAGCCCTGCGCGGAGTGGTGCGCCACCAGGTGCGGGATGGAGATCCGCATCTGGGCGGTGTTGCCCTGCTGGCGCACGTCGCCGTTGACCCGCAGCTGCATCGGCATGTTCTGGGGGTCGGGCACCTCGTCCTTGGTGACGATCCACGGGCCGATCGGGCAGAAGGTGTCGATCGCCTTGGAGAAGGAGAAGACCCCGGACTGCATCTCGCGGCGCTGGATGTCGCGAGCGGTGATGTCGTTGAAGACGAGGTAGCCGGCGATGTAGTCCTCGGCCTCGTCCGGGCCGAAGAACTTGCCGCTCTTGCCGATCACGATGCCGAGCTCGAGCTCGTAGTCGAGCTCCTTGGTCAGGCCCTCGGGATAGACGATGGCCTCGTCGGGACCGATGATCGCGTCGACGTTCTGGAAGAACACGATGCCCTTGTGCACGGGGTGCGACCAGTCGACGGCCTGCAGCTCCTCGTGGTGGTCGGCGAAGTTGCCGGCCGTGTGGAAGAACTTCTTCGGGACGATCGGCGCGCGCAGGGTGGCCTCGGCCAGCGGCACTCGGGCCCCGGTCTCCTCGACCGCACCGCCGCGCTCGAAGTACTCACGGGTGGAGGCGGTGGCGAGCTCCACGATCTCCTCGCCGTCGAGGTAGCCGACCCGGCCGTCGTCGAACGTCACGAGCTTCATGCGCTTCTCTCATTCTGCGAAAGTGACTTTCGCAAAGCATGTCACGTGCGCCGACAGTGTCAAGCGGGCGGCGCCGGGACCCGGAAGACGCGCAGCTGGAGGGCGAGGGTGTCGTAGTAGCCCACGAGGGTGAGCAGCTCGAACAGCTGCGGGAGGCCGAGGGTGTCGACGGCCTCGTCGTAGCTCTCGTCGCCGAGGTCGCCCGCGTCGAGCAGCTCGCGGGTCAGTCTGGCGACCAGCCGCTCGTCGGCCGGCAGCGTCGTCGTACCGACCGGCCCCGACGGACTCGAGCTCGGCCTCGGTGAGCCCGACGTGACGCCCCACCGCCTCGTGCGCGTGCCACTCGAACGCCGAGTCGCGCACGGCGGCGACGACCAGGATCGCGACCTCGCGGGCACGGTCGGACAGGGTGGTCTCGTAGCGGACGGCGCTGCCCACGGCCTGCAGGGCCAGGCCCAGCCGCGGCTGGAGCAGGAAGGCGTTGAACGGACCCTCGAGCCCGCCCTCGTCGTCGACGAGCCGGAACAGCTGAGGTCCGGCGGCGCGCGGGCCACCGGCCACGGCGTCGTACACAGCGCGCTGGTCGTCGTCGAGGGACGCCGGCGACAGCTTGGCCAGGCGCGGCATCAGCTGGCCCCGGCTCCGAGTGCCGAGATCTCGGCGCAGGTCTCGAGCAGCGCGGGCTGCAGCTCGCGCACGATCCGCTGCGTCGACCAGTCGCGCGCCTGCACCGCGAGGTTGACCCCGGCCACGACCCGACCGTCCTGGACCGCGACCGGACCGGCGATCGAGCGCAGGCCGTAGGCGAGCTCCTCGTCCTGCATCGCCCAACCCTGGTTGCGGATCTGGGTCAGCTCGCTGCGCAGCTCGTCGAGGGAGACCTTGGCGTTCGGGCCGTGCTGCGAGGTGAACGACGCCTCGGTCACCCGCGACTCGAGGTCGGCCTCGTCGAGGTGGGCGAGCAGGAGCTTGCCGATCGAGGTGGTCACGGCCGGGAGGGTCGAGCCCACCTGGATGTTGGCGGTCACCAGGTCGGAGTTGCGCAGGCGGACCAGGTAGAGGACGTGGTCGTCGTTGAGCACGGCGAGGTTGACCGTCTCCCCGGTCTTCTCGGCCAGGCGGTGCAGCAGGGGCGTCGCCACCTGGACCAGGTCGAGGCTGTGCAGGGCGGCCGTGCCCAGCGTCAGGGTGCGCACGCCCGGCCGGTAGTCGCCGTTGGGGAGGTGGTCGAGGTAGCCCTCGCTGGTCAGCGTCTGCACCACGCGGTAGACGGTCGGCATCGGCAGTCCGGCGGCGCTGGCGAGATCGGTGACCCGCCAGGACGGGCCGCTGCTCGTCGAAGAGGCTCAGGATGCGCAGGCCCTTGGCGAGCGCCTCGACGCGGTACTCCGGCTTGTCTGGCACCGCGCTCCTCCTTGCTCCGGCCGATCCCGTGCGGCCGACGCGGTGGCGTCAGCCTAGGGGAGGCGGCTCGGGTCTCTGGACATGTTCCTCGGGCTGCGCCTATTGTACGGGGAAAGCGACTTTCGTGATGCGAGAACGACGGGACGATCTGGATGTCTGACTGGCTGGGCCTCGCCGGCCGACCTGCGCTCGTCGTCGGGGCCGGTGGCCTCGGCGGAGCGGCCGCCCTGAGCCTTGCCGCCCAGGGTGCCCGCGTGGTGGTCGTCGACCGCGACGAGGAGAACCTGCAGCTCGTCGCCCGCACCGCCAAGGAGGCCGGGAACGAGGTCGCCACCCTGGTCGCCGACGTCTCGAGCGCCGAGCGGTGCCGCGCGGTCGTCGAGGAGGCGGTCGCACTCGTCGGCACGCCCCAGGTCTTCCTGCACGCCGTCGGTCGCAACGACCGTCGCCCCGTCCTCGACCTCGGGGACGACGACTGGCAGTCGATCCTGACCCTCAACCTGTCGACCGCCTGGTGGCTCGGCCAGGAGGTCGGACGCCGGATGGTCGAGGCCGGCGCCGGCCGGATCGTCTTCCTCTCCTCGGTCTCGGCCATGCTCGCCCACGCCAGCCACGGCCCGTACGCCGCCACCAAGGGCGGCATCAACCAGATGATGCGGGTGATGGCGCGGGAGTGGGCGCCCCACGGCGTGACGGTCAACTCGGTCGGCCCCGGGTACGTCGAGACCGACCTCACCCGCAGCTACCTCGACCGCGACGGGCACCGCGAGGAGCTCGAGTCGCTCGTCCCGGCCCAGCGTCTCGGTCGACCGGAGGAGGTCGCGGACGCGATCACCTTCCTGGTCTCGGACCGCGCGGCCTTCATCACCGGTCAGTGCCTCTACATCGACGGCGGCCGCACACTCGTCTGACCCACCCACCCACTCACCGAAGGACAGCACCGTGCCTCTTCCTCCCGTCCCCATGCCGCGTCGCTTCGTCGGCCGCTCCGTCGTCGTCACCGGAGCCGGCACCGGCTTCGGTGCCGAGATCGCCGTCCGGGCAGCCCAGGAGGGAGCCCGGGTCGTCGGGGTGCACTACCGCAGCTCGGCTGCCGGCGCCGAGGCCACCGCCGAGCGGGTCCGCGCCGAGGGAGCGGAGGCGGTGCTGCTGCAGGCCGACATCGTCGAGTGGGCGCAGGTGGCGGCGATGGCCGACGCCGCGTTCGAGGCGATGGGCCAGGTCGACGTGCTCATCAACAACGTCGGCGACGTCGCGCGTGAGCAGATGTCGTGGCGCGACATCACCGAGGAGTCGATCGACCACGTGCTCGGCGTCGACATCAAGGGCACCATGGCCTGCATCCACGAGTTCGGGAAGCGGATGATGGACCAGGGACACGGCAGCATCGTCAACATCGGCTCGACGGTGATCGTGCGCGGCAGCGCCCGCGCCCCGCAGTACGCCGCCGCGAAGTACGGCCTGCTGGGCGCCACGAAGTCCTACGCGCACGCCTTCGCCCCCACCGTGCGGGTCAACATCTTCGCCCCCGGCTTCATCGAGACCGAGGCGACGCTGGGCCGCAAGGACTGGCAGGGCGGTCGCGGCGACCAGCTGAAGTCGCTGACCCCGATGGGGCGCATCCCCGGGCCTGCCGACATCGCCGGGACCGCGCTGTTCCTGGCCACGGACGACGCCAGCCACATCACCGGCACCTACATGGTGGCCGACGGTGGCTACAACATGGTCGGGGCATGAGCAATCACCCTCGCGACCTCTCCCTGGTCGGAGGCCCGTGCCCTGATCGCCAGGGCGGTGGACAAGGCCGAGCAGCTCGGGCTCCGCGGCGGACTCGCCGTCGTGGGGGCAAGCGGCGCCCTGGTCTCGGCGTCCCGGCTCGACCACGGCGGACCGGGTGGCATGGCCCGGGCGCGCTCGAAAGCGTGGATCTCCGCCACCCAGCAGATCCCCAGCAGCGAGCACCTCGGCCGGATGACCAGCCTCCCGCCGCCCATCTCGGCCGGCTTCGTCGCTGCCTCGCCGGAGGCGATGTTCCCGGGTGCCGGCGGCATGCCGGTGCTGCGCGACGGCGTCGTCGTGGGCGGGGTGGCAGCCTCCGGTGCGACGGTCAGCCCGTTCCTGCCCGCAGGGGGTCGCGCCCGAGGTGGTCAGCGCCGAGGGGGAGCCGGCCAACCCGGAGGACCTCCTCGTCGCCTACGCGCTCGACGTCACCTACGTCGGCCAGCACGGCGACGACCGCGCGCGCTGGGAGGCGCGCTTCGGCGAGCTCGTCGTCAGCCCCGAAGACAGCCTCGGGATGAAGGCCGCGCCCGTCGCCAGCCAGCAGCACGAGCTGAGCTGGGCGATCTCCCTCTGCGACCGGGTGGTCGCGGCCGCCGAGGGCCGCGGGCTCCGCGTCTCCGTCGCGGTCGTCGACCGCGGTGGCGACCCGGTGCAGCAGGACCGGATGGACGACGGCGTCGCCGGGGGAGTGGACGTCGCCCTGGCGACTGCCTCCGCGGCGGCACGGTTCGGGATCCCGAGCGGCGACCTGCCCGAGGCCTACGGCGAGGCCGCTGCCGCGCTGGGCTCCCTGGCGCCGTCACCGTTCCTGGCCGCGCCGGGAGGCGTGCCGCTCGTGGTGGAGGGGCGCGTCGTCGGAGGGCTGGGCGTCGGTGGCGCCGCCCCGGAGCTGTGTGCCGCGATCGCGGTCGAGGTGGCCGGGTCGTGACGGGCGACGAGCCCGTGCGGGTGGCGGTGCTCGGCTGTGGTGCGATCGGGAGCCTGTACGCCGCGCACCTCGCCCAGGTCCCGGGCGTCGAGGTCTGGGCCGTCGACCCCTGGGTCGCCCACATCGAGGCCATCCAGGAGCACGGGCTGCGCGTGTCCGGCAACGCCGACTTCGTCGCACCGGTGCGCGCACTGACCGACGCGGCCGGGCTCCCGACCTGCGACTTCGGGATCGTCGCCACCAAGGCGCTGCACACCCGCGCCGCGGTCGAGGCCGCTCGTGACGCACTCGGCGACGCTGCCGTGGTCAGCGTCCAGAACGGCATCGGCAACGAGGACGTGATCGCCGAGGTGGTGCCCCGGGTGGTCCGCGGCAGCATCGTCACCGCCGGTGCGGTGACCGAGCCCGGTGTCGTGCGCTACGACGCCCCGGGCGACTCGTGGTTCGGGCCGTTCGAGCCGAGCCCCGCCGTCGGCGGAGGAGATCGCCACGCTGGCCGACCTGCTCACGCAGGGTGGCCTGCGCACCCACGCCATGGACGACGCCCGCGGGCCCCAGTGGACCAAGGTCGTGTTCAACGCCGCCACCAGCCCGCTCGCCGCGCTGACCGGGCTGACGATGGGGCCGCTCTGCACCGAGCCGGCCCTGCGGGCCCAGGTGGACGCCCTGGTCGACGAGGCGCTCGCCGTGTGCGACGCGGCCGGGATCACCTTGCTCAAGCAGCCCTCGGAGTCGTTCACCGAGGCGATCGAGACCGCGTGGGGGCACAAGCCCTCGATGCTGCAGGACGTCCTGGCCCGTCGTACGACGGAGGTCGACGTGCTCAACGGCGGCATCGCCGACGAGGGCCGACGCCAGGGCGTGCCGACCCCCCGGCACGACGCGATGGTCGCGCTCGTGCACGGCCTCGAGAGCTCGTGGTGACCCGGGTCCGGACCCGCCTGTCGCTTCAGATCCGGACGACCCGGACACGGGGCTGGACATCCGCCGGACATCGCGGCGAAACCTCAGCGCAAACCATGGACTTCTTTGGGTGCTCGCCCTAGTCTGATCGCACATCAGAAAGTCACTTTCACAGAGTGAGAGTGCCGTAGATCCGAGGAGATCCCATGAGCACAACCCGCCGTCGCGTCTTTCGCGCCGTGACCGGACTCACCGTGGGCGCCTTCGCGCTCGCGGCGTGCGGCACCTCCGGCGACAACACCCCGGCCTCGTCCTCGGACACGAAGCTCCAGAAGACGATCGTCTTCTCGCCCCTGTCGCTGCAGCCCCCGGCCCTGAAGGGTCTGGCCGACGCCCTGACCGGCTACTCGAAGTCGAAGGGCTGGAAGGCCATCGTCCAGGACCCCAACTTCGATCCCGCCAAGCAGAACCAGCAAGTCAACGAGGTGCTCTCCTCCGGCAAGGCCGGCGCGGTCTGGGTGATCGCGGTGGCCCCGAAGTCGATGGGCGACACGATCAAGGCCGCGCAGAAGAAGGGCGTCCCGATCCTCGTCAACGGCAAGCCCGAGGAGTACGGCTACGACGGCGCGCAGCCAGGCGTCTCGTTCTCCTACATCGACTACACCGCTGCCGGGAAGGCGCTCGGCGACCAGCTCGGCAAGTGCCTGACGGAGAAGAACGGCGGCAAGGGCGACGTGCTCTTCAACGAGTCCAGTGCCGGCCAGGCCGGCAAGGCGGAGTTCGAGGCAGCGGCCAAGGCGGCGCTGGCCGCGGGCGCCCCGGGCGCGAAGATCGTCCAGTCGCTCGAGGTCAAGGACCGTCAGTCCGGCCAGACCGACATCGGCAACGCCTTGCAGGGGCACCCCGACATCGTGGGCGTGATGTCCTCGACCGACGAGGGTGCGCTCGGCGCCAAGGGCGCCTTCGACGCCGCGAACAAGAAGCTCCTCTGCAACGTCGACTTCGGCGGCAACGACGAGGTGCTCGCGGACGTCAAGAAGGGCGACATCTACTCCTCGGTCGCCCTGCAGTTCGCGGCCGACATGATGCAGTCCTTCGACACGTTGGCGAAGATGCAGGGTGACCCCAAGGCCAAGGGCCAGGTCCTGGTCACCCCGCAGAAGATCATCGTCAAGTCCAGCTGAAATGAGCACGATCGTGCCCGACGACACAGGCAGACAGACGGTTCCCGCAGCAGGGGGCGCAGCCACTGCGCCCCCGGCTGCACCGACTGCACAGGCCGCCTCCGCGGCCACCTCGACCCCGGCCACGAGGGACGTCGAGGTGGACCCGCGGGGCATCCGGGCGCTGATCTTCCTGCGCGACCGCGGCATCTTCGTGCTCTGGGTGCTCCTGCTCGTCGGCTTCGCGATCTGGGACCACCCGTTCTTCGCGAGCGTGAACAACGGGGTCCTGATCGCCAACGCGGCCGCCCTCACCGCGATCTTCGCGGCGGGCGTCGCCGTCGGCATCATCTGCGGCGCGCTCGACCTCTCCATCCCCGGCACGGCGGCCATGGCCGCGTGCACGTGCGGCTACCTGATGACGCACGGCCAGCCGGTCTGGCTCTCGCTGCTCGCTGGCATGGTCATCGGTGTCGTCGTCGGGCTGCTCAACGGGTTGATCTCGCTGCGCGGCTTCAACCCGATCATCGTCACCATCGGCATGCTGTCGATCACCACGGCCGCGGCGTCGATCATCTCCGGGGGGTACTCGATCCCGGGCCTGAACGCCCTGGAGTTCATGGGCACCCGTCGGTACGGCGGGGTGCCGGCGCCGGTCTGGATCGCGGGGGTGCTGTTCCTCCTCGGCACGATCTTCCTGACCCGCACCCGTGACGGGCTGCGGTTGATGGCAGTGGGCGGAAACCCCGAGGCGGTCCGGCGCTCGGGCATCCACAGCGACCGCTACAAGGTGCTGGGCTTCGTGATCAGCTCGGTGTGCGCGGCACTGGGTGGCCTGGTCAGCACGGCCGTGGTGACCGAGGCCAGCCCGGAGGCCAGCCCGGCCATCATCTTCACCGCGCTGACCGCCGTCGCGCTGGCGGGCGTGTCACTCGCCGGTGGCCGGGGCAGCCTGCCGCGCGTGCTGGTCGGCGCCCTGGTGCTGGCCACCATCTCCAACGGTCTGACCATCAAGGGCGTCAACCCCTACTGGGGCACCGGCGTCACCGGCCTGCTCCTCCTCGGGTCCCTGGGCCTCGAGAAGTGGGTCTCCACCACGGTCTCCAAGCGCCTCGTGCTCACCGCGCAGGCCTCCGTCCACTCCGGAAAGCGGTGACCGGCATGAGCACTGTCCATCCCCGAGAAGACCACCACCCCCGCGCTCGAGCTGAACGGGATCGACCTGCACTACGGCTTCGTCAGGGCCCTCGACCAGGTCGACTTCCAGGTGGGGCAGGGCGAGGTGGTCGCGCTGCTGGGCGACAACGGCGCCGGCAAGTCGACCCTGCTCAAGGTGCTCTCCGGAGCGCACCGCCCGACCATCGGCACGATCCGGGTGCACGGCGAGGAGACGACGTTCCACGCACCCAGTGACGCCACGGCCGCCGGCATCGAGATGGTCTACCAGGACCTGGCCCTCGTCGACGCCCAGGACATCGCCACCAACCTCAACATCGGACGCGAGATCCTGCGCAAGGGGCCGCTCGGCTGGTTCGGCTTCGTCGACCACCGGGCCCAGCGTCGCCGGTCCGAGGCCGAGCTCGACCAGCTCGGCGTACGCACCGCCGCCATGACGCGGCCCGTCGAGATGCTCTCCGGCGGGCAGCGCCAGGTCGTCGCCCTCGCCCGCAGCGCGACGCGCGTCTCCGGCGAGCGCAAGGGCGTGCTGCTGCTCGACGAGCCGACCGCGGCCCTCGGCTACGAGCAGACCCAGCAGGTGCAGGCCCTGATCCGCCGGATGGCCGAGCAGGGCATCGCGATCGTGCTGGTCACCCACGACCTGCCCCTGGCCGTCGCGGTCTCCCACCGCATCGTCGTGCTGAACCGCGGCCGCAAGGTGGCCGACGTCGCGACCGACCAGACCGACAACGACCAGCTGGTCGGCTGGATCACCGGCGCCCGCGCGTCGATGTTCGCGTGAGCTGAGAGCCCCGTGGTCCCGCGACAGGTGCCGGCCCGGGGCGCGGCATGAGCGGCCTAGAGCGTGGTCGCGCTGCCCTGCTCGAGCGGACGCACCGTGCCCTCGGGGCTGAAGGCGCCGAGCATGCCGGCGTACTTCCCGGGGTCGGTGGTCTCGCCCTCGTGGATCGGCACCGCGACCCGCGGGGCGACCGCGCGCACGTAGTCGACGGCCTCGGAGAGCTTGAGCCAGGGTCCGTCGATCGCGACGGCCAGCACGTCGACGTCCTGCTCCGGGACGAAGAAGGAGTCGCCGGGGTGCAGCAGGGCTCCGTCGTCGAGCAGGTACGCCGCGTTGGTGCAGCCGGGCACGTCGCCGTAGACGGCCGCGTGCAGCCCGCCCACCACGTCGACCGAGGTGCCCGCCACGTCGAGCCGGTCGCCGACCTGGGCGACCTCGGGCTCGACCTGGAGGCCCAGGCCGCTGACGAGGCCGAGGCTGTCCGGGTCGACGACGAGCCGCGCGCCGGGGTTCGCCGCCAGCAGGGCCGCCAGCCGCTCCGGGTCGAGGTGGTCGGCGTGCTGGTGGGTGACCAGCACGGCGTCGAGGTCGCGGACGTCCTCGAAGCCGGACATGGTGCCCGGGTCGAGGAGCAGACGGGCACCGTCGGTCTCGACGAGGAGACAGGCGTGGCCGAGGTGGGTGAGCTTCATCGTTCTCCTCGAGTGCGGGATGAGACAGCGAGGCAATACTCTCACCCTGAGAACATCACTTCCACCAAGCGAATGTCCATCGATCACTTCCAGGAGCTCGCATGACTGCGTTCCACCACGTCGGCTACTGGGTCGACGACCTCGACGCGGCGGTCGATCGCGCCATCCGCACGCTCGGCGTCGGGCCCTTCTCGGTGCACGAGCACGTCGCCTTCGAGGCCTTCACGCTCGCTGACGGCACCGAGGTCACCGACCCGGCGTACTTCGACCACACGGCCGCCTTCGCGGCCTGGGGACCGGCCGTGCTCGAGCTCTGCGACGTGCACACCGTCGCCCCGGAGCTCGCCGAGGCGTACGGCATCCGACCCGGCGGGTCCGGCAGCGCCGTGGGTCACGTCAGCTGGGTGGTCGAGGACCTCGAGGCCGAGAGTGCTCGCCTCGAGGAGCTCGGCTGCGCGCTGATCCACACGGCGTCGTCCGGAGCGGTCAACGTCGCCTGGCACCGCGGCGGGCCGATGTTCCCGCACCCGATCGAGGTGCACCGCGCCGGACCGCCGATCCTCGGCATGCACGCCCGGCTCACCGCGCTCGCCGAGGGCTGGGACGGCACCGAGCCGCTCCGGCCGATCCACCCGACCCCGCCGCAGGGCCAGTCGTGACCGGACGACTGCTCGGCCTGAGTGCCGGGAACGCCGGCGGCAGCGTCGAGATCGCGCTCAAGGAGGCGCTGATGGCGGCGCAGGTCCGCTCGGTGCCGAGGTGGAGCTGGTCCGCCTCGACGACCTCGACCTCGAGGCGCCTCCCGGCCAGATCCCCGACGACGCCTGGTGGTTCTGGGACCGGCTGATGGACGCCGACGGTCTCGTGGCCGCCGCTCCGATCATCAGCCGGACCATCCCGGGCCGACTCAAGGTGCTGATCGACCTGTTGCTCGGGCCCAACGCCGACCGCGCGATCGTGGAGAAGCTCGTGGCGGTGCGCGAGGCGGGCCAGGAGCCCGGCGTCCCGTTCCGGCTCGACGAGCGTGTGCTCAAGCCCCGGGTGGCCGGCTTCATCGCGGTCGGCGGATCCCTGACACCGCAGTGGAAGGGCCTGGCGCTGCCGGCCATGCACATCCTCACCTTCTCGATGCACACCGCCGTCGTCGACCAGATCGTGATCCACGGCGCCGGCACCCCGAAGTCCGTCGTGCTCGACGACGACGCCCTGCAGCGCGCGGCCACCCTCGGCGCGAACGTCGCGGCCCAGCTCGGGCGCACCTTCGACGAGGCGCAGTACGTCGGACCGCCCGGGCTGTGCCCGCTGTGCCACCTGGACGCGATCGTGCTGACCGGCCGCGACGTGCAGTGCGCGACGTGCGGGGCCACCGGTCACCTCGACGACGACGCCACCGTCACCTGGACCGACCTCGACTCCTCGGTGATCTCGATGGCCGAGAAGCGTGCGCACTACGACGAGATCCTCGAGACCGCGCAGCGGCATGCCGCGCAGCGCGACACGGTCCTCGAGAAGGCATCCACCTACGACTCCTTCGACCCGGTCGTCCGGCCGGGTCGCACCCCCGACAAGCAGGAGGCACGGCAATGACGAACGACGTGAGCCAGGAGCAGTCGCTCCACGTGATCGTGGCAGGGGCCGGCCTGTCCGGGCTGGCGCTGGCGCAGGGCCTGGTGAAGGCGGGCCACACCGTCGAGGTCTACGAGCGGGACGCGGACCTCGACCGCAAGCAGGGCTACTACCTGCACTTCAACCCGATCGGCGGCGAGGCCCTGCGCCGCGTCCTGCCCGACGACCTCTTCGAGCTCTACCTCGAGACCTCCCGGGAGAGCTACGACCGGCCCGAGTCGATCGTGCTCAACGACCAGCTCGACGAGCTGACGTCGCGTCCGCACATGGGTCCGCCGAACCCCGGCCCGCGCAACCACACGGGGGTGCACCGCAGGACCCTGCGCCAGCTGCTCTCCGGCCGGCTGGGCGACTCGCTGCACTCCGGCAACGCTGTGGTCTCCTACGCCGAGGACGCCGACGGCGTCACCGTCACGCTCGTCCGACGGGTCGACCGCCCGCGGCGACCTGCTGGTCGGTGCCGACGGCATCCGCTCGGCAGTCCGCAGCCAGCTGCTCCCGGAGGTGCCGGTGATCCCGACCGGCATCCAGGGCATCGGCATCTACGGCCGCACGCCGCTCACCCCCGAGCTCGACGAGCAGCTCCCGAGCATCCTCGACCAGGGCGTGCTGATGGCCGTCGACCGCAAGGGATCGCGGCTGCTGATCGCCAACTTCCGACCGCGTCGCGCGGCGGACGAGGCGGCGGCCGAGATCGCCCCCGACGTGAAGCTGGACGCCGTGCCGGCGTACGCCATGATCAGCTGCAGCGTGCTCCCCGGCACCGAGGTGCCGCCGTCGCGCGAGTGGACGCCCGAGACCGCGCTGGAGATGAAGGAGTCGATGCTCGCCGCGATCGAGGGCTGGCACCCGGCCGCGCGCGCACTGGTCGAGGGGATCGAGCCGGAGTCGATGTTCATGATCCCGTTCGGCTTCCTCGAGCCGGCCGAGAGCTGGGAGCCGTCGCGGGTGACCATCGTGGGCGACGCCGCCCACGGCATGCTGCCCACGCTCGGCATGGGCGCCAACCTCTCGCTCAACGACGCCGCGCTGCTGATGGACCAGATCGACCGGTACGCCGCCGGAGAGGTCGGCCTGCAGGAGGCGATCGGTGCCTACGAGGCCGCGATGCGCGAGGTCACCTACCCGATCCTGCGGATGACCCTCGACCACGACAGCAACTTCGGTGGTGGCGGGCTGAAGGAGGCGACCGAGCAGATCGGTGCGGAGCCGACGACCTCGTGAGCCGGTTGGCGGGCAGGTCGGTCCTCGTCACGGGGACCGGCGGCGGCATCGGACGTGCGACGGCGCTCGTGTGCGCCCGGGAGGGCGCGCACGTCGTCGGCTGCGACCTGCACGAGGGTCCCTCGCAGGAGACCGTCGAGCTGGTCAGGGCGGCCGGCGGGCGGATGGACGCGATCGCTCCCGTCGACCTCTCCACCGAGGACGGCGCCCGCAGCTGGGTCGACGAGGCCGCAGATCTCGCCGGTGGCATCGACGTGCTCGTCAACAACGCCTCGGCGATCCGGTTCGGTGCGATCGACGAGATGTCCTACGAGGACTGGTCGTTCACGATCCGCAACGAGCTCGACATCGTGTTCCTCGTCGTACGCGCAGCCTGGCCGCACCTGGTCGCGAGGGGTGGCGGCAGCATCGTCAACATCGGCTCGATCTCCGGGTCGCGGGGCGCCTGGTTCATGCCGCAGAACGCCCACGGTGCGGCCAAGGGCGGGGTGATCGCGCTGACCAACCACCTGGTCGTCGAGGGCGGTCCGCACGGCATCCGGGTCAACACGGTCAGCCCCGCGATGACGGAGACGCCGCACACCACCCCGCTGCTGCACGGAGAGGACGAGCAGACGGAGCAGATCCTCTCCCGCGTGCCGCTGGCCAAGTGGGGCCAGCCGGAGGACGTCGCGAACGCCATCCTCTTCCTGGCCAGCGACGAGTCGTCGCACGTCAGCGGGGCCAACATCCCCGTCGACGGCGGCGCGGCGGTGGTCGGGTGAGCACGACCGGCCGGTTGGTCAGGCGCGGCGAGGAGGGCTACGAGGAGGCCCGCGTCGGCCGCGTCTTCAACGCCCGCCGCCCCGACCGGTTCCCTGCCGCCGTCCTGGAGGCCGTCGACGCGGACGACGTCGTCGCCGGGGTGCGGCTGGCGCGTGAGCAGGGCTGGAAGGTCAGCATCAGGTCGGGTGGGCACTCCTGGGCGGCGTGGAGCCTGCACGACGACGCCCTGCTGATCGACCTGGGCCACCTCCGCTCGCTGTCGTACGACGAGGCGACCGGCATCGTCTCCGCCGGACCGGCCACGAAGGGCTCGCTCGAGCTGGAGCCCTTCCTGACCGAGCGCGGTCGCGCCTTCCCCGGCGGGCACTGCGCCACCGTCGGCATCGGCGGCTTCCTGCTGCAGGGCGGCCAGGGCTGGAACGGGCGCGCCAAGGGCTGGGCGTGCGAGAGCGTGGTCGCGGTCGACGTGGTCACCGCCGACGGCGAGCTCGTGCGCGCCGACGCGGAGACCAACACCGACCTCTACTGGGCCGCTCGTGGTGCCGGGCCGGGCTTCCCGGGCGTCGTCACCTGCTTCCACCTGCAGACCTACGAGAAGCCCGCCGCGATGTGGCAGGACACCTGGTCCTTCCACCTCGACGACGCCGAGCGCGTCGTGCACTGGCTGCACGAGGTGCTGCCGTCGCTCGACCGTCGCGTGGAGCCCGTGCTGGCCGCGACCCGCCTGCCCGACGTACCGCTGCACGAGGGGGTGGAACACCCCGGCGGCACCGTGCTCCTGCTGCACACCACCTGCATGGCCGACTCCGACGAGGAGGCCCAGCGGCTGCTCGGCGGGCTGGGGGAGTGCCCGGTGCTCGGTCGCGAGCTGGGCCACGTGACCGGTCCGACCTCGGTCGCCGCGGAGAGCATCGCGCAGACGGAGCAGAACCCCGAGGACCACCGCTACGCCGTCGACTGCGCCTGGACCGACGCCCCGGCCGAGGTGCTGGCGCCGCTGCTGATGGACATCTGGCGCGGCCTGGACACGCAGCACTCCTTCTCGATCTGGTACGGCTGGGCGCCCCACCGGGAGCTGCCCGACATGGCCTTCTCCGTCGAGGGCAACGTCTACGTCGCGACGTACCTGATCTACGAGAACGAGGTGGACGACGAGCTCTACCGCGCCGAGGTCCACGAGCGCACGGCGGCCATCGCGCGGGAGGGCGGCGTCGGCGTCTACCTCGGTGACACCGACTTCACCCAGCGGCCCGACAGGTTCCTCGACGACGAGCACCTCCGCCGGCTCGAGGAGATCCGCTCCGAGCGCGACCCGGAACGGATGTTCGCCTCCTACCTCGTCTCGCACCCCGACCTCCTCAACGTCCATGGCTGAGCGGCGGCTCGACCACGTCGGGCTCAACGTCGCGCGACCTGGCGGCTGCCGAGCAGTGGTACGCCGAGGCGTTCGGCTACGAGCGCGACTTCGTGGCCCGCCTCGACGCGTTCGAGCTCGACATCGTGATGCTCATCCACCCGACCCGCGGCGACCGCCTCGAGCTCCTGCACCGGCCGGGGTCGCGTCCGGGCCTGCGGGCGGAGACCCCGCCCGAGGCCGTCCTCACCGAGGGCTTCGGCCACGTGGCCTTCGACGTCGACGGGGTGGACTCCGTCTTCGAGCGGCTGGTCTCGATCGGTGCGCGGCCCGTGATGGAGCCGCGTCCCTCGCCGGAGCCCGGCGTGCGGATGGCGTTCGTCGCCGACCCGGAGGGCAACCTCGTGGAGCTGCTCGACCGGTCGGGCAGCGAGCACGTGAGCTCGGCCGACGTCGCGCCGCCGCCCGCCCCGCCTCGCTACATCGTCCCGCTGCTCGCGGCGTTCGCCTCGCTGGTCGTGCTGACCACCGACGTCTACCTTCCCGTCCTGCCGCGGGTGAGCGCGGACCTGCACACGAGCAACGCGGCGGCCTCGGCCACCGTCTCGTGCGTCCTGGTCGGGATCGCCGTGGGGCAGGTGGTGATCGGGCCGCTGAGCGACGCGGTCGGGCGGCGGGCTCCGTTGCTGATCGGCGCCTCGGCGTACGCGCTGCTGCACGTGCTCAGCGCGCTCTCCACCTCGATCGTGATGCTCCTCGCGGTACGCGTCCTCGCCGGGTTCGCCACCGCGGCGTGCATCGTGGTGGGGCGGGCCGTGGTGGTCGACCTCTTCCCGGCCACCGGCACGACGCGCGCGTTCGCGGTGCTCGGCGCCGTCACCTCCATCGTGCCGGTGCTGGCGCCCGTGGCCGGGAGCCTGCTGGCCCTCGTCATGGGGTGGCGGGGGATGTTCCTCGTGCTCGCCGCCCTCGCCGTGCTGCTGACCGCGATCGGCTGGCGGGCGCTGCCGGAGTCGCTGCCCCCGGAACGCAGGACGCCACCCCACCTCGGCGCCGTCCTGCGCGAGCTCGGCGCGGTGCTGCGGCTGCGCCGGTTCCTCGCGTACGCCGCCGCGATCGGTGCCGTCGGCGTGGTGCTGTTCGGCTACATCGGCGCGTCGTCGTTCGTCCTCCAGGACAGCTTCGGGCTGTCGCCGCAGCAGTTCGGCCTCGTGTTCGCGCTCAACTCGGTGGGGATCTTCCTGGGCAGCAACCTGGCCGCCCGGCTCTCCGGCCGGGTGCCGCCGGGCCGGCTCCTCGTGTGGGGCCAGTCCCTCCTGATGGTCGGGGTCGCCGTCCTCGCCGTGGGGGTGGCCGTGCACGTGCTCGCGCTCGTCTGCCTCGGCCTCTTCCTGACCATCTCGAGCATCGGCCTGGTGATGCCGTCGTCGATGTCGCTGGGGATGGCGTCCTCGGGTGGCCGCGCGGGCTCGGCAGCCGGCGTCTTCGGCATCGTCCAGTTCGCCTGTGGCGCCGCAGCGTCCCCGCTGGCCGGCGCGGGCGGGTCGCCGTGGTCGCTGGTCGTCGTCCTCGGCGCAGGTGCCGTCGCGGGACCGGTCCTGCTGCACCTGCTGCGCGGCACCGCCGCGCCCGTCCCCGACCCCCTCGACGAAGGAGCCCGACCATGACCGCACGCCCGTTCCCCGACGGCATTCCTCTGGGGGGTCGCGTCCGCCGGCCACCAGTGCGAGGGCGACAACGTCACCAGCGACACCTGGTTCGCCGAGCAGGTCCGAGCCGACGGTGTTCCGCGAGCCGTCGGGTCGCGCCTGCAACGGCTACGAGCTCTGGCGCGAGGACGTCGACCTCGCCGCCGGGATGGGCCTGAACGCCTACCGGTTCTCGGTGGAGTGGGCGCGCGTCGAGCCGGTCGAGGGTGAGTTCGACCAGGCCGCGCTGGACCACTACGAGGCGGTCGTGGACCGCTGCCACGAGCGAGGGATGGCACCCGTCGTGACGTTCAGCCACTTCACCTCCCCGCACTGGCTCGCGGCCCGTGGCCTGTGGCTGGACCCCGAGGCCCCGGAGCTCTTCGCCCGCTACTGCGCACGCGTGATGGCGGCCTTCGGCGACCGGATCGGCTGGGCGGTCACCCTCAACGAGCCCAACCTGCCCCGGCTGCTGACCTGGATCGACCTCCCCGACTTCGTGCGCGCCCTCGAGCGCGACACCCTGGCCGCCGCGAGCAAGGCGGCAGGGGTCGAGCGCTACCGCCTCGGCAACGTGATGCTGCCCGAGGAGCTCGACGCGATGGCCGACGGCATGGCCGCGGCCCACCGAGCCGCACGAGCCGCGATCAAGGGCGTCCGGGCCGACCTCCCCGTGGGGCTGTCACTGGCGGTCGTCGACGACGTGGTGGTCGGTGACGATCCCTCGGTGCGTGACCGGAAGCGGACGCGAGGCCTACGAGCCGTGGTTCGACGTGGTCCGCGACGACGACTTCGTGGGCGTGCAGAACTACGAGCGCAACTGGTACGACGGAGAAGGCTCGGTGGACCCGACCGGCGAGCACCCGGGCGGAGGGCTCTACTCCGGGGTGCACCCCGGCTCCCTGGCCGGAGCGGTCCGCTACGTCCACCACGCCACCGGCCGGCCGGTGCTGGTCACCGAGCACGGGATGGCCACCGACGACGACACCCGTCGCGCCGGCTTCATCGAGCCGTCGCTGGCAGGCCTCCTGGACGCGATCGAGGACGGCGTCCCGGTCCTCGGCTACTGCCACTGGTCGCTGATGGACAACTTCGAGTGGATCTTCGGCTACTCCGAGCACCTCGGCCTGCACGCCGTCGACCGGACGACGTTCGAACGGACGCCGAAGCCGAGCGCGGGCGTCTACGCGGCCATCGCTCGGAGCGGATCGATCGCCGCTACGCAGTAGCAGCGTCGCCGAGCCGGTTCGCAGGACGTGCTTCTCGGAATGTCGGGTCCGACGCCGGACTACCGAGAAGGAGGGACGGAGCCGCGGGCCCGCTCGGCTGCCTCGGCCCGGTCGCGTACCTGCAGCTTGGTCAGGATCGCGGAGACGTAGTTGCTGGTCGTCTTGCGGGTGAGCCCGAGCTGTGCGGCGATGGCCGGGTTGGAACGGCCCTGGGAGATCAGGTGCAGCACGTCGCGCTCCCGGGCGGTGAGCATCGGGAACTCCTCGGGCGCCACCGAGGGGTGCCGCTGGGCGAAGAAGTCGAGCACCCGGGAAGCGACCGACGGGCTGAAGATGGCCTCGCCGCTGGCGACGGCGCGGATGGCGCGGAGCAGGTCGTCACGCTCGGCGTCCTTGAGCACGTAGCCGCGGGCACCGGCGCGGAGCGCGGCGAAGACCGAGGCGTCGTCGGCGAACATCGTCAGGATCAGCACCGCTACGTCGGGGAACTCGACGGCGATCCGGCCGGCGACCTCGATCCCGGTGAGTGCCGGCATGTTGACGTCGAGCAGAGCGACGTCGACCTCGTGCTCGGCCAGCAGCCGCAGCGCCTCCGCGCCGTCACGGGCCTCGGCGACCAGCTCCAGGTCCTCGGTGGCGGTGACCATGGTGCGCAGGCCGTCGCGGAACATCGGGTGGTCGTCGGCGACCAGCACCCGCACCGCGGTCAGCTCGCGCTCCCGGTGGACAGGGGCAGGCACACGCTCACCCGGGTACCTCCGCTGGGCGGAAGCCGAGATGGTGCACCGGCCACCGACCTCCGCCGCGCGCTCGCGCATCGAACCGAGCCCGACACCGTGCCCGTACGAGCCGTCGAGCCCGACACCGTCGTCCTCGATCTCGAGGGTGAGCAGGTCACCGGCGCCGACGCGCACGCCGACGTGGTGGGCCTCGGCATGGCGCAGGACGTTCATCAGCGCCTCCTGGCAGATCCGGTACGCCGCCACCTCGACGGCAGCGGGGAGCGCGGGCAGCGTCTCGGGTCCCTCGACGTCGACGGTGACCACCTGGCCGAGCTCGGCGGCGCGTTCCCTGACCGCGGTCATCAGCCCGAGCTCGAGGACCGGCGGGCGCAGCTCGTCGACCAGGGTCCGGATGTCGGCGATCGCGGCGCGGAGCTGGTGCTGGAGGGCGTCGAGCACCTGCTCGGCGGTGGCCGGGTCGCTCCGGACCAGGTCGTGGGCCGTGGCGGCAGTGAGCCCGGCCGCGGCGAGAGTGGGAGCGAGGCCGTCGTGGAGGTCGCGGCGCAGCCGGCGACGCTCCTCCTCGCGGGTCTGCACCAGCTGCTCGCGGGCGCCCTGCAGCTCGCGAGATCCCTGTCGCAGGCTGGCGGTCAGCTGGAGGCTGTGGATCGCGCTGCCGGCGTGGCTGGTGAGGTCGGTGAGCAATGCCCGGTCGGGCGCGGACAACGGGTGCCCGGCGTCGTACCCCACGGTCAGGATGCCCACCTGCTCCCCGTGGTGATGGACCGGGAGAGACAGCGCCTCCGGGGTCGCGCGGCCCTGCTCGGCCGTGATCGCGAAGGCACCGTCGACGCCGACGGCCAGCGCGACGTACGGCGCCCGCAGTGCCTCGCGGATCGTCGAGACGAGCGTCGACGGCACGTCGTCGTCGGGCAGGGTGGCCGCCAGTCGTCGGCCCAGCCCGCTCAGGGCGGCGTACGGCTCGGCCCTCATCCCGTAGACCAGTCGCCGGGCACGGCGCTGCAGCAGCGCCCGGAGCGGCCCGACCAGAAGAGCGACCAGGGCGGCCGCGACCAGCGGGGCGAGTCGGCCACTTCCCGAGCCCACGACCACGCCTGCGGCCGCGACGACGAGGAGGTAGCCCCCCGCCACCAGCACGGTGAGCGAGCCGTAGACGAGGGTGCGGGTGATCACCACATCCACGTCGAACAGGTCCGCGAAGAGCATGGCGAGCGTCAGGCACACCGGGATCGCGAGCACCGCGAGCGAGGCGGCCGCCGTCTGGAACTGGTCGTACGGCGAGCCGGCCGCGACGAGGTTCGGGAACCAGCCGGGAGCGAAGTACGGCAGGGCCACCAGCAGGGTCACTCCGAAGAAGATCCCGAGACCGTAGAGGACCCAGCTGATCTGGCTGCGCTTCACCGGATCCGACTCACGCCGGTACCGCCGGACCTGGGCGACCAGGGGAACTCCGAATCCTGCGAAGAACACCACCCCTCCCGCCACGTCGAGCACCGTCCCGGGGGTGCCGACGACCGCGGCGAGGACCTGCCAGGCGCCGAACCCGACGACGAACCAGCGCAGCCACGGTGGCCGGAACTGTCCGTCGGGCAGGATCGAGAAGGTCAGCACACCCAGGGTCAGCGCCACCGCCAGCACCATCCGGCCCAGCAGTGCGGCCGAGGTGCCGTCGGTGGCGCTGACGAGCGGGTTGGAGATCCCGTTGACGAGCAGGGCGCATCCGGCGACCACGGTCATCGTGGTGGGGCGGGCGCGCAGCAGGAGCAGCGCGCCCGACCCGACCCAGACCAGCACCGACACCAGGTGGAGGACGTCTCCCGGTGTCACGTGCGCCGTCGGTTGCATGGGGACCAGCATCGCCTCAGACGACCGCGCTTGTCGCTGGTTGCGTCCGCGTGGGCGAGACCGCGTCCTGGTGCTCGGCGGTCCGCCGCATCACCAGACCGAGCAGCCCCATCATGAAGTAGCACGGCGCCGGCTGGTGCACGGCGTCCGCGAACGCGGTCACGGAGCTGCCCACGGCACTGAGGACGATGTTCGTGACGAGCAGCCAGACGGCCAGGCGCGGGTAGAAGCCGGAGCGCCAGGTCGCGACCGCGAGCACGATCATCCCCACGGCCAGCGTGACGATGCCGTAGAACTCCATCTGCCCGAAGGTGCTCGCGTGGTACGCGTCGAGGTCGTAGAGCGAGCTCGGGTCGAAGAGCCCCTTCACCAGGTGCGGGAGCTCCAGCATCGCGATGCCGAGCACGAGGAGGACGGTCCCGATCCAGCCGGCCACCCGGGCCCGTCCCGACTGGGCGACCTGGAACGCGACCAGACCCGGAAGCGCCAGCAGCACCCCCGCCAGGCCGAGCGCGGCCGCGGGCCGGATCAGGGCGTCGTGTGCGGAGGAGGGATAGATGAGGTAGGCGGCGGTCAGCAACAGGCCGCCGGCGAGCAGGACGGCGCCCCATCGGCGCAGGTGGTGTGTAGTCATGCACCCAGTGCACGGGCTTCGGGCGCCGTGCCGGCAGAGGCAGCGTTCCCGGGAATCCGGGAAGTTCAGGTGCCCAGCCCGTGGCGTGGTACTACAGGCGGCCCGACTGCACGACCCGGCTGAGGAACTGCTGGGTCCGCGGCTCCTGCGGGTTCTCGAAGATGTCCTGGGCCGACCCGCGCTCGCAGATCGAGCCGTTGTCGAGGAAGCACACCTGGCTGGCGACCTCCTTGGCGAAGCCCATCTCGTGGGTGGCCAGCAGCATGGTCAGGCCCTCGCGGGCGAGCTCGCGGACGATCTCGAGCACGTCGCCGACCAGCTCGGGGTCGAGGGCGGCGGTGATCTCGTCGAGCAGCATCACCCGCGGCTGCATGGCCAGTGCCCTGACGATGGCCACGCGCTGCTGCTGGCCGCCGGAGAGCATGTCGGGGTAGGCCTTGGCCTTCTCGGCCATGCCCACCGACTCCAGGAGCGCCATGCCGCGCTCGCGCGCCTCCTTCGCGGGCAACCCGTCGATCCGGGTCGGCGCCAGGATGACGTTCTCGAGCACCGACATGTGCGGGAACAGGTTGTAGCTCTGGAAGACGATCCCGACGTCGCGGCGCAGGACGTTGAGGTCCACCCCGGTGCCGCTGACGGTGTCCTCCTCGATGCGGATGACGCCCGAGTCGATCTCCTCCAGCGCGTTGACGCAGCGCAGCAGCGTCGACTTGCCGGACCCGGAGGCGCCGATCAGGCAGACCACCTCGTGGCGTTCGACGTTCAGCGAGACGCCCTTGAGCACCTCGTTGGCGCCGAAGGACTTGTGGACGTCGTCGATCTCGAGGAACGCCATCACTGACCCTTCTTCTTCGCCGCGTCGCGGTCGATGAGGCGGTCGACGAACCTGGCCTGCGGGATCGTGATGATGATGAAGAACGCCGCGGCGAGCATCACGGGAGACAGGTTGAACAGCTTGGCCTCCCACAGCTTGGCGACCTGCACGACCTCGATGATGCCGGCGGTCGACAGGAGGGCGGTGTCCTTCTGGAGGCTGATGAAGTCGTTGAGCAGCGGCGGGATGACGCGCCGGATGGCCTGGGGCACCAGCACCGTGCGCAGCGTCTGGGTGTAGCTCAGCCCCAGGGAGCGCGCTGCCGCGCTCTGGCTCGGGTGGATCGAGGCGAGACCGGCCCGGTAGACCTCGGCGACGTAGGCCGAGTAGGTCAAGGTCAGCGCCACCACGCCGAACCAGGGGATCGACCAGTCGGCGGTGGCCGGGAACGCCAGGGGCGTGCCGAAGACGACGAGCAGGATGACCACGATCGCCGGGATGGCGCGGAAGACGTCGCAGTAGACCAGCGCGATCATCCGCAGCGGGGCACCCGCACGACCGGGCAGCATCCGCATGACCGCCAGCAGGAGTCCGAAGACCAGGACCAGCACCTGGGCGACCACGGCCACCCAGATGTTGGTCCAGAAGGCGCGGATCATCTCCGGGAACGCCTGGCGCCAGGCGCTGGCGTTGAAGAACGTCTCCGCGACCCCGCCGTCGTTGGCGAAGGACACCAGCAGCAGCCCCGCGACGATGATCGCCGCGGTGGCGTACCCCATGGCGATCTGGGCCTCCTCCCGGCCGGCCGCCGAGGCCTGCCGCGCCGGCACCAGCTGGTCGTCGCGCAGGAGCGCTGCGCGCTCGCGGTCAGCGGCGAAGGAGCGGAAGCTGGGCCACAGCGGGTAGATCGAGGCGACCACGAGCACCGCAGCCACGATCGTCGAGACGAGGCCGCCGTGGTTGTAGTCCCGCAGCTGCATCGCTGCGAGGACGACGAGGACGATCCCGACGACGGTCAGGACCAACCCGGCCACCGCGACCCCCGTGAGGGGGCGCGGCGGGCTCGGGGTCGGAGTGGGCTGGAGCTCGTCGCTGACGAGCCCGGAGGTGGTCATCGCCTTCGACTACTTGATCGTCCAGACCGGCACGTCGGCCGGGTCGCCGCCGAAGGCCGGGCCGAGGTAGTCCTTGGAGAGCTTGTCGGTGGTGCCGTCGGAGAGCATCGTCTTGATCCCCTTGTCGAGCGCCTCCCGGTTGGCTGAGCCCTTGGGGTAGATCGCGCCGTACTTCTCACCGGTCTTGTACTGACCGGCCACCTCGAGCTTGCCGCCGGTGGCCTTCGCCTCGGCGAGCACGATCGCGGTGTCCAGGAAGGCTGCGTCGCTCTGGCCGGACAGCACGCCCTGGTACAGCGTCTGGTTGTCCGGGTAGACCTTCGTCGACTTGCACTTCAGCGTGTCCTGGATGAACGGGACCGAGGTGGTGCCGGAGTACGCCGAGCACTTCTTGGAGGTGATGTTGTCCTCGGTGACGCCGGCGCCCTTCTTGGTCAGCACCCCGATGTTGGAGTCGAAGTAGGGCACCGAGAAGTCGACGACCTTGGCCCGCTCGGGCGTGATCGAGATCTCCGCGAGCGCGATGTCGTAGTTGTTGGTGCGGCCCGCGACGAGCTGGTCGAACGAGACGTTCTTGACCGTCACCGACTTCAGGCCGGCGGCTTGCGCGAGGTTGGCGGCGAAGCAGTACTCGTAGCCGCTCTTGATCGACTCGGGTGTGGTGCCGTTCCACCAGCCCTGGGCGGGCAACGTGGTCTCGACGGTGAGCGTGCCCGACTTGGCCGGCTTGATCGAGATGCTGTTCTTCTTGCTGGTGACCTTGCAGTCCCCGAATCCTCCGCTCGAGCTGGAGCCCGAGGAGCCGCCGGATCCACAGGCGGCGACGGTCAGTGTGAGTGCGAGTGCTGCGGCCAATCCGAGTGATCGCTTGAGTTGCATCGAGAAGTGCCTCTTCCTGCCGGGCATGAGGCGCGGACGACCCGCGCCTGTCCTGCAATGTCGTCCTCAGAACTTGCACAGTCAAGGACATCTGTCGCAGGACGCACGAAAGAGACACCACCGTGACCCCCGCGACACAGACGCGCCCGCACTGACGGAGCAGCGCCCGCGACCACCGTGTGGGAGCACACTGAGCGCCATGACCGGCACGGCCGATCCGGGGCCACTCGAGGAGATCAGCTCCACCGTGCAGGCCCACGCCCGGCCGGGGCGTCCGCGCCTGGATCACCCGCGTGGTCGTCCTGCTGGCCGCGGTGCTGATCACCTACGTGATCTTCTCGTTGGTGGGGCGGGTCGACTGGCCGGCGGTGGGCGATGCGCTCGAGCGAAGATGACGTGGTGGCAGCTGCTCCTGCTGCTGGTCCTGCTCCTCGTGCGGCAGGCCCTGAACTCGGTCCCGCTCGCGCTCTACACCCCGGGGATCGGCGTCCGGCACGCGATGATGAACGACATGGGCGCCATGGTGATGGCGTGCGTGGCCCCGCCTCCCAGCGACTTCGCCCTGCGGATCTCGATGTTCAGCTCGTGGGGCGTCCCGACGGCCATCGGGCTGACCGGGACGGTGATGAACATGATCACCTTCTACATCGTGCGCTTCGCGACGCCGCTGGCCGGTTTCGTGGCGCTGGTGTTCGTGGGCGGGTCCCCGGGCATCCGGCTGCTCGACGTGCTGTGGATCGTGGCCTCGCTCGCGCTGCTGGTCGGTGTGCTCCTCGTCGTACGCAGTGACGGGCTCGCCCGGCGCGTGGGGACGACGCATGGGAGGCATCGTCCGGCGGGTACGACGACACGTGGACCCGCAGCGGTGGGCGGAGTCGTGCGCTGCCTTCCGCGGCGACGTCGAGGGCCGCTTCTACCGCGCCTTCCCGGGCTCGCTGCTGAGCCAGGCGGCGATGATCGCCGTCGACCTGCTGATGGTGGTGCTGTGCCTGCGGTTCGTGGGCATCACCTCCGACCAGGTGGGGTTCGGCGACGTCGCCGTCGCCTACCTGTTCGCCTACCCGTTCACGATCTTCCCGTTCAGCGGGATGGGCGTGGTCGACGCCCTCCTGGTGGCCGGCATCGTGGAGGCGGGCGGTCTGGGCGTCGAGGCGTCGGCCGTGGCCGCCCTCATCGTGTGGCGGGTGTTCACCGTCGGGCTGGTCATCGCCATGGGCGCCGTCTCCATCGCCGTCTGGCGCCACGGCGTCCGCGCCCGGCCCGCGCCCGCCTGACTCTGGACAACGTTCATCCGGTGTGGGCATGCTCGACGGACGGCTCGAGACAACGGTCCGGAGGCATTGCTGTGGCAGCCGTGGAGACGCAGGACGAGGCAGGCGTTGCCGGCACGATGAGCGTCCCGACGCTCACCGCCATGGTGGTGGGCGGGATGGTGGGGGCCGGCGTCTTCTCGCTCCCGGCCCGCTTCGGCATCGCCACCGGCATCCTGGGCTCGCTGATCGCGTGGGCGGTCGCCGGCGCCGGGATGCTGATGCTGGCGTTCGTGTTCCAGAACCTCGCGATCCGCAAGCCCGAGCTCGACTCCGGTGTCTTCATCTATGCCAAGGCCGGCTTCGGCGACTTCGCCGGCTTCAACTCCGCCATCGGGTTCTGGGCCAGCTCGGTGGCCGGCAACTGCTTCTACTGGGTCTTCATCAGCGCCACCCTCGGCGCCTTCTTCGACGGGTTCGGTGAGGGCGACACGGTCCTCGCCGTCGCCCTGTCCACCGCGGGCGTGTGGTCGTTCCACTTCCTGATCGCCCGGGGAGTGCGCGACGCGGCGGTGATCAACCGCATCGTCACGATCTTCAAGATCATCCCGATCCTCGTCTTCATCGTCGTCCTGTTCGTCAACTTCGACGCGGGTGTCTTCTCCGACAACTGGCTGGCGACCGGGTACGGCGACCTCGGCACCCTCAACGAGCAGGTCCAGAACACGATGATCATCACGACCTTCGTGTTCATCGGCATCGAGGGAGCGAGCGTCTACTCCCGCTACGCGAAGAAGCGCGAGGACGTCGGCAGGGCGACGGTGCTCGGCTTCGTCAGCGTGCTCTCGCTCTTCGCCCTGGTCACGCTGTCCAGCTACTCGGTCAAGCCGCAGCCCGAGATCGCCGCGACGCGGCAGCCGTCCATGGTCGGGCTCTTCCAGTCCGTGGTGGGCGACTGGGGCGAGGTGTTCATCAGCGTCGCGGTGATCGTCTCCGTGCTGGGCGCCTACCTGGCCTGGACGCTGATGGCCGCCGAGGTCATGTACATCCCGGCGCGGGCAGACGACTTCCCCGAGTTCCTGGGCCAGGAGAACGAGCACGGCACCCCGATCACGGCGCTGGTGGTGACCTCGCTCGGCGTGCAGGGTCTGCTGGCGCTCACCCTCTTCGTCAACGACGCCCTCAACTTCCTGCTCGACCTCGCCACCAGCCTCGCCCTGCTGCCGTACCTGCTGGCCGCGGCGTACGCGCTCAAGCTCGGCCTCACGGGCGAGTCCTACGAGGGCGTGTCGGCCGGCGTACGTCGCCGCGAGACGATCGTGGCGGGCGCGGCGACGGCGTACACGATCTTCCTGTTCGACGCCGCGGGCGTGAAGTTCCTGCTCCTCTCGACCGTCCTCCTGGCTCCGGCGATCCTGCTCTACGTCAAGGCCCGCAGCGAGCACGGGCGTCGGCTGTTCACCCCGGCGGAGGTCGTCCTCGCGGGGGCGATCCTGATCGGCGGGACCATCGGCGTGGTGGGCCTGTGGACCGGCGGCATCACCATCTGACTCGCACGCTCCCCACTCGTCACAGAGAAAGGCAACCGACATGGCCGACAGCCCGTCCGCGTCGTACGGCGTCCACTCCGAGGTGGGCCGGTTGCGCAAGGTGCTGGTGTGCTCGCCCGGCCTGGCGCACCGCCGGCTGACGCCGAGCAACAACGACGACCTGTTGTTCGACGACGTCATGTGGGTGGAGAACGCCCAGCGCGACCACGCCGACTTCGTCAACAAGATGGTGCAGCGCGGCGTCGAGGTGGTCGAGCTGCACGACGTGCTCGCCCAGGCCATGCAGGTCGACGGAGCGCGCGACTGGCTGCTCGACCGCAAGATCACCGCCAACCAGGTCGGGCTCGGCCTCGTCGACGGCACCCGCGCCTTCCTCGAGGACCTCGAGCCGCGCGAGCTGGCGGAGTACCTCATCGGCGGCCTGGCGACGAACGACCTGCCCGACGACTACCGCTCCGGCTACATCAGCCTGGCGCGGGAGTCGGCCGGGGCGCGCGAGTACCTGATGCCGCCGCTGCCGAACACGCTCTACACGCGCGACACCACCTGCTGGCTGTACGGCGGCCTCACCATGAACCCGCTCTACTGGCCGGCCCGCAAGGACGAGACGCTGATCTACAAGGCGATCTACGAGTTCCACCCCGACTTCGCCGGGTCGACGGTGTGGTGGGGCGACCCGGAGGTCAGCTGGGGAGAGGCCACCTTCGAGGGCGGCGACATCATGCCGGTCGGCAACGGTGTCGTGCTGATGGGCATGAGCGAGCGCACCTCACGGCAGGCCATCACCCAGGTCGCGGCCGCCCTGTTCGCCCAGGGAGCCGCCGAGAAGGTGGTGATCGCGGGGATGCCCAAGCTGCGTGCCGCCATGCACCTCGACACGGTCTTCACCTTCGCCGACCGCGACATCGTCACCCTCTACCCGGAGATCATGGACGCCGTGCACAGCTTCACGTTGCACCCCTCGGACACCGCTCCCGGGGTCGAGGTGGAGGACCACGGTGACGCCGCGTTCGTCGACGTCGTGGCCGGTGCGCTCGGGCTGCCGTCGTTGCAGGTGATCGGGACCGGTGGCGACGTCTACCAGTCCGAGCGGCAGCAGTGGGACAGCGGCAACAACGCGGTCGCCCTCGAGCCGGGGGTGGTGTTCACCTACGACCGCAACACCCTGACCAACACCCTGCTGCGCAAGGCCGGTGTCGAGGTGATCACCATCGTCGGCGCCGAGCTCGGACGTGGCCGCGGCGGCGGCCACTGCATGACCTGCCCGATCATCCGGGAGCCGGTCGACTTCGGCTGACTGCCTCAGTCCGGTGAGGTGGTGCCGATCGCGTCCGCCGCCATCGCGCGGTAGACGGGGAGCGCCGCCTGGTAGGCCTCGTGCAGCCGGGGCTCGTCGGGCGTGGGCGGAGGTGGCGGGTCCTTCAGCTCGCTGAAGCCGGTGGAGCGCGCGGTGGACGCGTGCCAGTCGCCCCAGAGGTCCCACTCGGCGCGCATCCCCGGCTCCCAGGTCAGGGCTTCCGGGTCGTACGTGAGCCCCATGCGTTCGCACCACTCCTCGACCACGGCTGCGGGGTTGCTGCACAGCGTGCCCGCGTCCAGGACCACCCGTGGCTGCCCGAGCGAGTCGGTGATGCGCGCGGCCTCGTCGAGGTGGCCCCAGCCACTCTCGTCGTCGCTGAAGTCGGGCCAGCGTTTCGCCAGCGAGCGCAAGGTCGCTGCCGGGTCACGGACGAGGAAGCAGTTCTCGAAGCGGCTCAACAGGTCGGCACCGAGCAGCTTCGCCGCCTGGTAGGCCATGTCCTTGACGAAGACGGGCCGCTCCAGGGCGGCGTTCTCGATGCTCTCCAGCACCTCCTCCGCCGAGCTGTCGGGCAGGGTCTCGTCGTACCGCCCGGAGCGCCGGTCGGGGCCGTAGTAGTAGGAGCGGGAGAACGGCTCGTCGAACACGATGTGGTCGCCCCGCGCACTCATCATCCGTTCGAAGGACGTGGACACGGACCTCGGCACGGACCACAGGACGATGATGCGGTGGCTCATGGCATTCCGACTGTCTGCCCCGTCAGGTGACGAGCGGAGCGAGGTAGCGGCGGGCGTAGTCCCGCACCTTCCCATGGTCGGTCACGTCGAGGGTGCCCTGGGGGTTGAGCAGGAACGTCCAGGCGACCCGGAGCATCAGCTCGGCCACCGTCTCGAGCTCGTCGTCGGCCATCGTGGCACCCGCCCGCCGCAGGGTGGCGGCGACGCGTGCGGCCGAGTGCAGCACCATCGAGCTGTGCGAGGCGGCCCCGGCCGCCATGGCGAGCTCGGGCTCGGTCTGGGCGAGCCGCGCGAGCAGGGGGATCTCGCGGGTCAGGGCCATGCCGCGCGCGAAGCACTCGACGACCGCCTCCTGCGGCGGCAGGTCGGCGGCCACCCGGTCGAGCTCGGTCAGGAACGCGTCGAACTCGCCGACCAGCACGGCCTCGAGCAGCGCCTCCTTGTTGGGGTAGGCCCGGTACAGGGTGCTGCGGCTGATGCCGGCGGCGCGCGCGACGTCCTCGATGTTGGCCCGGCGGGCGCCGTACTGCTCGAAGACCCCGCGGGCCGCCTCCAGGATCCCGGGATGAGCAACGGTCGTCACAGCCGCTCCAGGTGCACGGGGATGCCGTCGCGCGGGAACGGCAGCGCGGTCAGGTCGATCGGCCAGACGTAGTCGGCGGGCACCGACCAGCGGTAGCTGCGCAGCATCTCGTGCAGGATCGCGCGCACCTGCATGCCGGCGAAGTGCATCCCGATGCACTTGTGCACGCCGCCCCCGAACGGCTCGAAGGCCATCCGGTGCGAGCGGTCCTCGCGGCGCTCCGGCGAGAACCGGTCGGGGTCGAAGCGCTCCGGGTCCGTCCACAGCTCGGGCAGGTAGTGGTTCATGTACGGCGAGACGGTGACGAACGAGCCGGCCGGGACGAAGTAGCCCTGGATGGCGGTGTCGCGGATCGCCACGCGGGGGAGCGAGGGCACCGGCGCGCACAGGCGCAGGGACTCCTTCATCACCCGGTCGAGCGTCTCGAGCCCGAGCACCCCGTCGTAGTCGATGTCACCCGCCGCGATCGACTCGGCGCGGGCCCGCTCCTGCCACTCCGGGTGCTTGGCGAGGTGGTAGGCCATCGAGCTGAGCGTGATGGTGGTGGTGTCGTGGGCCGCCATCAGCAGGAAGATCATGTGGTTGACGATGTCGTCGTCGGTGAACTCGCCTCCGTCGTCGCTCTGGGCGCGGCACAGCTGCGCGAACAGGTCGTCACCGCCGTCGCGGCGCTTGGCCGGGATGTGGGTACGGAAGAAGTCCTCCAGGAACGCCCGCGCCTTGAGCCCCTTCGCCCACGGCGTGCCCGGGATCGGCTTGCGGACGATCGAGGTGCCGGCGCGCACGGCCGCGATGAAGGCCCGGTTCACCTCCTCCTGCTGCGCCGGGGTCAGGTCGACGCCGACGAACGTCTCCAGCGCCAGGTCGAGGGTCAGCGCCTTGAACTGGTGGTGCAGCCGGGGTTGCTCCAGCTCACCCCAGGAGGCCATCCCCTCGCGCACGTGCGGCGCCATCACGCCGTGGTAGCGCCGCAGGGCGTCGTTGGTGAAGGCGTGCTGCAGGATCCGCCGGTGGTGGAGGTGCTCGTCGAAGTCGAGCAGCATCAGCCCCCGGTGGAAGAACGGCCCGATGAAGTGCGACCACGCCGGCCCGCTGGCGAAGGTGCGGTCGCGGTTCACCAGCACCTGCTCGGCGGCGTCCGCACCGGCCGTGACGTGCATGGTGACCCCGAACGCGCGGAGCGTGTAGAGGTCGCCGTACGACGCGCGCAGGAACTCGTTGTGACTGATCGGGTGGTAGCGCAGCTGCAGCAGGTGCGGCAGGCCGAGCCTCGGGCCACGCGGTCGCTTCAGGTTCGCCGGGACGGTGACCGTCATGGCTCCTCCGTGGCATGTTGGAACGAATCTGTGCCAATGTATCAGCATGCATGAGGTGCGCTCGGCCCCGACTCGCTGACCTGGCGCTACTTCGGCGACCACCGGATGGCCCTGCTCGGCCCGCGCGCGGCGGTGCTGCAGAACATGCTGCCGGCGCTCGGCCAGGGGGTGGAGGACCACTCGGTGTGGTTCGCCGAGACCCTGGCCCGGCTGGAGCGCAGCATCCCGCCGATCTACAACACGGTGTACGGCGCGGAGCCGGAGACGAGCGGCCACGAGGTGCGCGACTTCCACCGGACGATCAAGGGGCGGCTGCCCGACGGCTCGCCGTACAGCGCGCTGAACCCGGCGACCTACTACTGGGCGCACGCCTGCTTCGTCGAGCACCTGATCACCGCCACCGACACCTTCATCCGCCGGCTGTCGCGTGCGGAGAAGGAGCAGATCTTCGCCGAGTCGATCACCTGGTTCGAGCGCTACGGCGTGAGCGCGCGCGGCACCCCGCAGACCTATGCGGAGTTCGAGGAGTACTTCGAGCGCACGCTCGCCGAGGAGCTCGTCGCCCACCGCACCGCGTCGTACGGCGTCGGCTACGCCAGGAAGGGGTGGCCGCGGCCGAAGCGGGTGCCGCGGGCGGTGTGGTGGCTGGTCCGCCGTCCGGTGAACGCGGTCAGCTCCTCGATCACGACCGGTGGGATGCCGCCCCGGGGCCGCGAGCTCCTCGGCCTGCCCTGGGACGCGCGGCGCGAACGCCGCTGGCAACGGTTCGCCGCCACCTGCCGAGCCCTCGCCCCCCTCTACGACCGCCTCCCCGCTCGCTGGCGGATGCACCCCATCCCCCTCCGCGCCTTCGCCCGCGAGAGCGCGCCAGCAGAACTCATGTAACGCGGCGTTATTGCCGCTGCACACAGGACGGTATGCGAGCGACTAACAGCGTACATGCGCTTGCCGCGCTCCTAGGCTCGGCCCCATGACGCAGACCAGCGAGCGCATGAGCTTCCCGACAGGACCAGGCCGGATCCGGCAGACCGAGATCTACCGGGCCGGCGTGTTCGGCCGGCGGCCCGCCGTACCGACGAACTTCGAGGAGCTCGAGCGTCGCGCGCGTCGGTCCACCTCCGAGATCGGCTGGGCGTACGTCGCCGGGGGAGCCGGCGAGGGCCACACCATGCGCAACAACCGGGAGGCCTTCGACCGCTGGAAGATCGTGCCCCGGATGGCGCACGGCGCGACCCAGCGCGACATGTCGGTCGACCTGCTCGGGCGCCACCTCGACTCGCCGGTGCTGCTCGCCCCGGTCGGCGCCGGCCAGGTGATCGACCCCGACTGCGACCTCAAGGTCGCGCGCGCGGCGGCCGCGGTCGGCGTGCCCTACGTCTACACCAACCAGGGCGGCACGCCGATGGAGCAGCTGGCCGAGGCGATGGGTACGGCGAACCGCTGGGTGCAGCTGTACTGGAGCGTCGACGAGCCGCTCGTCGACAGCCTGATCGGTCGCGCCGAGGCGATCGACGCGGGCGCACTGGTCGTCACGCTGGACACCACGATCCTGGGCTGGCGGCCGCAGGACCTCAACCTCGCCTCGCTGCCCTTCGCGCAGGGCCTCGGGATCGGGCAGTACACCTCCGACCCGCGCTTCCTCGAGCTGGTCGCCGAGCGGGTACGACGGGCCGACGGACCGAAGGAGAAGACCGAGGTGACCCTCGCGGCGATCAAGTCGCTGATCTCGATCACCCGCTCCTACCCGGGCCGCTTCCTGGACAACCTGCGGTCACCGATGCCCCGCGCGGCGGTGGAGACGTTCCTCGACATCTACTCCAACCCGGGCCTGAGCTGGGACCACCTGGCCACCCTGCGCGACCGGACCCACCTGCCGGTCGTGCTCAAGGGGATCCTGCATCCCGACGACGCCAGGAAGGCCTTCGACATGGGGGTCGACGCGATCGTGGTCTCCAACCACGGCGGCCGCCAGGTCGACGGCGCGATCGCCACCCTCGACGCGCTGGTCGGGATCCGCGAGGCGGTCGGTCCCGAGCCGACGGTGCTGCTCGACAGCGGGATCCGCTCGGGCGCCGACGTGTTCAAGGCACTGGCCCTCGGTGCCGACGCGATCCTGCTCGGCCGTCCCTACTTCTACGGCCTCGCCCTCGCCGGCCAGCGCGGCGTCGAGGAGGTCGTCCGCAACGTCGTCGCCGAGCTCGACCTGACGATGGCGCTCACCGGGGTGCGCTCGTTGAGCGACTTCTCACCCGACCTGCTGACCCGCTGACGCCGCGGACTGCCTGGCGCAGGGCCAGCCCGGCGGGCACGAACAGCAGGCTCCACACGCACAGCGCGAGGGTCCGCGGGACCAGGTCGCCCGCGATGTTGGCCGGAGTGACCAGCACGAGGATGACGACGCCCGACGCGAGCAGCATCCAGCGGCCGTACGGCGCGAGCACGGCAGCGCGGCCCACGGCCCATCCACCGACGATCGCCGCGACCGCCATCACCAGGGAGCTGATCCCGAACAGGGCGCCGACGATGCCCGCCGCCGTCGAGTCGTTGGCCTGGCCGCCGATGGCACCGCTGAGGGCCTCGCAGACCCCGAGGGCCACCAACCCGGCGGCGGCCACCGCCAGCCAGATGTCCGCCGCGCGGGAGACGCGGCCCCGGTGCAGGCGGCGTATCCCGACGACACCGACGGCCGTCAGCAGGTGGGTCACCACCAGCACCACGCTGATCGCCCACTGGGCGCCGGTGGAGAACGGGTAGCTCCACTGGTCGTCGGCCACCGCCGGTGACCAGGCGATGGTCACGATGCCGATCGCGATGCCGAGCACGCCGGACGCGGCGAGGGCATCTCCGGCTCGGGCTGTCTCGAGCCTGGGCTCCGTGCTGGTGGTGGTCATCGCGACTCCTCGACACGCAGTCCGAGAAACAATAAGTTTGCCTGAAGGTAAGTTAGCCTGAAGAACACCATGCCACAAGAGCCTGACCTCGCTCCGAGACGGGCGAACACGATCGCGCTGCTCGGGCAGGCCTACAGCCTGCTCGGCTTCCGGATCGTCGACGGCGTCGTCGGGTCGGGCCATCCGATCAAGCCGTCGCACTCGGCGGTCTTCGCGCAGATCGGGGAGGACGGCTCGCGGCTGACCGAGCTGGCCGTGGGCGCGAACATGACTCCCCAGTCGATGGGGCAGATCGTCGACGAGCTGGAAGACCTCGGCTACGTCGTACGGCGCCCGGACCCGACCGACCGCCGGGCCAAGCGGATCGTGCTGACCGCGAAGGGCCGCAAGGCTGTCGCCGCGGGGGAGGTTGCGGTGCAGGGCCTGGAGGCAGACCTGGTCGAGATCCTCGGCGAGCGTGGCGCCCAGCAGCTCCGGCGGCAGCTGCTGAAGATCCTCGCGAGTGCCGGGCCGGCCGCCCCTTAGATTGGTCGCATGGCCGACCGCTCACCCCTGGGACTGCTCGACATCGACTCGCTGATCGGCGAGGAGGAGCGCGCGATGCAGCAGACCGTGCGCAAGTTCGTCGACGACCGTGTCCGGCCGCACGTCGCCGAGTGGTACGAGTCGGGGAGCACGCCGGTGCGCGACCTCGCCCTCGAGCTGGGGGAGATCGGGGCGCTGGGGATGCACCTCGACGGCTACGGGTGCACGGGCGCCAGTGCGACGGCGTACGGCCTGGCCTGCCTGGAGGTCGAGGCCGGCGACTCCGGCGTGCGCTCGCTGATGTCGGTGCAGGGCAGCCTGGCGATGTTCGCGATCTGGAAGCACGGCTCGGAGGCGCAGAAGGAGGAGTGGCTGCCGCAGATGGCGAAGGGGGAGAAGGTCGGCTGCTTCGGCCTGACCGAGCCCGACTTCGGCTCCAACCCGGCCGGCATGCGCACCCGCGCCAAGAAGGACGGTGACGACTGGGTGCTCTCCGGCAACAAGATGTGGATCACCAACGGCTCGGTCGCCGACGTCGCGATCGTCTGGGCGCAGACGGACGACGGCATCCGCGGGTTCGTCGTACCCACCGACACCGAAGGGTTCTCGGCGCCCGACATCAAGCAGAAGATGTCGATGCGCGCGTCGGTGACCAGCGAGCTCGTGCTCGAGGACGTGCGGCTGCCCGCCGACGCGATGCTGCCGGAGGTGAGCGGCCTGCGCGGGCCGCTGAGCTGCCTGACCGAGGCACGGTTCGGGATCATCTTCGGCTCGATCGGCGCCGCCCGCGACTGCCTCGAGGCCACCCTGCGCTACGTCGAGGAGCGCGAGATCTTCGACAAGCCGCTCGGTGCCTTCCAGCTCACGCAGGCCAAGCTGGCCGACATGACCGTCGAGCTCGGCAAGTCGATGCTGCTCGCCCTGCACCTCGGCCGGCTCAAGGACGACGGCCGGATCACGCCCGAGCAGGTGAGCTTCGGCAAGCTCAACAACATCCGGGAGTCGCTCGCGATCGCGCGCGAGTGCCGCACGATCATGGGCGCCGCCGGCATCACCCTGGAGTGGCCGATGATGCGCCACGCCAACAACCTCGAGTCGGTGCTGACCTACGAGGGCACCACCGAGGTGCACCAGCTGGTGATCGGCCAGGCGCTGACGGGGGAGTCGGCCTTCCGCTGAGCCATTCCGCTGGCGCCTGAGCGGTACGTCACGTCGGCACAATGCGACGGTTTTGCCCGCTGTGCCCTACGATTGGGGCACAAGGATCGTTCAGTCTTGCCTCGATCCTGATGCGTGTTGCAGCACTCGTACCTCACGGGACAGTGCTCCACGACGCCCGATCTTCTCGGCGACAACCGTCGTCTTGACTGTGGCGAGACACTCACACAGTTAGCGAAGCTTCCCTTGTCTTCTTCTTTTCTCGAGCTCGGCGTACCCGCCGACCTCTCCGACGTGCTCGCCTCGGCGGGCATCACCGAACCCACCCCGATCCAGGCGGCCACGCTGCCTGACTCCCTGTCCGGCCGCGACGTCCTGGGCCGGGGCCGCACCGGCTCCGGCAAGACCCTCGCGTTCCTGCTGCCGATGGTCGCCCGGCTCTCCGCCTCCGGCTCCCGTCGTACGCCGAAGCGCCCCCGCGCGCTGATCCTGGCCCCGACCCGCGAGCTCGTCGCGCAGATCGACGCGGCTCTCGCGCCGCTCGCCGCCGTGCACGGGCTGCGCACCCGCACCGTCTTCGGCGGCGTGGGCCAGCACCCCCAGGTCCAGGCCATCCGCCAGGGCGTCGACATCGTGCTCGCCTGCCCCGGTCGCCTCGAGGACCTGATCCAGCAGGGCCACGTCGACCTCGGCTCGGTCGAGGTCACCGTCCTCGACGAGGCCGACCACATGGCCGACCTCGGCTTCCTGCCCGGCCGTACGGCGCCTGCTCGAGCAGACCCCGCGCGGCGGCCAGCGGATGCTCTTCTCGGCGACGCTGGACTCCGGCGTCAACGTGCTCGTCAAGCGCTTCCTGGAGAACCCGGCCACCCACCAGGCCGACTCGGCGCAGTCGCCGATCTCGACCATGGACCACCACGTGCTGCACGTGCACCGCGACCACCGCGTCGCCGTGCTCGCCGACCTGGCCAGCGCGCCCGGCCGGACCGTCGTGTTCACCCGCACCAAGCACGGTGCGAAGAACCTCGCCCGCCAGCTCAACTCGCGGGGAGTCCCGACCGTCGAGCTGCACGGCAACCTGGCGCAGAACGCCCGCACCCGGAACATGGAGGTGTTCCACTCGGGTCGGGCCACCACGCTGGTCGCGACCGACATCGCCGCCCGCGGCATCCACGTCGACGACGTGGCGCTCGTGATCCACGCCGACCCGCCGGCCGAGCACAAGGCCTACCTGCACCGCTCGGGCCGCACCGCTCGCGCCGGTGCCGCCGGCACGGTCATCACGCTGATGACCGACCAGCAGGTCAAGGACGTCCGCGACCTGACCCGTGCCGCCAAGATCAACCCCACCACGACGCGGGTCTCCGGTCCCGACCACGCCATGCTCAAGCAGCTCGCTCCCGGCGAGCGGGTCCTGGTCGCCGGCGGTCTCGTCGACGACCGGCCCACCCGGGTGCAGCCCGAGCGCCGCTCGCGCGGTGGCCAGGGTGGCGGCCAGGGCAACGGCGGCCGCAACCGTCGTCGCGGCAGTGGCGCCGGGTCCGGCTCCGGGGGCTCCCGGAACCAGTCGCGCTCCGGCCAGGGCGGCCAGCGCCGTCAGGGTGGCAAGGGCGGCCAGGGCGCCGGCCAGGGCGGTGGCAGCCACAGCGCTGCCTCGTTCAGCGGCAGCCGCCGCAGCCGCTGAGCCAGGGCCTCCGCCATCCGGCACGACTAGACCGGTCGGACCCTGACTGTTTGTTGATCCCCGCAACCGGGCATTGTCAGTGCACAACATCGGGGGATGTCGGGGGGACGACGTGGCTGATGCCTACGCACTGCTGGGCGTGCCGCCAGGGGCTGGCGAGCACGAGGTTCGTCGCGCCTACCGGCAGGTGGTCCGCAGGCTGCACCCCGACCTGCAGCCGGAGCATCTCCGCAAGGTGAGCGGCCGTCGGCTCCAGGCCGTCAACGCCGCCCGCGACCAGGTGCTCCAGGACATCCGCAGTCGCTCGAACGCCAGGACGGCGGAGGAATCGGCCCCGTTCGTCCCCCAGCAGCGCCAGCCGCCGGAGTCGGTCGACGTCGACCGCACCACCGGGAGACGCCGCACCGAGCACCAGGCGTGGCTGCGGGAGCAGCAGCGACAGATCGACGAGTGGAACCGCGGACGCCAGGTGCGGGAGGAGCGCCGTCGTCGAGGCAGTCGCACACCACTGGGCTCGGTCGAGAAGGTCGCTGCGCGCCGTCTGGCCCCAGACCCTCGTGCTCGTCGCCGCCCTGGCGCTGCAGCTCGGCCTGCTGTGGGGCGCCGTCCACGGCATCGAGCACGTGGCCTCGGTCGTGACGGCGCGCGAGCTCGCCCACACGCAGGGGCACACCGACCTCGACCTGCGCGAGGTGCTGGCACTCTTGGCCTCATGGAGGTCCTGACCCCGCGCGACGTGCCGCTCGGCGGGCTCCGGGCGATGAGCGTGCGCCGTACCCTCCCGCAGCGCCGGCGCACCCTGATCGGTGCCTGGTGCTTCGTCGACCACTACGGGCCGGACGACGTCGACGAGTCGGGCGGGATGGTGGTGCCACCGCACCCGCACACCGGGCTGCAGACGGTGAGCTGGCTGTTCACCGGCGAGATCGAGCACCGTGACTCGGCCGGCCACCACGCGCTGGTCCGCCCGGGCGAGCTGAACCTGATGACGGCGGGCCGGGGGATCAGCCACAGCGAGTACTCCACGCCCGGCACCACCACCCTGCACGGCGCCCAGCTCTGGCTGGCCCTGCCCGACGGGCAGCGGCAGGTCGACCCCTCCTTCGAGCACCACGCTCCCGAGCCGGTCACCGGCGAGGGGTGGGATGGCCCGGGTCTTCCTCGGCTCCCTGCTCGGCTCGACGTCGCCGGTGACGACGTACAGCCCGTTGCTCGGCGCCGAGCTCACCCTGGCCGCGGGTACGACGCTGGACGTGCCGCTCGACCCGTCGTACGAGATCGGCGTGCTCGTCGACACGGGGAGCAGTCACCGTCGGTGGCCGGCCGCTGGAGCGGAACGAGCTCGGCTTCGTCGAGCCCGGCACCGACGTCCTGCAGCTCGACCGCCACCGAGGACGCCCGCCTGCTCCTCCTCGGCGGGCCGCCCTTCGGCGAGAAGATCGTCATGTGGTGGAACTTCATCGGCCGTGACCACGACGAGGTCGCCGAGTACCGCGCCCAGTGGGAGTCGCTGCGTCGACGGCGGCCGCGACGAGCGGTTCGCGCTGCCGGCCGACGACCCCCACGACGCGCTGCACGCCCCGGCCCTGCCGCACGCCCGGATGGTGCAGCGCGGCCCCTGAGCCGGTGCGTCGGCTGGTGTCAGGGCCACGACCTACGCTCTGCGTGTGACCCAGACCGATCAGAAGTCCGTCCTGACCGACCTCGCCTCCCGGGGCCCGGTGATCATCGACGGCGGCATGGGCACGCTCCTGCAGGACCTCGGCCTCGACGACGGCGGGTCCGGTGAGCTGTGGAACGTCGAGCGACCCGACGCCGTGCGCCAGGCCCACCGCGACTACGCCCGCGCCGGCGCCCGCATCCTGACCACCAACACCTTCGGCGGCAGCCGGCCACGGCTGGACACCCACGGCCTCGGTGACCGCGTCCACGAGATCAACCGTGCCGGCGCCCAGCTCGCCGGCGAGGTGGCGGCCGAGTTCGGTGCCCTCGTGGCGGGCGGCCTCGGCCCCACCGGCGAGCTGCTCGTGCCGCTCGGCACCCTCGACGCCGACGGTGCCCAGGCCATCTTCGAGGAGCAGCTCGTCGGGCTGCGCGACGGCGGGATCGACCTGGTCCTCATCGAGACGATGAGCGACCTCGCGGAGGCGGAGGCGGCCGTCGCGGCCGCGCACGCCGTCGTACCCGACCTGCCCGTGATCGCCACGCTCAGCTTCGACACCAACCTGCACTCGATGATGGGCGTGAGCCCGGCGGCGGCCGTGACCGCGCTGGCCGCGGCCGGGGTCGACGCCGTCGGCGCCAACTGCGGGCGCGGGCCCGTGGAGATGGCCCAGATCGCGGCCCAGATGGCCGAGGCCCGTCCCGACGGGCTGCTGCTCGTCGCCCAGTCGAACGCCGGGCTGCCGCACGTGGTCGGCGACCACTTCGAGTACGACGCCACGCCCGACGACATGGCCGCGCACGCCACGGACCTGCGCGAGATCGGCATCGACCTGATCGGTGCCTGCTGCGGCTCCACGCCGGAGCACATCGCCGCCATGCGCCGCCCTGGCATGAACACCACCCCAACGAATCGCTCGCTGCGCTCCCGATTCGCCGGGGACCCCGGATGACCGACGGCGCCGTCGTCGGTGAGGACGGCGTGCCCCGCTGTCCGTGGGCGGCGAAGCCCGGCACGATGCGCGACTACCACGACACCGAGTGGGGCGTGCCCGTGCGCGACGAGCGCGGCCTGTTCGAGCGACTCAGCCTCGAGGGCTTCCAGGCCGGGCTCTCCTGGTCGACGATCCTGAACAAGCGCGACCGCTTCCGTGAGGTCTTCCACGGCTTCGACGTCGACCGGGTGGCGGCGATGACCGACGCCGACCTCGAGCGGCTGCTCACCGACACCGGCATCGTCCGCAACCGGGCCAAGGTGCTGGCCACCCGCAAGAACGCCCGCGCCACCATCGACCTGCGCGACGACGGCGGCCTCGAGAGCTTCGTCGCAGGTTTCCGGCCGGACGAGACCCCCACGCCGCAGGTGCCGGCCGAGGTCCCCACCACCTCACCGGAGTCGAAGGCGCTCTCCAAGGCCCTGCTCAAGCGGGGCTTCGGCTTCGTCGGACCGACGACCATGCACGCACTGATGGAGGCGACCGGCCTGGTCGACACCCACCTGATGGGCTGTCACCGGCGCGGCACGAGCGGGGAGTGGCCCGCCTGAGTCAGACGGCCGGGTTCTCCGCGGCCACGTGCCGGGGCGGCTCGTCGTCCGGGTCCTCGGCGGTGAGCACCGGGCCGGCCGCGCGGTGAGCGCCGGCCTCGCCCGAGCCAGCGGCCAGTGCCTCGGTCGCGACGGCCTCGGCTGCGTGGCGCTCGGCCTGCGCGGCCGCGCTGCCCGAGGTGGTGCGGAGCTCGACCTTCGGCATCAGGTTCAGCACCAGGAACGCGATCAGCATCACCGAGCCGCCGCAGAGCAGCACCAGGCTCATCGAGTCGGCGAAGCCCTCCTTGAACGGGTGCGCCAGCACGCCTGACATCTTGCCGATGATCGAGGAGTCGTCCTGGACGGCGGCGAACACGCCACCACCACCCTTGCCGTCGAGGCCGGCCAGCACCTGGTCGTTGAGCGGCGTGTGCGGGATCTGCCCGCTCTTCGCCGCCTGCTCGATGCCAGGAGCGGAGCCGCGGAAGGCGTCCTTGATGTTGTCGCCGAGCGTGCTGAACAGCAGCGACAGGAACACCGCCACACCGAGCGTGCCGCCCAGCTGGCGGAAGAACGTCGCCGAGCTCGTGGCGACACCGATCTCGCTCGGGGGTACGGCGTTCTGCACGATGATCGTCAGCGGCTGCATGCACTGGCCGATGCCGAGACCGAGGAAGAGCATGCCGAGCATCACCCAGCCCAGGTTGGTGTCGGCACCGACCCGGGACAGGGCGATCATCGAGACGCCGGCGAGCGCCGAGCCGAAGATCGGGAAGCCGCGGATCTTGCCGGTGCGCGAGGTGAACTGACCGACGCCGATGCCCGCGGTCATCATGCCGACGACCATCGGCAGCATCATCAGGCCGGCCTTCGTCGGGCTCGCGCCGTGCACGATCTGCATGTACTGCGGAAGGATCGTGATCGCCCCGAACATCGCCGCGCCCACGATCACGCTGGCGCCGATCACGACCGCGGCGGCTCGCAGCCGGAAGATCCGCAACGGGATCAGTGCGTCGTCGCCCATCCGGTGCTCGGCGAGCAGGAACCCGAGCACGCCCACCAGGCCGATGGCGTAGCAGGCGAGCGACCGGGGGGAGTCCCAGCCCCACTTGCGGCCCTGCTCGGCCACGGTGAGGAGCGGCACCAGCGCGACGACGAGCATGGAGGCGCCCCACCAGTCGATGCGGGCCTCGCGACGGTAGTGGTGCAGGTGCAGGTTCCTGTTCACCACGAACAGCGCGGCGATGCCGATCGGCACGTTGACGAGGAACACCCAGCGCCAGCCGTCGATGCCGAGGATCGTCTCCTGCCCCGCGAACAGGCCGCCGGCAACCGGGCCGAGGACGCTCGAGGTGGCGAAGACGGACATGAAGTAGCCGGTGTACTTCGCGCGCTCACGCGGCGAGACGATGTCGCCGATGATCGCCAGGACCAGGGTGAACAGCCCGCCGGCGCCGAGGCCCTGCAGCGCACGCAGCGCCGCGAGCATGTACATCGAGGTGGCGAACGAGCAGGCGGCCGAGCCGATGATGAAGACCGTGATCGCGAACAGGAACAGCTTCTTGCGGCCGTAGAGGTCGCCCAGCTTGCCGTAGATCGGGGTGGTGATGGTGGCGGTGATCAGGTAGGCCGTGGTCACCCAGGCCTGGATCGAGAGGCCGTTGAGGTCGTCGGCGATCGTCCGGATCGCCGTACCGACGATCGACTGGTCCAGCGCCGCCAGGAACATCCCGAGCAGCAGGCCGGAGAGGATGGTGAGGATCTGCTTGTGCGTGTACTCACCGGACTCCGGTGCGGATCCCCGCTGCGCTCCGCCCTGGGGCATGGGTCTAGTCGTCGTGGCCACGCGCCCACGATAGTTGTCCTAGGCAATCAATGACGAATCAATCGGGCAAACAGAGACCTAGAGCACAGCGCCGGGGTTGAGGATCCCGTCGGGATCCAACGCCCGCTTGACCTTCCAGCTGAGCTCCATCACGTCCTCGCCGAGCTGCTCGGGAAGCGCCGCCTTCTTGGCCCGCCCGACCCCGTGCTCGCCCGTGATCGTGCCGCCGAGCGAGATCGCCAGCGACATCACCTCGGCGAAGGCCACCGCCGCACGCTTCGCGACCTCCGGGTCGTTGGGGTCGAAGACGATGATCGGGTGGGTGTTGCCGTCGCCGGCGTGGGCGACGACGGGGATGTCGACCTGGTGGCGGGCGGCGATCTCCGCGATGCCGTCGACGAGGTCGGGCAGCAGCGGGATCGGGGCGCCGACGTCCTCGAGCATCAGGGTGCCCTTCTTCTCCAGCGCCACGAACGCGTTGCGTCGCGCGGAGACGAACATCTCCGACTCCTCGGGGTCGGTGGTCACCGCCACCTCGGTGGCGCCGGCGGCCTCGCACGCCTTCTCCATCACCGCGACCTCGAGCTCGCGGGCCGCGCCCGGGGCGTCGGACTGCGCCACCATCAGCGCACCGGCGTCGCGGTCGAGGCCGTGCGACTTCCAGTCCTCCACGGCGTTGATGGAGGCGTTGTCCATCAGCTCCATCATCGAGGGGCGCACCTCGGCGCCGATGGCGACGACGGCTCTCGAGGCGTCGGCCATCGACTCGAAGCTGGCCACCAGCGTCGCCCGGTCGCCCTGGGCGGGGACCAGCCGCAGGATCGCGCGGGTGACGATGCCCAGGGTGCCCTCGCTGCCGACGAAGAGCTTGAGCAGCGACAGGCCGGCGACGTCCTTGATCCGCTTCCCGCCGAGGGTCACCAGGGTGCCGTCGGCGAGCACGACGTCGAGACCGAGCACGTAGTCGGTGGTGACGCCGTACTTCACGCAGCAGAGTCCGCCGGCATTGGTGGCGACGTTGCCGCCGATGGAGCAGATCTCGAAGGACGAGGGGTCCGGTGGGTACCAGAAGCCCTCCTTGGCGGCCGCCTTCTTGACCTCGACGTTCAGCGCTCCTGGCTGTACGACGGCCACCCGGCACGCGGTGTCGATCTCGATGTCGCGCATCCGGTCGAGGCTGACCACGATCCCGTCGTCGACCGCCGACGAGCCGCCGGAGAGCCCGCTGCCCGCGCCGCGAGGCACCACGGGGACGCCGTACTTCGCCGCCCAGCGCACGGCGGTCTGCACGTCGGAGGCCTCGCCGGCTCTGACGACGGCCACCGGCATGCCGGCATCGGGGTCGCGGCTCCAGTCGAAGCGGTAGTTCTCCAGTGCCTCCGGGTCGGTGAGGACGACCCCGTCGCCCAGCGAGTCCCGGAGCTCATCGAGGTGCGGGTGGGACATGGCACCCACCCAACCACCCCGCTACGGTTCCGGCCATGGCTGCCGCCGAGCACGACCCGCCGTCCGCTGCTCGCCGGCGGGTCCACGCTTTCGGTGACGACGCCCTCGGCGAGCACGACGCGGTCGGGCTCGCGGCAGAGATCCGGGCCGGGCGGGTGTCGCGGCGCGAGGCCGTCGAGGCCGCCGTCTCCCGCACCCGGTAGGTCGACGCCGAGCTGCAGCGGTCTCGCCTGCGACCGGTTCGACGAGGCCGTGGCGGAGTCGGGCTCGCCGCACGACGGGTTCTTCGCCGGGGTGCCGAGCTTCGTGAAGGACAACAGCGACGTCGCCGGCCTGCCCACGCAGCAGGGCACCCGCGCCTTCGTGGCCGAGCCGGCCCGCAAGGACGGTGACTTCGCCCGGATGTACACGGCGATCGGCGCCACGGTGCTGGGCAAGACCCGGCTCTCGGAGTTCGGCTTCAGCCCCAGCGCGGAGTTCACCGACGACGAGCCGGTGCGCAACCCGTGGCACACGGGGCACACCTCGGGCGCCTCGTCCGCGGGCTCGGCGGCGTTCGTCGCGGCGGGCGCGGTGCCGATGTCGCACGCCAACGACGGCGGCGGCTCGATCCGGATCCCGGCCGCGTGCTGCGGACTGGTCGGCCTGAAGCCGACGCGGGGCCGCACCCCGACCGACAAGGGCAACCGGGAGATGCCCGTCCCGATCGTGTACGACGGCGTGGTGAGCCGGTCGGTCCGGGACACGGCAGCGTTCCTCCGCGAGTCCGAGCGGGTCTACCGCGACCTGCACCTCCCGCCGGTCGGCGACGTCACGCGTCCGGGACCGCAGCGCCTGCGGGTGGCCCTGACCATGGACTCGATGGGGGGCCGGGTCACCGACGACGAGACCCGGGCGGCCGTCCTGAAGACCGCCGCGCTGATGGAGGACCTCGGCCACACGGTGGTCGAGGTGCCGCTGCCCGACGTGGGGCACTTCGAGGAGGACTTCCTGCTCTACTGGGCGACCCTCGCGCTCTTCCTCTCGCGCACCGGCAAGCTCACCTTCAACCGGGGCTACGACCGCAGCCGCAACGACCACCTGACCACGGGTCTGGCGCGGCACGCCGCCCGCAACGCCTGGCGGCTGCCGGCCGCGATCACCCGGCTGAAGCGGTCGCACCGGATCACCGAGGGACTGTTCGCGCAGCACGACCTCGTCCTGACGCCGGTGCTGTCGCTGACCACGCCGGAGCTCGGCTGGCTGAATCCCGGGCAGTCCTACGAGACCGTGATCGGGCGGATCCTGGAGTGGGTGGCCTTCACGCCGATCCAGAACGCCACCGGCGACCCCGCCATCTCCCTGCCGCTGGGGGCCACCTCGACCGGCCTGCCGATCGGGGTGCACCTGTCCGCGGCCCGCGGCTACGACCGCCGTCTCCTCGAGGTCGCCTACGAGCTGGAGGAAGCCCAGCCGTTCACCCGGATCCAGGGGTGAGACCTGCGGCCACCCGACGAGGGGTGCTGCTCGGCGCCGCACTGGCCGCCAGTGCCGGCTGCGGGCTGGTCGGCCCCTCAGGTCGCTCCGGCCCGTCCTCGCACGTCGTCACGGGCTCCTTCCGCTCGGACGCCCGCGGCGGCCGTCGTACCGGCTGGGCAGTGGCGTACCCGCCGGGCGCCGACCACGACCTACCCGTCGTCGTGGTGCTCCACGGTCTCGGCAACGACCACGCGACGGCGATGGGGCGGCTCGGGCTCGACGACGTGCAGGCCGACCTGTCGCGGCACGGCCTGCCGCCCGTTGCGATCGCCTCGGTCGACGGCGGCACGACGTACTGGCACCGCCGGCCCTCGGGGGAGGACGCCGGCGCGATGGTGCTGCACGAGTTCCTGCCGTTGCTGGACCGGCGCGGTCTGCGCACCGACCGGATCGGCCTGCTGGGCTGGTCGATGGGTGGGTACGGCGCCCTGCGGCTGGCCGGCATCCTCGGGCCGTCGCGCTGCGCGGTCGTCGTGGCGGAGAGCCCCGCGCTCTGGACGTCCGGCTCGGACGCCTCGAGATCCGGGTTCGTGGACGCAGCGGAGTACGAGCGCTTCAGCGTGATGGACGACCAGCGCGACCTCGACGGGATCCCCGTGCGCATCGACTGCGGCACCTCGGACCCCTTCTACCCCGCGACCAGGGCGTACGTCGCCGGCTTTCCCGCGGCCCATCGGCCCCACGTCGACTACGGCCCGGGCGGCCACGAGATGAGCTACTGGCGCCGGATGGCTCCTGCGCAGCTCCGGTTCGTCGGCCGGCACCTCGCCTGACCCCGGACGTCATACGTTCTGGCTGCTATGGCGACCAGTTCGTATGACGTTCCGAGGGAGGTCATACGTTCTGGCTGCCATGGCGACCACTTCGTATGACGTCTGCGGGGTCAGCGGGGCACGACCAGGAGTGCCTGGGCCGAGCGCGCGACGAGGCCCTGCTCGTCGTACACCTCGGAGGCGGCGACGCCCACCGAGCCGGTACCGATCGTGGTGGCGGCGTCGAGGCAGACCCACTCGCCGACCACCGGCCGGAGCAGGTGCACGGTGAGCTCGGTGTTCATGAAGGTCCACGTGTCGGTGTCGAGCGCCGCCGAGGCGCCCGACGCGGAGTCGACGCAGCAGAGCAGGCGCTGGACCGGTGACATCGTCTCGCCGGGCACGAGCGGGACCCGCGGGCGCATCCACACCGTGGCCGGGCCGGGGCGGGTGACGGCCCCCTCGATCCACAGCCACTCCATGGCGTCGAGGTAGCCGCGCTCCCAGGAGGCCGGCGGGTCCTCGAGGTGTCCGTCGGTGGGGTGGTGGGGGAGGGGATCACCCGTCTCGCCGGGCCCCTCACCCTCCGGGAAGGTCCACGCCTGCGCACGGGCGAGCACCCGACCGGACTCGTCGGCCAGCTCGGCCTGGCGCAGCGAGACCGTCCGTCCCGGCCGGAGCACGGTGGCGCTGACGGTGAGGTCGCTGACCGGCACCGGCCCCAGCAGGTCCATCGTGAAGCGCCCGATCACTCGCGCGGCTCCCTCGTCGAGGCCCTCGATGGCACGGGCCAGCAGGGCTGCGGGCGGACCTCCGTGCTGGGCGGTGGCGCTCCAGGGGCCGGCGGTCGCCTCGGTGGCGCGGTAGCGGTCGTCTCCGAGGGGCTCGTAGAAGCTGTCGGCGGCGGGGCTCACCGCACGATCATGGCGGTGTTCCGGCGATTTCAATAAGCGCCGCGGCCCTGTGTATTCTGCTCGCTGGCCCTGCGCAGGAACGCAGGGTCTCGCCCCTTTAGCTCAGTCGGCAGAGCGTCTCCATGGTAAGGAGAAGGTCTACGGTTCGATTCCGTAAAGGGGCTCGGGAAGCGGCCGCCGGCAAGGGGCGGCTTCCTGGTGGGAATGACCGCACACCCGCGGTCGTTGCCTGAGGCGGGGTAGCTCAGCTGGTTAGAGCGCACGACTCATAATCGTGAGGTCGCGGGATCGAGCCCCGCCCCCGCTACTCCTCATTGCACGACGTCAGCAGCAAGCAGGGAAGAAGGCACGAACGTGGCCAGCAAGAGCTCCGATGTCCGCCCCAAGATCACCTTGGCCTGCGTGGACTGCAAGGAACGCAACTACATCACCAAGAAGAACCGCCGCAACGACCCGGACCGGATGGAGCTGAAGAAGTTCTGCCCGAGGTGCCGCAAGCACACCGAGCACCGCGAGACGCGCTGAGCGGCGACTCACCGACCCCTCGAGGAGCGGTCTCCCGGCCCCAGGGCCGGGCGGCCGCTCCTTCGTCGTCCAGTAGCGTCGGGCCCGTGCCCGCCAGCGACGCCAGGAGCCTCGCCGACCTGACGACCACCCGGCTGGGCGGACCGGCCGCGGAGCTGGTCGAGGCCCACGACGAGGCCACCCTGATCGAGGCCGTGAGCTCCGCGGACGCCGAGGGCACCCCGGTGCTCCTGGTCGGCGGCGGCAGCAACCTGGTGGTCGCCGACGACGGCTTCGAGGGCCGGGTCGTCCTGGTCCGCAACACCGGCCTCCGGGTCGAGGCCGACACCTGCGGCGGGGCGTACGTCGAGATCGGGGCCGGTCACGACTGGGACGAGGTGGTCGCCGCCGCCGTGGAGGCCGGCTGGGTGGGCATCGAGGCGCTCTCGGGCATCCCCGGGACCACCGGCGCGACCCCGATCCAGAACGTCGGCGCCTACGGCCAGGAGGTCAGCCAGACGGTGGCGCGGGTCCGCACCTGGGACCGCAAGCTGCGCGGCGTCCGCACCTGGTCGGCCGACGAGTGCCTGTTCGGCTACCGGACCAGCCGCTTCAAGCGGGACCCCGGCCGCTTCGTGGTGCTCGACACCACCTTCCAGCTGCCCTTCGGCGACCTCGGTGCTCCTGTCCGGTACGCCGAGCTGGCCACCGCCCTCGGCGTGGAGATCGGCCAGCGCGCCCCGGCGGCGGAGGTCCGCGAGGCGGTGCTCGGCCTGCGTCGCGGCAAGGGGATGGTGCTCGACGCCGAGGACCACGACACGTGGAGCACGGGGTCGTTCTTCACCAACCCGGTGGTCGCGCCGGACGCCGTACCCGAGGGTGCGCCGGCCTGGCCGCAGCCGGGGGAACCGCCCACGGTCAAGGTGGGTGCTGCCTGGCTGATCGAGCACGCGGGCTTCACCAAGGGCTACGGCACCGACCGGGTCCGGCTCTCGGCCAAGCACACCCTCGCGGTGACCAACCGCGGCGGGGCCACGACGGCAGAGCTCCTGGAGCTGGCGCGGGAGATCCGCGACGGCGTGCGCGACCGGTTCGGCATCGAGCTGGTCAACGAGCCGGTGCTGGTCGGCTGCTCGCTCTGAGCCGGGCGCGCCCCTAGGCGTTGGTGCCGAAGTCGCCGCTGGTCGAACCGGCAGCCGCCAGGATCACGAACAGGATGATCGCCACGACCGCGAGGAACAGCAGGATCGTGCCGATGATGCCGGTCACCATCCCGGTGCGCGCCTGCGTCTCCCCACCGAGCCGACCCTGGGAGGCCTGGATCTCCTTGAGGGCGCTGCGCCCCAGTGCCCAGGCGAACGGGGACACGAACAGGGTCACTCCACAGGCCAGGAAGATACCCACCAGCCCGACGATGCCGAGCACCATCGCGGTGGTCGACTGCGGGTGCGGCGGCGCCGGCGGCGTGAAGGCGCCGTACGGCGGGTAGCCGGGTGCCGGCGGCCCGTAGCCGGGCGGAGGTGGCGGGTACTGCTGGCCGTACTGCTGGGCGTAGGGCTGGCCGTACTGCTGCCCGTACTGGGGGCCGTGCTGCTGCCCGTAGGGCGCCGGCTGCTGGGCGTACCCCGGCTGGGCGGGCTGCTGGGCGGGCTGCTGGGCGTAGGGCTGCTCGAGGGGCTGGGTGTAGCCGGCCGACGGCTGTGCCGAGGTCGGGTTGAACACCGGGCCCGGGGCCACCGGGGTGATCGGAGCGGTGTACTCGGTGTCCTGCGGCTCGCCCTGCTGCTCCTGCTCGCGGGCCTGCTCCGCGGCCTGCTGCTCCCAGTAGCCGGCGTGCTCGGCCGGGTCGGCTGGCGCGTTCTCGGCGTTCTCGCGTTCTCGGGAGGCTCGCCCGGGTAGGTGCTCATGAGCCCATTGTCCCCAACCAGTCGTCGACCTCGCCGAGCCAGGTCTGCTTGTCCTGCTCCGGCGCCCGCGACGCCTGGATCGACGAGCGGGCCAGGGCGGCGAGCTGACCGTCGCTGAGCTCGTGCGCGGCGCGCATCGTGGCGTACTGGCCGGCCAGCCGCGAGCCGAACAGCAGCGGGTCGTCGGCACCGAGCGCGATGCTGGCGCCGGCCGCCATCAGGTCGGGCAGCGGCACCGAGGTCAGGTCGGAGTAGACCCCGAGCGCGACGTTGGAGACCGGGCAGACCTCGAGGGTGATGCCCCGCTGCACGACCAGGTCGAGGAGATCGGGGTCCTCGGCGACGCGCACCCCGTGGCCGAGCCGGTCGGCGTGCAGGTCCTCGACGCAGACGCGGACGTGCTCGGGTCCGGCCAGCTCGCCGCCGTGCGGCACGAGCAGCAGTCCCGCCCGCTCGGCGATGCGGAAGGCCGGGGCGAAGTCCCGGGTGCTGCCGCGGCGCTCGTCGTTGGAGAGCCCGAACCCGACCACGCCGCGGCCGGCGTACTGCCCGGCCAGCCGCGCCAGGGTCCGGGCGTCCATCGGGTGGCGGATCCGGTTGGCCGCGATCACCACCGCCATGCCGATGCCCACCTCGCGGGCGGTCCGGTCGACGGCGTCGAGCACCAGGTCGGTGAAGGCCGTGATGCCGCCGAACTTCGCGGCGTACCCGCTCGGGTCGACCTGGATCTCCAGCCAGCGCCCGCCGTCGCGCTTGTCGTCCTCGGCGGCCTCGCGCACCAGGCGACGGACGTCGTCCTCGGTGCGCAGCACCGACCGCGCCACGTCGTAGAGCCGCTGGAAGCGGAACCAGCCCTTCTCGTCGGCAGCCGACAGCACCGGCGGCCAGTCCTCGGTCAGCGCCTCGGGCAGGTGGTGCCCGTCGCGCTCGGCGAGCTCGAGCAGGGTGGAGTGGCGCATCGAGCCGGTGAAGTGGAGATGGAGGTGCGCCTTGGGGAGCTCTTCGAGCGACCTGCGATCTCCAGTCACGCGACGACTAGCCGGCCAGCTTCTCGGCGGCCGCCAGCAGCACGCACGTGGCGACCGCCTCCATCGCGGCGCTGACCTCGGCGAGCTCGGGGAACGTGGGTGCCAGCCGGATGTTGCGGTCGAGCGGGTCGCGGCCGTAGGGGAACGACGAGCCGGCGGGCGTCAACGCGACCCCGGCGCCCTTGGCCAGCTCGATCACGCGCGACGCGGTGCCGTCCAGCACGTCGAGGCTGACGAAGTACCCACCGGTCGGGTTGGTCCAGGTCGCGATGCCGAGCCCACCGAGCCGCTCGTCGAGGACGCGCTGCACCTCGGCGAACTTCGGCGCGATGATCTCGCGGTGCCGCGTCATGTGGTCGCGCACGCCCTCGGGCGAGCCGAAGAACTGCGCGTGCCGGAGCTGGTTGAGCTTGTCGGGCCCGATCGAGCCCTTGCCGAGGTGGCCGGTGTACCACTTCACCGTCTCCACCGAGCCGGCCAGGAAGCCGACGCCGGCGCCCGCGTAGGTGATCTTGGAGGTGGAGGCGAACATGATCGGCCGGTGCGGATGGCCCGCGACTGCCGCCAGGCTCAGCACGTCGGCGCTCTTGGCCTCCTCCTCGGTGAGGTGGTGGAAGGCGTAGGCGTTGTCCCAGAAGATCTTGAAGTCCGGGGCGGCGGTCGGCATCGAGGCCAGCCGCTCGGCCACCTCCTGGGAGACCACCGAGCCGCTGGGGTTGGCGTACGTCGGCACGATCCAGATGCCCTTGACGCTCGGGTCGTCCGCGGCCAGCCGGGCCACGGCCTCGACGTCCGGGCCGTCGTCGTGCATCGGCACGGTCACCATCTCGATGCCGAACCAGTCGGTGAGCGTGAAGTGGCGGTCGTAGCCGGGCACCGGGCAGATGAAGGTGACCTTCTCCTCCTCGCTCCAGGGCCGCTCGCCGTCGACGGCACCCTTGAGCCAGAGGTCGGTGAGCACCTCGCGCATCAGCACGAGGCTGGAGTTGTTGCTGGCCACGACCTGCTCGGGCTCGACCCAGAGCAGGTCGGCGAACATCTCGCGCAGCTCGCGGATGCCCTCGAGCCCGCCGTAGTTGCGCACGTCGACCCCCGCACTGTCGCGGACGTCCTTGGGCAGCGTGAGCAGCCCGTCGGAGAGGTCGAGCTGGGCCGTCGAGGGCTTGCCGCGGGTCAGGTCGAGCTTCAACGCACGGCCACGGAGGGCCTCGTAGGAGGTCTGCTGTTCCTCCAGGAACCCGGTGACCTCGGCGGCGGAGCGCTCGGTGAGGGGAGTTGGTGACGTCACGGGTCCCATGCTGACAGAGGGACGCCGTCGGTTCGACTTTGCGCGGACCGCCCCCGTAGACTCCTGATTTGGTGTCCCCGGCCAGTGTTTCGCCCTGCCCGGAGTGCGCCGTAGGGCACTAGCTCAACTGGCAGAGCATCGGTCTCCAAAACCGAAGGTTGGGGGTTCAAGTCCCTCGTGCCCTGCGAGAGTGGCGTCTGAACCCGAGTGAGCACAGGAAGGAAGATCGTGGCGGAGAAGCAGTCCACCCGGCCTAGCCGGTCGCACGAGCGCACCAGCCCCGCGACGTTCTACCGACAGGTGATCGCCGAGCTCCGCAAGGTGGTGTGGCCGACCCAGCAGCAGCTGGTCACGTACTTCCTGGTCGTCCTGGTGTTCGTGCTGGTGATGATCGCCTACGTGTCGGTGCTGGACCTCGCCTTCGGCAAGGCCGTGTTCAAGGTGTTCGGCGGCTGAGCCAAGCAACAACCCGTCGGGCCCGGTAGGGCCCAGCGTCAACGATGTAGAGGATCACTGATCAATCGTGTCTGAGCAGTACGACGAGCAGTCGGCCGAGCCGACCGCCGAGACCGTCCTGACCGACCCCGAGCAGCCCGACGAGACTGTCCTGACCGACCCGGAGACGGGCGAGACGATCGCCGCCCCGGCGTCCGCGGAGCAGGTCGAGGCGGCCGAGGAGCCGGTCGAGGACGAGGTCCCCGGCGAGGAAGCTGCCGACGAGCCCGTCGACGAGCAGGTCGAGGCCGCCGAGGCGTCCGACGACGAGGACGAGGTCGCCGCCGACGCGCCGGGCGACCCGCTCGAGGAGTTCCGGGCCGCGCTGCGCGAGAAGGAGGGCGACTGGTTCGTCGTGCACACCTACTCCGGCATGGAGAACAGGGTGAAGGCCAACCTGGAGAACCGGATCACCTCGCTGAACATGGAGCCGTTCATCCACGAGGTCGTCGTACCGACCGAAGAGGTCGCCGAGATCAAGAACGGCCAGCGCAAGCTGGTCAAGCGCACCGTGCTCCCCGGCTACGTCCTGGTCCGGATGGACCTGACCGACGAGTCCTGGTCGGCCGTGCGCCACACGCCGTCGGTGACCGGCTTCGTCGGGCACAGCCACCAGCCGGTGCCGCTGAGCCTGGACGAGGTCGAGAACATGCTCGGCCCCGCCATCCAGGCACAGGCCGAGGCCGCCGCGGCGCCCGACTCCGGGACCGGAGGGGGCGGCACGCAGGCCACTCGCCAGCAGGTCGCGGTCTCTGACTTCGACGTCTCCGACTCGGTGATGGTCGTCGACGGCCCGTTCGCGACGCTGCACGCGACGATCACCGAGATCAACGCCGAGGCCCAGCGGGTCAAGGCGCTGGTCGAGATCTTCGGCCGGGAGACCCCGGTCGAGCTGAGCTTCACCCAGATCCAGAAGGTCTGAACCAACCGCAACACACATGTGGCAGGGGCAGGACGCCCCGTCATGACCACGAGAGAGAGATAGAAGGAAATGCCTCCCAAGAAGAAGGTCGCTGCCCTCGTCAAGGTGCAGCTGCAGGCCGGTGCGGCCACGCCCGCGCCCCCCGTCGGTACCGCCCTCGGTCCCCACGGCGTCAACATCATGGACTTCTGCAAGGCGTACAACGCCCAGACAGAAGCGATGCGCGGCAACGTCATCCCCGTCGAGATCACCATCTACGAGGACCGGTCGTTCACGTTCATCACCAAGACGCCCCCGGCCGCCGAGCTGATCAAGAAGGCTGCCGGCGTCGCCAAGGGCTCCGGTGTCCCGCAGGCGAACAAGGTCGGCAAGCTCACCAAGGACCAGGTGCGCGAGATCGCCACCACCAAGCTCCCCGACCTCAACGCCAACGACATCGACGCGGCGATGAAGATCGTCGAGGGCACCGCCCGCTCGATGGGCATCACCACCGACTGACCGTTCCGGTGGTTGAGCTTGTCGGAACCCACCCCCAGTGGCAGGACCGCGCTGGTCCACCTAGACCACGACTTTCGAAGAAGAGGAAAGACCATGCAGCGCAGCAAGACCTACCGTGCGACCGCGGAGAGCTTCGACCAGGACGAGCTCCACGCCCCGCTGGCCGCGATCAAGATCGCCAAGGGCGGCGCCAAGAAGAAGTTCGACGAGACCGTCGACGTGGCGATGCGCCTCGGCGTCGATCCCCGCAAGGCCGACCAGATGGTGCGCGGCACCGTCAACCTGCCCCACGGCACCGGCAAGACGGCCAAGGTGCTGGTCTTCGCAAACGGCGACAAGGCCGACGCGGCCCGTGAGGCCGGAGCCGACATCGTCGGCGGCGACGACCTGATCGAGAAGGTGAACGGCGGCTGGCTCGACTTCGACGCCGTCGTCGCGACGCCGGACATGATGGGCAAGGTCGGCCGGCTCGGCCGCGTCCTCGGCCCCCGTGGCCTGATGCCGAACCCGAAGACGGGCACCGTGACGCCGGACGTCGCCAAGGCGGTCTCCGACATCAAGGGCGGCAAGATCGAGTTCCGCGTCGACCGCCACGCCAACCTGCACTTCATCATCGGCAAGTCGTCCTTCTCCGAGCTCCAGCTCGCCGAGAACTACGCGGCGGCGCTCGAGGAGGTGCTGCGGCTCAAGCCGGCCAGCTCCAAGGGTCGCTACATCAAGAAGATCACCGTCTCCACGACCATGGGCCCCGGCGTCCAGGTCGACCCCAACCGCACCAAGAACGTCGCGGCCGAGGACGACGCCCAGTAGCTCGCCGACCGGGGGATTCCGGTACGCAGACACAGCCCGAGCGGGGGTTTCGTGCACACTCGATGTGCACGAAACCCCCGCTCGGCGTCTCCCGGCGTACAACAAAGCCCCGGTCAGCGATTTGGTGAGGACCGTGTCGCACCCGTAGAGTTCGCGGTCGAAGCCAAAGACCGCCGGCCGGTCGCCGCGCTCCCCGGAGCGAGGTGTCCCGAAGGTTCGTGAGAGCGGACGACCTGCGTAGGTGCCACGAGTGAGCGAGCCGGTCAGTCCGGTCGCCGAACGCCCTGGGTGCCTGCACCAGGGCGTTTCTTCTTTCCCGGTCCGAGGCCTGGGTGCCGCACAACCTGTGCGCCCACCACGAGCTGGAAGGAGACCCATGGCGCGGCCAGACAAGGCAGCAGCCGTCGCGGAGATCGTCGACTCGTTCAACGACTCCGCCGGTGCTGTGCTGACCGAGTACCGCGGTCTCACGGTGAAGCAGCTGCAGGACCTGCGGCGAGCCCTCGGTGAGAACGCCAACTACGCCGTGGTCAAGAACACGCTGACCAAGATCGCCGCCAAGGAGGCGGGCGTCGAAGGCTTCGACGACCTGCTCA
>CAWCFR010000025.1:0-75751 GCA_963794725.1 uncultured Actinomycetota bacterium
CACCGACCACGCCGACGACGAGGAGCCCGGCGATCAGCAGCCCCATGACCCGGTAGCCCTCGCGGCCGCCCAGGGCGTCGCGCACCGCCGGGGCGCTGGCGCCGCTGAGCATGATCGCGAAGGCCAGGATCGCGACTCGCCAGCTCATCAGCCGGGTGCGCTCGTCGTAGGAGTCGGTCATCTCGGCCGGCATCGCGACGTACGGCACCTGGAAGAAGGCGTACGCCGTCGCGCAGAGCACGAACATCACCAGCACCCAGAGGGCGTCGAGCAGCTGCGTGCCCAACGGCGGGGCGGCGAACAGCAGCGCGAAGCACACGGCGAGGCTCAGCCCGCCGCGCAGCAGGAAGGGACGGCGCGGGCCGCGCGGGTCGGTCGAGCGGTCGCTGATCCGGCCGGCGATCGGGTTCAGCACCACGTCCCAGGCCTTGGGCAGGAAGACGATCACGCCGGCGAGCGCCGCGGTGATGCCGAGGGTGTCGGTCAGGAACGGCAGCAGCATCAGGCCGGGCACGGTGCCGAAGGTGCCCGTGGCGACCGAGCCGAGGCCGTAGCCCGCCCGGACCCGCGTCGGCAGCCGGCCCGCGGAGGGTGGGACGACCCGCGGAGGGCCGGCGCGACGTCGTGGACACGTGCCGAAATCTAGTCCCACCACCGGCGAGAATCGGCGCATGGACGAGAGCCCCACCCCGAACCGCCCCGACGACCGCCTCGCGCAGTGGGAGCGGTCCATCCAGGTCCCCCTGCTGATCGCCTCGTTGGTGTTCCTCGTCGCCTACGCGTGGCCGATCCTCGACCCCGGCCTGTCACCGACGCTCAGGCGGGCGTGCGACGTGACGGTGTGGGTCACCTGGGCGGCGCTGGCGGCAGAGCTGATCGCGCGCTTCGTGATGGCGGAGAGCAAGTGGACCTTCGTGCGCCACCACCCCCTCGACGTGGCCGCGGTCGTGCTGCCCGTCCTGCGGCCCTTGCGGCTGCTGCGGCTGCTCACCCTGCTCGACGTGCTCAACCGGTACGCCGGCAGCTCGTTCCGGGGCAAGGTCGGCGTCTACCTCGCCGGTTCGGGAGCCATCATCGTGCTGATGGCCTCGCTGGCGATCCTCGACGCGGAGCGCGGCGGTCCCGGCCCGATCCAGCACTTCGGCGACGCGGTGTGGTGGTCGCTGGCGACCATCACGACGGTGGGGTACGGCGACATGTACCCGGTGACCACCGAGGGCCGCTTCATCGCCGTGGGACTGATGTTCTGCGGGATCGGCGTGCTCGGTGTGGTGACCGGGTCGTTCGCCTCCTGGCTGGTCGAGCGGGTCGACGACATCGAGGAGGACATCGAGGAGGGCATCACCGCGAACACCTCCGACGTCCGGGCGCTGCACGAGGAGGTCCTGCGGCTGCGCATGGCGCTCGAGGGGTCCGGCGCGATCAACCCGGAGGCGGGCGGCTCAGCCTCGACTCGATGATCCGCGCGAGCGCGTGCTGCCCGGCGGCGAGGGGGTGCAACGCGGCGCCGTGGTAGCGGCTGCCGACCTTGCCCTGCACCCACGGGTGCCGCGCGCAGATGTCGTGCCCGATGGAGTCGGTGTAGAAGTCGACGAACTCGACCCGGGTCTCGTGGGCGGCCGCCTTCATCTGCGCGCGCAGGCGCGAGCTGGACGGCGCGGTAGGTGGCGCGGTCCTGGGGCCGGAACGTCGGCAGCTGCGCGCAGGTGCCGCGCTGGGGGAGCAGCCGGGGATAGGTGACCAGCAGGATCCGCGCGTGCGGCGCCCGTTCCTTGACGCCGTCGATCACGCCCACGAGTGCGGGCTGGACCTGGTCGACGATCGAGGCCAGCGTGTGCGCGCTGGTCGTAGAGCGGGCAGACCTTGTCGGCGCGGCGGCACACGGTGTTCATCCGGGCGTAGAGGTGCTGGTTGTTGAAGCCGAGCCCGATCGTGACCAGGTCGGTGTAGCGCGACAGGCCCCTGAACTGCGGCGGCACCGACATGCCCCGGGAGGTGACCTGCGGGCCGGTCATGTCGGAGGTGTTGGCGCCGGTGCAGGTGTGGTCCTTCACGTCGTCGATCTGCAGGGCGCTCGCGACCAGGTGCGGGTAGTTGTTCGTCGAGCGGTAGCACCCGTAGGCGATGTCGGTCAGCGGGACGAACGGCGCTGCGCTGAAGGAGTCACCGAGCGCGACGTAGTGGTGGTACGTCGGTGTGGTGCGTCCGTCCGAGCCGAGAGCGGCCAGGCCGAGCACGACGGCGGCGGCCAGCAACGCCACCGCCACCCGGAAGGTCGAGCGCGGCACCGGTCGGAGCGGGGAGGCGGGGAAGCCTCAACGAGGAGCGCTCACGGCTTGCGGTGCAGGTTGCGCGATGCCGCCGAGGCGAACCGCCGCTCCGGGTTGGAGCCGATCGCGGAGCGGTCCGGCGCGGCGGCGACTGTCCGCGTCGGTGCCCGCGGCCGTCGCCGGGCGCGACCGCCGCTGCCGGCTGCTTGCTCGTCGGCTTCTTCGCCGTCTTCTTGGCGGGGGCCTTCTTGGCGGCCTTCCTGGCGGCCGCGCGCTGCGGCTTCTCGTCAGGGGTGGAGTACTGCGTGATCCACTCGTCCAGCGTGGGCCACGTCGTGTCGCGGGCGGCCCGGCCCGTGAGCATGCCGAGGTGGCCACCGGGGACGATCTCGAAGCGCACCTCGTGGGCGTTCGGCAGCAGGTCGACCAGGGGCCGGACGGCGTTGATCGGGGCGATGCCGTCGGTGTTGCCGGCGAAGATCATCACCGGCTGGGTGATCGTGCCGATGTCGATCTCGTGGCCGGAGAGGTTGACCTTCCCGGTGAGCAGCTGGTTGTGCTTGATCATCCGGTGGTAGAGCTGCCCGAAGGTGCGGCCCGGGTAGGCGATCATGTTCGCGGTGAACCGGTCGACGGCCTCGATCTGGGCCAGCCACTCGGCGTCGTCGAGGTGCTGCAGGGTCGCGATCGGCTTGGTGATCAGCTTGGTGCCCGAGCTGAGCTGGAAGGCCCGGCGCACCAGCGGCTTGGGCGCACCGCCGAGGAAGCGGTAGAGCTGCGTGACGATCCCGCCGTCGGTGAGCCGCAGGATCGGCCGCAGCGGCGCGATCATCGGGACCTGCTTGACGTCGACCGGCGAGCCGATGACCGAGAGGCTGCCGATCGGCAGGTCGGGACGGTCGGCCGCCACGAGCAGGGAGAAGATCCCGCCGAGGCTCCAGCCCACGACGTGCACGGGCCGGCCGCCGGCGTTCTCGCTCACCGTCTTGATCGCCTCGGGGACGACCTCCTCGACCCAGTGCTCCATCCCGAGCTTGCGGTTCTTGAAGGAGATCTCGCCGTACTCGACGAGGTAGGTGGGCCGACCCTGCTGGACGAAGTGCTCGACCAGCGAGCAGCCGCGACGCAGGTCGAAGCAGATCGCGGGCGCGGCGAGCGGCGTCACCAGCAGCACCGGGTCGCCGGTCACGCGGGTCTGCTTCTGCGGGCGGTAGTGGTAGACCTCGCGCAGCGGGCCGTCGTCGATGAGCGTGCGCGGCATCGGGCGGAGGTCGGCCAGCCCGCCGTACAGCACCTTGTGCGCGAGATTGCTGGCAGCGGAGGCGACCTGGTCCGGTTTCGGGATCAGGTCCATGAGGCGAAGGTTATCTGCCGGTGAATCCTCGGCGCCGTCGTGCCGGTCGCTGATGGACAGTGCCAGCGCCGAGCGGTAGGACTGCCCCATGACGGTGCCTCGATGAAGTTGGGTGACATCAACGTCCGGCACGTCCTCGGGGGAGCAGCCGCGGGGCTCGGGCTGGTCGCGGCCCGCGACCTGACCCAGAAGAAGCACGCGCTGATGCGCAACTACCCGGTCGTCGCGCACCTGCGCTTCTGGCTGGAGAAGATCGGCCCCGAGCTGCGGCAGTACATCGTGACCAGCAACGACGAGGAGCGGCCGTTCAGCCGCGACCAGCGCTCGTGGATCTACGCCTCGTCGAAGGAGCAGAACAACTACTCCGGGTTCGGCACCGACAACGACGTCGAGCACCTCGCCGGCTACGCGATCATCAAGCACCGCACGTTCGCGGAGTCGCTGCCGCACGACCACGCCTCGACCACGGGCCTGCCGAGCGCCAAGGTGCTCGGGGGACCGCGCGGCCGGGCCAAGGCGTTCCGGCCGCCGTCCCTGGTCAACATCTCCGCGATGAGCTTCGGCTCGATGTCCGCGCCCGCGATCACCGCCCTCAACCGCGGAGCGGCCGAGGCCGGTTGCCTGCACAACACGGGTGAGGGCGGCCTGTCGCCGTACCACCGGCAGGGCGGCGACATCGTGCTGCAGATCGGTACGGCGTACTTCGGCTGCCGCGACGAGCACGGACGCTTCTCGCTCGCGAAGCTCAAGGAGGTCGTCGACTCCGCGCCGGTGCGGGCGATCGAGGTGAAGCTCTCCCAGGGTGCGAAGCCCGGCCTCGGCGGGCTGCTGCCGGCGGCCAAGGTCACCCGGGAGATCTCCGAGATCCGCGGCATCCCGATGGGCCAGGACTGCGCCAGCCCGTCGCGGCACACGGCCTTCGGCGACGAGGACAGCCTGCTCGACTTCGTGGAGTGGATCGCCGCGGAGACCGGGCTGCCGGTCGGCATCAAGTCCGCCGTGGGGGAGATGTCGTTCTGGCAGGAGCTCACCCGGCTGATGGAGCACCGCAGCCGCGGCGTCGACTTCGTCACCATCGACGGCGGCGAGGGCGGCACCGGCGCCTCTCCGCCGATCTTCGCCGACGCCATCGCGCTGCCGTTCCGGATGGGCTTCGCCCGGGTGTACGCCGCCTTCGCCGAGGCCGGCCTCACCGACGACGTCACGTTCATCGGCTCGGCCAAGCTCGGGCTCCCCGACAACGCGGCGGTCGCGATCGCCCTCGGCGCCGACATGGTCAACGTCGCGCGCGAGGCGATGATGTCGATCGGCTGCATCCAGTCGCAGAAGTGCCACACCGACCACTGCCCGACCGGGGTGGCGACCCAGAACGCCTGGCTCACCCGCGGTGTCGACCCGGTGAGCAAGGGCCACCGGTGCGCGCAGTACATCCGCACCTTCCGCCACGAGATGGTCAAGGTCACCGAGGCCGTCGGCGTCGCGCACCCCGGCCTGATCACCGCCGACGACATCGACGTCATGTGCGGCGACTACGAGGCCCGCACGTTGCGCGAGGTCTACGACTACCACCCCGGCTGGGGCACGCTCGGCCCCGAGATCACGGCGCCAGATCACCGACCTGATGGCGCCCCGGGGGCTCGAGCAGGAACGCAACTCGATCGAGGCCGGCGAGGGCGAGAAGCCGCTCGCCGACTCCGCTCCCACCACCGAGAAGTAGTCAGGACTTCGGTCAGGACTTCTTGGCCGGCCGCATGCTCTTGGAGTGGGTGCTGCGCTTGCCGCTGAGCTCGTCGAGGAAGGTGCTGGCCCAGTGGCCCACGTCGTTGTCGGAGACCGTACGACGCATCGCGCGCATCCGCCGGGTGAGGTCCTTGGGCTCGGCCCGGTAGGCCTCGAGCATCATCGACTTCATCCCGTTGATGTCGTAGGGGTTGATCAGGTAGGCCTGACGCAGCTCGTCCGAGGCGCCGGCGAACTCCGAGAGCACCAGCGCGCCGTCGTCGTGGAAGCGGCAGGCGACGTACTCCTTGGCGACGAGGTTCATCCCGTCGCGGAACGGCGTGACCACCATGATGTCGGCGGCGCGGTACAGCGCCGCCATCTCCTCGCGCGGGAACGACGAGTGCAGGTAGCTGATCGCCGGGCGGCCGATCCGGCCGAGGTCGCCGTTGATGTGGCCGACCAGGCGGTCGATGTCGTCGCGCAGCAGGCGGTACTGGTCGACCCGCTCGCGTGACGGCGTCGCCACCTGCACGAAGACCGCGTCCTCGACGCTGAACTGGCCGTCGGAGATCAGCTCGCCGAAGGCGCGCAGCCGGGCGTAGATGCCCTTGGTGTAGTCGAGCCGGTCGACGCCGAGGAAGACCTTCGCCGGGTTGCCGAGGTCCTCGCGGATCTGCTGGGCCCGCTTCTCGACCGCCTCCGAGCGGGCCAGCTCCTCGAACTCGGCGAAGTCGATCGAGATCGGGTAGGCCCGCGCGTGCACCACGCGGCCGTCGGGCAGGTAGACCTCGTCGCGGTGGGTCTTGTGCCCCACCCGCTGCCGCACCAGGCGCACGAAGTTCTGGGCCGCGCCGGTGAGCTGGAAGCCGACCAGGTCGGCGCCGAGCAGGCCCTCCAGGATCTGGCGCCGCCACGGCAGCTGGCTGAACAGCTCGGCCGGCGGGAACGGGATGTGCAGGTAGAAGCCGATCCGCAGGTCCGGGCGCAGCTCGCGCAGCATGGCGGGCACCAGCTGCAGCTGGTAGTCCTGCACCCACACGATCGCGCCCTCGGCGGCGTACTTCGCGGCGGCGTCGGCGAAGCGCTGGTTGACCGTGACGTAGGAGTCCCACCACTCGCGGTGGAACTCCGGCTTGGCCACGAGGTCGTGGTAGAGCGGCCACAGGGTCGCGTTCGAGAAGCCCTCGTAGAACTCCGCGACCTCCTCCTCGCTGAGGGCGACCGGGACCAGGGTGAGGCCGTGGTGGTCGAAGGCCGCGTCGTCCTCGGCGTTCTCCCCGGTGTCGCCGGGCCAGCCGATCCAGGCGCCGTTGTTGCGGCGCATCACCGGCTCGAGGGCGGAGACGAGGCCGCCCGGTGAGGGGCGCCACGAGACCTCGCCGTCGTCCCCGACGACGCGGTCGACCGGCAGCCGGTTGGCCACCACGACCAGGTCCGCGGCGTTGCGTCTCCGAGAGCGGCTCACCTTCACGACCCTAGCAAGTGCCCGGTACGCTCAGTAATGAACGCCGATCTGCTCGCGGATGACGTCGAGCTGTCGCATCAGCGACACCGTCTGCTCGGGCGGTACGACGTCGCTGGTGGTCAGGCCCGCGCGCAGGCAGCGGTGCACCTCGACGATCTCGTTGCCGTACCCGGCGCCGATCACCGGCTCGTCGGGCTCGATCCACTCGCCCTCGGACGAGTCGTCCCCGTCGTGGGCCACCCACTGCACCCGCGTGGGCGCGTGGAAGTCGCGAGGCAGGTGGAAGCAGCCCGTGTCGGTGGCCACGGTCGCCGTGCGCGGGGACTGGGCGGTCATCGACGCGGTGAGCGCGGCCGTCGCTCCGCCGGCGTAGCGACCGGCGACGGAGACGTCGAGGTCGATCCCGCCGACGACGTTGGCCACCCCCACCAGCGACTCGGGCTCGCCGAGGACGAGGTGCGCCAGGGTCAGCGGGTAGATGCCCATGTCGAGCAGGGCACCCCCGCCGAGCGCCGGGTCGACCAGCCGGTCGGTGGGGTCGGTCTGCACGAGGAAGCCGAGGTCGGCGTGCACCTGGCGCGGCGTGCCGTGCGATCCGGCGGCCAGCAGGCGGCGCATCGTGCGGATGACCGGGTTGGTGGCCATCCACATGGCCTCCATCAGGAACAGTCCGCGCTCGCGCGCCGCGTCGAACAGCTCCTGCGTCGTCGCGGCCTCGAGCGTCATCGGCTTCTCGCAGAGCACGTGCTTCCCGGCGTCCAGCGCGAGCATCGTGTGCTCGGCGTGCAGGGAGTGCGGCGAGGCGACGTACACGACGTCCACCGCCGGGTCAGCGACCAGCTCCTCGTAGGAGCCGTACGCCGTCCCGCCGAACTCGTCGGCGAACGCCGTCGGCCCGGTCGAGCGAGCGCGACCCGGTCGCCACGAGCCGCGCGTCCGGCACGAGCAGCAGGTCGCGGGCGAACACCTGGGCGATCCGTCCCGGCCCCAGCACGCCCCAACCGATCGAGTCCATGGGCTCGACGCTAGCGGGGCGGGCCGCCCGCCACGCCGCCGATCAAATGACATCGATGTATTTCGCCCCCTATGATGGGGCCCGACGGGTGCCCACGGAGGGCGCCAGCCCACGACGGGAGTCGCCACGATGGCCGGCAGCAGCCACGCGTTCAACAACCCGCAGCCCGATGACGAGGTCAGTCTCTCGGACCGCGATGCCGCCATGCTCGACTTCGAGCGGCAGTGGTGGAAGTACGCCGGGGCCAAGGAGCAGGCGGTCCGCGAGAAGTTCGACATGTCCTCGACGCGCTACTACCAGGTGCTCAACGCCCTGATCGACCGTCCCGACGCCCTCGCCCACGACCCGCTCCTGGTGCGCCGCCTGCGCCGGCTCCGGGCCTCCCGCCAGCGCCAGCGCTCCGCTCGGCGCCTGGGCTTCGACCTCTCGGAATAGCCGGAGACCTGATGCTTCGTCGCAACGATCGCGGGGTCGTCCTGCCGACCCGGCTGCTCGCCCTGAGCATCTCCGCCATCGCCGCGGGGGCCCTGGTCTACGTCGTCAACGACCCCGACCACCCGGCCGACAACCAGGCCAGCGCCACCGTCACCCACTCGACCCCCTCGGCGACGCCCACCCCGACCGCCCCGGCCGTGACGAAGAAGGCGACGCCCAAGGCGCCGGTGATCAAGCGGGGCAAGACCCTCGTCGAGATCTTCAACAACACCCGCACCAAGGGGCTGGCCGGCCACACCGCCGCGACCGCCCAGGCCGCCGGCTGGAACGTCGTCGGCACCGACAACTGGTACGGCACCGTCGACGGCACCACGGTCTACTACCCCCCGAAGTACGAGGCCGCCGCCCGTGCCCTCGGCCGCGACCTGGGGATCCGGAAGATCAAGGCCGCCGAGGAGCCCCTCCAGCTTCGACCGGATCACGGTCATCCTCACCGACGACTACCAGGGCTGAGTCGCGCCGGATTCCCATGTAACGCGGAGTTATTGCCACTGAACAAGCGGTACTCCGCGTGCACAGCGTCGATAACACCGCGTTACATGTGCGCGCGCGGATCTGGAAGCAGTGGCGCCATGGAGTTCGTCTCGACGACGGGGGAGCAGCAGTACGCCGCCCTGGTCCGGGCGGCCGACGACCTCCTCGTCGGCCTGGACTTCGACGGCACGCTGGCGCCGATCGTCGAGAACCCCGAGGACGCCCACATCCACCCCGACGCCCCCGAGGTGCTGGTCGCGCTGGCGGCCCAGGTCCGCGGCGTCGCGGTCGTCACCGGGCGCCCGGCCCGCCAGGCGCTCGCCCTCGGCGGCCTGGACGACGTCGGCAACGCGATCGGCGAGGCGGGCCGCGAGCTGTTCGTGCTCGGGCAGTACGGCAACGAGCGCTGGACCTCGACCGACCGCCGGGTGATCTCGCCGAAGCCGCCCCGCGGGCTCGCCACCTTCACCAGCGAGCTGCCGCGCCTGCTGCGCCGGGCCGAGAGCTCGGAGGCGTGGATCGAGGAGAAGGGCCTCGCGGTCGCGGTGCACACCCGCCGGCTCGACGACCCCGAGGCGGCGTACGACCGCCTGCTGCCGCTGCTCAGCGACGCCGCCAAGGCGCACGACCTCGACGTGGAGCCGGGCCGCGCCGTCATCGAGATGCGCGCCCACGGGATGCACAAGGGCGCGGCCCTGCAGAAGCTGGCCGACGAGCTCGAGGTGCGGGCAGTGATGTTCTGCGGCGACGACCTCGGCGACGTCGAGGCCTTCAAGACGGTCGAGGAGCTGCGCGGCCGGGGGCTGGCCGGCTTCCTGGTCTGCTCGGGCTCGGGGGAGCAGAGCGCGCTCGCCGATCTCGCCGACGTCGTGGTCGACGGCCCGGCCGGTGTGCTTCAGCTGCTCCGCGAGCTGACGGCGGACATCAGGGCCGCCCGCGCCTGAGCTGCCCGGTGGGAGCAGGGTCAGGAGGGCTGCTTGCTGCGGCCCTTGAACCAGCCCCAGGCGAGCGTGACGAGCAGCGCGCCCACGATCGAGCCGATGATCCCGCTCGGCCGCAGCGAGACGCCGTCGCCGGCGAGCAGGCTCACGAGCAGGCCGCCCACGAACGAGCCCAGCAGGCCGGAGCCGAGCGCCATCGGCCAGTCGATGTCGCGCATGGAGTGGCCCAGGAGGAGCTGGGCGACCCAGCCGATGGCGAGGCCGAAGACGATGATGCCGAGCACGAGCATGCTGGCAGCCTAGATCGCCGGGCCAGCGAACCGGGCCGAGACACACCCGTCTCGGATGTCGGACGCGATGTGCACATTCTGAGACGGCCTTTTACGCTGGTCGCAGCTCATCGAGAGGGGCAGAGGGACACGGCCCGCTGAAGCCCCGGCAACCGCCACACGAGCCTCCGACCGCAGTCGTTTCACACGACGGGACGGACCGAGTGGGAGTGGTGCCACGTCCGTCCTGGCCCGAGATCCGGCCCGGGGAAGATGAGAAGGAGGCTTCCATGAGCGACCCAGGTACGAACGCAGACACCGACGGCGCCGACAACACCGGGACCGTTCTTCGCGACCGTGCCTTCGGGTACGCCACCGCCCTGTCCTGTCGCGAGTGCGGCCACCAGGTCGCCCTCGGCCCGCACTACGCGTGTCCGGAGTGCTTCGGACCGCTCGAGGTCGCCTACGACTTCCCGGCGGTCACCCGCGAGCAGATCGCGGCCGGCCCGGCGAACATCTGGCGCTACAAGGCGCTGCTGCCGGTGCCCGACGACATCGAGCAGAGCCCCAACATGGAGCCCGGCTTCACCCGGCTGCTCAAGGCGAACAACCTCGGCCGCGAGCTCGGCATCGACCACCTGTGGGTCAAGGACGACTCGACCAACCCCACCAACTCCTTCAAGGACCGCGTCGTCGCCTGCGCCCTGAGCGCCGCCCGCGAGTTCCACAGCAAGGTCTTCGCCTGCCCCTCGACCGGCAACCTGGCCAACGCCGTGGCCGCCGCAGGGGCCCGCGCCGGCATCAAGACCGTCGTGTTCATCCCCTCGAACCTCGAGAAGCCCAAGCAGGTGAACTCGGCCGTCTACACCGACTCGCTGGTGGCCGTGAACGGCAACTACGACGACGTCAACCGGCTCGCCTCGGAGATCGCGGGCGAGGAGGACGGCTGGGCCTTCGTCAACGTCAACGTCCGCCCGTACTACGCCGAGGGGTCGAAGACGCTGGGCTACGAGATCGCCGAGCAGCTCGGCTGGCGGCTGCCCGACCAGATCGTCATCCCCGTCGCCTCCGGGTCGCAGCTGACCAAGGTCGACAAGGCCTTCCAGGAGCTGATCTCCCTCGGCCTGGTCGAGGACAAGCCCTACAAGGTGTACGGCGCGCAGGCCACCGGGTGCTCGCCCGTCTCGACCGCGTACAAGGCCGGCGTCGACGCCATCCGCCCGGTCAAGCCGGACACGATCGCCAAGAGCCTGGCCATCGGCAACCCGGCCGACGGCATCTACGTCCTCGACATCTGCCGGCGCAGTGGCGGCGCCGTGGAGGACGTCACCGACGAGGAGGTGCGCGAGGGCATTCTCCTGCTCGCGCGCAACGAAGGTATCTTCACCGAGACCGCGGGCGGCACCACGGTCGCCGTGCTGAAGAAGCTCGTCGACGAAGGGGTGCTGGACCCGACGCTGGAGACAGTGGTCATCAACACCGGCATGGGGCTCAAGACGTTGGACGCCGTGTCGGACAGGGTGGGGGCGGCAGCCACGATCGACCCGTCGTACGACGCGTTCAGCGCCAGCGGCGTGGTCTGAGCAGCGAAAGAGGAGAACATGAGCGTCACGGTCCGGATCCCGACGATCCTGCGCACCTACACCGAGGGTGCCTCGGAGGTTCCCGCCGACGGCAGCACGCTGGCCGAGGTGCTCGACGACCTCGAGGCGAACCACGGCGGCATCAAGGCCCGGGTGCTCGACGACGCGGGTGACATCCGCAGGTTCGTCAACGTCTACGTCGGCAACGACGACGTCCGGTTCCTCGAGGGCCTGGCCAGCCAGACCCCCGACGGCACCCAGATCAGCATCATCCCCGCCGTCGCCGGCGGCTGACCGGAGCCCGGTCACCGGCCGCGTGAGCGGCCAGCCACGGGTCCACGACCGCGTGGAAGCCGTCGCCCTGGTCGCGCCGCACGCAGTGGTTCGCCCCGGGCACGACGCTCACCTCGATCCGCGGCGCGACGCGAGCGATCTCCTCGCGCGTCGCACGGGCCGATGATCACCTCGCCGTCGCCGGTCATCACCAGGGCCGGTACGTCGATGGCGGCGGCGACCTCGCGCCAGGGCGTGGAGATGTCGAGCCGACCCGTGCGCACGAAGTCGAGGTCGACCTCGGCCTTCGAGCGCGCCCACGCCTCGAGCTCGGACTCCGGCCACGCCGGGTGCTCCTCGCGACAGGTCCGTGACCGCCGCGGCGGTGTCCGCGGCGGCGGCCATCGTGTCCGCGACGCGTTGCCGGGTCGCCTCCTCGTCGGAGCTCTCCCACGGCGAGGTGTCGAACCACGCGGGGTCCTCGAGCACGACGGCGCGGACGAGCGTCGGCTCGCGGGCGGCGAGGGCAGCGGCCGTCCGCCCGCCCATCGAGTGACCGAGCACCAGCGCCGGTCCGACCTCGCGCAGCACCGCGGCCGCGGCCTCGTACATGGCCTCGGGCGGGTGGTCGGAGGCGAGCTCGTCGGCGGTGAACCGCTCCGAGGAGCCGTGTCCGAGGGCGTCGGGCGCCACGATCCGGTACGTCGACCCGAGCCGGTCGACGAGGTCGGCCCAGCACTCGCCGGAGTCGGTGATCCCGTGCAGGACGACGAGCACCGGACCCGACTGGTCGCCGTACTCGTGCACGGCCAGCCGGCCGACTAGCGAGGTCGTCATGGAAGCCAGCCTGTCACGCGTGGCAGGGTGGAGGACATGCCACGAAGGATCGCCCAGGCCGACCGGGTCGAGCGCGACGAGCTGCTGGAGTTCGTCCGCCCGCGCCACCGCGTGACCCTGGTGACCACCCGCCAGGACGGCCGCCCGCAGCTCTCGCCGGTCAGCGCCGGCGTCGACGACGAGGGGCGCATCGTCATCTCGACGTACCCCGCCCGGGCCAAGGTCGCCAACCTGCGCCGCAACCCGCAGGCCAGCGTGCTGGTGCACAGCGACGACTGGGACGGCCCGTACGTGCAGCTCGACGGCACCGCCGAGGTGATCGACCAGCCCGACGCCGTCGAGCCGCTCGTGGACTACTTCCGCAGCATCAGCGGCGAGCACCCGGACTGGGACGAGTACCGCGAGGCCATGCGCGAGCAGGGCAAGTCGCTGATCCGGGTCACCGTCGAGCGGTGGGGGCCGATCGCGACCGGCGGCTTCCCGCCGGAGCTGGCCGACCAGTGACCCGCTGATGGGGACCGAGCACCACTACCGGCTCTCGGCCACGTGGACCGGCAACCTCGGCGAGGGCACCACCGGCTACCGCGAGTACGGCCGCGACGTCACGATCTCGGCCGAGGGCAAGCCCGACCTGCTCGCCTCGGCCGACAAGCCGTTCCGCGGCGACCCGGCGAGGTGGAACCCGGAGGAGCTGCTGGTCGCCGCCCTCTCGGAGTGCCACCTGCTCTCCTTCCTGCACGTGGCCGTGACCCACGGGGTCGTCGTCACCGGCTACCGGGACGAGGCCAGCGGCACGATGGAGCAGAGCGGCATCGGTGGGCGGTTCACCGAGGTGGTGCTCAGACCGGAGGTCGAGCTGGCCGATCCCGGGCAGGGGCCGTTGCTCCCGCAGCTGCACGAGGAGGCGCACGACGCCTGCTTCGTCGCCAGCTCGGTCAGCTTCCCGGTGCGGGTCGAGCCAGTCGTGGCATGACCCGCCCCGTCGTCCTGCTCGCCACGTGTGCGGCCATGCCCGACGGTGAGGAGTGGGCCGGCACGAACCTCCTGCTGCCGGCCCTGGCGGCCCACGGCGTCGAGGGACGCTGGGAGGTGTGGGACGACCCCGGGGTCGACTGGTCCGAGGGGCTGGTCGCGGTGCGCTCCACCTGGGACTACGAGAAGCGCCTTCCCGAGTTCCTGGACTGGACGCGTTCGATCCCGCGGATGCTCAACTCGGCCGCGGCGTTCGCGTGGAACACCGACAAGGCCTACCTGCTCGACCTGGCGGCCGCCGGTCTCGAGGTCGTGCCCACGGTGTCCGCCGACACGGTCGAGGAGCGTCGTCGCGGCCGCCGCGCTCGTTCGGGCCGGCCGTCGTCAAGCCGCGCGTGGGTGCGGGAGGCCGCGGCGTCGTCGTGGTCGGCGACGACGGTGTCCCGGACGACCTCGGCCGGGGCCCCTGGGTGGTGCAGCCGCTCGTCGAGTCGGTGCGCGAGGAGGGCGAGACGTCGGTCTACGTGATGGACGGCGAGGTGGTCTCGCAGGTGCAGAAGCTCCCGGCGTCGGGTGAGATCCGGGTGCACGAGCGGTACGGCGGGAGCACCCGGGCCGTCGAGGTCAGCGACGAGGCCGCCGACCTCGCCCGTCGTGCGGTGCTGGCCGCCGAGCGACTGCTCGGCGAGCCGCTCGACTACGCCCGGGTCGACCAGATGCGTGGGCCGGACGGCGCGCTGCTCGTCGGCGAGCTCGAGCTGACCGAGCCCGGGCTGTACCTCGAGGTGCTGCCCGGCAACGCCGAGGCCTTCGCGCGGCTGGTCGCCGCGCGGGTGCGCTGAGGAGATTTGGGACGGACTGGACACTGACGCGCGCTGACCGATTGGGTGGACGCGTGGCAGACACCGATGCGAGTCCCAAGATGACCCGGACCAAGGATGTCGACACCGTCATCCACCAGAACGACGACGAGGGTGACCACCTCGAGAAGAGCCTGAGCTCCTGGGACCTGATGGGCTTCGGCATCGGGATCGTGATCGGCACGGGCATCTTCGTGCTGACCGGGGTCGAGGCCAAGGAGCATGCCGGCCCGGCCATCACCGTCTCGTTCGCGATCGCCGGCGTCGTGGCCATGCTCGCGGCGCTCTGCTACGCCGAGCTGGCGGCTGCGGTCCCCACCGCCGGGTCGTCCTACACCTACGCGTACACGACGATCGGCGAGGTCTTCGCCTGGATCATCGGCTGGGACCTGATCCTGGAGTTCGCCCTGGGTGCCGCGACGGTCTCGCGAGGCTGGTCGGGCTACCTGCAGTCGTGGCTGGGACTGCCGACGAGCCTGTTCGGCGAGAAGGCGCCGGTCAACGTCGGCGCGATCCTCATCGTCGTCGTCCTCGGGGTGATCGCCACGGTCGGCATCCGCGAGTCGAAGTGGGTCACCAACGTCCTGGTGCTGATCAAGGTCACGATCACGGTGTTCGTCATCATCGCCGGGCTCTTCTTCCTCAAGGCCTCGAACCTGACACCGTTCTTCCCGGCCTCGGAGCCGCAGAAGGACACGGGCAGACAGCTGTCCCAGCCCTTGTGGCAGTTCGTCTCCGGCGCGAGCCCGACGGCGTACGGCCTCACCGGCGTCATGGTCGCCGCGGCGGTCGTGTTCTTCGCCTACAGCGGCTTCGAGGCGGTCGCCAACCTCGGCGAGGAGACCAAGAACCCCGGCAGGGACATGCCGCGTGGCCTGATCGGCACCCTGGTCATCTGCACGGTGCTCTACCTGCTGGTCTGCTTCGTGCTCACCGGCATGGTCGACTACAAGGACCTCGACACCGGTGCCCCGATCGCCGATGCCTTCAAGCAGGTCGGTGCCGACTGGGCCGCCACGCTCGTCTCGATCGCGGCCATCGCCGGCCTGACCTCGGTGATCCTGGTCGACCTCGTGGGCATCGGCCGCATCGGCTTCGCCCTCTGCCGCGACGGCCTGATCCCACCCTCGGTCGGGAAGGTGCACCCGAGCTACCACACGCCGTACCGCATCACGATCGGTACGACGGTCGTGGTGGCCGTCATCGGCGCCTTCGTGCCGATCGACGCCCTGGCCGAGATGGTCAGCATCGGCACGCTCTTCGCGTTCTTCGTCGTCGCCATCGCGGTGATCGTGCTGCGGCGTACCAAGCCGAAGATGAACCGCCCGTTCCGCACGCCCTCGGTGCCGTGGCTGCCGGTCGCCTCGATCGTGACCTGCGTGCTGCTGATGGTGAGCCTGGCCACCGAGACCTGGCTGCGGTTCGTCGGCCTGGTTCGTCGTGGGCATGGCGGTCTACCTCTTCTACGGCCGGACGCACTCACGGCTCGCGCCGGGGGTGTCGGCCACGGAGGTGGACGAGGAGATCGGCAGCACCGACGTCCGGTGAATCGTCGCCGGACGTCGGCGCCTGAGGTCTCAGGCCGCCAGCATCAAGGTCGGCGGGGTGGTGTGGAAGTGCTCGCGCAGCTGGTGGACCAGGCTGCCGATCGACTCGGCCTCCACCGGCACCTCTGCGTGGGTGGTGTCGGCCGCGACGACCTCGAGAAGGGTGCTGCCGTCCAGGTACGAGGTGAGCCTGATCTCGAGCACGGGTCCGGCGAGACCGCGTTGCGGGGTGAACCGCAACGACCTCCCGAAGTCGTGCACGCCGCACAGGCGGCCGTGCTTGGTGGTCACCTGGACCAGTGCGCAGAACACCCTGCGCGGGGTCTCGTGCAGGATCATCTGCCAGCAAAGACCGTGCTCCATGGTTCCTCCCGAGAGTGTGTCCATGGTGTAATAACGGACATATCGGGGTGAAAGTCATGGGTTCTTCAGCAAAAACTATGATGGATTGTTCAAGTAAATCCGTTTCGCCTCTTTCTCACTATTTTAGGTTTTTGCCCGTTGTGACGGGGCAGGGTCAGTCCATGAGCCTGCCGGTCGCACCGGCCGGGCGCACACCTCGGGGAGTGACGGACATGAACGACATCGCATTCGGCGTGATCATCACGGGGGCCACGTCTGGGCGGCCTCGACCCTCGGCGTCCTGGCCCTGGGCCTCGCGGCGCGCCGCAAGGACCCCCGGGTCGTCATCGACGACCCGTGGGAGCGGCCCGAGGTCAGGGCCCAGTGGCGCAAGCTCGCACTCGAGGCCGACGAGGCCGAGGAGAGTGCGCAGGCCGCGACGAAGAGCGGGTCGCGACGCAGCTCTGCCGCCTGAGCCTCTGCGGCACGCGCCACGGCTGACGGATCGTTTGCACTCGTAGGGGGCGAGTGCTAAAAATGCAGTTGGCACTCTCCAGGTGAGAGTGACAACCAGTGCACATCCCGTGCACACCCATCCGTCATCTGATGAGCGTGAGGAATCGCCACAGCCATGCCGAAGCTGATTGCTTTCAACGAGGAGGCCCGCCGCGGGCTGGAGCGGGGTATGAACACCCTCGCCGACGCGGTCAAGGTCACGCTGGGCCCCAAGGGCCGCAACGTCGTTCTGGAGAAGAAGTGGGGTGCGCCCACCATCACCAACGATGGTGTGAGCATCGCCAAGGAGATCGAGCTCGAGGACCCGTACGAGAAGATCGGGGCCGAGCTCGTCAAGGAAGTTGCCAAGAAGACCGACGACGTCGCCGGTGACGGCACGACGACGGCCACCGTCCTGGCCCAGGCCATGGTCCGCGAGGGCCTGCGCAACGTCGCCGCGGGTGCCAACCCGCTGGCCCTCAAGCGCGGCATCGAGAAGGCCGTCGAGGCCGTCTCCGAGCAGCTGCTCGGGATGGCCAAGGACGTCGAGACCCGCGAGCAGATCGCGGCCACCGCGTCGATCTCCGCCGGTGGCGACACCACCGTCGGTGACGCCATCGCCGAGGCGATGGACAAGGTCGGCAAGGAAGGCGTCATCACCGTCGAGGAGTCCAACACCTTCGGGCTCGACCTCGAGCTCACCGAGGGGATGCGCTTCGACAAGGGCTACATCTCGGCGTACTTCGTGACCGACCCCGAGCGGATGGAGACGGTCCTCGACGACCCGTACATCCTGGTGGCCAACCAGAAGGTCTCCAACGTCAAGGACCTCTGCCCGTGCTCGAGAAGGTATGCAGGCCGGCAAGCCGCTGCTGATCATCGCCGAGGACGTCGACGGCGAGGCCTCTGACCTGGTCGTGAACAAGATCCGCGGCACTTCAAGTGGTGCGGTGAAGGCGGGTTCGGTGACGCGCAAGGCGATGCTGGAGGACATCTCGATGCTCACGGTGGTCAGGTATCTCGAGGAGGTGGGCTCAAGCTCGAGTCACCGGGATCGAGCTGCTGGCAGGCGCAAGGTGTATAAAGGAGAGATAATGTGAGGGGCTGGGAGGAAGATGTGGTGGGTAAGTGGGGTGTGTGGGGGGGCGGGGAGTGACGGACATGAACGACATCGCATTCGGCGTGATCATCACGGGGGCCACCGATCTGGGCGGCCTCGACCCTCGGCGTCCTGGCCCTGGGCCTCGCGGCGCGTCGCAAGGACCCCAGGGTCGTCGTCGACGACCCGTGGGAGCGGCCCGAGGTCAGGGCACAGTGGCGCAAGCTCGCGCTCGAGGCCGACGAGGCCGAGGAGAGTGCGCAGGCCGGGACGAAGAGCGGGTCGCGACGCAGCTCTGCCGCCTGAGCCTCGCGGCACGCGCCACGGCTGACGGATCGTTTGCACTCGTAGGGGGCGAGTGCTAAAAATGCAGTTGGCACTCTCCAGGTGAGAGTGACAACTAGTGCACATCCCGTGCACACCCATCCGTCATCTGATGAGCGTGAGGAATCGCCACAGCCATGCCGAAGCTGATTGCTTTCAACGAGGAGGCCCGCCGCGGGCTGGAGCGGGGTATGAACACCCTCGCCGACGCGGTCAAGGTCACGCTGGGCCCCAAGGGCCGCAACGTCGTTCTGGAGAAGAAGTGGGGTGCGCCCACCATCACCAACGATGGTGTGAGCATCGCCAAGGAGATCGAGCTCGAGGACCCGTACGAGAAGATCGGGGCCGAGCTCGTCAAGGAAGTTGCCAAGAAGACCGACGACGTCGCCGGTGACGGCACGACGACGGCCACCGTCCTGGCCCAGGCCATGGTCCGCGAGGGCCTGCGCAACGTCGCCGCGGGCGCCAACCCGCTGGCCCTCAAGCGCGGCATCGAGAAGGCCGTCGAGGCCGTCTCCGAGCAGCTGCTCGGGATGGCCAAGGACGTCGAGACCCGCGAGCAGATCGCGGCCACCGCGTCGATCTCCGCCGGTGGCGACACCACCGTCGGCGACGCCATCGCCGAGGCGATGGACAAGGTCGGCAAGGAAGGCGTCATCACCGTCGAGGAGTCCAACACCTTCGGGCTCGACCTCGAGCTCACCGAGGGGATGCGCTTCGACAAGGGCTACATCTCGGCGTACTTCGTGACCGACCCCGAGCGGATGGAGACCGTCCTCGACGACCCCTACATCCTGGTCGCCAACCAGAAGGTCTCCAACGTCAAGGACCTCCTGCCCGTGCTCGAGAAGGTCATGCAGGCCGGCAAGCCGCTGCTGATCATCGCCGAGGACGTCGACGGCGAGGCCCTCTCGACCCTGGTCGTGAACAAGATCCGCGGCACCTTCAAGTCCGTCGCGGTCAAGGCTCCCGGGCTTCGGCGACCGCCGCAAGGCGATGCTCCAGGACATCTCCATCCTCACCGGTGGCCAGGTCATCTCCGAGGAGGTCGGCCTCAAGCTCGAGTCCACCGGGATCGAGCTGCTGGGCCAGGCCCGCAAGGTCGTCATCACCAAGGACGAGACCACCATCGTCGAGGGCGCTGGCGACTCCGACCAGATCGCCGGCCGGGTCAACCAGATCCGCGCCGAGATCGAGAAGAGCGACTCCGACTACGACCGCGAGAAGCTGCAGGAGCGCCTGGCCAAGCTGGCCGGCGGTGTCGCGGTGATCAAGGTCGGCGCGGCCACCGAGGTGGAGCTCAAGGAGCGCAAGCACCGCATCGAGGACGCCGTTCGCAACGCGAAGGCGGCCGTCGAGGAGGGCATCGTCGCCGGCGGCGGTGTCGCCCTGGTGCAGGCAGCCGACGCCGCGTTCGAGAAGCTCGACCTGATCGGTGACGAGGCGACCGGCGCCAACATCGTGCGGGTCGCCACCGAGGCCCCGCTCAAGCAGATCGCGATCAACGCCGGTCTCGAGGGCGGCGTCGTCGCGGAGAAGGTGCGCAACCTGGAGTCCGGCCTCGGCCTGGACGCGGCCACCGGCGAGTACGTCGACATGATCGCCGAGGGCATCATCGACCCGGCCAAGGTGACTCGCTCGGCGCTGCAGAACGCCGCGTCGATCGCCGCGCTGTTCCTCACCACCGAGGTCGTCGTGGCCGACAAGCCGGAGAAGGCAGCCCCCATGGGCGGCGACCCCTCCGGCGGCATGGGCGGCATGGACTTCTGAGTCCGTCCGCTCCCCGTTTCAACGCCAGCAGGGCCCCGGTCTTCGGACCGGGGCCCTGCTGCTGTGTCTGGGGAGGTCGTCCTGGCGCGCCACTCGAACATGCGAATGTCGCGGGTGGTGCTGGAGAGTGCTGCTCGAGCCCCGTCGGTCACATTCGCATGTTCGTGGGGCCGGACGCCCGGCGTCCTCGATCTCAGGAGCTCGGGGCCGTGCTGCTCTCGTGGAGGGACGCGGCTCATCGCCCGCCACTCGAACATGCGAATGTCGCGAGTGGTGCTGGAGAGTGCTGCTCGAGCCCCGTCGAGTCACATTCGCATGTTCCTGTGGCTGCACCTCGGTCCGGCGCCGCACGACGTGGCCGCACGTGGCACCGTGGGGGTCATGGCCGAGGTGAGCGGGGAGCGGCTCGAGCAGGTGATCATGGAGCTGCTCGAGGCGCAGGGGCCCGGGAAAGACGATCTGTCCCTCCGACGCCGCACGTGCCGTCGGCGCCGAGGACTCCTGGCGCGACCTGATGGAGCCGACCCGGGAGGCGGCGCAGCGACTCGTGGAGCGTGGCCTGGTCGAGGTCACCCAACGCGGTGCGGTGGTCGACCTCGACCAGGCCAAGGGCCCTGTGCGGCTACGCCGTCGCGGCCACGCCTAGGAGCCCGGCGTCCGACAGCGCTCAGGAGGCCTGGGGCAGCGCGGTGGCGCGGGCCAGCTCGTGGCCGGCGCCCTCGGCGGCACCCAGCGCCTGCTCGTGCAGCTCGGCGGCGAGGTCGGTGAACTCGTCGAGGGCCGGGTTGACCCCGACGAGGGTGAACTCGCGCTCGACGACGGTCAGGTCGGCGCCCCAGACGTCCTCGAGGATGCGGCGCAGGTAGGCCGTGGAGTGGTCCCAGCCCTCGCGCGGGGTCCCCTCGCCGTACGCGCCGCCGCGGACCGTGGTCAGGACGACCGGCTTGCCCTCCAGCGGACGGGCACCGGCGCCGGCGCCGGCGATGACGAGGTCCATCCAGGTCTTGACGTGCTGGGAGATGCCGAAGTTGTAGAGCGGCACGGCGAGCAGCACCGCGTCGGCCTGCTCGAGCTCGGCGACCAGCTCGGCCGCCAGGGCGAGCGCCTCGCGCTGCGCGTCGGTGCGCTGCTCGGCGGGGGTGTGGCTGCCGGTCACGGCCGCGGCCCACGCGTCGGCGGGCAGCGGGTCGGCGCCGAGGTGGCGGCGCTGGACGGTGGCGGCGGGGTGACTGGCGCGCCAGTGCTCCTCGACGACGTCGGCGAGCTCGCGGCTGGCCGAGGTGGCGGGCATGATGCTGGCATCGAGGCGGAACAGGCTCACGAGGGCTCCTTTGAGTTTGCTTGTTACTTGGTAAATCGAAGTAACCATGCAAATGGAAGCACTATTCCCGGCCGCTCACCCAGGCGGTACGGCCTATCCTTCGCTCGTGGCCGAGGACGTTGTTGCGCTGGCCGGGGACGAGCACACCGTCGCCCGGTGCGACGCCGCGCTCAGCCACGCCTTCGAGGTCCTCGGCAAGCGCTGGAACGGGATGATCCTGGGCAGCCTGATCGAGGCCCCGGCGGGGTTCTCCGAGATCCGCCGCGCGCTGGGCGGCATCAGCGACTCGGTGCTCTCCGACCGGCTCTCCGAGCTCACCGGCGCGGGGCTGGTGATCCGCGAGGTCGAGCCCGGTCCGCCGGTCTCGGTCTCCTACCGCCTCTCCGAGAGCGGCGTCGCCCTGGTCCCGGTGCTGCGTGACCTGATGACCTGGGCGCGCGAGCACCTCTGAGCTCGAGTCAGCTCCCGGCGAGGACGAGGTCTGCCTGCGCCGCGGTGTCGCGGGTCGCGTCCAGCGACAGGTGCGGTACGGCGGGTGCGGCAGCCGTGGTCGGGACCGCCCCGGCGTCACGGGCCTCGCCGCGCTCGCGCATCCGGGCCGCCAGCACCTCCGGCGGCACCTGCAGCCACACGACGGAGGGCTCGGCCGGCGCGACCGCGGCCCTCAGCAGCTCCCACTCGGGACCGCCGGCCAGCTCGGCCGTGAACGGGGCGACCAGCACCAGGTCGTGCCCGAGGTCGGCCTGCTCGCGGGCCACGGCCAGCAGGACGGCGTACCTCGCCGGCCGGACGACCGAACGCAGGTCGGGATCCGTTCCAGTGGCCGGGTGACCCGACCTGCAGCCCGTCGAGCAGCGGGTTGGTGAGCGTGTCGAGGTCGAGCAGCACGGCCCCGGTGCGTCGAGCCAGCTCGCGACCCAACGTGGACTTGCCCGAGGCCGCCGGGCCGGCCACGACCAGCGCGTTCACGACGAGGCGAACCAGCCCGGGGTGACCGCCTCGACGGTGTCGGCCACCGGGACCGGCGACTGCCAGCCGCGACCGTGCTCGCGCAGCACCTCGTGGAGCTCGCGCAGCCGGGCGACGGCCGTGCGCACGCCCTCCTGGCGACGCTCGGCGGGGTACCGACCGACCGCGTCGCCCCAGATGGCGCGGCCGGCCATGAAGCCGCACGCCCCCGCACCCGCGGCGATCCGCACCTGCTCGCGGAACTGCTCGTAGGTCGCCGAGGCCGAGAGCAGCACCCACGGCACGTCCACCGAGGCGTCGAGCCGGGCGCAGGACTCGGCCGCGCGCCGGCGGTCGTCCTCGGTGTCGACGTAGCCGGGGAACTCGGCCTTGATGATGTCGGCGCCGAGCTCGGCGAAGGCCGCGGCCGACTCCAGGATCGACTCCACCCGCGCCGCGCGCGTGGCCGGGTCGTCCAGCGTCTCGCCGTCGAGGGGGTACCAGAGCGGCTCGACCACCAGGGGCACCTGGTGCCGCGCGCAGTCGGCGACCAGGCGGCGCACCAGCTCGTGCTGCGAGGCGGTGACCTCCTCGCGCTCGCTGCGGTAGAAGACGACCAGCTTCGCCGCGTCGGCGCCGAGCCGGGCCAGGGTCTCGATGTCCCAGCCGTCACGGAGCACGGTCTCGGTGCCGAATCCGGCGGGGGAGTAGGCGAGCAGCTCCAGGCCGCTGATCATCCCGACGGACGGCGGGACGGTGGCCGAGAGCACGCTCTGGCCGAAGGACCACACCGGGTCGACGAGCACCGCGGTCGACTCGGCCGCCATCCCGGCGATCAGCTCCAGCTTGGACTCCACCACCTCGGCGGTGGCGACGTTGGCGATGTCGGGGTCGAACAGGGCCAGGTAGTTCTCGGGGTGGTCGATCGCGGCCACCCGGATGAAGCCGTCGGTGTCGCTGATGCGCTGCAGACGGCGCAGCTTGCCCAGGAGAGGACCAGCGAGGGGATCCGGGAAGAAAGGGAGGAGATGTCCTTCGGGTCGGCCTGCGTTGCGGACGGAGAAGTCATGCGAGTCCTCGAAAATAGTCGGCGTGGAGGGTAGACAACGTTGTCAATCGCCTACATCATAGGCGTCACCTGTGGCGGACGCCACACTGACATGACGATTCTGACAACGTTGTCTGGAGGATGGCCGGTGCTGGTGGTCACGCCGAACCTCTGCTTCGACCGCACCCTGTGGGTCGAGGCCTTCGAGGCCGGCACCGTCTCCAGGCCGCACCGCGTCCTCGCCACCGCCGGCGGCAAGGGCGTCAACGTGGCCCGCGCGCTGCGCAGCCTCGGCGCCGCTCCCGAGCTCCTCGGCCTGCTCCCCGCCGAGGACGGTGACCGCTTCGTGCGGCTGCTGGCCGAGGAGGGGCAGTCGCTGCGCGCGGTGGAGGTCGCCGGCAGCGTCCGGGTGGCCACCATCGTCGTCGAGGACTCGGGCCGAGCCACGGTCTTCAACGAGCCCGGTCCCACGGTCGGTGCCGCCGAGCAGGCGGCGCTGCTCGACCAGGTGGAGCAGGCCGTCGAGTGCCCAGCCGGGACTGGTCGTGGCCTGCTCGGGCAGCCTGCCGCCCGGGCCTGCCCGACGACACCTACGGCCGCGTGGTCGAGATCGTCCGGCGCGGCGGCGGCACCGTCGTCGTCGACGGCGCTCGGGCCGCGCTGGCCGCCTCCCTGCCCTTCGGCCCCGACGTGGTCACGCCCAACCTGGCCGAGGCCACGGGGGATGATCGAGGGCACCACGCTCGAGCCGGCCCACGAGGAGACCGGCCTGGAGGCCGACCGCGACGCGGCGTTCCTGGCCGCCCACGGCCTCTGCGAGCGGGGAGCACGGCGCGCGGTCGTCACCGTCGGCGCCCACGGCGTCGCCTGGGTCGACACCGACGGCACCGAGCACTGGCTCGCCGCGCACGAGGTGCGCCTGGCCAACCCCATCGGCGCCGGCGACGCGTTCGTCGCGGGACTGGTGTGGAGCCTCGCCCTGGAGCCGTCCGGCTGGGAGGCAGCCGTCACGAACGCCACAGCGGTCGCCGGTGCCGCGGTCGAGCACGAGGTCGCCGGCCACCTCGACCCCACGCGGGTCGTCGAGCTGCTCGCCGCCTCCGGTCGCGTCGAGGGGGCCGGACGATGAAGCGCCCCACCCTCCACGACGTCGCTGCCGAGGCCGAGGTCAGCATCAAGACCGTCTCGCGGGTCGTCCGCGGCGAGGCCAACGTGAGCCCGGGGGTGCGCGACCGCGTGCAGCGGGCCGTGAAGACGCTCAACTACGTGCCCAACAGCCTCGCCCGCTCCCTCAAGGTCGGGCTCGGCGACAGCGTCGGCGTCGTCATCGACGGCATCGCCGACCCGTTCTTCTCGGCGCTGACCAGCGCCGTCGAGACCGTGGCCCACCAGGCCGGGCTCAACGTGGTCCTCGGCAGCACCGGCCTGGACCCCGAGCGCGAGCGGGCGCAGGTCGAGCGGCTGATGATGCAGCAGGTACGAGGGCTGGTGATCGCGCCCGCGCCGGGTGACCACGGCTACCTCAGCCAGCTGCACGCGAGCGTCCCGGTGGTCTGTGTCGACCGTGCGCTCGAGGTCGACGGGTTCGACACCGTGCTGGTCGACGACTACGCCGCCACCCGCGACGGCGTGTCCCACCTGATCTCCCACGGGCACCGCAGCATCGCCTTCGTCGGTGGAGACGCCCGGTTGGTCACCATCACCGAGCGGCTCCACGGCTACCGCGACAGCCTCACGGCGGCGGGGATCGAGGTCGAGGAGCGGCTGATCTCCCGCGACGACGCCGAGACCAAGCAGGCCGAGCTCGCGGTGCTCGCGATGCTCCGCGACAACCCCGACGTCACCGCGGTCTTCTCCGCCAACGCGCGGGCGAGCCTGGGCGTCGTGCACGGACTGCACCTCACCGGCCGTACCGACATCGCCATGGTGAGCTTCGGCGACTTCCTGCTCGCCGAGACCCTCAACCCCGGCGTGACGGCGATCGACCACGACCCGGCAGTCATCGGCGAGGTCGCCGCGGGGATCCTCCTCTCTCGCCTCGGCCTGGCCGACGGCGCCGAGGACGTGGCACCGCAGCCGGGCCGGGTGAGCGTCCCGACCCGCCTGATCGAACGCGGCTCCGGAGAGATCGAGGCACCCCGATGAGCGCCGGTACGACGCCGCTGCGTCCCCTGCAGATGGCCCCCAACACGATCGAGCACTTCTACCTCGGCGGCAGCAGGATCGCCGAGCTCCGGGGCTTGCAGCCTCGAGTCCGACCACCGCCCCGAGGAGTGGCTCGCCGCGACCGTGTCGCGTGCCGGCGAGCCCGGCGTCGGGCCGGCGCGGACGGTCGACGGCCGGCTGTTCGCCGACGTCGTGGCAGAGGACCTGCACGGCTGGGTCGGCGACCTCGGTCCCGACACCGGTGTCCTGGTCAAGCTGCTCGACGCCGGGCAGCGCCTGCCGGTGCACGTGCACCCCGACCGGGACTTCGCGAGCAGCCACCTCGGCTGCGGCTACGGCAAGACCGAGGCCTGGTACGTCCTCGCCGCCGACGAGGGCGCGACCGTGCACCTCGGCTGGACCGAGGACGTCGACCCCGAGGAGCTGGCCGAGCGGCGCGACCGCCAGGACTCCGCGTGGATGCTCGAGCGGCTGCACCAGGTGCCCGTCCGTGGGGGAGACGGGATCCTGGTGCCCGCGGGCCAGCCCCACGCGATCGGCGCGGGGGTCTTCGTGGTCGAGGCGCAGGAGCCCACCGACTTCTCGATCGTGCTCGAGTGGTCGGTCACGACCGCCTCGCGCGAGGAGTCCCACCTCGACCTCGGCTTCGACACGGCCATGGGGGCGTTGAGCCACCAGGCGCTCGCGCCGGAGGCGCTCGACGCGCTGCGCCGGCACCTGCCCGCGGACGCGCAGTCCGACGTCGCCGATGCGCTGCCTGCCCGAGCAGGCCGACCCCTTCTTCCGCCTCGACGTGCTCGCGCCGCCCTCGGCCTCCGGGTCGCGGGTCGAGGCCGGGTACGCCGTCGTGGTGGTGCTGGAGGGGGCCGGTGAGCTGGTCTTCGCCGGCGGTGCCACGGCCCTGGCCCGCGGCGACGTCTACGCCGTGCCGTCCTCCCTCGGCGACTGGGAGCTCCGTGGCGGTGTGCGCGCCGTCGTCACCCGTCCGGGCACCGAGCCCGCCGTGATGGGAGGCGACCGATGAGCGCCATGGTCGGGCTCGACGTCGGGTCGACGTACGTCAAGGGCGTCCTCCTCGACGACGGCACCGAGATCGCCGCTGCCCGCCGCCCCACGCCGTGGCAGAGCCTGCCGCACGGTCGTTCCGAGATCGCCGCGGACGTGCTGCTCGCCGCGGTCGAGGAGGTGCTCGCCGAGCTCGGCTCCGACGGCACCCCCGTCGCCGGGATCGGCGTCTCGGGGATGGCCGAGGCCGGTGCCCTGCTCGACGCCGACGACCGGATCACCTGCTCCGTCGTGGCGTGGTTCGACCCTCGCGGCGCCGAGGACGTGGCCGACATGCCGGCGGACCTCCGCGCGGAGTTCGCCGGACGCACCGGCCTGCCGCTCGGTCCGCTGGCGACCTTCACCAAGCTGTGGCACCGCAACCGGCACGAGGGCCTGGAGCTCAGCGGGCGGCAGTGGCTCAACGTGCCCGAGCTGGTGACCTGGTGGCTGGGCGGTGCCCGCCTCGCCGAGATCTCCCTGGCCGGGCCGCACCGGGCTGCTCGACCAGGACACCGGGCAGGTCTGGCCGCGAGCCGTCGAGGCGCTCGGAGTCACCACCGACCTGGTCCCGCCCCTGACCGCGGCGGGCTCGGTGTGGGGCACGGCCACCCGCCACGTGCCGGCATCGATGTCCGGTGCCGTGCTGACCGTGGCCGGCCACGACCACCTCGTCTCCTCCGTCGCGTCGGGCGTGCTCGACGTCGACACCCTCTACGACTCGATGGGCACCGCCGAGGCCGTCGTACGGATGCTCGACGGGGTGCTCGACCGGGATGCCCGCGAGCGGTTGGCCGGGCACGGCGTCAACGTCCTGCGCCACATGCTGCCCGGGTACGGCGTGATGCTCGCCGGGACCCGGTCCGGCCTGCTGATGCGGCGAGCCCTGCAGCTGGTCGGCGTCAACGACGCCATCGGCCGCGAGCGGATCGACGCCGAGGTGATGGACCTCCCGGCCGACCGGACCGACCTCGGGGTGAGCGTGTGGGGAGCGGACAACTCCGACGGCGTGCTCACGGTGCGCGCCGACGCCGACGGGCTCAGCCCCGCCCTGCTCGTCGAGGCGACCCTGCGCCACGGCGCCGACGTGCTCGCCGAGGTGATCGCCCACATGGACTCCGAGAACCCGCCCGCGACCCGATCGGTCGTGGCCGGCGGGTGGGCGAAGATGCGCAGCGTCCGCCGCTCCCGCGCGAGCGTGCTGCCCCAGCCCCGCTACTCCGATCTCGACGAGGACACGGCGTACGGCGCCGCCCTCGTCGCCGACTTCGCCGCGGACGACTCCGCGGTGGACCTCGTGACCCACCTGGTGTCCGAGCTGGCTCGACCTGTCGCTGGCGGACTCCGTCCGGCCGCAACACCCACCCCACTGGAGGAACCCCACGATGAGCTCACCTGTGCACACGACTGCGTCGCTGGCCGACATCGCGACCGACGACGGCACCTTCGCCGTCGTGGCGATGGACCAGCGCAACACCCTGAAGCGGATGTTCGCCGCTGTGGGTCACGAGAACCCGACCGACGAGGAGCTGCAAGGCGTCAAGGAGGACGTGATCACCGCGCTCGCACCTGCGGCCAGTGCGTTCCTCCTCGACCCGACGTACGGCGTCCCGGCACTGCACGCGGTGTCCGGCTCGCTGGGCAAGGTGCCCGGGGTCCTCGTCGCCGCCGAGCCGTCCAGCCGCGGCAGCTACAACGGCGAGCCGCGCGCCTCGCTCGCACCGGGCCAGGACGCCCGGTGGGTGCGCGACCAGGGCGGCTCCGCCTCGAAGTTCCTCGTGCAGCTGCGCGCGGACCGTCAGCCCACCGACGGCGTCGACCTGGCCGCGGAGGCGCTCGACGTCGTCCGCGAGCTGATCGAGGACTGCCGCGTGACCGGTGTCCCGTCGGTGGTGGAGAACCTGATCTACCCGCTCCCGGGCGAGGAGCCACTGACGCCCGAGCGCAAGGGCGACGCGATCATCGAGGCGGCCGTCGCCCTCGACGCCCTGAAGCCCGACCTGCTCAAGCTGGAGTACCCGGGCAGCCCGGAGGCGTGCCGCCGGCTGGCCGACTCGCTCACCGTGCCGTGGGCCGTGCTCTCGGCGGGCGTCGGCTTCGACGAGTTCGAAGAGGTCCTCAAGATCTCGTGCGACGAGGGAGGCGCCTCCGGCTTCATCGCCGGTCGTGCCGTCTGGAAGGACGCGGTCGGGATGCCGACCGGTCCGCGGCTCGAGCACCTCCGTGGCGAGGGCCTGCGCCGGCTCGAGGGATGCCTGGCCGCCATCGCGGACCGGGCCCGTCCCTGGACGGAGGTGTCGGCATGAACACCGCCAAGCCCCGAACTCCGGTGCTGGAGGCCCGGGCGCTCACCCGGCAGTTCGGCAACGTGACCGCGCTGGACGGCGCGGACTTCGACATCTACCCGGGCGAGGTGGTCGCCCTGATCGGTGACAACGGCGCGGGCAAGTCCACGCTCGTCAAGGCCCTGTCGGGCAACCTCGAGGTCGACTCCGGGCACGGTGCACTTCAAGGGCGAGGAGATCGTGATCTCGACGCCGACGGAGGCCAGCTCGCTCGGCATCGAGACCGTCTACCAGGACCTCGCGCTGGCGCCGCACCTCGATCCCGTCGAGAACATGTTCCTGGGCCGGGAGACCATGAGGGCCGGCTTCGCCCGCCACCTCGGGTTCATGGACAACAAGGCCATGCGTGCGGAGGCCGGGGCCGCGTTGAACAAGCTCGGCGCCACCGTGCGCAGCCTGGACGCGCCGGTCGGCGCGATGTCGGGCGGCCAACGACAGGCGATCGCCATCGCCCGTGCGGTGCACTGGGCCAAGGACGTCGTCTTCCTCGACGAGCCCACCGCCGCGCTCGGCGTACGCCAGACCGCGAACGTCCTCGACACGATCCGGCGGGTGGCCTCGCAGGGCGTCGCCGTGGTCTTCATCAGTCACTCCATGCCGCACGTCATCGAGGTCTCCGACCGCGTGCAGGTGCTCCGCATGGGCAAGCGCGTCGCGACGTACGAGACCTCGCAGACGTCCATGGAAGAGCTCGTCGGCGCCATGACCGGTGCCGTGGGAGGTGCAGCAGCATGACCACGACCGCAGTGGCAAGTACTGACAGCGTCGCGACGGACAAGAACCTGAGCGTGTACCAGCGGGTGATCCGGATGCAGGCCTTCCAGATCCTGCTGGTCCTGATCGCCATCATCATCGTGTTCTCGGCCATGGCGCCGAACACGTTCGCCTCGCTGGCCAACGCCAGGTTGATCGCCCAGAACGCCTCGATCCTGGCGATCCTCGGCGTCGGCATGACCTTCGTCATCATCACCTCGGGCATCGACCTCTCGATCGGGTCGGTGATGGTCTTCTCCGGCGTGATCTCCGCGAAGGTGATGATCCAGGTCGGTGGAGACGGGTGGTCGACTGCTTCGCTCGGCATCGTCACCGCAGTCGTGACCGGACTCTGCTGGGGCGTCTTCAACGGCTTCCTGATCGCCAAGGCGAAGATCCCGCCGCTGATCGTCACGCTGGGCTCGCTCGGCATGGCGCTCGGCCTGGCGCAGATCCTGACCAAGGGTGTGGACATCCGCACCGTCCCGTTGGTGATGCAGACCAAGATCGGCTACGGCAACGTCTTCGGGCAGGTGCCGGTGCTCACCGTGATCGCCCTCGTGGTGATCCTGCTCGGGATGGTGCTGCTGCACTTCACCCGCTTCGGCCGCTACACCTACGCGATCGGCTCCAACGAGGAGTCGGCCCGCCGGGTCGGCGTGCGCGTCGACGGGCACCTGATCAAGATCTACGCGCTGTCCGGGCTGCTCGCCGGGTTCGCCGGCGTCCTCTCGCTGGCGCAGTTCAGCACCACGGCCATCGCGGGCCAGACGCAGACCAACCTGAACGTCATCGCGGCGGTCGTCATCGGCGGCACCTCGCTGTTCGGCGGCGTCGGCACGATCTTCGGCACCGTGGTCGGCCTCTTCATCCCGGCCGTCCTGCAGAACGGCTTCGTGATCGTCGGCATCCAGCCGTTCTGGCAGCAGGTCGCCGTCGGCGCCGTGCTGATCGCGGCGGTGTACGTCGACCAGGTCCGCCGGGCCTCCGCGGCGCGAGGCCGCAACACCAGATCTCTGTTCCGGTCGCGGAGCAGGAAAACCCCTCACCGGGGATCACCAGAAGGAGAAGCGAAATGAAGTCCAAGCAGTTCACGGCCGGCGTGGCCGCCATGGTCCTGGGGGCGGGCGTGCTCGCGGCCTGTGGCTCCTCGGATGGCGGCTCCAGCGACGGCAAGAAGTCGATCGCCTTCATCCAGGGCGTCGCGGGCGACCAGTTCTACATCACGATGCAGTGCGGCATCCAGGACGAGGCGAAGAAGCTCGGCGCCACCGTCAAGGTGCAGGGTCCGGAGAAGTTCGACCCGACCCTGCAGAAGCCGATCGTCGACTCGGTCGTCGCCAGCAAGCCGGACGCGATCCTGGTCGCACCGACCGACGTCTCGGCGATGCAGGCACCGCTGGAGGCGGCGGCCAAGGCGGGCATCAAGATCGTGCTGGTCGACACCACGGTGAACGACCCGTCGTTCGCGGTCTCGCAGATCTCCTCGGACAACGAGGGTGGCGGGAAGGCGGCCTTCGACGCGATCAAGCAGCAGGTGCCGAACGGTGGCAAGGTCCTGGTCATCTCGACCGACCCGGGTGTCTCCACCGTCGACGCGCGCGTCAAGGGCTTCAAGGACGCTGCGGCGACCGACTCGAAGTTCAAGTACCTCGGTGTCCAGTACAGCCACAACGAGCCCGCGCACGGCGGCCAAGCTCGTCTCGGCTGCGCTGCAGAAGGACCCCGACATCGTGGGCGTCTTCGCGACCAACCTGTTCTCGGCCGAGGGCACCGCGACCGGTGTGCGCCAGGCCAGCAAGCAGGACCAGGTCAAGGTCGTCAGCTTCGACGCCGGTCCTGACCAGGTCAAGGCACTGCAGGACGGCACCATCCAGGCGCTCGTCGCGCAGCAGCCCGGCACCATCGGCACCGACGGTGTCCAGCAGGCGATGAACGCGCTGGACAAGAAGGACACCACCAAGAAGATCCAGACCGGGTTCACGATCATCACGAAGGACAACATGAACACCACCGGGAAGGACGCCATCTACAAGAGCAGCTGCTGATCCCAGCTCCTCGGTGAATCCGGCCCGCCCCGACTGTCGATCAGTCGGGGCGGGCCGGAGCCGTGCCGGGGCGTGGCGATAGCGTCGAGACGTGGGTGTCCAGGCGCTGTCGCTGGTGCTCACGGCGGCGGTGCTGCACGCGCTGTGGAACCTCGCGGCCAAGCAGGTGTCGATCGACGGGGTGACGTTCGTCTACCTCTACGTCATCGGCTCCGTCGTGCTCTGGCTGCCCGTCGCGGTGGTCTGGGTCGTCGTCGCAGACGACCACCCCGCCTGGACCTGGCTGTACGCCGCCGCGCTGACCGCGGCCTTCCACACCGTCTACCAGCTGGTGCTGCAACGCGGCTACGAGCGCGGTGACATGAACCTCGTCTACCCGCTGGCGCGCGGCACCGGGCCGCTGGTCACCTTCGTGTTCGCCGTGACGGTGCTGGGTGAGCGGCCCGGCGTGGTCGCGGGCATCGGGGTGCTGATGGTGGTCGCCGGGGTGCTGGTGATCTCGACAGGAGGCGGACGCGGCGCGCACCGCGGCTCCACGCGGGCCGGGGTGCTCTGGGGCATCGGGCACCGGCGTGGCCATCGCGGCGTACACGCTCTGGGACAGCCACTCGGTCACCGACCTGCACGTGCCTCCCGTGCCGTACTTCGTGCTCGGGCTCGTGCTGCAGATCCCCGGGCTCACCCTCCTGCTCGGGCGACGGCACTCCACGCTCCTGGCCGGCTGGCGGCAGGCGCGCTGGTCGGTGATCACCGTCTCGGTCCTCTCGCCGCTGGCCTACGTGCTCGTCCTGCGGGCACTCCAGCTGGCCCCCGTCTCGCTGGTGGCACCGGCGCGCGAGAGCAGCATCGTCGTCGGCGCCCTGCTCGGCTGGTGGGTGCTCAAGGAGCCGGACCCCGGCCGCCGGCTGGTGGGCGCCGTGATCGTGCTGGCAGGGATCGCCGCCCTGGTCGCGGGCTGACGAGGCTCGGCCTCTACCCTCGCCGGGTGCCTCGCGAGATGACCGTCAACGACAGCGTGGTCATCGCTGTCGACCCGCACACCGTGTGGGAGCAGGTGGCCGACCCCACGCAGATGCCCCGTTGGAGCCCGGAGAACACCGGCGCTCGCGTGGCCGGCGGGCGGCCGCTGCCCGAGGGCGAGGTCTTCGCGGGCACCAACCGGCGCGGACGCGCCCGGTGGTCCACCGAGTGCGTGGTGCGGCACTCCGTCCCCGGCGAGCGGTTCTGCTTCGACGTACGACGCATCGGGCTGGGCAAGCCGGTGCTGGCCGGGCGGATCGCCCGCTGGGACTACACGTTCGAGCCGGTCGACGGCGGCACGCGCGTCACCGAGACCTGGACCGACGGCCGGCGCGGGTGGCCGGACTGGGCGGCCGCCGCCTTCGACAAGGCCGCGACCGGCGGCCGGCTGTTCTCCGACTTCCAGCGCCGCAACATCGCGCGGACGCTGGCGAGCCTGAAGGCCGACCTCGAGGGCGATGCGCCAGCCTGACCCGCCGGTACGACGCCTCGGCGTCGGAGGGTTGGTCGTCGTGGTCCTGTTCCTGGGCTCCGGGACGCTCCACCTGCTCCGGCCGGGCGTCTACGAGCCGATCGTCCCGCACGTGCTCCCGGCACCTGGTGCTCTCGTCGTCGTCTCCGGGCTGGCCGAGCTCGCGTGCGCGATCGGCCTGCTGGTCCCGGTGACCCGTCGGGCCGCGGGCTGGGCGTCCGCCCTGCTGCTGGTGGCGATCTTCCCCGCCAACGTGCAGATGGCGTACGACGCCTGGCGCGACTGGCAGGCGAACGACGCCAGTGGGCTCTACCTCGTCGGCACGCTGGTGCGGCTCCCGCTCCAGATCCCGTTGATCTGGTGGGCGTTCCGGGTCACCCGCGACTGACCTCAGAACACGTTGAGCGGGCGGAACTGCACGCTGATGCGCGGGCCGACCGGGCGGGCGGTCTTGGGCACGGCGTGCTCCCAGGTGCGCTGGCAGGAGCCGCCCATGACGATGAGGTCGCCGTGGCCGAGCGCGTGGCACACCTCGGTGTGGCCGCCGACCGGCCGCAGGCAGAGCTTGCGCGGCGAGCCGAAGGAGACGATCGCGACCATCGTGTCGGCCGAGCGGCCACGGCCGATGTTGTCGCCGTGCCACGCGACCGAGTCGCGGCCGTCGCGGTAGAAGCAGCAGCCGGCCGTCACGAACGGCTCGCCCAGCTCGTCGCGGTAGTGCTCCGACAGGGCGTCGCGCGCCTGCGTCAGCGCGGGGTCGGGCAGCTCCTCGCCCACGCCGTAGGTGTGCACCAGGCGCGGGACGTCGACCACGGCGTCGTACATCGGCCGTCGCTCCGCCCGCCACGGCACCTGCTCGACGAGCTCGGCGAAGACCTCGTCGGCGCCCTCGAACCAGCCGGGGAGCACGTCGACCCAGGCGCCGTGGCTCAGCTCGGTGCGCTGCACCCTCCCGGCCAGGCGGCCGACCCCGACCCGGCCGGCGTCGAAGGCCGCGTCGAGGAGCGAGGGCTGGAAGTCCACCGTCACGGGCACCACGCTAGCACGTCGTTCGAACACCTGTGCGAACAATCCTGATCGGACAGGGACCGGGCAGGATGGAGCCATGACCACGACCGGCCTGCTGCTCGCCGCCGGGGGCGGCCGCAGGATGGGCCGCCCCAAGGCGCTGGTCGAGGGCTGGCTGGTGCGCTCCGTCGAGGCCCTCGCCGCCTGCGACGACGTGGTGGTCGTGCTCGGTGCCGCCGCCGACGAGGCCCGTGCGCTCCTCGTCGCCCACGACGTCACGGTCGTGGTCAACCCGGAGTGGGAGTCCGGGATGGGGTCCTCGCTGTACGCCGGCCTCGCCCACGTGGTGCACGGCGAGGCCACCCGCTGCCTGCTCAGCCTGGTCGACCTGCCCGACGTCGGCGCCGATGTCGTGGAACGGCTGCTGGCACAGCCCGACGAGCCGAGCGTCCTCGCCCGAGCGGTGTACGACGGCCGGCCGGGTCATCCCGTGCTGCTGGGGCGCGACCACTGGGCCGGCGTCCTGGAGAGCGCCTCCGGCGACGAGGGTGCGCGGGCCTACCTCGCGGCCCACGACGTGGTCGGCGTCGAGTGCGCGGACCTGGCCACGGGCGCCGACGTGGACTCGTGACCTGATCCAACCGCAGGCCAACCGGGCCGACGTACTCTGCGCGACATGGAGCTCAACTCCCCGCAGGCGGTGGCGACTGCCCTCGAGGGCACCGGTTACCTCGCCGACGACGCGCTGGCCACGGTCGTGCACCTCGCCCAGGGGATGCAGCGGCCGCTGCTCCTCGAGGGGGAGCCCGGCACCGGCAAGACCGCGCTGGCGGAGGCGCTGGCGGAGATGGCGGACGTGCCGCTGATCCGGCTGCAGTGCTACGAGGGCATCGATGCCAGCCAGGCCCTCTACGACTGGGACTTCCCGCGCCAGATCCTGCACCTGCGCACGCTCGAGGCGCTGACCGGCAGCGGTGAGCTCGACCCGGAGGAGGCCGAGAAGTCGCTGTTCGACGAGCGCTTCCTGCTGGCGCGCCCGGTGCTCCGGGCGCTGCGCGAGGCGCCGGCGGTGCTGCTCGTCGACGAGGTCGACCGGGCCGACGACGAGTTCGAGGCGTTCCTGCTCGAGGTGCTCTCCGCGTGGACCGTGAGCATCCCCGAGCTGGGCACGATCACCGCACCGACCCCGCCGACGGTGGTGCTCACCTCCAACCGGACCCGCGAGCTGCACGACGCCCTCAAGCGCCGCTGCCTCTACCACTGGATCGACCACCCCGGCCTCGAGCGCGAGGTGGCGATCGTGCGCAGCCGCCTCCCCGAGGTCAGCGAGCGGCTCGGGGCGCAGGTGGTCGGGCTGGTGCAGCGGCTGCGTGCCGAGGACCTGCTCAAGGCGCCCGGCGTCGCGGAGACGCTGGACTGGGCGCGGGCACTGCACCGCCTCGGGGTGGAGGAGCTCGACCTCGAGACGGCCGCGCGGACGCTCGGCGCGGTGGTGAAGTACCGCGAGGACACCGATCGCGTGAAGCAGGCCCTCGACCGCATGATGGCGGTGTGAGCGTGACCGCGACCCCCGTGGCGCACGAGCCGGACGAGATCCTGCTCGGGTTCACCGCGGCCCTGCGCTCGGCCGGGGTGCCGGTCACCCACGACCGCGCGACCACCTTCCTGCAGGCGGTGTCGCTCGTCGGGGCCGACGACCGCCGTGCCGTGTTCGTGGCCGGGCAGGCCACGCTCTGTGCGAGTCCCGAGGACCTCGTCCGGCACGCGCACGTCTTCGAGGCGTGGTTCTCCCACCGCGATCGCCTGCCGCGCACGGTGCCGGCCGAGAAGCCCCGGCAGGTCAGGTCCCCGCTGCCGCTCGGCGACCAGGGGGAGACCGGGGGCGAGGACCAGCCCGACGTGCTGCAGGTCGCGGCCAGCGACGCCGAGGTGCTCCGCCACCGCGACGTGGCCGCCCTCCGCCCGGACGAGAAGGCCCTCCTCGACGCGATGCTGGCGACGCTTCGTTCCCGTCCGCCCCGGCGCCGGGCCGTGCGGCGTACTCCGTGGCGGCGGGGGGAGATCGACGTCCACCGCACGCTGCGGACGACGTTGCGCCAGATGGGGGAGCCCGGCCGGGTGGAGCACCGCCGGCGCGGCACGACCGTTCGGCGCACGGTGCTGCTCGTCGACGTCTCCGCCTCGATGCGGCCCTACGTCGACGCGCTCCTCCGGCTCGCGCACCTGGTCGAGCACAGCGCGCCCCAGGGCCGGGTCGAGGTGTTCACCCTCGGCACGCGGCTCACCCGGGTGACCCTGCCCCTGCGCACCGCGGACCCCGAGCGGGCGCTGGTGCGTGCCGGCGAGCAGGTGCCGGACTGGTCGGGCGGCACCCGTCTCGGGGAGACGCTCAAGGCCTTCCTCGATCGTTGGGGCGCCCGCGGTGCCGCGCGCGGTGCGGTGGTCGTGGTGTTCAGCGACGGCTGGGAGCGCGGTGACGCGGTGGACCTCGGCGAGCAGATGCGACGGCTGAAAGCCCTTGCCCACAAGGTCATCTGGGTCAACCCGCACAGCGGCAAGGACGGCTACCAGCCGGTGCAGGGCGGCATCGCCGCGGCGTTGCCGCACTGCGACGAGTTCGTGGCGGGCCACTCGCTGGCCGCCTTCGCCGACGTGCTGGAGGTGATCGGCCGTGCGTGACGTGCTCGACGAGCTGGTGCGCTGGTGGGACGCGGGTGAGTCCGTCGGGGTCGGGACCGTCGTGGCCACGTTCCAGTCCGCGCCCCGGCCTCCCGGTGCCTCGATGCTGGTCGGCCCCGACGGCACCGCCGTCGGCTCGGTCTCCGGCGGCTGCGTGGAGGGTGCGGTCTACGAGCTCGGGCAGAGCGTCGTCGAGTCGGGCGAGCCGGTGCTGCAGCGCTACGGCGTCTCCGACGACGACGCGTTCGCGGTCGGGCTCACCTGCGGCGGCATCCTGGACGTGTACGTCGAGAAGGTGGACCGCGAGTCGTTCCCCGAGCTCGGTGACCTCGCGGCCGACGTCGAGGCCGGTCGCCCCGTCGCACTGGCCACCGTGATCGAGCACCCCGACCCGGCCTGGCTGGGTCGCCGGCTCGTCGTACGGCCCGAGGAGGTGACCGGGTCGCTCGGCAGCGAGCGGGCCACGGCCGCGGTCTCCGACGACGCGATCGGCATCCTCGAGTCGGGGCACAGCGCGACCCTCACCTACGGCCCCGACGGCGAGCGCCGCGGCGAGGGGATGCGGGTCTTCGTCTGGGCGTTCGCGCCGGCGCCGCGCCTGCTCGTCTTCGGTGCCATCGACTTCGCGGCGGCGGTGGCCAAGGTCGGCGCCTTCCTCGGCTACCACGTCACCGTGTGCGACGCCCGCCCCGTCTTCGCCACCACCTCGCGCTTCCCCGACGCCGACGACGTCGTGGTGATGTGGCCGCACCGCTACCTCGCGGAGGAGGTGGAGGCGGGCCGGATCGACCAGCGCACCGTCATCTGCGTGCTCACCCACGACCCCAAGTTCGACGTCCCCCTCCTGGAGAAGGCGCTGCGGCTGCCGGAGGTGGCCTACGTCGGCGCCATGGGCTCGCGCCGCACCCACGAGGACCGGATGGACCGGCTGCGCGAGGCCGGTCTCACCGACGAGGAGCTGACCAGGCTGGCCAGCCCGATCGGGCTCGACCTCGGTGCCCGCACCCCCGAGGAGACTGCCGTGAGCATCGCCGCCGAGATCATCGCCGGCCGGTGGGGCGGCTCGGGTGAGCGCCTGTCCGGGACGGGCGGCCGGATCCACGCGCACCTCCCCGTCGCCGAGGGCGGCTGAGCATGGCAGGGAGCAACCGGTTCCGGCACCGGAACGGCATGCTCCCCGGCGTGGTCGCCTCGGCGGTCGCGTACTCCTCGCGCGGGCTCGAACCCGGTGCCCACCGGGGCCTGCCCTCGCCCTGGCTGACCTTCATCGTCTCCGTCGACGGCCCGGTGCGGGTCTGCGGCACCGTCGCGCACACCGAGACCTTCGACCCGGCCACCGCGACGTCGTACGACGTGATGGTGGCGGGCCTGCACCCGGTGGCGGCCGTGGTCGAGCAGCCCGCGCAACAGGCCGGAGTGCAGCTGGCCCTGCACCCCCTGGCGGCGCCGGCGGTGCTCGGTTGCAGAGCGGCCGAGCTGGTCGGCGTGGGCGACCACGGCCACGAGGTGCTCGGAGAGGTCGCGGCAGAGCTGCACGAGCGCGTGGCCGGTGCGGTCGACGACGACGCGGCGCTCGACGTCGTGCAGTCATGGGTCCGGGAGCGTGCCGACAGCTCCGGTCACCGGGCTCCCCGCCCGGAGGTGGCCCGCGCGTGGGAGCTGCTCCACGCGTCCGGTGGCCGGTGCCGGGTGGACCACGTGGCCCGCGAGGTGATGCTGAGCCCGCGGCAGCTGCGCACCCTCGTGGAGCGGGAGGTCGGCCTGTCGCCCAAGCAGCTGGCCCGCGGGTTCAGGTTCTCCGCCGTGATCGGTCGGCTCGCTGCCGGCGAGAGGAACCTGGCCGAGATCGCTGCGGAGACGGGCTATGCCGACCAGAGCCACCTCACCCGCGAGTTCCGGCAGATGGCCGGCTGCTCGCCCACGGCCTGGCTGGTCGAGGAGCGCCGAAACCTCCAAGACGGAGGCCATCGCAACCGGCCAGACTGAGGGCATGAACCAGTCCGACGCACCCGCCCCCACCGTGTGGGGCAGCTTCCAGGCCCGCGACGCCCTCGCGATGCTCGAGTTCCTCGTCGGACTCGGCTTCGAGAAGACCGCGGTGTACACCGACGACGACGATCCCGCGTTCGTCCACCACGCCCAGCTCGACTGGCCCGAGGGCGGTGGCGTCATGTTCGGCAGCCACAAGCCGGCAGGTCCCGGGGCGTGGAGCCGCACCCCGGGCGGCGCCGGCTTCTACGTCGTGACCGCGGACCCGCAGGCCGTCCACACGCGTGCGCAGGCGCTCGGCGCGGAGATCGTCCGCGAGCCCGAGACGACCGACTACGACTCGATGACGTTCGCCCTCGCCGACCCCGAGGGCAACCTCTGGTCGTTCGGCACCTACCCGGGGCAGCCCCGGGCCACCAGTCTGAGTCGTCCTGCGCCAACGCCCGCTGCACCGTCCTCGGGACGTCATACGAGCTGGCCGCTATACGACCAGTTCGTATGACGTCCCGGGTCAGGGTCCGACGGCGAGGTCGGCAGCGACGAGCCAGTCCTCCGGGTTCTCGATCGGTACGGCGTGCGCGGAGGTCCATGCGGCGGATGCCTCGTCGTCGCGGCGTGAGGGCAGCGGTGGCCCGGGCCCGGGTCTCGCGGGCCAGCGTCGAGGTCGGCGTCCCCGAAGCCGTGCTCCTCGCAGAGCGCCAGGCACTCCTCGGCGTAGCGCAGTGACAGCCGCGGCTCGCCGACGAGCCGCTGCACCTCGGCGACCAGCCAGGCGCCGCGAGCCACGTTGATCGGCCCGCGGCCGGTGGCGCGCGCCCAGTGGTACCGCGCGGCGTAGGCCCGCTGCAGCATCTCCTCGTCGTCGGCGGCCGAGCGGTCGTCCTTCTCGATCAGCTCCCAGACGGAGTTGTTCGCCTCGATCGCCTCCATCCGGTGCCAGTCGCCGGAGACGTCGTCGGGCCGGTCGGGCTCGTCGGTCGCCGGCGGCAACGGCGACCCGGTCTCCAGCAGGGTCTTGAGCCCGTCGAGGATCCACACCCAGCCGTGGCGCACGTTCGCCCAGGTCTGCGGGCTCTGGGCGAGGTCGCCGTGCACCACCCGCAGCCGGGTCAGGCCCTCGCCGGCGTCCTCGACCACCCACTCCACCTGGCTGACCGGTTCGGCGGCGAGCTCGGCGTCGTACAGCGTGTGCCAGGTCTGCACCATCCGGTACGGCGGGTCGAGCACCTCGATCGTGCCGTCGACGGCGGGCCGTCCCGTCGGCGGTGGAGGTGGAGTAGTGCTCGCCCTGCACCGGCGGCCGGTCGAAGGAGGTGCCGTGGAAGTACTGGCGCGTCATCTCCGGGTCGGTGATCGCCGACCACACCTGCTCGGGCGTCGCCCGGATGTAGACCTCGTACTGGTGCTGGGCGATCATGAGCCCTCCATCTCCAGGCCGCTCTTGATCCCCACCATCGCGCGGGTGAACGGGGCGGCGTACTTGCTGATCCAGCGGTCGGCGACCAGCCCGATCGGGACCGGGTTGAGGAAGTGCAGCTTCGAGCGACCCTCGCGGCGGGTGGTCACCAGGCCCGCCTCCTCGAGCAGGCCGAGGTGCTTGGCGACCCCGAAGCGCGTCATCTCCGGCGCCACCGCGGCCAGGTCGCCGGCGCTCTGCCCGTCGCGGGCGAACAGCGCGTCGAGCAGCCGGCGGCGGGTGGGGTCGGCGAGCGCCCGGAACACGTCGTCGAGGTCGTCGGTCACCCGGTGATCATAGGTGACCATTTGGTCACCTGTCGAGACCGTGGTCGACCGGTTCCGCGCCGACCGGCGCCGGGCTAGCGTGGCGACAGACCCTCACCAGGAGCATCCGATGACTGTTTCCCGCGACGACCTGCACGACCGCAGGGTCGATGCGGTGCGGGCGTGGACCCAGTTCGTCGAGCACGGTGATGCGGCCGCCGGGTTGCGTCCCGAGATCCTGAAGTCGTGGGAGCGATCGGCTCCCGTCGTGGGCCTCGACGTCGGGGAGGCGCCGCTGGCCGACGAGTCCGACACCGCGGCGTACTGGCACGGCTCGCCGCTGCAGATCGGCGTCGAGCGGGTCGAGTCGGAGCTGCGGCGCACCGCCGAGGACGGCGACCTGGTGCTCGCCGTGACCGATGCCGAGACCCGCATCCTCTGGACGTACGGCGGCCGGGTGATGCGCCGTCGCGCGGAGACGGTGAACTTCGTGGCCGGAGGGCGGTGGGACGACACCAGCGTCGGCACCAACGCCCTCGACCTCGCGACCCGCAACGACTCGCCCTCGATGGTCTTCAGCGCCGAGCACTACGCGCCGATCGTGCACAACTGGGTCTGCTGGGCGGCGCCGCTGCACGACCCCCGCACCGGCGAGCAGCTCGGCGTGATCGACCTGTCGACGACCTGGGACCGGTCCCACCCGATCGGTCTCGCCACCGCCCGCGTCATGGCCCGGCTGATCGAGACCGCCATGCCGGCCTCGGCGCACCAGCAGTCGCTGCCGGGCCACGGGGTGGTCAGCCTGAACGAGGGCCTCGACGTGCGCCTGCTCGGCACCGCGGAGATCACGCTGGACGGACGCCGGCTCCTGCTGAACCGGCGGCAGACCGAGATCGTCGCGCTGCTCGCCCTCAACCCCGCCGGTCTCTCCCTCGAGCACCTCCACGCGCTGCTGTACGGCGACCAGGCCGTCACCGTCTCCACCCTCAAGGCCGAGGTCTCCCACCTGCGCAGCGCGCTCGAGGGCCAGCTGGCCTCGCGCCCCTACCGCCTGACGATGCCGGTCCAGGTCGACGTCAACGAGGTGCTCCGGCTGCTGCGCATCGGCCAGGTGCGCGCGGCGGTCTCGGCCTACGGCGGCGACCTCCTGCCGGGCACCGAGTCACCGGCCCTCGCCGAGCTGGGGGAGTACGTCGCCGTCGCGGTGCGCGAGTCGCTGCTGGCCGACCCGCAGCCGCAGGCCGTGGCCCGCTACACCGAGCTGGCGCCGTACGACACCGAGGTGATGGAGGTCTGCCTCGCGGTGATGGGCGCCGCACCCCATCCCGCGAAGGCCCTCCTCAAGGGGCGACTGGCCGCCGCTCGACGGTGACGTTCCGCCCTGCGGGCAGAATGGACTCGCCCCGGCCGGCTCTCGTGCGCGACACTGAGCCGTGCCGTCGACCAGCCAGTGGCTCGCCTTCATCCTCGCCTCGATCCTGTTCATCCAGGTGCCGGGGCCGAGCCTCCTGTTCACCATCGGCCGGGCACTCACCGTGGGGCGGCGCGACGCCCTGCTGTCGGTCGTCGGCAACGCGGTCGGCGTGGTCGGTGCAGGTGCTGCTGGTCTCGATCGGGCTGGGAGCCCTCGTGGCCACCAGCGCGACCGTCTACACGGTGATCAAGGTGGTCGGGGCGGTGTACGTCTGCTGGCTCGGCTTCCAGGCGATCCGGCACCGCGCCGACGCCCGGCTCGCGATGCGCGGAGCCGCTCCGGTGGTGACCCGGTCACGTCACCGGTCGGTGCTCACCGGGGTGGTGGTGGGGGTGACCAACCCCAAGACGCTCGTCTTCTTCATGGCCTTCCTGCCGCAGTTCATCGACCGCTCGGCCGGGCACGCCGGTCTCCAGCTCGCGACCCTCGGCGCCGTGTTCGGCGTGATGGCGTGCTGCTCGGACAGCCTGTGGGCGCTGGCGGCGGGCCGGGCACGCGACTGGTTCGGCCGCCGGCCCGAGCGGCTCGACCGCCTCGGCGTCGCCGGTGGCGTGATGATGATCGGCCTCGGCGCCACCATGCTCGCCTCTGAGTGAGGGATGACAAGATCGGCGCATGGGCCTCGACCTCAGCGCTGACGTGGTGACCCTGACCCGGACGATCGTCGACGTCGAGTCGGTCAGCCGCAACGAGCAGCACCTCGCGGACCTGGTGGAGGCGGCGCTGCGGTCGCTGGAGCACCTCGAGGTGACCCGGATCGGCAACTCGGTCGTGGCCCGCACCGACCTCGGCCTCGGCGAGCGGGTCGTGATCGCCGGGCACCTCGACACCGTCCCGCTCAACGACAACCTGCCGGCCCGCGACGACGGCACCCTCCTGCACGGGCTGGGCACCTGCGACATGAAGGGTGGCGTCGCGGTCGCCCTCCGGCTGGCCCACGACGTCGTACGGCCCAACCGCGACCTGACCTACGTCTTCTACGAGTGCGAGGAGATCGAGGGGATCCACAACGGCCTGCGCCGGATCGCCGCCGAGCGCCCCGACCTGGTCGAGGCCGACTTCGCGATCCTGATGGAGCCCAGCGACGCCGTGGTCGAGGCCGGGTGCCAGGGCACGATCCGGGTCGAGGTCCACGTGCCCGGCGAGGCCGCACACTCCGCACGGTCCTGGCGCGGGGTCAACGCCGTGCACGGGGCCGGCGAGGTGCTGCGCCGGCTCAACGCCTACGAGGGACGGCGCCCGGTCATCGACGGCCTGGAGTACCGCGAGGGCCTCAACGCGGTCCTGATCTCCGGCGGCGTCGCCACCAACGTCCTCCCGCCCTCCTGCCAGGTCACCGTCAACTACCGGTTCGCGCCCGACCGCTCGGTCGAGGAGGCGCTGGCGTTCCTGCGGGAGTTCTTCGACGGCTACGAGCTCGAGGTCACCGACGCCGAGCCCGGCGCGCTGCCCGGGCTCGGCGTACCTGCCGCCAAGGCCTTCGTCGAGGCCGTGGGCGGTGCGCCGAACCCGAAGTTCGGGTGGACCGACGTGGCCCGGTTCACCGCCCTCGGGGTCCCCGCGGTCAACTACGGTCCGGGCGACCCGATGTTCGCCCACAAGCAGGACGAGCACGTGCCGCTCGCGCACCTCCGTGCGTGCGAGCAGACGATGAGACGCTGGCTGGGAGCCGAAGCATGAGCGAGGAGAAGTCAGGACGTACTGCAGGCGGGCGCCGCGAGAAGCACCGCGGACCGACCGTGCTGCGCGGCGCCCAGATGGACCAGTCCACGACCGACCAGCGCCTGCTCGACTCGCGCGGTCCCACCGACTGGGTGCACACCGATCCCTGGCGGGTGCTGCGCATCCAGTCGGAGTTCGTGGAGGGCTTCGGCGCCCTCGCCGAGCTCGGCCCGGCGATCGGGGTCTTCGGCTCGGCGCGCACGCGCGCCGGACGACCCCTTCTACGCCGTGGGCGAGCAGCTCGGCCGGGCGCTCTCGGAGGCCGGGTTCGCCGTGATCACCGGAGGCGGCCCCGGCGCGATGGAGGCCGCGAACAAGGGAGCCTCGCAGGCCGGCGGCACCAGCGTGGGCCTGGGCATCGAGCTGCCCTTCGAGCTCGGCCTCAACGAGTGGGTCGACGTGGGGGTCAACTTCCGCTACTTCTTCGCCCGCAAGACGATGTTCGTCAAGTACGCCAGCGGGTTCGCCGTGCTGCCCGGCGGCCTCGGGACCCTGGACGAGATGTTCGAGGCGCTCACCCTGGTCCAGACGAAGAAGGTCACCTCCTTCCCGGTGGTGCTGATCGGCGCCGACTACTGGGCCGGGCTCCTCGACTGGCTGCGCACGACGGTGCTGGCCGACGGCAAGATCAACCAGGCCGACCTCGACATGCTCACCGTGACCGACGACGTCGAGGAGGCCGTGGCCGTCCTCACCGGAGGCAGGCCGACGGTGAACGGCACATGAGCTGGTTCCTGGCCCTGCTGATCGTGCTCGCCATGGGCGGGGTGGCCGCCGTCGCGGCGGGGCGTGGAGGCAGCCTCGGGCAGGCCTACGACGACCGCGCCGACGTACGCCTGCCCGCCGACCGGCCGGTGTCCGGGGACGACCTGCGGGGCCTGCGCTTCAACACCGTGCTGCGCGGGTACCGCGCCAGCGAGGTGGACGCGCTGATCGACCGGCTCGCCGAGCAGCTGGACCGCGATGTCCACGGTCGCGGTGGTCCCGCGGACGAGGAGTCCTCGGAGTGACTAGTCTCCGGGCCATGACGTCGCGCATCTCCCTGGGCAGCCGGTGGCGGCTCCCGGTCCTGTCCGTGGCGCTGCTCGCCCTGCTGACCGCGGCCGCACCGGTGGTCTCGCAGGCCGCGACGGTGCCCGGCAAGCCGGCGGTGGTCGAGGTCCGCACGATCGGGCACAGCGTCAAGGGCCGGGCGATCGTCGCCTGGCGCCTCGGCCAGCCGACGTCGACCCGCAAGGTCGTCATCATGGCCGGCATGCACGGCGACGAGCCCGGACCCTCCCGGATCCTCTACCAGCTGCGCGACGGCCGACCCATCACGGGCGCGGACATCTGGGTGATCCCCGTCTACAACCCCGACGGTCGCGCCCGGAACACCCGCCAGAACGCCCACGGGGTCGACCTCAACCGCAACTGGCCCTACCACTGGGTGCACCTCGGTGGCGGCACGTACTCGGGCTCCTCGGCGGCCTCCGAGCCGGAGACCAAGGCGGTGATGGCCTTCCTGAAGCAGGTCCACCCCAACTACGTCGTCAGCTTCCACCAGCCGCTCCACGGTGTCGGCCGGGCCGGTCCCAAGGGCCGATGGTTCGTGAAGCGGCTGCACCGCCAGCTCCACCTCCCGGTCAAGGCGTTCAACTGCGACGGCGTCTGCCACGGCACGATGACCGAGTGGTACAACTCCTCCTTCGCGCGGCGTCGCGGTCACCGTCGAGTACGGCCACGGCCTCAGCCGCCGGCAGGCGAAGACCACCGGTCCCACCGGCCTCCTGCGCTCCGTCGGCGCCCGCCGCTGAGGGTCAGCGCCCGGAGTACGTCGGCTTCTGCTTGCCCACGAAGGCGTCGACCGCGTTGCGGTGGTCCTCGGTGTCGCCGGTGAGCGTCATCATCGAGGCCTCGAAGGCCAGCGAGTCCTCGAAGGAGTGGCTGGCGGAGTACTCCACCGAGCGCCTCATCGCGCCGTACGCCACGGTCGGCCCGTCGGCCAGCCGGCGCGCCAGCGCGGCGACCTCGGTCTCGAAGTCCTCGGCGCCGGCCACCTTCGTCGCCAGGCCGAGCTCGAGCGACTCGGCGGCGTCGATCGTGCGGGGGAAGTAGAGCAGCTCCAGCGCCTTCGCCCGGCCGACGAGGCGGGGCAGCGTCCAGGAGGAGCCGGTGTCGCAGCTGAGCGCGACGCCGGCGAAGGCGAGGTTGAAGCCGGCGGACTCGTGCAGGACCCGGACGTCGCTGGCGAACGCGAGGCTCGCCCCGGCGCCGGCGGCCACGCCGTTGACGGCGGCGACGACCGGCTTGGGCATCGTCAGGAGGGTGCTCACGATCGGGTTGTAGTGGTCCTCGACGGTGGTGAAGAGCTGCTGGGCGTCGGAGCCCTTCAGGATCTGGACGTGCTCCTTGAGGTCCTGGCCGACGCAGAAGGCGCGGCCGGTGCCGGTCAGGACGACGCACCGCGCGGCGTCGTCCTGCGCCGCCGTGCGCACCGCGGCGAGCAGCGCCTCCTTGGTGGCGATGTCCAGCCCGTTCATCGCGTCGGGCCGGTTCAGCGTGATCGTGGCGACTCCGTCGGTGACGTCGTAGAGCACCGGATCCAACGCTTCGTCGTTCATCGTGCCTCCTGAGGACTCGGGACTGTCGCGCCGGTCAGTAGGAGTCTGCCGCACCCTCGACGGCCTCTGGTCAGCCGCTTGATGGTGACGCTGACGAGGCATGCCCGGTCATGGGGAATAATGGTCTCGAAGTTGGGCGCGTCTGCGCACGAATGACACAGGAAGAGGTGTGCACATGGCGGCCATGAAGCCGCGGACGGGCGACGGCCCGCTCGAGGTCACCAAGGAGGGTCGTGGCATCGTGATGAGGGTTCCCCTCGAAGGCGGTGGCCGGCTCGTGGTGGAGCTCAACGCCGAAGAGGCCGGTGCGCTCGGTGACGCACTCAAGGACGTGGTCGGCTGAGGCCGATCACCCACACGCCGTACCAGGCAACGGCCCCCGTGCTCCGCGAGGAGCGCGGGGGCCCCTGTCTGTCGATGCTGCTCGCCTGTCTCGACCTGTCCCGGTTATAGGGTCGTCGCGTGTCGCTTCCCCCACAGGTCTCCCCACCCCGTCTCTCCCTGACCGACCTCGCACCCTCGCGTCTCGAGGGCGTCGCGATCGCGGCGGTCGCGGTGCTCGCGCCGGGTCCCGGCGACGACGGACCCTCACTCGGGCCGGGAGCCGTCGAGCTGGGTGAGGACACCGGTCTCGACCTGCTCGAGCTGCTCACGGCGGCGGGCGCCACCGGCAAGACCGGCGAGGTCACCGAGCTGCCGGTCACGGCCGGCTCGTCGGCACCGAACCCCGCCCTGTCCCGTGCCCTTGCTCGTCGGGGTCGGCGCTGCCACCCCCACCGACCTGCGTCGAGCCGGAGCGACCCTGGCCCGCCGTACGACGAACGCCGACGCCGTGGCCTCCTCGGTGGCCGCGGTCGGCGGCACCGAGGCGATGGCGGCCTTCGCCGAGGGCGTGATCCTGGGGTCGTTCGGCTTCTCGATGCACCGCGACGGCCCGACGGACCGACCCGGTGGGCAGCGTGACGCTGGCCCTGACCCCCGGCGACGAGAACGCCGCCCGCCTCGACCGGGCCGTGGCGGCGGCCGGTGCCAGCTGGTGGGCGCGGCTGCTGGCCAGCGTCCCGGCCAACATCAAGACGCCGTCCTGGCTCGCCGAGCAGGCCGTCACCGCCGCCGAGGCGGCCGGGCTCAGCGCGACCGTGCTCGACGAGCAGCAGCTGGCGGACAAGGGGTTCGGCGGCATCGTGGGGGTCGGCCAGGCCGCGGCCGCACCACCCCGCTTCGTGCAGCTGGAGTACAAGCCGCCGCGGCCGCTCCCGTTCGGTGCCCCACGTCGTGCTCGTCGGCAAGGGCATCACCTTCGACAGCGGCGGCCTCTCGATCAAGCCGGGCTCGTCGATGGTCACGATGAAGCGCGACATGACCGGTGCGGCCGTGGTGGCCGCCGTGATGGCGGCGCTGCCCGACGTCGAGTGCGCCGTGCGGGTGACCGGGCTGCTGCCGCTGGCGGAGAACGCCGTGGGCGGTCGGTCCATGCGTCCCGGCGACGTGCTCACCCAGTACGGCGGCCGCACCACCGAGGTCACCAACACCGACGCCGAGGGCCGGCTCGTGCTGGGCGACGGACTCGCCTACGCCGTCGACAAGCTCGGTCCCGACGTGCTGGTCGACATCGCCACGCTCACCGGTGCGGTGAAGGTGGCGCTCGGCTCGAACCTCGGCGGGCTGTTCGCCAACAACGACGCGCTGGCCGGTCTCCTCGATGCTGCCGGCGAGCGGTCGGGCGAGCCGGTCTGGCGGATGCCGTTGAGCGAGGAGTACGAGTCCAAGCTCAGCTCGAAGGTCGCCGACGCCGACAACGCCCCGGGTGGTCCGGGCGCGATCACGGCAGCTCTCTTCCTCCAGCACTTCGTCGCGGGCCTGCCGTGGGCGCACCTGGACATCGCCGGCGTCGGTGACGCGGACAAGGACTCGTTCGAGTGGACCGAGGGCCCGACGGCCTTCGGGGCCCGGCTGCTGCTGGAGTGGCTGGGCTCGGCGGAGCCGTTGAAGGGTGTCGAGCGCTGAGCGGCTGAGCAGCTACTCGGCGGGCGTCCAGACCTTCTTGGCGACGAGCAGTCCGTCGCCGACGGGCAGCAGCACCGGCACCAACGAGTCGTGGTCGCGCACGGTGTTGCCGAGCTCGCGGATGGCCACCGTCTCCTGGTCGCGCTGGGCGGGGTCGGCCACGCGGTCGTGCCACAGCGCGTTGTCGAAGGCCACCACGCCGCCGGGCCGGAGCAACCGGAGCGCCTCGTCGAGGTAGGCGGGGTACTCCTGCTTGTCCGCGTCGCAGAAGACCATGTCGTAGTGGCCGTCGGTCAGCCGGGGGACGACGTCGAGCGCCGGCCCGGGGATCAGCCGCACCCGCTGGCTCGCGATGCCGTCCTCGGCGAAGGCCTGCTTGGCGAGCCGCTGGTGCTCGGCCTCGGTGTCGACCGTGGTCAGGATGCCGTCGGGTCGCATGCCGCGCAGCAGCCACAGGCCCGAGACGCCGGTGCCGGTGCCGATCTCGACGACGGCTCGCGCCTCGAGCAGCGAGGCCAGCAGTCGGAGTGCTGCCCCCGCCCCTGCGCCGACCGCGGTGGCGCCGACCTCCTCGGAGTGTGCCCGGGCCTTCGCCAGGATCTCGTCCTCGGCGACGTACTCCTCGGCATAGGTCCAGCTCGCGGGCTTCATCGGCGCGACCATGTCGTCCTCTCGTGGTCCGGGCGGTGCAGCTCGACCCTATCGCCCTCGACGGGCCTCGACGGGGAGCCCGGCACCGTGTGCGGGAGAAGCTCCGCAGCGGGAACAAAGGGCCCGGAGCCGTTCGTTCAGCCGTTGTGTTGCGACGTGCGCTCCCTTCCCGGGTCGGCCTCTCGAAGGCTGGTTCCGAGCATCCCCTCAGCCCTGTCTCAGGGAACACTCCTAGCGTGAACGACATGGCCGAGCCCGTGTCCGACGCGTCGACTCCTCCGGAGGTCTCCGAGAAGGAGCGCTGGGAGCAGCTCGTCGCCGAGCACTCCGGCCGCGTCTACCGCCTCGCCTACCGGCTCACCGGCAACGGCCACGACGCCGAGGACCTCACCCAGGAGGTGTTCGTGCGCGTCTTCCGGTCGCTGCACACCTACACCCCGGGCACGATGGAGGGCTGGCTGCACCGCATCACCACGAACCTCTTCCTCGACCAGGCCCGTCGCAAGCAGCGGATCCGCTTCGACGCGCTGAGCGACGAGGCGGCGGGCCGCCTGCCCAGCACCCTGCCGACCCCGGACGTGCACCACATGGACCGGATGTTCGACGCCGACATCGAGGCAGCGCTGAGCTCCCTGGCCCCCGACTTCCGCGCCGCCGTGGTGCTGTGCGACGTCGAGGGCCTCACCTACGAGGAGATCGCCGACGTGCTCGGCCTCAAGCTGGGCACCGTCCGCTCGCGCATCCACCGTGGCCGCGCCCAGCTCCGCGCCGCGCTGGCTCACCGGGCCCCCAGCGGCGGGCGCACCCGCTTCGCCGGACCGGGCCGCGGGCCGACGCTCGGCATGGCCGGACAGGTGCGGTGATGCTGTCGCTGAGCGGCCACATCGGCGCCAAGGCCTCCGCGCTCGTCGACGGCCAGCTCTCCCCGGCCGAGGAGGAGCGGGCGTGGTCGCACGTGCTGACCTGCCCCGGTTGCCGGCACCTGGTCGAGCACGAGGGCTGGACCAAGCGTCAGCTCGGGACGCTCTCGACCCCGCAGTCCGGGGTGCCCTCGGAGCGGCTGCTCGGCTCCCTCTACGACGTGGACGCGAGCGCCGCGTGGGCCGACGTCCGCGTGATCGAGCGCAGCGCCACCCGCCGACGAGCCACGGTGGCGGTCGTCGGGGGCAGCGCCGTGGGCGCCTGCGCGCTGGCCCTGCTCGCCGTCACGGGAGGGCCGACCGGGCGCTCCGACGTACCGACGCGATCGACCCCCGCCGACTTCCGCGGCAGTGTCCCGAGCTCCACCCGCACCGCGACGCCGCCGACGGGTGAGACCAACCGGTTTCCGGTGTGGACCCGTAGGTCAAGATAGGTGGCGTGAGCAACGACGAGCCCGAGCCGGGGTCCGGCCCCGACTCCGGCGGCGCGTCGGAAGAACCGACCGCGCCCTTGCCGGGCTACGTGCCCCCGGCGTCGTACCCTCCGCCCAACCAGCAGCAGGCGCCCTTCCCGTCGACGGTGCCCTACCCGGCACCGTGGGGCCAGGGAGTACCACCGCCTGGGCCCGTCGCGCCAGCCGTCCCGCAGCGGGCGAAGCTGCCGGCCTGGCTGATCCCCGCGGTCGGGCTCCTCGCGCTGGTGCTCGGCATCGCCGGCGGCACCATCGGCGCCCTGCTCGTCCGCTCCGACGGCGGCACCGCCACCAAGGACGTGATCACCGTGCAGAAGCGTCAGGCCGCACCGCTGCCTGACGACAACACGAGCGTCGCTGCCGTGGCCCAGAAGGTGCTGCCCAGCACGGTCCAGATCGTCGCCGAGTACGACGGCAAGGACCAGGGGGCCACCGGGTCGGGGTTCGTGCTCGACGACAAGGGCCACATCATCACCAACAACCACGTCGTCGCCCAGGCCGACGAGGACAACGGCCCGATCGAGATCATCGACCAGTACGGCCACCACTCCAAGGCCACCGTCGTGGGCCGCAGCACCGTCTACGACATCGCCGTCCTGGACGCCCCGAAGACCAAGGGGCTCAAGCCGGTCTCCGTGGGCTCTGCCGCCCAGATGCGCGTCGGCGAGACCGTCGTGGCGATCGGCTCGCCGCTCGGCCTCTCCGCCACCGTCACCTCGGGCATCATCAGCGCCGTCGACCGCCCGGTCACCACCGGTGAGGGTGCGAACGACAACTCCTACATCAACGCCGTGCAGACCGACGCCGCCATCAACCCGGGCAACTCCGGGGGTCCGCTGGTCAACCTGCAGGGCCAGGTGGTCGGGGTGAACTCGGCGATCGCCTCCCTGGGGTCGCAGATGACCGACGAGCAGGGCGGCAACATCGGCGTCGGCTTCGCGATCCCGGTCGAGCAGGTGCAGGTGACGACGAGCCAGATCCTGAAGACCGGCAGGGCGCAGTACCCGATCATCGGTGCCAACGTGCAGGGCACCGCCAAGCTCGACGGCGCCAAGGTCGAGTCGATCTCGCCGGGCACGCCGGCGGCCGACGCCCACCTCAAGGTCGGCGACGTGATCCTCAAGGTGGACGGGAAGCCGGTGACCGGCTCGATCGACGTGGTCGTCGCGATCCGGACCCACGTGCCCGGCGAGCACGTCAAGCTGACCGTCAAGCGCGGCACGAAGACCTTCGACGTCACCGTCGGGCTGGAGTCGAAGACCGGGTAGATCCTCCCGGAAACCGCGCTTTATCCCGCAAAAGCGTGCAGAATAGGACACATGGGGCATGAGGCGCGCAAGACGGTACGGGTGACCGACCTGCTGCACACCGCCGGTGAGCCCGGCTGGGCCGCCGTCGTCGACGGGCTCCTGGCCGTCACGGTCGTGGTCTGGGTGATGGTGCTCAGCGTCGTCGAGCCCGGTCAGCCGCTGCGTGTCGCGGTGCCGCTGGTGCTGGCGGCCGCCGTCGTGTGGCGGGTGTTCCTCCTGGTCGAGAGCTCGCAGCGCTGGCAGGCGCTCGGGCTCGCGGAGGCGCCGAAGCACGAGGCCGAGCACGACTCGCACGGCCCCGCCCAAGCAGCCTGAGAGCTACTCCTGGGTGGCGACCTCGAGCGGCGCCAACGTGCCCAGCGACTCGGCGACCACGACGGCGTCGTCGCCGGCGAGGAGCCGGAAGTCCGCCGCCGGGTTCACGACCGTGTGCCCGTCGCGACCGATGGCCAGCAGGGTCGCGGAGTGGTCCGAGCGCAGCCGCGCCGACAGCTCGTCGACCGAGAAGCCGATGAACTCCGCCGGCAGCTCCACGCGGTAGAGCTCGGAGCCCTCACCGCCGGAGACGATGTCGGTGACGATCTCGGCCAGACCGGGGTAGAGCGAGGAACGCGCGAGCAGCCGTGAGGCGATCCGCGACGTCACCATGATCTCGTCGGCGTTGGCGCGCCGGAAGTGCTCGACGTGCTGCGGGTTGTTCACCTCGACGACGGTGCGCACCTGGGGCGCGATCGCCTCGATCGCCATCACGGTCAGGATCGAGCGCATGTCGGCCTCGTTGCTCGAGTTGGCCGGGCAGACCACCGCTGCCATCGCCTCCTCGATGCCCGCCCGGCGCAGGTCGTCGCTGTTGGTGACGTCACCGCTGACGAAGTAGACCCCGTGCCCGGCGGGGTTCTTGTCGCCGTCGTGGATCAGCACGATCTTGTGCTCGTAGTCGTCGCCCTCGAGCTCGGCGACCAGCTCACGTGCGGTCGAGTTCCAGCCACACACCACGATGTGCTCGCGGTAGCCCGATGCGCCCATGCCCTGGCCCTCCTTGAGGATGAAGTCGATGACGAAGCCCACCAGCGCCCCGGTGATGGAGGCCACGATGGCCACGCCGAACAGCACCAGCAGCCACGAGATGAGGTAGCCGCCAGGCGTGGTGACGTACGACGCGTCGCCCGACCCCATCACGGTGGTGACACCCCAGTAGAAGCTGTTTCCCAACGTGTCGAAGAACTCCCCGACGCCGTCGCGCGGGCCCTGGATGAGGGTGACCAGGACGGCGGCCACCAGCACGATCGACACCAGGCCGAGGAACAGCCGCAGGAAGAAGCCACGGTCGACGGCGCTGGTGAGGCGCCCGACGTGGAAGGCGATCCGGCGGATGATCGGTCCCGCGAACGAGACGGCGAAGACGCCCTGGATGCGGCCCTTCATCGACACCCCTGTCCGCGCGGCTCGTCCCGAGAGGCGGCCCTCCCGCGTGCGGATAGTCCCACAGGGGTCCGCGGGGTCGCCAGAGCCGGAGTCCGGACCACGGGTCCGGTCCGGACCACCTCAGCGAGTACGGCGGGTCAGGTTGCCTCGAGGTCGAACGGCGGACGCTCGCCGAGACCCAGCACCATCGAGGGTGGTGTGTCCACCGGAGCGGCCGTTCGGACCGGGGTCGTCGTCGTCCGCGTCCATCGCCTCGAGGATGTGCTTGCGGATGGCCTGGCGCGGGTCGAGGTCGGTGAGCTTGAGGTCGGCGTACTCGGGGCCGAGCTCCTCGCGCAGCTGGTCCTGCGCCGATCGGGCCAGGTTGCGCAGCTGGCGGGCGAACCGGCCGGCCTGGCGGGCGTAGTCCGGCAGCTTCTCGGGCCCGAAGACGACCACCGCGACGACCGCGATGACCATCAGCTCCGGGAGCCCGATGCCGAACACGGGAGCGCCTCAGCCCTTCCGGGTGGGGCTCAGCCCGAGCTGCATCCCGGCCAGCCCGCGGCCGCGTGCAGCCAGGCCCGTGGCGATCGCCGAGAGTGCGGTGGCACCCGGCGCGGTGGGATCGGACTCCACGATCGGCTTGCCGACGTCGCCGCCCTCGCGCAGGCTCATGTCGAGCGGGATCTCGCCCAGCACCGGCACGTCGTACCCGAACCGGCTGCTGAGCGTGTCGGCCACCCGCCGTCCGCCGCCCTGGCCGAAGACCTCGAGCCGGTGCTCCTTGCCCTCGGCCTCGCAGTGCGGGCAGGGCAGGAAGCTCATGTTCTCCACGACGCCGATCACCCGCTGGTGCATCATCGAGGCCATCGTGCCCGCGCGCTCGGCGACCTCCGCGGCAGCCTCCTGCGGCGTGGTGACGACGATGACCTCCGCGTTGGGGAGGTGCTGGCCCAGCGAGATGGCGACGTCGCCGGTGCCGGGCGGCAGGTCGAGGAACAGCACGTCGAGGTCGCCCCAGTAGACGTCGGCGAGCATCTGCACGAGCGCGCGGTCGAGCATCGGGCCGCGCCACGCGACCACCTGGTCGCGGCGCGGCTTGAGCATGCCGATGCTGATCACCGAGACACCCGAGGGCGTCGGCACCGGCATGATCAGGTCCTCGACCTGGGTGGGCCGGGTGTCGGCGATGCCGAGCATCGCCGGCACGGAGTGGCCGTAGACGTCGGCGTCGACGATGCCGACCTTCTGCCCGGTCATGGCCATCGCGATGGCGAGGTTGACGGTGACCGAGGACTTGCCGACGCCGCCCTTGCCCGAGGCCACGGCGTAGATCTTGGTGAGCGATCCGGGCTGGGCGAACGGGATCTCGCGCTGGGCCTGGCCGTCGCGGAGCTTGTCCTGCAGCCCGGCACGCTGCTCGGCGCTCATCACGCCCAGCACGACCTGCACGGCGGTGACGCCGTCGACCTTCGACACCTCGGTGGTGACGTCGCGGTTGATGGTGTCCTTCATCGGGCAGCCGGAGACGGTGAGCAGGACCGTGACGGTGACCTTGCCGGTGTCGTCGACGTCGACGCTCTCGACCATGCCGAGGTCGGTGATCGGGCGCTTGATCTCGGGGTCGTTCACCCGCGCCAGCGCGACGTCGATCAGCTCCTTGGTGGGGAGCCGGCCGGGTGGGGACTCGGGGGAAGCCATGGCCACAGCCTACGTGGCCTCAGATGGGCTCGTCCGGGGAGTGGTGCCCGTGCTCGGACCCCTCGTGCGTCCTTCTCGACGAGCTCCTCGACCAGGTTGCGCAGCTCCGAGCGCAGGTAGTCGCGGGTGGCGACCTCGCCCAGCGCCATCCGCAGCGAGGCGACCTCGCGAGCGAGGAACTCCATGTCGGCGTGGGCGCTCGCGTTGGCCTGCCGGTCCTGCTCGTTGACGACCCGGTCGCGCACCTCCTGGCGGTTCTGGGCGAGCAGGATCAGCGGGGCGGCGTACGACGCCTGCAGGCTGAGCATCAGGGTCAGGAAGATGAACGGGTAGTCGTCGAACCGCAGGTTCTCCGGCGCCAGGGTGTTCCAGCCGAACCAGAGCACGACGAACAGCGTCATGTAGATCAGGAACCGGGCGGTGCCCATGAACCGGGCGAACTGCTCGGCGAAGACCCCGAAGGTGTCCTGCGGCACGGTCGGGCGGCGCACGCGGGAGCGGCGCACCTCCTGCGGGGTGTCGAGGCGGCTGGTGCGGGTGGCCCGCTCCGGCTTCTTCTCGGCACGCTTGTCCGGGCGCTTCTCGGGCCTCTTCTCCGGGCGCTTGTCCGGCCGTCTCTCGGGTCGCTCGATCCGCTCGCTCATGCCGGTCAACCCCGCCCGAGCTTGCGGTCGCGCCACCCCTCGGGCAGCAGGTGGTCGAGCAGGTCGTCGACGGTGACCGTGCCGAGCAGGCGGCCCTCCTCGTCGACGACGGGGGCGGCCACGAGGTTGTAGGTGGCCAGGAACATGGAGACGTCCTCGAGGGTCGCCTCGGGGCGCAGGTAGTCGATGCCGGTGTCCAGCACTCCGGCGACCAGGGTCGACGGCGGCTCGCGCAGCAGCCGCTGGATGTGCGCGATCCCGAGCAGGCGACCGGTCGGTGTCTCGAGCGGCTGCCGGCAGACGTGCACGATCGCGGCGAGCGACGGCGTGAGCTCCTCGTTGCGCACGTGGGCCAGCGCCTCGGCCACGGTGGCGTCGGGCGGCAGGATCACCGGCTCGGGCGTCATCATCCCGCCGGCGGTCTCCTCGCCGTAGACCATCAGCCGGCGTACCTCGGCGGCGTCCTCGGACTCCATCAGCTCGAGCAGCCGCTGACCCGTCTCGGGCGGCAGGTCCGCGATCAGGTCGGCGGCGTCGTCGGCCGACATCTCCTCGAGGATGTCGGCGGCCCGCTCGGAGTCGAGGTGCTCGAGGATCTCGACCTGGTCCTCCTCGGGCAGCTCCTCGAGGACGTCGGCCAGCCGCTCGTCGTCGAGCCCCGCCACGACCTCGCCGCGCCGCTGGGGCGTGAGCTCGTGGATCACGTTGGCGGCGTCGGCGGGACGCAGGTCGGCCAGCGACGCGATCAGGTGCTCGGCGCCCTGGTTGTCCTGGCGGTCGTGCAGCCCCTCGACGTCGTCCCACTCCACGACGTGGGTCTGGGCCTTGCGGCGGAAGCCCTTCGCGGGCTCGGCGACGGCGACCCGGGAGAGCACCCAGTCGCGGGTGCGGGCCTGCTCCATGGCGACGTCGTAGACCGAGCCCACCACGCCGGTGCTGCGGATGCTCACCTTGCGGTCCAGCATCTGCCCGACCACCAGCGTCTCGGTGGAGCGCTTCTCGAAGCGGCGCATGTTCAGCAGGCCGGTGGTGATCACCTGGCCGGCGTCGATGTTGGTCACCCTGCGTCATCGGGGCGAAGATCTGCCGCCGCCCGAAGACCTCGATCACCAGGCCGACCACCCGGGGCTGCCGCACGTCGCGTCGCAGCACCACCACGACGTCGCGCACCTTGCCCACCTGGTCGCCCTGCGGGTCGAACACCGGCAGGCCGGCGAGTCGAGCCGCGTAGACGCGGGTGGGAGTGGTGGTCACGGCCACACGCGTAGTCGCAGATAACATCGCCGGGATCGTTCGCAGCCGCCGACACCAGGAGTTCCGTTGACCACTCAGGTCGTCATCCTCGCTGCCGGGCTCGGCACCCGCCTCGGCAGGCCGCACCCCAAGCCGCTGACCCGGCTGCGCTCGGGCGAGAGCATCATGCGGCGGGCGGTGAACTCGGTGCGGGCGGCGTACGACGACGCACACGTCACGGCGGTCATCGGGTTCAAGCTCGACCTCGTCATCGAGGCGATGCCCGACATCAGCTTCGTCTACAACGAGGTCTACGACTCCACCAACACCTCCAAGAGCCTGCTCAAGGCGCTCAAGCTCTCCCAGGTGGGCGGGGTGCTGTGGATGAACGGCGACGTGGTCTTCGACCCGCGGGTGCTGCCGATGCTGCACGAGCACATCGAGACGGGCCGCAGCTTCGTGTGCGTGAACACCGAGTCCGTGGCGGAGGAGGAGGTGAAGTACACCCTCGACGACGACGGCTACATCAAGGAGCTGAGCAAGTCGGTCGTCGACGGGCTCGGCGAGGCCGTCGGGATCAACTTCGTCTCCGCCGAGGACAAGGCGACCCTGCTCGCGCGGCTCGACGAGGTCGACGACCAGGACTACTTCGAGCGGGGCTCGAGCTCGCGATCGCCGAGGACGGCCTGCGGGTCGAGGCGCTCGACATCTCCGAGTACCACATCGTCGAGGTCGACTTCGACGAGGACCTGACCCGGGCCAACGAGTTCGTCTCCGAGTGATGCCGGTGCCCGTCTGATGTCGCGCACCACCGTCTCCGTGGTCGACGACGCCGGGGTGCACGTGCGTGCCGGTGAGGACACCGTCGTCGACGTGCTCTTCGACGGACGCCGGATCTGGTCCTTCTGGACCGGCCGCGACACCCGCGACGGCGTCGCCGGCTGGCCGCCGATGCTCAAGCGCTTCCTCAACGGCGTCACGCAGATCTCGGTCGTCGAGCACGTCACCGGCACGGTCGTCTACGACGAGGAGGTGCACCTCGGCCGCGGCCGGGAGCGCATCGCCGTCGTCGACCCCGAGGGGCGGCCGCTCGGCCTGGACAAGTCCAACCGGATCGCCACCACCTTCGACACCCGCGACGCCGAGCACACGCGCCCGCTGCTCGACTCCACCGAGAAGGTGCTGGCGGCGCTGGCCGAGGCCGGGGTGGAGGCCTTCCCGGCGTACGGCACGCTGCTCGGCGCCGATCCGCGAGCAGGACTTCATCGGCCACGACAGCGACGTCGACCTCGGCTACGTCAGCCGGCACACCCATCCGCTCGACGTGGTGCGCGAGTCGTACCGGCTGCAGCGGGCGCTGCGCGAGCAGGGGTTCGCCGTCGACCGCTACAGCGCTGCGGCGTTCAAGGTCGACGTGGTCGAGGCCGACGGCGGCGTGCGCGGCCTGGACGTCTTCGGCGGCTACTTCCTCGGCGAGACGCTCTACCTGCTGGGGGAGATCGGCACCCCGTTCCGCAAGGAGTGGATCTTCCCGCTGGGCACCTGCACGCTCGCCGGCCGCACCCTGCCGGCGCCCGCGCGCCCCGAGAAGCTGCTCGAGGCGACCTACGGTCCCGGGTGGAGGGTGCCCGACCCGGCCTTCCACTTCGAGACGCCGCGCACCACGGTCCGGCGGCTCAACGGCTGGTTCCGCGGCATCCGGATCCACCGCAACGAGTGGGACCGGCGCTACAGCCGCGTCCGCGACAAGGTGCCGCCGCTCGAGCCGAGCGCGCTGGCCGCCCACGTCGCGCGAGCAGGAGCAGGTGCACCGGCTCGTCGACGTCGGGTGCGGGCCGCGGTGCCGACGCGCTGTGGTTCGCCCGGCAGGGCGTGCCCACGATCGGGCTGGACTACGCGTGGGGTGCCGCGCGGCGGCGTACGCCGGCTCGCGGAGCAGGAGGGGCTCGACCTGCGGCTGGACTGGATGAACCTGCACGAGACCCGCACCGTGCTCGCGCACGGCGCGCGGATCGCGCGGCTCGACGGGCCGGTGACGATGCTGGCCAACCACCTCGTCGACTCCACCGACCGCCGCGGGCTCGAGGCGCTGGCCCGGCTGGCCCGGATGTCGCTGTCCGGCGGCGGCCGGCTCTACGCCGACTTCGACGCGCTGCGGCCGGGGGAGACCTACCGGCCGGGCGGGCCGCGCGACGCCGTCCGTCCCCAGGACCCCGAGCGCGTCGGCGCGGTCCTGACCGCCGCCGGAGCCGATATCGTGCACAGCACTGTGGAGACGACGCCCGCCGCCGACGGCGAGCAGGCGCGTCCGGTGGCGAGACTGGTGGCCCAATGGTGAGGGTGGCGGACGTGACGAGCGAGAAGCGCAGCTTCCGCGACCGCGCGGTCGAACGCGTCGCCCGCGCCGTGGCCGGCGACCGGCTCGACCAGCTGCAGCGCCGGCTCGAGGACCTCGAGGCCGAGGTGCAGGAGTGTCGGCAGCTCAACGTGCGGCTGGCCGAGGTGACCGACCTGGTGGAGCAGCTCCTCCTCCCGGCCGCCGCGCAGGACGAGGAGCAGCTGGCGGCGGCGGTCGAGAAGTACACCCGGTCGCTCTGAGGTCCGCCATGGCAGCGACGGTCTTCCTCCACATCGGGCTCCCGAAGACCGCGACGACGTACCTGCAGACGATCCTCTGGGGCAACGAGCGCCGTGCTGGCGGAGCAGGGCATGCTGCTGCCCGGCCCGGAACGCCGCTACCACTACTGGTGCACCCGGATCGTGCGCGGGGACGTCGCCTTCGCCGAGCGGGCGAACCCGCGCCAGCTCGCGGCGTGGGACACGGTGCGCGCGGACGTCGCGGACTGGCCGGGCACCGCGATCATCAGCCACGAGTTCTTCGCCGCCGCGACGCAGGAGCAGGCCGCGCGGATGGTCGAGCAGCTGGCCTCCGCCAACGACGGCGCGAGGTGCACCTCGTGGTGACCGCCCGCGAGCCCCTCGGCCTGTTCACCGCGAGCTGGCAGGAGTACGTCAAGAACCGCGGCGTCATCCCGATGTCGGCGTACAGCGACGCGGTCAGCGACGACCCCAGCGACGTCTGGAACTGGCGCGGGCTCGACCTGCGGCTGGTGCTCGAGCGCTGGGCACCCGCGTTCCCGGCCGAGCGGGTCCACGTGCTGCCGCTGCCCGGTCCCGAGCGCCCCGGAGCGCGAGATCTGGGACCGGTTCGCCCGGCTCGTCGGCGCCGACCCCGACTCGGTCGACCTGGGCCAGAGCTTCCCCAACACCTCCATGGGCGTGGCGGAGGCCGAGACGCTGCGGCGGGTCAACCTCCACCTCGCCGACTTCAACTCCGCCATCGACCGGGGCACCTACATCCGCACCTTCCTGGCCGACGAGCGGCTGGTGCCGCGTGGCGGTGAGCGGTTCTGGCCGTCGGCGGAGCGGGTCGAGGAGATCCGCGGGCGTGGTCGGGCGGCGGTCGAGCACATCACGACGCACGGCTACGACGTCGTCGGGCGACCTCGTCGACGCTGCTGGTGCCCGACGACCTGCCGGACCGTCGTACGCCGGAGTCGGTGACCGACGGCGAGGTGGCCGAGGTCGCGGTCGAGCTGGTCGCCACGATGCTCGACGACGTGCGCGAGCTGCGCCACGAGCGGCGCGACCTGCGCGGCGAGATCGACGCCGCTGGCGCGAGCGCGTCGGAGAACCCCGGCCTGCGGCTGGCGCTGGTCACGAGGTACCCGTGGCTGCGAAGCGTTCGTGCAGGACCGAGTGACCGACGTGAGGCAGGTCATGGCGGCGTCTGATACCCGCCAGTAACGTTGCGCCGACCGCGCTACCCGGCGTACGACGGATCCACCGCCCGCCGACCCGACCCGAAGGACGCCCATGCCGCGCCTGTGCGAGACCGAAGGCCTCACCGACATCCAGGAAGAGATCATCAAGACGGTGCGGCAGTTCGTCGACACCAAGATCCTCCCGGTGGCCACCGAGCTCGAGCACGCCGACGAGTACCCGACCGAGATCGTCGAGGGCCTCAAGGAGCTGGGCATCTTCGGGCTGATGATCCCCGAGGAGTACGGCGGCCTGGGGGAGTCCCTGCTGACCTACGCCCTCGCCGTCGAGGAGATCGCCCGCGGCTGGATGAGCGTCTCGGGCGTCATCAACACCCACTTCATCGTGGCCTACATGCTCCGGCAGCACGGCACCGAGGAGCAGAAGCAGAAGTACCTGCCGAAGATGGCCACCGGCGAGGTCCGCGGCTCCTTCTCGATGTCCGAGCCCGCGCTGGGCTCCGACGTGGCGGCGATCAAGACCAAGGCCGTCAAGACCAGCGGACGACGGCGACGGCTACGCCATCACCGGCCAGAAGATGTGGCTGACCAACGGCGGTTCCTAGCAACCTGGTCGCCGTGCTCGTGAAGACCGACGAGGGCGACGACTCGGTCTACAAGAACATGACCGCGTTCCTGGTCGAGAAGGAGCCGGGCTTCGGCGAGACCGCGCCCGGCCTGACCATCCCCGGGAAGATCGACAAGATGGGCTACAAGGGCGTCGACACGACCGAGGCCGTCTTCGAGAACCACCAGGTCGCCGCCGAGCAGGTGCTCGGCGAGAAGCCCGGCCAGGGCTTCTACCAGATGATGGACGGCATCGAGGTGGGCCGCGTCAACGTGGCCGCCCGGGCCGTGGGGGTCGCCAACCGCGCCTTCGAGCTCGCCATCTCCTACGCCCAGCAGCGCGAGACCTTCGGCAAGCCGATCGCGCAGCACCAGGCCGTGCTCTTCCAGCTCGCCGAGATGGCCACCAAGGTCGAGACCGCCCACGCGATGATGGTCCGCGCCGCCCGGATGAAGGACCGCGGCGAGCGCAACGACGTCGAGGCCGGCATGGCGAAGTACCTCGCCGCGGAGTACTGCAACGAGGTCGTCCAGCAGTCCTTCCGGATCCACGGCGGCTACGGCTACTCCAAGGAGTACGAGATCGAGCGCCTCTACCGCGAGGCCGCCTTCCTCCTCATCGGCGAGGGCACCGCCGAGATCCAGAAGATGATCATCGGCCGGAGCCTGCTCAAGGACTACAAGCTCAAGAGCTGAGCTCGCCCGAGTCCCCGGGACGTCATCAGAATCGTGGCCTCAAGCCCACGGTTTTGATGACGTCCGGGCTCCCCGGCAGAGTGTGCAGCCTTGGCGAAGAACACCCGCTGGAAGCCGTGCTCGGTACGGCGCTCCGTCTCGTGCCAGCCCAGCCGCGTGTAGAGCGCGATGTTCTCGGTCATGCCGCTGTGGGTGTAGAGCCTGAGCTCGGTCAGACCGAGGCGGGAGGCGGTTCTGTCTGCATGGGCGAGCAATGCGCGCCCGACGCCCCGGCCTTGGGCGGCGGGACGGACGGCGACGTTCTCCACGAGCAGGGCGTCGTCGTCCGGGACGAGGACGACCAGGCCGAGGAGCTCGCTTGTCGTCGCACGACGACGTCGACCAGCCCATCACGGATCTTGACGGCGTAGTCGTCGTCCATGGGCGCGGGGCGAAGGCCGATCCGCTCGACCCAGGGCGAGTACGCCTGGTCGACGATCGCTCGGACCGCGTCGATCTCGTCCGCTCGAGCCTTCCGGACCTCCACCGGAAGAGCGTCCCAGATGCACAGCACGAAGCCACGGGAGTCGGGCCTTCATACTGAGCCGATGACGGAACCGGGGGCGGCGGAGGGCTTCTGGGACCGAGCGGCGACATGGAAGGCGTTCCTGCTCGTCGTCGTCTACCTGGTCTTCTACCTCGCCGTGGGGCGGCTCATCGGGCTCGTCTTCGCGGACCAGATCGACGCGGACGACCCCTTGAGCAGTGCGGCCAGCATCCTCCTCGGAGTAGCTCTCGGCGTCGCCATCGGTGGCGTCGCGTTGCTCGTCTTCGCCGGCAGGCTCGGCTGGCTGCCAGCCATCTTCGGGCGCCAACCCGTCCGGGGCCGGGGCTGGATGTGCGATCGGCCCGGGCCTGGTGATCGTCGCGATCGTCGCGCACGTCGCCGGCATCGAGTGGAGCTCGTGGTCGGGCGGACAGCTCGCCGCCATGGCTGTCGTGGGCGTGTGCGTGGGCTTCACCGAGGAGCTCGCGACCCGTGGACTGGTGGTCAAGATCCTGCGCGACGCCGGCCACGCCGAGAAGTACGTCGCGGCCGTGTCCTCGCTCGTGTTCGCCCTCATGCACACCACGAACCTGATCTCAGGGATGTCCCTCCAGGTCGTGGCCGGCACCGTCGTCTACACCTTCGGCTTCGGCATGTGCATGTACCTCGCGATGCGCCTCACCGGCACCATCTGGACCGCTGTGGTCCTGCACGGCCTCACCGACCCGACGACGTTCCTCGCGACCGGCGGCATCGACAAGAGCGTCACCGACTCGGCCAGCGGTGCCACGACCGTCGCCACCCTCGCGACGGTGCTGATCATCCTCTTCGGCGTCGTCGCCGCCTTCCTGGTCCGCGGCCGTCAGGACGGGTGATGAAGGGTGGGTCGGTAGGTCAGCTCCTGGGTGCGACCGTCGAGCAGGCGGCTCTCGAGCAGCTCCAGGTCGAGGTCGGGCGCGGCCTCGAAGACGGGACGCACCCCGCACTGACCTGTGAGGACGGGAAAGACCGTCACCTGCACGCGGTCGACCAGGCCGGCCGCCATCAGTGACCGGTTCAAGGACAGGCTGCCGTGCGAGCGCAGCGGTACGTCGGACTCCTCCTTCAACCGGGCGACGACCTCCACTGCGTCGCCGTCCACGACCGTCACGTCCGGCCAGTCCAGCGGCTCCTCGAGGGTCGAGGAGACCACCGTTGCCGGGAGGTTCCTCATGGCGGTGACCCACGGGTCGCGCACGTCGGACCCCTCGGTGCTCTCGGCCAGCATCGTCACGAAGTCCCGGAAGGTGTTGGCCCCGAAGACCATGCGGTGCTGCTCCTGGTAGAGGGCCAGGCGGCGGTCGAGCAGCTCCGGGCCCTGCTTGCCCCAGTAGCCGCCCCAGTCGCCCGGAGGCTCGTAGGAGCCGTAGCCGTCCAGGCTTGCGAAGACGTCGAACGTGTAGCTGGCGGTCATGGGGTGCTCCTCGAGATGGGTGGATCGGTACCGAGGCCGACTGCGGCCACAAGGCGAAACTCATCGCCGCGCCCTACGGTGGTCCGATGCCGTCGGTCAAGCAGTTCCAGGTCACCTTCGACTGTGCCGAACCCGCGCGCCTCGCTCGCTTCTGGTGCGAGGTGCTGGGGTACGTCGTACCGCCCGATGACGAGGGTTCGCCGTGTGCGTGCGTCGATCCCACCGGGGTGGGCCCGCGGCTCTACTTCCAGCAGGTCCCCGAGGGCAAGGTCGTCAAGAACCGCGTGCACCTCGACGTGCGGGTCGGCACCGGGCTCGTGGGGGAGGAGCGCCTGGCTGTGCTGGAGGCCGAGTGCGCACGGCTGATCCCGCTCGGCGCCGCACGCGTGCAGCTTCTCGAGGCCGATGACGAGAACGAGTCGTGCCTCGTGATGCAGGACGTCGAGGGCAACGAGTTCTGCCTCGACTGAGCGGCAACGCTCGTGCGAGGCACTCGGCAGTGGGTACGGGTGACAGGATGCAGCCGGGGCCCCCACCTCTCGGACGGAGCAGAGAATGACCACCGAACCTGACCAGGCACCGACCCCGGAACCGGCACCGGACGGTTCCGCGGGCACGGCTGGCGCAGCCGCTACGGCAGCACCCACCGAGAAGCCACGCGACCCCCTGCGCGGCTCGCGCACCAGCGGGACCTGGGCCGCCGTGCTGCTGCTGACCGTGGTGATCATCCTGCTGGCGGTCTTCATCCTTCAGAACACCCAGCGGGTGGAGGTCTCCTTCTTCGGGTGGACCGGTCGGCCCCCGCTGTCAGCGGCTCTGCTGATCGCTGCGGCCGGAGGTGCCGTCATGGTGGCCAGCGCCGGCGCGCTACGGATCCTGCAGCTGCGCCGCCGGGTCAAGCGGGAGCGCAAGGCCGCCTAGCACCCGCTCCTGCACGAGACTGGCCGGATGGACCGGGTGACGGCGTTCGCCGAGCAGGCGAAGGCGTGCGAGGCGCTGGGATCGCCGATGTACGCCGGCCTGCTCCGTCGCCTCGCCGCGGACCTCGAGTCGGACGGGCCCGCGCGGCGCGTGCTCGCCGGCCACGAGGACGACCCCGGCCCGTCGGCGCTGGCCCTGCGGCTCCTGGGCAGCGTGCACCGTCTGGTGCTGGAGCGACGGGCAGGTGCCCTGGCGGCGTACTACCCGAGCGTCGGCGGCAGCTGGGAGCTCGACGACGGTGCCGCTGCCTTCCTGGCCCTCCTGGACAGTGAGCCCGAGTCAGTGCGTGAGTGGCTCGACCGGCCGCCGCAGACCAACGAGGTGGGCCGAGCGGCAGCCCTGATGGGCGGCCTGCTGCACCTGCCGAGCCAGTGGCGGGGCATGCCGACCCGGCTCTTCGAGATCGGCTCGTCGGGTGGACTCAACCTGCTGGCCGACCACTTCCAGTACGTCGACACCGCGGGTGGGACCTACGGCACGCGTGGCTCGTCGGCCATCCTCGAGCCAGCGTGGACCGCCACCTCGTTGAACGGCAGGCGGCTGGGGTTCGCGCACCGCCTCGGCTGCGACCCGATGCCGATCGACGTCACCTCCACGGAAGGGCGACTGGCCCTGACGGCGTACGTGTGGCCCGACCAGACCCAGCGCCTCGAGCGCCTGCGTGCGGCTCTGGCGGTCGCCCAGGAGCACCCGCCCGTCGTACGCCGGATGGGCGCGGCCGAGTTCGTCGAGCGGATCGCGCTGCGCGCGGGGGAGCTGACGGTGCTCTGGCACAGCGTGATGTGGCAGTACCTGTCGAGCCAGGAGCAGCAACGCGTCACCGGCCGCATCGACGCGCTGGGGGCGGCCGCCGACGGCGACCATCCCTTCGCCCACCTCTTCCTCGAGCCGACCCGCCGCACGCCGGAGCGGCGCCACGAGTTCCTGGTCGTGCTGACCACCTGGCCCGGCGGCGAACGACGCATCCTGGGCAAGGCCGCACCGCACGGGCTCCCGGTCTCCTGGGACTAATCCTCTCGACGCGAATTGCCGCCCGTGCGAGGGTGGCTCCACCGACCGCGAGCACTGGAGGGCACCGATGGCCGACGACAGCGCCGAGAACGGCAACGAGAACGGCAACGAGGACCTCAAGGCCAAGATGCGCGAGGCGCTCGAGCGCAAGCAGGCCAACGACCGTGGCGTGCCGAAGGACGGTCCCGTCAAGGAGAAGGCGCACGGCTCCGAGGTTTCCGGGGCCGGCGGCCCGAAGATGCACCGGCGCAAGGCCGGCGGCGGCGGCTCCTAGGGGCCGTCAGATCTTCGCGAGGAGCTCGCGCAGCTTCTCCTCGTCGCGGTCCACGGCCGGGACCAGCAGCTCCTCGACGATGTCGAGGACGTCGGAGAGCCGCTCGTTGAGCCGCCGGTACTCCTCGATCGACTCCTGCAGCACGTCCACGTCCTTGCGCAGCTGGGCGACCTCCCCCCGGCTGACGACCACGCTCTTGACGCGTTCCTTCCAGCTCACGACCAGCTCACCTCCAGGCGACACACTTCAGGATCTTCCTCTCCGAGCGGCGCCAGGCCGCGGCCGATGGTCTTGTCCAGGACGGTGCCGCCGCGAGCCGCGATCTCGGCCTCGATGACGGGCACCCGCGCGTAGGTACGGATGTGCCGTCCGAAGAAGGTCGGCTCACCGCGACTCGCGGCGGTGCGGAACTCCAGGAACGTCCGCCCGCCGGAGCGGCCGACCATCGAGCAGAACCGCCACAGGCTGGCACGCGCCTCCGGGTCGAGCGCATCGACGAGCAGCCGCGCGTAGACGTGCTTCGGGCCTGGCTCGTGGGCGAGCCGGGCCGCCCCCGTGAGCGTGCTGTACGTCGACTCGAGGTTGTAGAACTGCCAGCTCAGCGGGACGCCGGCCTTCTTGGCGGCGCGGACGGCGAACTTGCGGGCGGCCCCGGAGAAGTCGCTGGCCGTGACGTCGTACCCCTGCTGGGTGAGCCAGATCGCGTCACGGGCCGTGCCGGAGCCGAGCTCGACGATGCGCGCACCGGGCTCGACGCGGGAGGCCACGTGCTGGGCGAACGACGACGGCCCGGTGGGCACCTTCGCGGCCTGGGCGGACTCGTAGAACGGCGCCCAGTACCAGAGCCGGCGCCGGCTGCCGCGCCACCAGTGGCCCATGATCTGGGTGTTCTCGTACGGGTGGTCGAAGTGGAACGCGGGGTCGGGCACCCGCCACCCGGGACCGTAGGTGTAGGCCAGGAAGGCATCGAGGTCCGCCGGGGCCGGGAACTCGACGCCCTCGAGCGTGATCGTCTGGAACGGCAGCACCTGGTCACGGCGCAGCTTCCCTCGCAGCGACCCGGTGAGGTGGAAGTTGCTGCCGATGTGGAAGGAGCCGAACACGTCGACGCCGGCGCGCTTGCCGTTGGGCAGGGGCGCCCACACCTTGAAGTTGGCCGCCGACATGCGTACGACGCGCCAGCCGAGCTCGCGCATCGTGTCCTCGGCGGCGCGGCTCTCGCGGACGATGTCGAAGGGGTGCGTGTGCGGGCTGATCCAGGCCAGGTCGACGTCGGAGTCGTGGCCGATCATGTGGCCGGTGCGGACGGCGCCCAGCAGTCCGCCGTAGCAGAGGTAGGCATCGAGGCCGCACTTGTCGACGAGGTCGTCCAGCACCTGCCGGGAGGCCGAGGTGAGCTCGTTGAGCGACGCGTCGTCCATCCGGTCGAAGGTGCGCTGGAGCCGGCCGCCCTTGTCGAGGGTCAGGGGATGGCCCTTGTCGTCGAGGAACTCCAGCGGCTCCGTGGACCCGTCGAAGGTCACGTCCGCGTCGAAGAGGCTGTCGCCGCCGGCGTGCGGCGCCACCACCACGTGGGCGGTGCCGCTCAGTCGCTCACGGATCGGCCCCGGCCACTCCACCAGCACGCCGCGGCCGCTCCGGTGGCCGTCGCGGGCGGGGTTGAACGACCACACCCGGTTGCCCCCGAAGGCGATGTCGACGGGGGCGTCGAGCGCGTCCGGGAGGACGATGCCGTCGTCGTCGACCCGCGCTGCTGACACGCTGCGGGAATCTACGCCATCCGGCCTCCCGGCGGGCGACGAGCCTTCCCGTGCCAGACTCGGGCACCGTTCGATCGACGGCTGAGACGCGCGAAACGGAAGGAGGAGCAGGTGGATGCAGTTCGGCCGCAGCTACGAGGAGTTCGAGGTCGGGGCGACGTACAAGCACTGGCCCGGCAAGACGGTCACCGAGTTCGACGACCACATGTTCTGCCTGTTGACGATGAACCACCACCCGCTGCACCTCGACCAGCACTACGCCGAGGAGACCACCCAGTTCGGCAAGAACGTCGTCGTGGGCAACTACGTCTACTCGATCCTGCTCGGCATGAGCGTCCCCGACATCTCCGGCAAGGCGATCGCCAACCTCGAGATCGAGTCGCTGCGCCACGTCGCGCCGACCTTCCACGGCGACACGCTGTACGGCGAGACGCGGGTGCTCGACAAGTGGGAGAGCAAGTCCAAGGACGACCGCGGCGTCGTCTACGTCGAGACGATCGGCTACAACCAGGACGGCAAGGTCGTGTGCCTGTTCCGCCGCAAGGTGATGGTGCCCAAGGACAGCTACCTCGAGGCCCGCGGCGGGGAGCAGCCCGGACGCCCGGTCCCGCAGCCGGACAAGAACTGGCCGGGGGAGTCGCCGGGCCCAGAGGCCGGGTGACCGGTGGCCACGACGGGATCCGACCAGCTCTGGGTCGTGCGCCACGGCGAGACGGAGTGGAGCCGCGACGGACGGCACACCTCGACCACCGACCTCGACCTGACGCCGGAGGGCGAGGAGGTCGCGCGCAGCCTCGCCGAGCGGCTGGCCGACGAGCACTTCGACCTCGTGCTGACCAGCCCGCGGGACCGCGCCCGCCGCACGGCCGAGCTCGCCGGCTTCCCGGACGCGCGACGTCGAGGACGACCTCGGCGAGTGGGACTACGGCGAGTACGAGGGGCTGACCACGCCCGAGATCCGCGAGACCGTGCCCGGCTGGACGGTGTGGACCAAGCCCTGCCCGGGTGGTGAGACCGCGGAGCAGGTCGGCCGCCGGCTCGACCGCGTCGTGGCGAAGGCCCGCACCGACGGAGGTCGCGATGCTGGTCTTCAGCCACGGACACGCCTCGCGGGTGCTGGCCGCGCGCTGGCTCGAGCTCGCCGCCCGTGGACGGCCGCCACTTCGCTGCTCGACACGGCGACCGTCTCGGCGCTGGGCTGGGAACGAGAGACCCCCGCCGTGCTGCGCTGGAACTCCTGAGACCCCTATCCTCGGCAACGTGTCGCTCGCTGCGTCGTGTCCGCGCTGCACCTCGCCCGTCACCGTGTCGGGGGACCTGGGGATCGGTGCCGAGGGCACCTGCACGTGCCCGGTCCACGGGGTGGTCGAGCCGCTCTGGCGGCCCGAGCAAGCCGACTACGACTCCTTCGCCGAGCTCGTCGGGCGCAGCGACCTGCCGACGTACCTGCCCTGGCCGATGAGCCCGGGCTGGTCGATCTCCGACTTCGGCTGCGTCGGGTCGGGCGGCCAGGTGCGGGCGAGCGTCACGACCACGGTCGGGACCAGCGACCTCGACGGCGACGTCGAGGTCACCGTGGTCTCCGAGGACCCCGGGGTCGGGCTGGGCGCCCGCTGCGCCGGCACGTCGTACGACGACCCGGGACCGCAGATCAGCAACGGCCCCGCCGCCATCCACGTGCGCGCGGGTGGCCGGACCGTGCCCATGTGGCTGGTCGACGACGCCGTCGACCACGTGCCGTCACCCGATCCGCTGGCCGAGCTGTCGGCGGTCGAGGACGAGCTCCTGGCCCGGGCGGTCTTCGCGGGGGAGGCCGACGGCCGCTGGCTGTGGCTGGTGATCAAGCCGGCCTCGGCGGCCCTGCTGCTGCACGACGACTGGTTGCTGGCCGACGTGACCGGCTTCGGCCCGGAGGCCCTCGAGATGCCCTTCGGGGGTCGTCGTCCGCTCTGGTGACCGGGTGGCGAGACAACGACGCGCGACCCGTCGTGCCGCATCGTGGAACGCGGTGGCACGTGCGGCATGATGTGCGGTGATGACCTCCCCGCACGTGCTCGCCGTCGCCAACCAGAAGGGCGGCGTCGCCAAGACGACGACCGTCGCCTCCCTGGGCGCGGCCCTGGCCGAGAACGGCCAACGGGTGCTGCTGGTCGACCTCGACCCCCAGGCCTGCCTGACGTTCAGCCTGGGCATCGACCCCGAGGACCTCGAGATCTCGGTGCACCACGTCCTGACCAAGGGGCTGGACCCGTCCGAGGCGATCATCGCCACCGACGACGGCGTCGACCTGCTGCCGGCGACGATCGAGCTGGCACGGGCCGAGGCCGACCTGCTCACCCGCACCGGCCGTGAGTACGTCATCCGCACCGCCGTCGAGGACGTCGACGGCTACGACTGGGTGCTGCTCGACTGCCCTCCGTCGCTCGGAGTGCTCACCGTCGCCGCGTTGACCGCCGCCACGGGCGTGCTGATCCCGCTGCAGTGCGAGACGTTGTCGCACCGCGGCGTCGGCCAGCTGCTGGACACCGTGCACGACGTCAAGCGGTTCACCAACCGCGACCTCGAGGTCTGGGGCGTGCTGCCCACGCTGTACGACGGGCGGACCAACCACGCCAAGGCCGTGCTCGAGACCATCTCCGAGACCTATGCGCTCGACGTCATCGAGCCGCCGATCCCGAAGTCCATCCGCTTCGCCGAGGCTCCCGCCGCCGGCCGCTCGATCCTCCGCACCTCACGGACCAACAAGGGAGCACAGGCCTACCGCGACGTCGCGACCGCACTGATGAAGCGCGGCTGAGATGTCTCCTCGCTGGGGCCGGATCGGCGCCGTGGTCGCCGCGGTGATCGTCACCCTGGTCGCCGTGCTCGGCGGCGTCGGCATCCTTCCGTCCGGAGGGCCGGCCGCGAGCGCCCAGGGTCGTGCCGGCACCGCGACGCTGGTGACGAGCACGTCCACCCCGGATGCGAGCACCCCGGCCGACGACGGGATCGCGAAGGGCACCGCCGCCAACCCCGGAGCCGTCGGCGGGGTCGACGTCCACCGCACTTGCCGGCCGACAGCGGCACGGGCAAGCGGGTGGTCTTCGACATGACCGACCAGCGGGTGTGGCTGGTGTCGGCCGACGACCAGGTGGCGCGCAGCTACCCGGTGTCGGGCAGCCTCACCGACAACCTGCGGCCGGGCACCTACGCGGTGTACTCGACCTCCCGCTGGGCCACCGGCGTCGACGACTCGGGCGTGATGCAGTACTTCGTGCGCTTCACCCACGGCATGCGGGCGGCCATCGGCTTCCACAGCGTGCCGACCAAGGACGGGCGGCTGCTGCAGACGCGTGCGCAGCTCGGCACGCCCCAGTCGCACGGTTGCATCCGGCAGTGGCTGCCCGACGCGAAGGCGCTGTGGGACTTCGCCCCGGTCGGCACGAAGGTCGTCGTCACCGCCTGAGCGGTGACCCGCTCGGTCAGCTGCCGGCGGGCTCTCCGCCGCGGGTACGACGGCGGCTGCGGTTGCGCTTGCGAGCGGGGCGGTCGCCGGAGCTCTCTGCGGACTTGGTCGCGGTCTTGGCGCTGTCCCCGCTGCCGCCTCGGGAGCGGTTGCGGTCGCCGCCGCGGCTGCCGCCGCGATCGCCACCACGGGCGCCGTCGCGGGGCCGGTCGCCCTTCATCGGCTTGCGCTCCACGACGACCTGGCCCTCGGGGATGATCCGGCCGGTGGTGCCGGGGTCGATGCCCTGGTCGTGGAAGAAGTGCTCGGAGCTGGAGTAGGTCTCCTGCGGCTCGTCGAACGGCAGGTCCAGCGCCTTGTTGATCATCTTCCAGCGGTGCAGGTCGCCCCAGTCGACGAAGGTGATCGCCACGCCCGTGGCGCCGGCGCGGCCGGTGCGGCCGGTGCGGTGCAGGTAGGTCTTCTCGTCCTCGGGGCAGCTGTAGTTGACGACGTGGGTGACGCCGGTGACGTCGATGCCGCGGGCGGCGACGTCGGTGGCGACCAGCACCTGCAGCTTGCCCTCGCGGAAGCGGTTCAGTGCCTTCTCGCGGGCGGCCTGCGCCATGTCGCCGTGCAGCGCACTGGCCTTGAAGCCGCGCTCGACGAGGTCGTCCGCGACGCGCTGCGCCTGACGCTTGGTGCGGGTGAAGACGATCATCAGGTCGGCGCCCTCGGCCTGCAGCAGGCGTCCGATCATCTCGGGCTTGTCGAGGTCGTGGCACTGGTAGATGAACTGCGCGGTGGCGGGCACCAGCTGGTTGTCGCTCGACGACTCGGCCCGGATGTTCATCGGGTGGCGCATGTGGGTGCGCGCCAGGGAGACGATCGCGGCCGGCATCGTGGCCGAGAAGAGCATCGTCTGCCGGGTCTCGGGGGTCTGCTTGAGCAGCCGCTCGACGTCGGGCAGGAAGCCGAGGTCGAGCATCTCGTCGGCCTCGTCGAGCACGAGCGACTTCACGTGCGAGATGTCGAGGGCCTTGCGGTTCATCAGGTCGATGAGCCGTCCCGGGGTGCCGACCACGACCTCGACGCCCTCGGCGAGGGCGTCCAGCTGGCCGTCGTACGGCACGCCGCCGTAGACGGTGAGCACGCGGATGCCCCGGTCGGAGCCGGCCATCTTGAGGTCGCCGGAGACCTGGAGCGCGAGCTCGCGGGTCGGCGCGACCACCAGGGCCTGCGGCTTGCCGGGTGCGGCCAGCTGCTCGTAGTCCGGGTCGTGCTGCGCGACGGAGCGCTGCAGCACCGGGATGCCGAAGGCCAGGGTCTTGCCGGTGCCGGTACGGGCCTGCCCGATCAGGTCGGTGCCCATCAGGGCGACCGACAGGGTCATCTCCTGGATCGGGAAGGGATGGATGATGTTGCCGCGCTCGAGCGCGTCGCAGATCTCGGGAAGCACCCCGAGCTCTCGGAAGGTGGTGGTCAGGATCTTGCCTGTTCTGTGCGGCGCGCAGCGGTCGCTGCACTGGGGTTCACGTCAGGAATTCACGTCGGTGCGGGCGCCGGCGGCGAGCCAACCGGAATGGTCTCCGAGGGGGCTTCGAGCCTGCGGGCCGACTGCCAGTCTATCGGTAGGCTGCCGCCATGTCCGATCCCTCCGCTGCCGCACCGGGTTCCGCGCCCGCCGACGGCGACTCGGTGGCCTTCGATGACCCCGGTTACCGCGCCGCCGTGGTCGACCTCCTCGGGGCGATCACCTACGGCGAGATCTCGGCCTTCGAGCGGCTCACCGACGACGCCAAGCTGGCCGTGGCCCTGCCCGACAAGCTGGCCCTCGGCAACATGGCGACCGTCCAGTTCGGCCACATCGCGCCGCTGATGGACCGGATGTCGGCCCTCGGCGCCGACCCGCTCGAGGCGATGGCCCCGTTCGTGCGTCCCTTCGACGTCTTCCACGTCTCGACGGCGCCCAGCGACTGGCTGGAGGGGCTGGTCAAGGCCTACGTCGGCGACGGACTGGCGGCCGACTTCTACGTCGAGATCGCCCAGTACGTCGACGCCGAGACCCGCCAGCTCGTCGTCGACTCGCTCGCCGACGCCGGCCAGGCCGACTTCGTGGTCGACCGGGTCCGGCGGGCCATCGAGCAGGACCCGCGGGTCGGCGGACGGCTCGCGCTCTGGGGCCGGCGCCTGATGGGCGAGGCGCTCTCGCAGGCCCAGCGCGTGGCCGCCGAGCGCGACTCCCTGGCCGCGCTGCTCGCCGGGGGAGTCGACCGCCCGGGCATGGACCTCGCGGCGCTCGGCCGGATGTTCACCCGGCTGACCGAGAACCACGCCAAGCGGATGGCGGAGCTCGGCCTCGCCTCCTGATCCGCAGCCCGGTCTGGTCGGCGGTGCTGCACCTCACACCCGGATTTGGTTGCGCGAGTCAATCAAATAGTTGTATTCTTCAACTATGTCGCACCGGGAGACCACGAGTGAGGAGACAGCTGCCACGCAGCGTCTCTTCGACGCGCTCGTCCTGCTCGGCCGCGCGCTCAAGGCGCGCGGCTCGGACTGGGGCCATGTCGACCCGGAGCTGAGCCGCAGCGACATCGTCACCCTCGGCGTGCTCGCCACGCGCGGCACCTGCCGCCCGGGCCAGGTCGCCGAGGTGCTCTGCGTCGACCGGTCGGTGATCAGCCGCCAGCTCGCCGGCCTCGACCAGATGGGCCTGATCGAGCGCGCGGCCGACCCCGAGGACGGGCGTGCCGAGCTGGTCAGCCTGACCGTGGCCGGGCACGAGCGCCTCGTCGCCGCGCGCGACGCGATGTGCGCCGCCCTCGCCGAACGGCTCGACCCGTGGAGCGTGCCCGAGATCCACCACGTCGTGGACACCCTCGACGAGCTCACCGAGCGACTCCAGAACCCACTCACACCCGCACAGAAGCTGGACCACCATGTCTGACACAGCAGTACGGCGCCCGACCCCGGACGCCGAGATGACCCACCGCGAGATCGTCGAGGTGCTCGTCGGCCTGATGTCCGCGCTGTTCGTCGCGGTCGTCTCCGCGACCATCGTCTCCACGGCGTTGCCGACGATCATCGCCGACCTCAACGGCAGCCAGACCCAGTACACCTGGGTGGTCACCGCCTCCCTGCTGGCGATGACGGTGAGCAGCCCGATCTGGAGCAAGTTCTCCGACCTGTACAGCAAGAAGCTGCTGGTCCAGCTCGCGATCGGCGTCTTCCTGGTCGGTTCGCTGGCCGCGGGCGCCGTACAGAACGTGCCCGAGCTGCTGGCCGCGCGCGCTGTCCAGGGCCTCGGCATGGGCGGCCTGATCGCGCTGGCCCAGTCGATCCTCGGCTCGATCATCCCGCCGCGCGAGCGCGGTCGCTACAGCGGCTACCTGGCCGCGACGATGGCCGTCGCCACCGTCTCCGGCCCGCTGCTCGGCGGCGTGATCGTCGACGCCGCCGGCTGGCGCTGGTGCTTCTGGATCGCCATCCCGTTCGCCCTCATGGGCCTGGTCATGCTGCAGAAGTACCTGCACCTCGAGACGGTGCGACGCGAGATCCGCGTCGACTACTGGGGCGCGCTGTTCATCACGATCGCGGCCAGCCTGCCGCTGGTCTGGGTCTCCTTCGCCGGCAGCAGCTTCGACTGGCTCTCGGTCGAGACCGCGGAGTTCCTCGGCGCCGCGCTCGTCGCGCTGGTCGCGGCCGTCGTCGTGGAGCGGCGCCACTCCGACCCGCTGGTGCCGCCGAAGATCCTGCGCAACCGGATCACCCAGCTCTCGATCCTGGGCAGCCTGGCCGTGGGCGTCGCGCAGTTCGGTGCCTCGGTCTTCCTCAGCCAGTACTTCCAGGTCGCCCGCGACCACACGCCCACCGAGGCCGGCCTGCTGATGCTGCCGCTGATCGCGGGCAACATGGTCGGCGCGACCGGCAGCGGGCAGTACATCACCCGCACCGGGCGGTGGAAGGGCATCATGCTCGCCGGCTCCGCGACCCTGGTCGCCGGCCTGATGCTGATGGGCACGATCGACCACACCACGCCCGTCTGGCACCTGAGCGCCTTCATGGTGCTGATGGGCCTGGGCACCGGGTCGCTGATGCAGAACCTCGTGCTCGTCGTGCAGAACACCGTGGACGTCACCGACATCGGTGCGGCCAGCGGCACCGTCAGCTTCTTCCGCTCCCTGGGCGGCACGATCGGCGTCGCGGCACTCGGCGCGGTGCTGGCCAGCAGCGTCACCGACCGGATCGCCTCCGGCCTGGCAGCGGTCGGCGCCGGCACGGGTGCTGCCACGGGCGGCGGCGACGTCAGCTCCCTCGACCTCGCCAAGCTGCCGCCCGCGGTGGCGGTGATCGTCCGCACGGCGTACGCCGACGCGACCGGCCGGATCTTCCTGATCGCCGGCATCATCGCGGTGGTCACCTT
>CAWCFR010000026.1:0-54366 GCA_963794725.1 uncultured Actinomycetota bacterium
TGCGTCGTGCAGGCCCAGGCCGCCGACCACTCGGTGGTGGGCGAGGTCACGTTCCCGGTCAAGGGCACGGGGGGAACCTCGGTCCACCGCGTGACCATGCGTACCGAGCGTGCCGCCGCGGCCATCGATCTCGTCGGGTGTACTGCCCCGGGCCAGAAGCAGCCCCGCTGATAATCTTGTCTACTTGTCCCACCGCACCTCGATCTCCAGGAGCGACCCCATGACCGAGCCGACCCAGAGCAACGCCGTCTGGCTGACACAGGCCAAGTACGACGAGCTCACGGCCGAACTCGAGGCGCTGCGCGGACCCACGCGCTCCTCCATCGTCAGCCGTGTCAGCGAGGCCCGCGACGAGGGAGACCTCAAGGAGAACGCCGGCTACCACGCCGCCCGCGACGAGCTCGGCAAGCTCGACGGCCGGATCGCCCAGCTGACCCAGATGCTCGAGCGCGCGAAGGTCGGCGAGACCCCGGCGGACGACGGCGTCGTCGAGCCGGGCATGAGGGTGACCATCAACCTCATCGACCACGACATGAAGCAGGAGTTCCTCTTCGGCGCCCGCGAGATGGCCGGCGACGAGCTGAAGGTCTTCTCCCCGCAGTCCCCGCTGGGCGAGGCGATCAACGGCAAGCAGCGTGGCGACACCGTGGAGTACGAGGTGAACGGCAAGAAGGTCAAGGCCGAGATCCTCGAGGCCGTTCCCTACACCGGCTGAGCTACTCGATGATGCGGTAGCCGTGCTCGCGCAGCCGCGCCATCACCGCGTCGGCGTGCTCGGGACCCCGCGTCTCCAGCTGCAGGGCCACCTCGACGTCACCGATGTGCAAGGCGGTCGAGGTGCGCTCGTGGGCCACCTCGAGCACGTTGGCGCCGGACGCGGCCAGCTCGGAGAGCAGGTGGGCCAACCCGCCCGGGCGGTCGGGGATGACGCAGTGGAAGTTCAGGTAGCGGCCGTTGCCGGACAGGCCGTGCCGGATCAGGTGGCCCAGCAGCAGCGGGTCGACGTTGCCACCGGAGAGCACCGCCACGATCGGCGTCTCGAAGCGCCCGGGGTCGTCGAGCAGCGCGGCCACGCCGGCCGCACCCGAGGGCTCGACGACCATCTTGGCCCGCTCGAGCAGCAGCACCAGGGCGCGTGACATCGACTCCTCGGAGACCGTGAGCATCTCGTCGCAGTGCTCCTGGATCGCCGCGAAGGGCAGGTCACCGGGCCGGGCCACCGCGATGCCGTCGGCCATCGTCGCCATCCGCTCCAGGGCGACCGGCGACCCGGTGCGCAGCGACTCGGGGTACGCCGCCGCCTCCTCCGCCTGCACCCCGACGACGCGGACGTCCGGGACGCAGCGCCTTCACCGCGAGCGCCACCCCGGCGAGCAGGCCGCCGCCACCGGTCGGCACGAGCAGCGTCTTCACCTCGGGCGCCTGGTCGAGGATCTCGAGGCCGACGGTGCCCTGTCCGGCGACGATGTCGGGGTGGTCGAAGGGGTGGATGAACACCGCCCCGGTCTCCTCGGCGAACGCCTGCGCGGCGAGCAGCGCCTGGGTGAGGTACTCCCCCTCGAACAGCACGTCGGCGCCGTACGCCCTGGTCGCGTTGACCTTCGGGATCGGCGCCCCCTCCGGCATGAACACGGTGGCGTTGATCCCGAGCATCTGGGCGGCGAGCGCCACGCCCTGTGCGTGGTTGCCCGCCGAGGCCGCGACCACGCCGCGGGCGCGCTCCTCCGGAGTGAGCCGGGACAGGCGCACGTAGCCGCCGCGGATCTTGAACGAGCCGGTGCGCTGGAGGTTCTCGCACTTGAGCAGGACCGGACCCCCGACCAGGGTCTGCAGCCAGCGCGAGTCCTCCATCGGGGTCCGGATCGCGATTCCGTCGACGATCGTCGCGGCGGCCTCGATGTCCGCCAGGGTGACGCTCATCCTGGGTGGTGCTCATGCCCACACCCTAGGAGCCCGCGGGCGCAACACGCGGTCACACGCTGGGCGGTTGCGTCCGACAAGGACGCGGGCCACAATCGACGGCGTCCGGAGGGTTGCCCCTCCTGGCGGGGGGCCTGGGACGGCGGAGGTGCGTCCGGGGGGTATCTCCGTCGACCCGGGGCCTCAGGCCTCGGGATCGGGGTTGCCGACAACCTCCGCCTCGTCGGCGCCGTCTCCCTCGTCGGTCGGCGCGTCCTCGGTGTCGCCCACCGCCCCTTCGCTCTCGTCGTCGGTCACTCCCTCGCCGACCGCCGTGTCGGCGGCCAGGTGCTGGACGACCGCGTTGGCGGAGGCAGCGAGCGGTACGGCGACCAGGGCACCCGGGATGCCCGCGACGAGCACGCCCATCGCGATCGCGAGGATCACGCCGAGCGGGTGCACCGAGACGAACCGGCCCATCAGGAACGGCTGCAGCACGTGGGCCTCGATCTGCTGGACGAGCACGATGACGCCGAACATGATCAGGGCCTTCAGCGGCCCCACGGCCACCAGCGCGACCAGCACCGCCACCGTGCCCGAGACGAAGGCGCCCACGAGGGGCACGAACGCCCCGATGAAGACCAGCACGCCGATGGCACTGACGAACGGCACACCGAGGACGAAGGCACCGAGCATGATGCCGGCCGCGTCGGTCGCGGCCACCAGCACCGTGGCCCGGACGAACTGGGTGAGCGAGGCCCACGCCACCTGGCCCGAGGAGTCGGCCTGGCGACGCGCCGCGCGCGGGAAGATCCGGACGAGCCAGGCCCAGATCAGCTTTCCGTCGGCGAGGAAGAAGTACGTCGCGAACAGCACGATGAAGGCTCCGGCGAAGACGTGGCCGAGCGTGACGCCGACCTCGCCGAGCCGTCCGGCCGCGTCCTTGCCGAAGCTCTGCAGCTGGTCCTGCGCGCTCTGCAGCGCAGAGTTCAGCTGGGCGTCGGTCACGTGCAGGGGGCCGGTGCGCAGCCACGACCGGATCTGGTCGATGCCGCTGCCGACCTGGTTCGAGAGGTCGCCCACACCGGAGGAGACCTGGTTGCCCACGAAGGTGAACAGCAGCGCCAGCGCGGCGACGCCGAGCAGCACCACGAGCAGCGCGGCGAGCTTGCGGCGGATGCCGATGCGGTCCATCCAGGTCACGAGGGGAGCGACCAGCGCCGCCAGGAACAGGGCGATCACCAGCGGCAGCACCACGACGAGGAAGAAGTTGAGCAGCCAGAGGACCACCCCCATGGCGGCGCCGATGACCAGCAGGCGCCAGGCCCAGGCCGCGGCGAGGTCGACCCCGTAGGGCACCTGGCGCCGGCCGGAAGTTCGTGGCCCCCGCCAGCACCACCTGCTCGTGCTGGCGGCGGGCCTCCTCCATCTCGCGACGCGCGGCCCGCAGCTCGGCCCAGGTCCTCAGCTGTCGTGGGTCTCCTCGCACACGGCAAGGCTACGGGCAAGGGCCGCCGCAGCCGCCGGGTGCCGCGAGGCCAGCAGGCCGACCGCGGCGAGCACGTAGTCGCGGTCGATCACCACCCGCGGGTGCTCGGGCTGCTGCCACCCCTCCGGCGAGACCCCGGTCGCCTGAGCCACGACGGCATCCGCGTCGGCACGCCGAGGCATGTCGCAGGACGCCGCCGGAGCCGACGAGCAGCACCACCTCGCGCAGGTCCTTGCCGGTGCGCTCGCACGACCCGGCCGTCGGGGCCGACCACCACGCGCGAACGCCCGACGTGGCGTCGTACCGCCAGGGTCGCCGCGACGCCGGCCAGCCGGAGGTCCGCCTCGCGCTCGGCGTCGGTGCCGGGCAGGAAGGCAGGGTCGTCGGAGCGGAGCCGGGCGGCCTCGTGCAGGCCCGCATCGGTCTCGAGCAGCCCCGCCTCGACCCCGGCCTCCCAGGTGCTCAGCGCGCTCCACCGCATCCCGAGGTCGCCCTCGACGGTCCGGGTGACCGGGGTGCTCGCCACCACCTCGCGGGCCAGGCCGGCGTCCTCGGGGTCGAGGGGGACGACGGAGTGCACGTCGGTGGTGGCGCCCCCGATGTCGACGACGGCGACCGCACGGCCGACCTCGGCGGCGAGCAGCTCGACTCCGGTGAGCACCAGGTCGGGTGTCGGGCCCTGCACCATCGCCGTGAAGTCTGCGCGGCTGGCTCAGCCCCTTCCCGCCGATCACGTGCCGCAGGAAGACCTCGCGGATCGCCGAGCGCGCGCTCTCCGGCGCGAGGACCCCGATCTTCGGCACGACGTTGTCGGCCACGACGTACGGCGTCCCGGCCCCGGCCAGCAGCCGCGCCACCGTCGGCGCCGACTCGGCGTTGCCGGCCACCACGACCGGCAGCGCGCAGGCGTGGTCGGCGAGGAACCCGGCGTCGGCCTCGAGCACCTCGGCGTTGCCGCCGTCGGTGCCGCCGACCAGCAGCACCAGGTCGGGTGCCGCAGCCTGGAGCACGGCGTACTTCTGCTCGTCGAGGCCGCCCGCGGAGACCACGGCGACCTTGCCCCCGCTGGAGAGCGCCACCCGCCGGCCCGCCTCCGCGGTGACCAGCTCCTCGGTGCCGACCACCGCGATCCGCAGGCCGCCGCCGGCCGAGGAGCAGGCCAGCACCTCGGCGTCACCGGCCCGCAGCTCGTCGCGGCACGCGTCGACGCCGTCGAGGACGTCGGTGGCCAGGGTGGTGGGGTGACTGGCGGTCGCCAGCAGCGCGCCCGTCTCGGCGTCGACGAGGGCCGCCTTGGTGAACGTCGAGCCGACGTCCACGCAGAGGACCGGAGTCACGTCAGAAGCCGCGGCTGATCACGTACGCCCCGGCCAGGGCGAGGCAGAGCAGCATCGCGAGGCTGAGCGTGTGTGCCGCGGGGCCGCTGCCGATCGGCCGGCCGTCCCGGATCGCCGCGTCGACGCGGCGGAACTGGAAGTAGCCGCCCACGGCCGCCACCACCCCCGTGAGGAGGAACGCGACGGCGAGCAGCACCACGAGCAGGTCGTCGCCGAAGAAGTGCACGATCGCGATGGCCGCCGCCATCAGGCCGATGGCGGTGCGTTGGTAGGCCAGCAGCGTCCGCTCGTTCGCGAGCGAGAACCTGACGTCGGGCTCAGCCAAGGGCCCGGTCCAGGTCCGCGAGGAGGTCGTCGGCGGTCTCGATGCCGACGCTGAGCCGGATCAGGTCGTCGGGCACCTCGAGGTCGGTCCCGGAGACGCTCGCGTGGGTCATCCGGCCGGGGTGCTCGATCAGCGACTCGACTCCGCCCGAGCGACTCCCCCAGGGTGAACACCTCGGCCCGGCCGCACACGTCGAGGGCCTTCTGCTCTCCCGCGTTCACGCGGAAGGACACGATCCCGCCGTACCGCTTCATCTGGCGGGCGGCCACCTCGTGGCCGGGGTGCTGCTCCAGCCCGGGGTAGAAGACGTCGCCGACCGCCGCGTGGCCGGTCAGGAACTCGACCACCTTCTCGGCGTTGTCGCAGTGGCGGTCCATCCGGACGCCCAGCGTCTTCAGTCCTCGGAGCACCAGCCAGGCGTCGAACGGCCCGGCGACCGCGCCGATGGCGTTCTGGTGGAACGCGATCCGGTCGGCCAGGTCGAGGTCGCGGACCACGAGGGCCCCGCCGATGACGTCGGAGTGGCCGCCGGCGTACTTGGTCGTGGAGTGCACCACCACGTCGGCCCCGAGGGTGAGCGGCTGCTGGAGGTACGACGAGGCGAAGGTGTTGTCGACGACCAGCAGCGCGCCGGCGTCGTGGGCGACCGCGGCCAGCGCCTCGATGTCGCCGATGTTCAGCAGCGGGTTGGTCGGCGTCTCGACCCAGACGATCTTCGTGGCCGGCGTGATCGCCGCGGCCGTCGCCTCGAGGTCGTGCACCGGGGCGGTGGTGTGCTCCAGGCCCCAGCGCGAGGCCACCTGGTCGATCAGCCGGTAGGTGCCGCCGTAGGCGTCGTCGGGGATGACGACGTGGTCACCCGGCACCGCAGATCGTGTGCAGCAGGGTGTCCTCCGCCGCGAGCCCGGAGGCGAAGGCGAAGGCGCGCTCGCCCTCCTCGAGGGCGGCCAGGTTGCCCTCGAGCGCCGTGCGGGTCGGGTTGGCCGAGCGGCTGTACTCGTAGCCCCCGCGCAGGCCGCCCACGCCGTCCTGCTTGTAGGTCGAGGTGGCGTAGATCGGCGGGATCACCGACCCGGTCAGCGGGTCGGGCTCGTAGCCCGCGTGGATCGCCCGGGTCTCGAAACCCGCCTTGTTGGCATGCTCCTGCGTCACACCCGCGAGGCTACGTGACCGGCGCCGCGCACGGTCGTTGACCAGCCATGCGACTCGTCCGGACCGCTGCGCTCCTGCTCGCCCTCCCGATGGTGCTGCGTGGCTGGCGTCCCGCCCGCGCCGACGTCGTCGGCCCTGGGTCGCTCGATCCGGTGGTCGGTGCCCTCCCGCCGGCGCCGGTCCCCCACACGCCGTACGACGGACCGGTGTGCGCGGACGGCGACCCGCAGTGCATCGACGACGTGATCGCCGAGATGGAGCAACGGCTGACCCCGCTGGCCGCGAGCTGCGACCACGACGCGATCTTCTCGCTGGCCTACCTGCGGGTGACCCAGAACGTGCAGCAGGCGACGCAGAGCGGCTACTTCCACGACCGCACCTGGCTGACCCAGCTCGACGCCGTCTTCGCCCACATGTACTTCGACACGATGGACGACTGGAACGCCGGACGTCGCTCGGAGGTGCCGAAGGCCTGGCGCACCGCGCTGACCGCCAGCGACGACAGGTCGATGACCGGGCTCGGCGACTTCCTGCTCAACATGAACGCCCACATCAACAACGACTTCCCGCACGCGCTGGCCACCGTGGGCCTGACCGCCGCCGACGGGACCAGCCACAAGCCCGACCACAACGCCTACAACGACCGGCTCGACAGCCTCTACGAGCCGGTGTTCGCCGAGGAGTCCGCGCGCTTCGACCCGACCTTCGACGACTACGACATCGGCCCGGTCGACGACACCGGTGTCGGCGCGATCATGCGCGGCTGGCGCGAGATGGTGTGGCGCCACGCGGAGGACCTGGTCACGGCCAGGACGCCCGTCCAGAAGGCGCTGGCCGAGCACGCCATCGAGGAGTACGCCGCCTCGCAGGCGGCCATGATCCGGGCCACGTTCGGCTCCAGCGACCACTCTGCTGCCCGCGACGCCTTCTGTGCCCACCACGGGTGAGTCAGACTGGGGGAACGAGTGCGACGCCCGCGTTGTTGAGCGGGTGACACCACAGAAAGGTCGCTGATGTTTCTCCGCAGCAAGTCCACGCTCCCCACGTCCGATGAGGCCCTGAAGGGCCGTCCGCAGCGCTGGTTCGACCTCGCCGAGCGCCACAAGGCCCTCGACGCGCCGCTCGTCACCGACGAGGTGCCCGAGGGCTACGAGGTCGCCGTGTTCGGTCTCGGCTGCTTCTGGGGTGCCGAGGAGGTCTTCTGGCAGGTGCCGGGCGTCTGGTCGACCTCCGTCGGGTACGCCGGCGGCTACACCGAGAACCCGTCGTACGAGGAGGTCTGCAGCGGCCGGACCGGCCACACCGAGGCCGTCCGCGTCGTCTACGACCCCGCCAAGGTCGACTACGCCGACCTGGTCGCCAGCTTCTACGAGGTGCACGACCCCACCCAGGGGATGCGCCAGGGCAACGACATGGGCACCCAGTACCGCTCGGCGATCTACTACACGACCCCCGAGCAGGAGAAGGTCGCCCGCGAGGTCAGCGAGCGCTACCAGCCCGAGCTGACCAAGCGCGGGTACGGCGAGATCACCACCGAGATCAAGCCGTTCGACACCTACTACTACGCCGAGGACCACCACCAGCAGTACCTGCTGAAGAACCCCTTCGGCTACCGCTGCCACTCGGCCACCGGGATCAAGGTCCCGACGGCCTGACCCTCGAGGTCCCGACCTCGCGCAGACCGGCTGCGCCTGTCCACCACCGCCTGCTGCGGCACTGACCTAGCGTGCCGCATGGCCTTCGCAGCGTTCCCCAGCTTCGTCATCGACTGCCCCGAGCCGGGCAAGCTCGCCGCGTTCTACGGCGAGATGCTCGGGTGGAAGGTCAGCGACGACGGCGACTGGGCCGAGATCAGGCCGGACGACGGCAACAACTGCATCGGCTTCCAGCAGGTCGAGGACTACAGCGCTCCCGAGTGGCCCGGCCAGGAGAAGCCGCAGCAGCTGCACCTCGACGTGATGGTGCGCGACCTCGACGAGGGTGAGCGCGAGGCCCTCGCCCTCGGTGGCCACGAAGACCGAGCACCAGCCGGGCACCAGCTTCCGGGTCTTCCTCGACCCGGCCGGTCACCCGTTCTGCCTCTGCGTCGACTGAGCCGCCGAGGCACGTGAGCACCGTCACGTCCCTCCGATTTGCCCCCTCAGGTCCAGCAGGCAGACTGTCCGGCATGAGTGACCAGACCCCGCCCACCTCTGGATCCGATTCTGGGCCCACCCCGGACCCTGACTCGGAGCCCAGTCCCGAGGTGAGCGAGGGCGCTGCGCCGGAGCCCGAGGCCACGCCAGTCGACCAGACCGCGGTCGACCAGCCGGTCGTCGACCCGAGCCGACCGCGCCGACCGACCGCGGCCGCAGCCGCCGCCCCCCGCACAAGTCCGGCAAGGGCAAGATCTTCGCGATCATCGCGGCAGTCGTCGTCGTGGTGCTGGTCGCCGGCGGCCTGATCGGCTACTTCGTCCTCAAGAGCGACTCGCACAAGCTCACCACCCCGGCGACCGCCGGGTCGATGAAGCGCGACACGGCCAAGGAGAAGACGCTCTCCACGCAGCTCACCCAGGCCGAGCAGCAGTTCAAGACCCAGGGCCAGGGCAAGTGCGCCAAGAAGACCAACTACGTGAAGTCCGCGGTCTACAACCAGGGCAGCACGAAGCGCGGCCCCGAGGGCGCACTGGTCTTCCTGGGCGCCAAGCTCACCAAGGAGCAGGTGCCGACCACCTGGCGCACCAACTGCTTCACCAAGCAGGCCAAGGCCAACGGCCTGACGGTCACCAACGTCGACGCCGGCGACGGCGGCGGCAAGGCGGTGTGCGCCTCGGTCACCTCCCCGCAGAAGGTCGCGATCTGCGCGTGGGCCACCCACGACACGATCGGTGAGCTGGTGCCGACCGTGCCCGGGTACGACGCCAAGACGCTCTCCAAGATCATGCGTGACCTGCGCACCGACGTGGAGCAGAACGAGTAGCCCTCGGTGCTCACCCGGTGGGGTCGCGTCCTCGACGCCGACCACCCGCTCCCGGAGTACCCGCGACCCCAGCTCGTGCGCGAGCGCTGGGTCAACCTCAACGGACGCTGGGAGCACGCGTTCACGCGCGACGACCAGCGACCACGGGCTTGGGACGGCGCGATCGTCGTGCCCTTCTCCCCCGAGGCCGAGCTCTCCGGAGTAGGTCGCCAGCTGCAGCCCGACGAGCGGCTCTGGTACCGCCGGAGCTTCGCCCGTCCCGACGGGGAGCGCGTGCTGCTGCACTTCGGCGCGGTCGACCAGTCGTGCACGGTCTGGGTCAACGGCCTCGAGCAGGGGTCGCACACCGGCGGCTACCTGCCGTTCTCCTTCGACATCACCGAGGCGCTCCTCGACGGTGACAACGTGCTGGAGGTCCGCGTCCGCGACCTCTCCGAGACAGGGGTGCACGCCCGCGGCAAGCAGCGCCTCGACCGCGGCGAGATCTGGTACACCGCCCAGTCGGGCATCTGGCAGACGGTCTGGCTCGAGCCCGTCCCCGGGCAGTACGTCGAGCGCCTGGTGCTGGTCCCCCACCTCGAGACTGCCGAGCTCGAGGTGACGGTGGTCGCCCGTCGCAGACCGTCGGTCGAGCGAAGTCGAGACCACGCCACCGTCGAGCTCGCCGGCACGACCACCACCGTCCCGGTCGGGGTCCCGACCCGTCTCCCGGTCCCGGACCCCCGACGCTGGACACCCGAGGACCCGTACCTCTACGACCTCACCGTCACGATGGGCGAGGACCGGGTCACGTCGTACGCCGCGATGCGCTCGTTCGGCGTCCATCGCGCGAGGACGAAGCGGCTGCTGCTCAACGGCGAGCCGTTCGCGCACGTCGGCGTGCTCGACCAGGGCTACTGGCCCGACGGCCTGCTCACCGCGCCCAGCGACGAGGCGATGGTCCACGACATCGAGACGATGGCGGACCTCGGCTTCACCGTGCTGCGCAAGCACGTGAAGATCGAGCCGCTGCGGTGGTACTACCACTGCGACCGTCTCGGCATGGTGGTCTGGCAGGACCTGGTCAACGGCGGCGGCCGGTACCGCTGGCTGACCACCCAGCGCCCGGCCCGCCGGGCCACGCCGGTGCCCGACCGGCTGCACCGGCTCTTCGGCCGCAGCCGACCGGGAGGGCCGCGAGGAGTTCCGTCGCGAGCTGCGCGAGACCGTCGAGCTGCTGCGCAACGTCGGCGTCGATCGCGGTGTGGACGCCGTTCAACGAGGGCTGGGGGCAGTTCGGCGCCAACGCCGCCGCCCGCGAGATCGCCCGGCTCGACCCGACCCGGTCGGTCAACCACGTCAGCGGCTGGGTCGACCAGGGCGGCGGCGACCTCCGCAGCTTCCACTGCTACCTCGAGCCGTTCGAGATGCCCCGGAGGAAGGGCCGCCGCGTGCTCGCCCTGACCGAGTACGGCGGCGCCAGCATGCGCGTGGAGGGCCACGACTGGTCCGACCTCGAGTTCGGCTACCTGCACCTCGACGACGCGGACGCGTTCGCGGCGCAGTTCGATGCCCTGCACGAGCCGCTGGTGCGCGCGGCCCGCGAGGGCCTCTCCGCCACCGTCTACACCCAGCTCAGCGACGTCGAGGACGAGCTGAACGGGCTGCTCACCTGGGACCGCGAGGTGCTCAAGCTCGACGCCGACGTCGTACGACGCACCACCGCCGCGCTGAAGTCGGCCATGATCTGTCCATGAGGCTGTATCGCCCATGAAGCGGCGTCCGACGTTCGCCTGGAAGCCGGTCGCCGTCGTCACCGTGGCGCTCGCCGTCGTCCTGCTGGTGCTCGCCCCGGCGTACGGCCCCCACCGCGACGAGCTGTACTTCGCCTCGGCCGGCCACCGCCTCGCCTGGGGGTATCCCGACCAGCCGTCCATGGTGGCGCTGATCGCCCGGGTGACCCAGGACCTCGCCGGCCATTCGCTTCTGGCCCTGCGCACGCCGAGCGTGCTCGCCGTCTGCGCCTCGCTCGTGATGTCGGTCGGCCTGGTGCGGCTGCTCGGTGGCGGCGCCCGGGCGCAGGTGCTGATGGCCGTGGTGTTCGCCAGCAGCGGCGTGGTGCTCGCCTTCGGCCACCTGCTCGAGACGGGCACGATGAGCTTCCTGGCCTGGACGGCCCTCGCCCTGGTCGCGGCGCACGCGCTCGTGGACGACCGCCCGAGGCTGTGGCTGCTCGCCGGGCTGGTGGCCGGCCTCGGACTGAACGCCAAGCACGACATGGTGGTCGCGCTGCTGGGCCTGTTCGTCGGGGTCGCCGCCACCCCCGCCGTCCGTCACCACCTCCGGTCGCCCTGGTGGTGGGCCGGCGGTGGGGTGGCGCTGCTGCTGTGGCTGCCGAACCTCGTCTGGCAGGCCCAGCACGGCTGGCCGGTCTTCGTGCTCTCCGGCGAGATCAGGGACGAGTACGGCGGCGCGGGCGGCGCCGTCCAGTACCTCGTGCTCACCCTGCTCATCTTCAGTCCGCTCCTGGCCGCGGTGTGGATCGCCGGACTCGTCGGACTGCTGCGTCGCACGGAGTGGGCATGGGCACGACCGTTGGCGTGGATCTTCCTGGTGACCTTCGGCTTCTTCCTGGTGACCGGGGGCAAGGCCTACTACGTGGCGGGCGCGATCCCTCCGTTGCTGGCGGCCGGCACCGTGATGACGGTGCAGCGGTTCCGGCGGCTGGTGCCGATCGGCGTGGCCCTCGTGCTCTCGGCGGCCGTGGCGTGGCCGGCCGTGCTCCCGGTGCTGCCGGCCCGCACCTACGCCGCATCGGGATACCCCGCGCTCTCCGACACCGGCATCGAGTCGATCGGCTGGCCCGAGTACGTGGCGTCCGTACGGCGCGCGCTCGCGCCGCTGCCGAAGGGAGCCGTCGTCTTCACCGGCAACTACGGCGAGGCCGGTGCCCTGGAGTGGTACGGCGTCCCGGCGCGCGTCTACAGCGGCCACAACGGCTGGGCCGACTTCGGTCCGCCACCCGACGGAGCGGGACCGGTCGTGGTGGTGGGCTACCGCGACCCGACGCGCCGACTTCACCGGCTGCCGGCACGTGGGCACGGTGCCGACCGTCGACGGCGCGGACAACGAGGAGCACGGCGGCGCCATCTTCGTCTGCACCGGGCCGAAGGAGCCGTGGTCGCGGGAGTGGGCGAGGCTCGCGCACCTCGACGCCTGAGGTCAGTTCAGCTGCCCGGTCGCGGGGTCCCGCTCGGTGACGCAGAACAGCCGGTCGTCCGGGGCCCGGAGGACGGTCCAGAACTGCTCGACCTCGACCACCACTGCCCCCAGCCCGACCAGTCGCGCGACCTCTGCCTCGCGATCGGTCGTGGCCAGGTCCGGGTGGGCGGTGACGTCGCCACTGTCGCCGACCCGCTGGACCAGCAGCCGCAGCGGCAGGTGGTCGGGCCGCGTGAGGTTGGTGAACTCCGGGCGCCGGGTCGACCCGCTCGCGACGGTGTCCAGGGCCCCGGTCCAGAACGCGATCTCCTGCTCCAGGGACGCCGCCGGGACGTCGAGGCAGACCTGGTCGAGCAGGGAGGTGTGCGTGCCCCAGTCGACCGGGGCAGGCCGGATGGCCTCGTCGCCGGCCACGACGCAGAAGGGCAGCCCGCCCGGGGAGCGCAGCACGACGACGTCGTCGTACCGCTCGACGACGCCGGCCCCGCGGGCGACCAGGTCGCGCTCCAGGCTGGGCATGTCTCCGTGCAGGTCGAGGTGCACCGAGGGTCGACCGGAGTCGAGCCGCTGCACCCGCCAGCACGCATCGGCCCGGTCGGGCAGCAGGGTCGCGAACTGACCGTCGTCACCGCGCCGCGGCGAGAGCCGGGTGCCGGTCGCGGCGGCCCAGAACTGCGCGCCGACCTCGAAGGTCTCCGCCGTCATGTCCAGGAAGCCGGTCAGCCAGGCGACCTCAGCCACCGGCGTCGACCCACTCCTGGCCGATGACGCGCGGTGTCGCCCGTCCGCCGGTCAGGTCCTCCACGATCTCGTCCACCACGGCGCGAGCGCGGGGCGGGACGGCGAAGCGCAGCAGGGCCTCGCCCGTGTACTCCACGCCGAGCACGCGTGCCCCGCGGGAGCGCAGGTCGTGCTCGAGCCTGCCGACCTCGGCGATGTCGACCTCCACCTCGCACAGGTCGTGCAGCACCCGCTCGAGCACGCCGACCTCGTCGAGCGCGGCCCGCGCCACGCCCCCGTAGGCGCGCACCAGACCGCCGGTGCCGAGCATCGTGCCGTCCAGCCAGCGCGAGACCACGACCACGACGTCGCTGAGCTCGCGACCGCGCAGGAGCGACAGGATCGGAGCGCCGGCCGTCCCCGGGGGCTCGCCGTCGTCGCCGGCGTGCTCGATCGCTCCGCTCCGGGCCGACCACCCAGGCCACGCAGTGGTGACGGGCACCCCAGTGGGTGCGGCGGGCCTGTTCGAGCACGCTGCGGGCGTCCTCCTCGTCCGCGACGCGGGTGAGCGCGCAGAGGAACCGCGAGCCGCTCACCTCCAGCTCGGCGGACCCGTCCTGCGCGATCGTCAGGTACGACGTGACCCCCACGTCCCGACCCTAGTCGGGCGCGCGAAGGAGCGCGGCTGGGTCGGGAGGTTGAGCAAGGTGACCGAGCTTGCGAGGTCGCAACGGCGCGTCATCCTGCGAGATCGATCCGTGCGCATCGTCAGCCTGCTGCCGTCGACGACCGAGATCCTGTTCGCGGTCGGCGCGGGCGACGACGTCGTCGGGGTGACCTTCGAGTGCGACCACCCGCCCGAGGCCCGGGACCGCCGGATCGTCTCGACGAGTGCGCTGCCCGAGGGTCTCGACGCCGCCGCGATCGACGCCTACGTGGTGGCCGCCATGCGCGCGGGCGAGGACCTCTACCACCTCGACGAGGGTGCGCTCGCCGGGCTGGACGCCGACCTCGTCGTCACCCAGGACCTCTGCGCCGTCTGCGCCGTCGACGTCTCCGTGGTCGACGACGCGCTCGCGCACCTCGGCTGCACCGCCGAGGTGCTCACCATCGACCCGCACACCCTCGAGGAGGTGCTGGACTCGGTCGTCACGCTCGGCGGCACGACCGGCCACCGCGCCGAGGCGGAGTCGCTCGTGGCGTCGCTGCACGCGCGCCTGGACGCCGTCCGCGCGCAGGTCGCGGCACGCGAGCAGGACGCCCCGCGGGTGCTGCTCCTGGAGTGGACCGACCCGCCGTACGCGCCGGGTCACTGGGTGCCGGAGATGGTGGCGCTCGCCGGCGGCGTGCCCGAGCCTGGGCCGGGCCGGCGCAGAAGTCGGTCCGGGTCACCTGGGACGACGTCCACGCGAGCCGCCCGGACCTCGTCGTGTGCGCCCCGTGCGGCTACGACCTCGACGGGTCGGCGGCCGCGGCGCGCGACCTGGTGGCCTCGGGTCGGCTGCCCGAGTCGGTCCCCGTCTGGGCGGTGGACGCGAACGCCTCCTACGCGCGCCCGGGGCCGCGCCTGGTCGACGGCGTCGAGGCGCTTGGCGCGGATCTTCGCAGGTCAGGAGCCTGATCCCGGCTCCGCGCGGCGGATCAGGTAGCCAGCATCGGCCCAGCAATTGGCCCAGCAATTGGCCGAGTGGTGGGACGACCTTGGGGTGTCATCCCACCACTCTCAATCCGGAGTACTGGAAGTGGAGGGACCCACTTGCGTAGGTCTTCCCGGACCCCGGACCGCAGCATCAGGCCCCCGTTGGGTGCGCGGGCTCCATGCGTGTGTCCAGAGTAGGTTCTGGCCGTCCACAATGCGAGCAAACCCCGGGAATTGATTCCGACATTTCGGGCGCTGAAGGGGTTCAGTCGGTGCCGACGTAGCCGAGCAGGTCCTGGCGCGTGAGCACCCCGATCGGGCGCCCGTCCTCCTGCACCAGCACGGCGTCCGCCTCGCGCAGCTCGGCCATGGCCTCGGCCAGGGCGGAACCCGCCCCGAGGGTCGGCAGCGGGGCGTCCATGTGGTCCCCGACCTGGTCGGCCAGCCGGGCCTCCCCGGTGTAGAGCAGGTCCAGCAGCCGCCGCTCGGAGACCGACCCGGCGACCTCGGCCGCCATCACCGGTGGCTCCGCGCGCACCACCGGCATCTGCGAGACGGCGTACTCCTGCAGGATCTGGACGGCGTCGGCGATGGTCTCGCTCGGGTGGGTGTGCACCAGCGCCGGGATGTCGCCCTTCTTGGCCCGCAGGATCTCGCCCACGCTCTTCTCGGTGGCCGGGCCGCGCAGGAAGCCGAAGCGGGCCAGCCACTCGTCGCTGAACACCTTGGTGAGGTAGCCGCGGCCGCTGTCGGGCAGCAGCACCACGACCATGGCCGCTGGGTCGTCGAGCTCGCGGGCCAGCTGCGCGGCGGCGTGGGCCGCCATCCCCGAGGAGCCGCCGACGAGCAGTCCCTCCTCGCGGGCGAGCCGCCGGGTCATCTCGAAGGAGTCGGCGTCGGAGACCTCGATGACCCGGTCGGCGACGGTGCGGTCGTAGGTCTCGGGCCAGAAGTCCTCCCCGACCCCCTCGACGAGGTACGGCCGCCCGGTGCCGCCGGAGTACACCGAGCCGGCCGGGTCGGCGCCGACCACCTGGATGTCCGGGTTCTGCTCCTTGAGGTAGCGGCCGACGCCGCTGATCGTGCCCCCGGTGCCCATCCCGGTGACGAAGTGGGTGATCTTCCCCTCGGTCTGCTCCCAGATCTCCGGACCGGTGTCCTCGTAGTGGGAGCGCGGGTTGTTGGGGTTGCTGTACTGGTCGGGCTTCCAGGCGCCCTCGGTCTCGCGCACCAGGCGGTCCGAGACGCTGTAGTAGCTGTCGGGGTGGTCGGGCGGCACGGCGGTGGGGCACACGACGACCTCGGCGCCGTACGCCTTGAGCACGTTGCGCTTGTCCTCGCTGACCTTGTCCGGGCAGACGAAGACGCACGGGTAGCCGCGCTGCTGGGCGACCAGCGCCAGGCCCACCCCGGTGTTGCCCGAGGTCGGCTCGATGATCGTGCCGCCCGGCTGGAGCTCGCCACTGGCCTCGGCGGCCTCCACCATGCGGACGGCGATCCGGTCCTTCACCGAGCCGCCGGGGTTGAGGTACTCCACCTTCGCGAGCACCAGCGACCCGGTCTTGCCGACCGTGCTGGACAGGCGCACGAGCGGGGTGTGACCGATCAGGTCGAGCACCGAATTCGCATACGTCATGCGGCCAACCTACCGGCCACCTAACCTGAAAATGGACGGTCGGGCCGGGCGCCGAATGCAAGCGCGACACACCCTCTCGAGCGCACCAATTTTCACTTCAACCCCACGTGACCCAGAAATTGGTGCATACTTCCCGCGAATCCCATTACACGACCGGAATCGCGTTACGAGGGAGACACGCCGGATGATCGTCACCAGCTCGAAGCCCGTGGTCCGTGCCGCACTCGGGGTGCTCGTCCTCGGCGTCGCGCTGAGCCCGACCTTCGTGAGTGCCCCGAGCCAGGCCAAGGCGCAAGAAGTCCGCGCTGCCGCAGTACCGCACGCAGACCGCGCCGAACACCTTCTATCCCCTCGGCGCCAGCAAGCGCGTCAAGGACCGGAAGACCTGGGGCCGCGGCCACCGCGGCACCGACATCAGCACGCCGTGCGGCAGCACGGCCCGCGCCGTCCACCCCGGCACCGCCCAGGTCGCGACCAACCCCGCGTGGGGCGGCAAGGTCGTCGTGCGCGTGGTGAGCAACCGCAACGGCCTGGTCACCAGCTACGGCTTCCTGTGGCGCGCCGCGGTGCAGCAGGGACAGATCGTCCAGTCCGGCCAGGCGCTGGGCACCGTGGGCGGCCAGCCCCGCAACGGCGAGTGCGCGCTGTACTTCTCCGTCGCCGGCAACGGCCGCTACGTCAACCCGACGCCCTGGCTCAAGGCCTTCGTCGGCAAGCCCGCCCCGGTGCGCTACCTGTTCGACAACACCGGGTTCACCGTCGCCTCGTTCAACATGCTCGGCGCCAGCCACACCCCGAACTCCCGGTACGCCGCCTACACCTCGCGCACGCCCCGGGCCCTGGCCCTGCTGAAGGCGCGCGGGGTCGACGTGGCCGGGCTCCAGGAGTTCGAGCAGAGGCAGGCCGACCTGATGCTGCCCGACACCACGTTCAAGTCGGCAGTTCGGCGCCTTCAAGCGGCGGCAAGCCCGACTCGCGCAACGCGATCATCTGGCGCGACTCCACGATGCAGCTGGTCAGCAGCGACCTGCTGCCGATCAAGTACTTCAACGGCTCGACCATCCAGATCCCGATCGTCCTGCTCCGGCAGCGCTCCACCGGCCGGACGGCGTACTTCATGAACACCCACAACCCGGCGTCCGGCGTCTTCGGGTACGGCAACCAGGCGCCGTACCGCAACTACGACATCGGGGTCGAGAAGGCCAAGATCGTCGAGCTGCGGGCCACCGGCCGGCCGGTGTTCTTCACCGGCGACTTCAACGACCGCGGGGCCGCGTTCTGCCCGCTGACGGCCAACAAGCTGACCATCTCGGCGAACAGCATCCCGAGCATGACCTGCGCCTACCCGAAGCAGAGCTCGATCGACTGGATCTTCGCGGCCGGCCAGGCACGCTTCTCCTGGTTCAACTACGACCGCTACTCCAAGGACGCCAAGATCAGCGACCACCCGATGATCCTGGCCCGGGCGCACCTGCAGAACTGACGATCGCTACCGGTCAGTAGCATTCGGGTATGAGCCGGGCCGCCGCAGCACGCAGACTCGCCGCCGCTGCGGCGTACGGCGGTGGTGGGCTCGGCCTCCTCGGAGGCTCGTTCTACGGGCTGCTGCGCGCCGAGGCGACGCTGGCTCGGCGCACCATCGGCGAGACGAGCGGCCGGGTGCCGGACTCCACCGGGTGGTACGGCCGCGGCCGCCCCGGACCGGCGATCAAGATCGCCCTGCTGGGTGACAGCAGCGCGGCGGGCTACGGCGTCACCACCATCGAGCAGACCCCCGGCGCGTGGCTCGGCTCGGGCGTCGCGGAGCAGGCGGACCGACGCGTGCACCTGCGCGAGTTCGCGCACGTGGGCGCCCAGTCCAGCGACCTCGACGCCCAGGTCGCCAAGGCCCTGCCGAACGAGCCCGACGTCGCCGTCATCCTGATCGGCGCCAACGACGTCACCCACACGGTGCTGCCCGCCGCCTCCGTGCGCTTCCTCTCCGAGGCGGTGCGCCGCCTGCGCGACGCGGACGTGGAGGTCGTGGTGGGCACCTGCCCCGACCTCGGCACGGTCTCCCCCATCCCCAGCCCCCTGCGCCAGGTCGCCCGGTTGTGGTCACGACGGCTGGCGGCGGCCCAGACCATCGCGGTCGTCGAGGCCGGCGGCCGCACGGTCTCGCTCGGCTCGGTGCTGGGGCCGGAGTTCGCGGCCGCCCCCGCCGTGCTGTTCGGACCCGACCGGTTCCACCCCTCCGCCGCCGGCTACGAGCGGCTCGCCCGCAGCCTCACGCCGTCGGTGCTGTCCGCCCTCGGCTACGGCGAGGAGGAAGAGGAGGCGCCGCGCACCGGTCGCGGTGAGGGCGTGATGCCGATCGGGTACGCCGCCGCCAAGGCCAGCCAGAACCCCGGCACCGAGATCGACGGCACCGAGGTCGCCGGGGCCAAGCGCGGCGTCGGCGGCCGCTGGGTGACGCTCATGCGCCGCCGGCTGCTGCCCACGGGCGCGGCCGAGACCCCCGACGAAGAGCACGACGCCCCGGTCGACGAGTCGACCGAGGCGTCCGCGTAGCTCTCTTCCAGCAGGTCAGTTGCCGCGCAGGATCGCGAGCAGCCGGAGCAGCTCGATGTAGATCCAGATGATCGTCACGGTCAGGCCGAAGGCCGCCCGCCACGACTCGCGCTCGGGGAGGCCGGCCGCGATGCCGCGCTCCACCTGGTCGAAGTCGAGGATCAGGAACAGCACGCCGAGGCCCAGGCCCACCACGCTGGACAGCAGCCCCATCGCGCCGAAGCCGTTGAAGCCGAAGCTGGCGCCGAAGATGGAGAGCACGAAGTCGAGCAGGCTGATGGCCACGAACCCGAACATGGCTCCGATCACCCAGGTGCGGAACCGCTGCCCGACCTTGATGTGGAAGAACTTGTACGCCGCCAGCGTGCCGGCCGTGGCCGCCATCGTGCCGAGCACGGCCCCGATCACGAGCCCGCCGGGCTCTCCGCCGTTGTTGAAGATGGACTCCACGGCCTTGCTGAAGGCACCGACGAAGACGCCCTCGAAGGCGGCGTAGGCGAGCACCAGCGCGGGGCTGATCACCGCCTTGAAGGAGTTGACCATCGCCAGCGCGAAGCCACCGAGCGCACCGACGATCGACACTCCGTAGAGGGCACTCGCGGCGTTCGGGTCGGTGATGTCGCCGGTCATCACCCAGGTCACCGCCGCGAAGGCGAACACGACGAACAGGGTCAGGCCGGTCTTCTGCACGACGCTGTCGATGGTCATCGGGCCCTGGTCGACGCCGGGCTGGGTGTGGGTCACGGGACCGCCGGGCGTGCCGGTGGCGGAACCGGTCGACCAGGTGGCCGGGCTGCCGTAGGTGTCGTGGGGTCCGGTGCCGGCGGTCTGGTCACTGGCGCGGCCGTTGAATCCTGCGGACCGGGCGAAGATCGGGTTGCTGCTCTTCATGGCGTCCTCCTTGGATGCCTTGCGCCTGCTCACCCGGTGTGGGCCGCTCAGGCGCTGACGCGTGACGCCATGATCGTACCCAGCGACATCTGGTCAACGGTTGAGCCGGGGCCCGTGTTCCCTGCGGTACGTGGCCGGATCAGCACGCTCACGGCTTTGCCCGAGGTGGGCCTGACCAGCACGTTCGACCCGCTCTTCGTCGACGTGCCGTTGGTCACCGTCACGTCGTACCCGTGCGGCGAGGTGAGCGGGCTCACGAAGATCTGGGTGGGCGCCGTGATCGTCCGCTTCGGCAGGTAGCTGAACGTGAAGACGCCGGTGGTGGGGTCGTAGCGGTAGGCCTGCGGCGTGCCCGCGACGGCCTGCGGGTAGGTCCGGACGAGCTGGCGCAGCTTGTCCTTCTTGACCGTCGAGAGGTCGGCGTCATCGGTGAAGAGACCCTGCGAGGCATCGGCGGTGGTGGGGTCGTCCCAGTGCTTGTAGGCCCAGTACGTCCACCCCATCAGGTTCTTGTCCGCCGTGGCGGCGTCGATGCCGACCGCCTTGACGTCGTCGGTCGCACCCCACTCGGTCATCAGGGAGGCGGCGTTCATCCGCTTCGCCTGGTCGATGGCGCGGGTGTTGCGGTCCTGGCTGAAGTCGTTGCAGTTGTCGGTGTTGCTGCCGGGCACCCCCTGGCTGGCCAGGAAGACGTCGGGGCAGTAGTTGTGCCAGCTGAAGCCGAGGTTCTTCTCCCCCGCGACGCCGGTGTAGTAGCTGTCCAGCTTCTGCCCGCCGGTGAACTGCTGGGGCTCCCACCACACCAGGCTGTGCGGATCCTGGGTGCGGACCGCCTTCAGCGCCTTGGTCATCGCCGGCTGCAGCTCCGTGGGGTACGTCGAGGGGCAGCCGCTGGTCAGGCAGGTCGGCCACTCCTTGCCGGCCCACGGCTCGTTGAACAGGTCGTAGCCCATCGACCACGGCTGGTTGCGGTAGTGCTGGGCGATCAGCCTCCATGCGCCCGCCCAGTCGGTGAGGAGGTTGTCGTGGTTCCCCCAGAAGTCGTCGAAGACCTGGGAGACCTCGGGCGTCCAGTAGCCCGTCGGGAACGGCACCTTCTGGTACGGCATCAGGGCGAAGGGCATCGGCCGCTTCGCCGCGTAGGCCGGGACGCCCTCGCCGCCGTACTGCTCGTGCCACATGTCCTGGTGCATGTCGAAGAGCGTCCAGACCTTGCTCTTCGCCAGCAGGCCGGTCACCCGGTCGAGGCGGCGGAAGTACGCCGGGTCGGCGACTCCGGGCTGCTTCGGGGTGACGCCGGCCCACAGCACCCCGAGCCGGGCGCCGTTGAAGCCGTACTTCGCGAAGAACGCCGCGTCCTTGGCGGTGAAGCCCGCGGCCGTGTCCGGCGGTGCGTACGGGGCGCGCTTCCAGACGATGTTCAGACCGTGCACGATCACGATGCGGCCGTACTGGTCGACCAGGAACCTGCCCTCGCGGTGCAGCCGCGGCGTGCTCTCGGCAGCGTGGGCGGGCGCGGCGAGTCCGACGAGCACGACCAGGGCAGCCAGCAGGGCGGCGAGCTTCTTCACGGGAAGTAGAACGAGTTCTCGTCCGGGGGGTTATCCGTCGCTCAGAGCAGCGAGAGCCTGCCTGCGCGCGCGAGGTGACGATAGGTCCCGGGTCGTCCCATCACCTCGAAACGCACCACGCCAGGGCGCCGGCTGGCCACGGTCGTGTGGAAGGCGCCGCCCGGCGCCGTGGTGACCACCCGGAGCAGGTGCGCCCGGCCATGGTGCGGTTTCAGCCAGATCCGCACCCTGGCCGGCACCAGGTAGTCGCGCGGGATGCCGTAGGAGTGGCCGCCCACGCGGCCGCGGATCACTGCGGCGTGGTGGCTGTTGCGGCGGACTGCCGATGCCTCCGGGTACACCCCCAGCAGGGCGGGCGAGACCTTGGTGCGAATCGCGGTCCCGATCGGGGGCAGCACCGCCGGGTCCGTCGGCTCGGTGCCGGCGTACCAGGTCTGAGCGCCACCCAGGACGCCGTGGAGCACGCCGGCACCGGCAGAGTCTGACTTCGCAGTGACCTTGGCGGGGCGCCAGCCTCGACCGCCCTGGGGCCGCAGCACGGCAAGGACCCCGGAGGCCGCGCGGCCGGCTGTCGTCGTCCGCACGTTGACCAGGAACGACTGACCGTAACCCCCTCGCAGGGTGCCCCGCACCACGGTGACCCCCCGGGAGAGCGGTGCGTAGCGGACCACGCTGCGCTGCACCTTCCAGCCGCCGACAGCGCTCGTGAGCCCCTGGGTCTGGTCGGTGACGGCCGTGAGGGTGCTGGCCGAGGCGGGCACCGGCAGCGTCGCGGTGAACCGGCCGGAGGCGGTGGTGGTGGTCCGGACGTATCCGACCTGCCGGTGGGCGGCGTCGTAGGCCCGCACGGTGACGCCGGTCCCCGGGTCGAAGGGGACTGCCACCTTCGGTCCTACGAGGGTGCTGGCCAGCAGGTCGGGGCTCTCCAGCGGGGCCGGGTAGGTGCCGAACGACGTCACGACGCCGGCGCCGGTGATCGCGGCCGTCGGCCCGGTCGCGGTCGTACGAACAGAACGCGTGGGCTGGAGCCGCGCGTCGTAACGTCCGGCCTCTACCCCGTGGAGCAGGATCTCGGGGTCGCCCTCGACGACGTCGAGGTAGGTCTGCACCGAGCGGTAGCCGATGTCAGTGGGTGACTTGTAGGCGTTCACGGCGGCGCGGATCCGGTCGCGGCACTCGTCGTCGTCGCAGTGCAGCATGCTGGTGGCCAAGGGGTAGCCGCGGCGGGCGCGCAGCTGGTTGGCCAGCCGGGACAACCCGTCAGAACGGTTCGGGTAGTCGTAGGCCCAGTACCACCGAGCCATGCTGAACAGTGCCTGGTCGGCGGGGAGCGCGTGCTGCGTGACGAGGAGGCGCAGCGCCTGACCCGCGGACCCATGGTCGGTGTGCCCGTCGAGCCAGCTCATCGTCACATGGGTCGCCTGGGGGTACACCGAGATGTAGTGACGCAGCATCTGGGTCGCTGAGGCGACATTGACCGTGCCGTCGCGCAGCCGCCCGGTTCCCGGGTCGTACTTCTCGATGTGGTCCTCGGGCACCCCTAGCGCCGCCAAGGAGTGTGTCGAGCTCGGCGTCCCTGGCCGCGATGAAGTCGGTGACCGGCCAATTCTCGAACTCGTCGTGCGCCGTGCAGATGGGGCCGCGGGCCTGGCAGATCCCGGTGCCGGCACCGTCGGTGTAGTAGACGACCCGGACGTCGCGCCCGGCCCGCTCCGCGCGCTGGATCAGCACGCCCATGCTGAGCACGTCGTCGTCGGCGTGCGGCACGTAGATCACCATCTGATCCCGGACTGACGGGACGACGGGCGCGGCGGCACTGGCGTGCCCTCCGAGCCCGCCCGTGAGGGCGAGCACACCGCATCCGGCCACCACAGCGGCCACTCGTGCCCGAAACACCAGCGTCCCCAATCGATCGACTACTCCGAGACGGCGCGGCTGCGCCGCGTCCATGAGGAGCCTAAGGACCGCACCACAGGACGCACACAGGAATGGCCGAACTGGCCAAGATGCGGGCAGATCGTGGTATCCGGCCCAGACCGGTCCAGACGACTCGTGCCCCGGGTGGGGGTCGAACCCACACTGGGCGGTGTTTAAGACCGCTTCCTCTGCCGATTGGGATACCGGGGCGCGGTGGACAGTGTTTCAGGAGGCGCGGCCGATCGGCGCTATGCGGGCTGGGTCGGCCCTTCGAGACAGGACTTCGTCCTTCCTCAGGGACCGGAGAGTCAGCCAAGCCCGGCAGCTCGGCGGCCCGGCCCAGGACGGCGTCGAGCATGGGCTCGGTGAGGCGGCCGGTGAAGGTGTTCTGCTGCGAGGGGTGGTAGCAACCCAGGACGGTCAGGCCGCCCAGGCTCACCTCGACGCCGTGGCCGAACTTCGGGCGCGGGCGGGGTACGGCGAGGCCCGCCGCTGCGAGGGCGCGGAAGGTGGCCGCCCAGCCGAACCCGCCGAGCGCCACGACCGCGCGCACGTGCGGAAGCACGAGCGAGAGCTCCTCGTCGAGGAAGGGGGCACAGGTGTCGCGCTCCTCGGTCGTGGGCTTGTTCTGCGGCGGGGCGCAGCGGACGGCGGCGGTGACGCGGGTGCCCCGCAGCTCGAGGCCGTCGTCGGCACGGGTCGAGGTGGGCTGGTTGGCGAGCCCGACGCGGTACAGCGAGGCGAACAGCCAGTCGCCGGAGCGGTCGCCGGTGAAGACGCGGCCGGTGCGGTTGGCACCGTGGGCGGCCGGCGCGAGGCCGACGATCAGGACGCCCGGCTCGGACGAGCCGAAGCCGGGGACCGGGCGGCCCCAGTACGTCTCCCCGGCGTACGACGCCCGCTTCTCGCGCGCCACCTGCTCGCGCCACTCCACGAGCCGCGGGCATGCCCGGCAGGAGACGATCCGCTGCTCCAGCCGAGCGAGAGAGGTCAACGGCCGAACGGCCGGTCGTCGGGATCGCCACCACCCGAAGCGGCCAGCCGGATCTCGCGCTGCTTCTCGATGTCGTCGGCACGTCGCTTGTTCGCCTTGTCGATGCCGTACCGGTCGCGCACCGGGAGCTGGAGGGTCTCCTCCGCGGCCATCCCCCGCTGCAGCTGACGGCCGCGCTCGAGCTCGGCGTCGAGCTCGGCGCCGAACATCAGCGCGACGTTGGTCAGCCACAGCCACAGCAGCCCGACGATGACGCCGGCCAGGGCACCGTAGGTCTTGTTGTAGGAGCCGAAGTTGCCGACGTAGAAGGCGAAACCGATCGAGGCGACCAGCCACACCAGGATCGCCACGAAGGCCCCGACCGAGATGATCCGGAACCGGGGGAAGCGCACGTTGGGCGTGGCCCAGTACAGGATCGCCACGAGCACCATCACCAGGACCGCCAGCAACGGCCACTTGGCGATGTCCCACACCTTCTGCACGTCGCTGCCGACCCCGAGGGCGTCGCCGATCGCCTGGGTGACCGGGCCCGAGACGATCAGGATCACCAGGGCGGCGGCACACAGCACGACGGTCACGACGGTCACCACGAGCTGCATCGGCCGCATCCGCCAGAACGGCCGGCCTTCCTCGACCTCGTAGATCCGGTTCATCGCGCGGCCGAAGGCGCCGACGTAGCCCGAGGCCGACCACAGGGCACCGACGATGCCCACGACCAGCCCGATGCCGGCGCCCGAGGTGGTGACGAGCCCGTTGATGGCGTCGCTCACCTTCTGGTAGGTGGTCGGGTCGGAGATGAACGGCTTGACCATCTCGAGGATCGTCTTCACCGACTCGTCGGCCTGGCCGATCAGCCCGACGAGGGAGAGCAGCGCGATCAGGCCGGGGAAGATCGCCAGCACCGAGTAGTAGGTCAGCCCCGCTGCCAGGTCGGTGCAGCCGTCGTCGCTGAACTCGTTCCACGTCCGCCTGGTCACGAAGTACGCCGAGCGCTTCGGTACGTCGGCGACGGTCCTTGATCGGGTGGCCCGGCGCCCCCTGGCCCTCCAGGCCCGAGGACTCCCGGACCGCCGGGCGCTCGGTCGGCGGCGAGGCCGGGACCTCGTCGCTGCGGTCCTTGCCCTTCCTGCGGCCGAACATCTAGCTCGTTCCCTTCTCGGCGACCAGGGACCAGGCGATCCCGTCGAGGATGTCGTGCTCGGAGACCAGCATCGAGCCGACCGTCGTACGGCGCAGGACCCGGTCGAGGATCAGGCCGCCCGCACCGATGACGTCGGCCCGCCCCGGGTGCATGTAGCCCAACGCCTTGCGCTGCTCCACCAGCATCGTGAGCATCAGGGCGACCTGGCCCTGCACGGCATCGGGGCGCAGCACGCTGCGGTGGATCAGCTCGGGCTCGTAGGTGGCCAGCCCGAGCACCCCGGCCGCGATCGTGGTCACGGTGCCGGCCACGCCGATCACCGCCTCCGCGCGGGAGAGGTCGACCTCGCTGGTGTCCAGGGTGGCGTCGATGTCGTCGATGGCGGCCCGGATCTCGTCCTTGGACGGGGGGTCGGTGTGCAGGTGGCGCTCGTTGAGGCGCACCGAGCCGATGTCGAGGGAGTGCGCCGCCTCGACACCGCCGTCGCGCGGTGCCCAGGATCAGCTCGGTCGAGCCGCCGCCGATGTCGACGACCAGCAACGGCTCCGGCAGAGGAGGCAGGTCGCGGACCGCCCCGGCGAAGCTGACGCGGGCCTCCTCGTCGCCGTCCAGCACGTCGGGTGCCACGCCGACGCGGTCGCGGATCCCGGCGACGAACTCGTCGGCGTTCTCGGCGTCGCGCGCGGCCGAGGTGGCGCAGAAGCGGAGGTGGGCGACGTCGAGGTCGCGCACCGTCTCCATGTACTCCTCCACGGCCGTGAAGACCCGCTGCAGCGAGGCCTCCGCGATCCGCCCGGTGCGGTCGACGCCCTGGCCGAGCCGGACGATGCGCATCTCCCGGACGACGTCGCGGCTGGTGCCCGCGGCGAGGTCGAGGTCGGCGACCAGCAGCCGCAGCGAGTTGGTGCCGCAGTCGAAGGCGGCGACGCGCGTCATGGTCTCGACTCCGCTCGACCACCGGGGACCGCTCGACCTCAGTCGACACGCAGGGGCCCGCTTCCCACCACGCACCCAGCGCGTCGAGCACCTCGTCGCCCAGCGGGTTGACCCCGCGGCCCTGGGCGAGGGACTGCGCCGGCGAGCACGTGCAGGCACTTCACCCGCTCGGGCATGCCACCGGCGGAGACGCCCGCGATCTCGGGCACCTCGCCGACCTCGTCCTCGATCGCGGCACGGGCGGCCAGGTAGGACTCGTGGGCCCTGCGGTACGACGCCGCGAGCTCGGGGTCCTCCGCCAGGCGCTCACTCATCTCGCGCATCATCCCGGAGGCCTCGAGCGTGCCGATCCTGGAGCTCGCGCGGGGGCAGGTGAGGTAGAAGGTCGTCGGGAACGGGGTGCCGTCGTCGAGGCGCGGCTCCGTGGCCACCACGTCGGGCAGTCCGCAGGGGCAGCGGTGCCCCACGCCGTGGATCGACCGCGGTGGACGTCCCAGCTGCGCCTCGACCACCGCCGCGTCCCCACGCCCCGAGTGGTTCAGCGTCGAAGGTCACGGCTGGATCTTGGTCGCCGGCGTCGGCTTCTTCTTCGGGTGGTCGGCCGCCTCGAGGGTGCCGTAGACCTTGCCCCACCACGACTCCGGCACCGGCTTGGCCACCGAGCTCGGGTCGGTGAGCGCGTCGCTGCGCTCGAGCGGCTTTCCGTCCTTGTCGATCACCTGGTACGCCGTCTCCCCCGGCAGCACCCAGCCGAAGCGCGCCCGCGCCTGCTGCTCGACGTACGCGTCGTCGCTCCAGCGTCGCTTCTCCCGCTCCAGCGCCTTGATGTCGGTCTGCGAGCTGGCGATCTGCGCGCGCAGGTCGCTGATCTGCCCGCGCTGCTGGAGGTAGGCGCGCATCGAGGAGGCGTAGGAGACGACGAGCACGGCCGCGACCAGCACCAGGATCGCCATCCGGCTGGTGAACCGCGGCCGCGCCATCGGCGCCGCGACCGCGCGGGCACGCTCGGTGCCGCGGCCGCCGGGCCGGCTGGTCTGGCGCGCACCACCGGGCCTGCGAGTCCCGGCGGGGACCCGGCTTCGGCGTACGGCGGTTCGGCATGGCTCGGGCCCGGTCAGCCCTGGTAGCGCGGGAAGGCAGCGCGTCCGGCGTAGCGAGCGGCGTCGTCGAGCTCCTCCTCGATGCGGAGCAGCTGGTTGTACTTGGCCACCCGCTCGGAGCGGGCGGGGGCGCCGGTCTTGATCTGGCCGCAGTTCGTCGCCACGGCGAGGTCGGCGATCGTGGTGTCCTCGGTCTCGCCCGAGCGGTGGCTCATCATGCAGCGCAGGCCGTTGCGGTGGGCCAGCTCGACGGAGTCGAGGGTCTCGGTCAGCGAGCCGATCTGGTTGACCTTCACCAGCAGCGCGTTGGCCTGGCCGCCGCTGATGCCGCGGGCGAGGCGTTCGACGTTGGTGACGAACAGGTCGTCGCCGACGATCTGGATCTTGTCGCCGAGCTGGTCGGTCATCGCCTTCCAGCCGTCCCAGTCGTCCTCGTCCAGAGGGTCCTCGATCGAGACGATGGGATAGGAGGAGACCAGGTCGGCGTAGTAGTCGGTCATCTGCGCGGAGGTCCGCTTCTTGCCCTCGAAGGTGTACTTGCCCTTCTCGCAGAACTCGCTGGCAGCCACGTCCAGCGCCAGCCCGAAGTCGGTGCCGAGGGTGAAGCCGGCCGCCTTGATCGCGTCGGCGATCAGGTCGAGGGCGGCGCGGTTGCTCGACAGGTCGGGCGCGAAGCCGCCTTCGTCACCGACGCCGGTGGCGAGACCCTTCTTCTTCAGCACGGCCTTCAGGGCGTGGTAGACCTCGGCGCCCTGCTGGAGCGCCTCGCGGAACGTGGCCGCCCCGATCGGCGCGATCATGAACTCCTGGATGTCGACGTTGGTGTCGGCATGCGCGCCGCCGTTGAGGATGTTCATCATCGGCACGGGCAGCAGGTGCGCGTTGGGGCCACCGACGTAGCGGTACAGCGGCAGCCCGGCGCTCACCGACGCGGCGCGAGCGACCGCGAGGGAGACGCCGAGGATGGCGTTGGCGCCGAGGTTGGCCTTGTTGGGCGTGCCGTCGAGGTCGAGCATCGCCTGGTCGACGAGGCGCTGGTCGCTGGCGTCGAGCCCGATGATCTCCGGCTCGATCTGGTCCTGCACCGCGGCGACGGCCTTCTCGGTGCCCTTCCCGCCGTACCGCGCCGCGCCGTCGCGCAGCTCGACCGCCTCGAAGGCGCCCGTCGAGGCACCGGAGGGTACGGCGGCCCGGCCGACCGAGTCGTCGTCGAGGAGCACCTCGACCTCGACCGTCGGGATTGCCCCGCGAGTCGAGGATCTCCCGGGCGATGACGGTGTCGATGGAAGCCACCCATGAACCCTAACCGCCGGTCCGCGGGATCCCGGGGAGGCCCGCCCGGCCTCAGGTTCCGCTCTCGAAGACCACGGGCTGACCGCTCGCGACCTTGCCGCGGGTCGTGCAGGTGCGGGCAGCGAGGTCGCAGGCGAGGACGGCCGAGGGGCGGCCCCTGGTCGAGCGCGAGTCCGTAGAAGGTCGTGCCGCTGGTCCAGCGGACCAGCTCGAAGCCGTCGCCGACGACTCCGGCGAGCGGCACGCGCTGCCTGGTGGCGGTCCGGACGGCACGCAGTGGCTCGCCGTCTGCGCCGAGGAGGCCGAAGGCACCCGGCCCGTTGCGTCCGGCGGCAGCAGGCACCGGCGCCTCCTGCAACGGCACCGCGCGGCCGGTCGCGGTGTCCCAGGCGCGGGTCGTGGCCGGGTCGCCGGCGGTGACCCGCACCGCAGCAGCCGTCCGCGGTCGTCACGAGGTGCGTGGCGGCAGTGACCCCGGTGGCCCTCGCCTTGACGAGGTCGGTGAGCCACAGCTGCCCGCCGGAGAGGAAGAAGACGCCGCCGGGGACCACGACGAGCGACTCGACGTTCAGCGGCGAGAGGTCCCACTGGCGCGATCCCACGTGCAGGACCCCGCCCTGCGCCCAGACGACGTCGTCCGGGCCGACGTCGCCGTGGCCCACCGGCACGGTCGCCGGGAGAGCCTGTGCCGGGCTCGACGACGGCGCCGCGGGGGTCGGCGAGGAGGTCTCGTCGTCCTGGCTGGTCACCGTGCACCCGGCCAGGACGAGTGTCGCCAGCACCAGCGAGCGCGGGCGAGCCGGCGCCTCATGAGCCCAGGCGACGTACGGCGTCGCGCAGCGCCTGCTCCGGGTCGACGCCCTCCGCGCGTGCCTCCGCGACGAGGGCGAGGAGCCGGTCGCCGAGGTCGTCGGAGGAGCTCGCCTCGGCGGGCAGGGGTCGGCCGGCGCGCTCGAGCCGGTCGAGCACCTTGGCGGCGCGCGCCAGCGCGGGCAGGGTCAGCGGGATCCCGTCGAGCAGGTCGACGCGCTGCTTCTCGGCGGCCTTGACCCGCTCCCAGTGCTCGTTGATCTCGGCGGGGTCGGTGGCGACGACCTCGCCGAACACGTGCGGGTTGCGCCGGATCAGCTTCTCCTGCAGCCCGGCCGCGACGTCCTCGATGTCGAAGCGACCGGACTCGGCCGCGATCGCCGCGTGGAAGTAGACCTGGAGCAGCACGTCACCGAGCTCCTCGGCGAGGTGCTCGTCGTCGATCTCGGGCGCCTCGATCGACCTCGAGGGTCTCGTAGGTCTCCTCGAGCAGGTGGCGGGCGAGCGTGCGATGGGTCTGCGCTGCCTTCCAGCCGCACTCGGCACGCAGCCGCGCCATCAGGTCGACCAGGGCGACGAGGTGGGAGCTCTCCTCGTCCACGGGATCAGCCTCGCTTGCTGATCAGGCACAGCTCGGATCAACCACAGCGCTGGCCGGCCGGGAGCCCGGCGACGAACGCGGCGCTGGGCTGCGCCTTGCTGGCGGACGTGGCGAAGGAGCTGACCGGCTTCGACACCGACGAGTCGCCCTCGCCGGGCCAGCCGACCTTGCCGGGTGCGTAGACCGGGTCGGTGTTGATGTGGCCGTCCTTCTTCAACCACACCTCACGCTTGGCGTAGCCGGCGTTGAGCACCTGGTCGGCGTTGCTCGCGTTGGAGGTGGTGCCGGTCGCGGCCTCGCCCACCTGCTCGACCATGTCGCGGCCGCGCGCCCAGTCGTGGAAGACGTCGCTGAGGTAGGCGTGGTACTTCGCCGGGAGCGCCGCGATCAGCTGCTCGACCTGGGCGTAGTCGCTGATGACCGCCTCCTGCCGTGGGTGCAGTCCGAGCGAGGCGCCGTAGTCGAGGTTGAGCCGGATGTCGATCAGCAGCCCGAGCGCGCGCTGGGTCAGCTGCTTGCGCGGGACGGCCTGGCCCTGGCCCTGCTTGGACGCCTCCTGCACACCGGCGCACTGGGCGTCGGCGAGGTCGTCGACCTCCTGGTGGGTGATCGTGTGCCCGTTGACCACCGACGCCGCCCCGGGAGGGCGGGAGTCGCCGCAGCCGGTCAGCGCGAGCAGGCCGGTCACGGCGGCAGCGGCGAGAGCGAGTCGTCGGGTCCTCACGTGGCGTTCCCCTCCAGTCTGGCTTCTAGCTCTGCGGGTCGATCACGGCGTCGATCACCTGGCGGGCCCACTCCAGCAGCTCCTCGTCGCGCGGAGGCGGGGCGCCGAAGCCGGCCGGCTGGGGTCGCGGCACCAGCATCGTACGCACGGGAGCCTTGACCAGGCTCTTCGGGTAGAGCCGCTCGAGGCGCACCACCCGCGAGTCCGGGAGCTCGACCGGGTGGAACCGGAGGTACTTGCCCTGGAGGCTGATCTCGGAGAGTCCGGCGGCGCGGCACCGGGCCCGGAAGCTGGCCACGGCCAGGAGGCGTACGACGGGGTCCGGCGGCTCGCCGTACCGGTCGACGAGCTCCTCGCGCAGCAGCGCGACGTCGTCGTCGGTGCGCACCTCGGCCAGGCGCTTGTACATCTCCAGGCGCAGGCGCTCGCTGCCGATGTAGTCGTGCGGCAGGTGCGCGTCGAGCGGGAGCTCGATCTTGACCTCCACGGGTTCCTCGACCGTCGTGGTGCCGTCGGCCTCGGCGCGGAACTCCTGCACCGCCTCGCCGACCAGCCGCACGTAGAGGTCGAACCCGACGTCGGCGATGTGGCCGGACTGCTCGCCGCCGAGCAGGTTGCCCGCCCCGCGGATCTCGAGGTCCTTCATCGCGATCGCCATGCCGCCGCCGAGGTCGGAGTGCTGGGCCAGGGTGGCGAGCCGCTCGTGCGCGGTCTCGGTGAGCGGCTTCTCCGGCGGGTACAGGAAGTAGGCGTAGGCCCGCTCGCGGCTGCGCCCGACCCGGCCGCGCAGCTGGTGCAGCTGGGAGAGGCCGAGGGTGTCGGCGCGCTCGATGATCATGGTGTTGGCGTTGGAGACGTCGAGCCCCGACTCGACGATCGTCGTGCAGACCAGCACGTCGAAGCGCTTCTCCCAGAAGTCGAGCATCACCTGCTCGAGCTGGTGCTCGCCCATCTGCCCGTGCGCGGTGGCGATGCGGGCCTCGGGGACGAGCTGCTGCAGCTTGGCCGCGGCCTTCTCGATCGACTGCACGCGGTTGTGGATGTAGAACACCTGGCCGTCGCGCAGCAGCTCGCGCCGGATGGCCGCGGTGACCTGGCGGTCCTCGTAGGCGCCGACGTAGGTCAGCACCGGGTGCCGCTCCTCGGGCGGCGTCGCGATCGTGGACATCTCGCGGATGCCGGTGATCGCCATCTCCAGCGTGCGCGGGATCGGGGTCGCCGACATCGAGAGCACGTCGACCGACGTGCGCAGCTGCTTCATCTGCTCCTTGTGCTCGACGCCGAAGCGCTGCTCCTCGTCGACGACGATCAGGCCGAGGTCCTTCACCTTGATGTCGGGGTTGAGCAGCCGGTGGGTGCCGATCACGATGTCGACGCTGCCCTCGGCCAGCCCGGTGGAGATCTCGCGCGCCTCCTTGTCGGTCTGGAACCGGCTCAGCGCCTCCAGCCGCACCGGGAAGCCGCTCATCCGCTCGGCGAACGTCGCGTGGTGCTGCTGCACCAGCAGCGTCGTCGGCACCAGCACGGCGACCTGCTTGCCCTCCTGCACCGCCTTGAACGCCGCCCGGACGGCGATCTCGGTCTTGCCGTAGCCGACGTCTCCGCAGACCAGCCGGTCCATCGGGTACGACGCGCCGCATGTCGGCCTTGACCTCCTCGACCGTGCTGAGCTGGTCGGGCGTCTCGTGGAAGGGGAAGGCGTCCTCCAGCTCGGCCTGCCACGGGGTGTCCGGGCCGAAGGCGAAGCCCTTGGTGGCCTGGCGCGCTGCGTAGAGCTTGATCAGCTCGGCCGCGATCTGGCGCACCGCCTTGCGGGCGCGGCCCTTGCGCTTGGCCCAGTCGCCGCCGCCGAGCCGGTCGAGGCTGGGCTGCTCGCCGCCGACGTAGCGGGTCACCTGGTCGAGCGCGTCGGCCGGGACGTAGAGCTTGTCCGGCGGGTGGCCGCGCTTGGAGGCGCCGTACTCCAGGACGAGGTACTCGCGCACGGCGCCGTGGACCTCGCGCTGGCGCATCTCCACGAACCGGCCGACGCCGTGCTGCTCGTGGACCACGAAGTCGCCGGCCGAGAGCTCGAGCGGGTCGATCTGCTTCTTGCGTCGCGCCGGCATCTTGCGCATGTCGCGGGTGGTGGCCTTCTGGCCGGCGATGTCCTCGCCGGTGAGCACGACGAGGGCGGGGTCGTCGAGGGTGAGCCCGTGGGCGAGGCGGCCCTGGGTGACGAGGACGACGCCTTCCGCATCGACCAGCTCGTCGACCATCCGCGCGGCGACGTCGTGCTCGGCGAGCACCTCGACCATCCGCTGCGCCGGACCGTGGCCCTGGTGCACCGTGACCACCCGGCGCCCGGCGGCGAGGTGGTCCCTGATGTCGGCGACGGCCTTCTCGACGTCGCTGCGGTAGGCCTCGGCCGGCTGGGCGTCGACCTCACGGACGTCGTCGTCCTCGGAGTCCAGGCCGAACGGGCTGATCCCCCACCAGGCCTGCCCCTGCGCGAGCACCTGCGTGCGCACCTCGCCGATGCCGCGCAACGACGCGGCGCCGAGGTCGACGGGCGCCTGGCCGCCGCTCGCCGCCGCGGCCCAGCTCGCGCCGAGGAACTCCTCGCTGGTCGCGACGAGGTCGTGGGCGCGGGTGCGGACCCGCTCGGGGTCGAGCACGAGCACGTGGCTGTCGGGCGGCAGCAGCTCGACGAGCAGCTCCATCTCGTCGACCAGCACCGGCGCCAGCGACTCCATCCCCTCGACGGCCATGCCCTCGGCCAGCTTGTCGGTGATCTCGCGCAGCTGCGGGTGCGTGCGGCCCAGCTCCGCTGCCCGGCGTCGTACGTCGTCGGTCAGCAGCAGCTCGCGGCACGGGGGCGCCCAGAGCCGCTCGACTCTGGTCCATCGTGCGCTGGTCGGCCACCGCGAAGCGGCGGATCTCCTCGATCTCGTCGCCGAAGAACTCCACCCGCAGCGGGTGCTCCTCGGTGGGCGGGAAGACGTCGACGATGCCGCCGCGCACGGCGAACTCGCCGCGCTTCTCGACCAGGTCGACCCGGGTGTACGCCGCCCCGGCGAGCCGCTCGACCACGGTCTCCAGCTCGACGTCCTGGCCGGCCCGGAGCTCGACCGGCTCGAGGTCGGCCAGCCCCTTCACCTGCGGCTGCAGCACCGAGCGCACCGGTGCGACGACCACCCGCAGCGGACCGGTGCCCTCGTCGGTGCCCGGGTGCTTGATGCGGCGCAGCACGGCCAGCCGGCGACCGACGGTGTCGCTGCGCGGGCTGAGCCGCTCGTGCGGCAGCGTCTCCCACGCCGGGTACAGCGCCACCGACGAGGGGTCGAGCAGGTCGGCGAGCTCCTCGGTGAGGTCCTCGGCCTCGCGCACGGTGGCGGCGACCACCAGGACCGTGCGGCCGGCGTCGACCAGTCCCTTGACCACGAACGGGCGCAGCGCCGCCGGGCCGGTCAGGTCGAGGGTGCGCAGGGCCCCGCCCCGGGCGTCGGCCATCGACTTCTCGAGGACCGGGTTGCGCAGGACCAGATCGGCCAGGCCCGTCAGCGACACCGCAGCACTCCTCCTGCCCGCATGGGCACACGTCTTGACCCCTGACCGGTTCGGAGGGGGTACGGGCACGAGTCTAGGAGGGGCCACCCACAGCTCTTGCATGCCTTGACAGGCATATGCTCGAACAGGGCATGTTGGGTCCATGAACGACACGATGTGGGCGGCCCTGGTCGACCCCAGGCGACGCGCGGTGCTCGACCTGCTGACGCAGGGCGAGCTGTCGGTCGGCGAGCTGGTCGAGCGCCTCGGCCTCACCCAGCCGCAGACCTCCAAGCACCTGCGGGTGCTGCGTGACGCCGGGCTCGTGCGCGTCGAGCAGCGTGCCCAGCAGCGCATCTACGCGGTCGATCCGCGGCCGATGGTCGAGCTCGACCGCTGGCTGGCGCCGTACCGCCGGCTCTGGAACGCCAGCCTCGACCGGCTGGGCGACCACCTGACGACAGAAGGAGAGCAGTGATGCAGACGACCGATGAAGGCACCTACCTGGAGGTCGAGGGACGTCCGGCGGTGCGGTTCGAACGGATCTACCCGCAGAGCGTGGAGCGCGTCTGGCAGGCCATCAGCGAGCCGGCCGAGATCGCCCACTGGTTCCCCTCCCCCGAGGTGAGCATCGACACCGAGGCCAGGACGATCACCCTGGCCGGTGATCCGTACGCGCCGGAGGCGCAGACGACGCCGGTGCTGACCTGGGAGCCGCCGCACCGGTTCGCCTTCCGGTGGCAGGACGACGAGCTGCACTTCACCCTCACCGAGCACGACGACGGCTGCCGGCTCGAGCTGGTCAACCTGCTCGCGACCGACGGCGCGGCCTCGCGCAACGCCGCGGGCTGGGAGATGTGCCTGGGCCACCTGGACCGCGTCGTGGCGGGCACCTGGGCGCCCTCGCCCGACGACGGCAGCATGGCGGAGTTCCTGCCGGTCCTCGCGAAGTACAAGGATCGCGGACTGCCCGACGACGGCTGGCTGCCCGACCCCGTCTGAGCCTCAGACCGCCCAGGGACCCTCGGGTGCCCGGACGCGGGCCTCGTCGGCCTCCTGGTCGGTCGCCTTCTCCTGGCTCTGCCGCTCGGCCTCGACGCGGCGCAGGTAGTGGTCGACCTCCTCCTCGAGACGGGCGGCGTCCCAGCCGAGCTCGCCGGCCATCAGCTCGGCGGCGGGCCGGGCGGCACGGGTGCCGCGGTCGAAGGTCTCGATCGAGAGTCGGGTACGCCGGGTGAGCACGTCGTCGAGGTGACGGGCGCCCTCGTGGGTGACCGCGTAGACCACCTCGGCCGCGAGGTAGTCCTCGCCGCCGGGCAGCGGATGTCCCAGCTCGGGCCGCGAGGCGACCAGCTCGAGCACCTCGTCGACCAGGCCGCCGAAGCGACCGAGCAGGTGGTCGATCCGGGCCACGTCGAGCCCGCTCGACCTCGCGAGCGAGACCCGCTGGTTGGTGCGCGCCTCGAAGCCGGCCGCGCCGAGCAGAGGGACCCGATCGGTCACCGACTCCCGGGCGCCACCGGTCACGTGCTCCGCAGCGGCGTCGACCGCGTCACGCGCCATCACCCGGTACGTGGTGAGCTTCCCGCCGGCGATCATCACCAGCCCCTTCGCCGGCATGGCGACCGTGTGCTCGCGCGAGATCTTCGAGGTCGGCTCGGTGGCGCCGCGCAGGAGCGGTCGCAGGCCGGCGTACACCCCCTCGACGTCGGCGTGGTCCAGCGGCGTGCGCAGGATCTTGTTGACGTGCTCGAGCACGTAGTCGATGTCGCGGCGCGAGGCCGCGGGGTGGGCGAGGTCGAGCTCCCACGGGGTGTCGGTGGTGCCGATGATCCAGTGCCGGCCCCACGGGATCACGAACAGCACCGAGGTCTCGGTGCGGGTGATGAAGCCGCACTCGCTGCGGATCCGGTCACGGGGCACGACGAGGTGCACGCCCTTGCTGGCCTCCACGTCGAGGGCGCCGCGTCCGCCGAGCATCTCCTGGACCTCGTTGGTCCAGACACCGCCGGCATTGATCACGACCTGGGCACGCACCTCGATCTCGCGGTCGTTCTCGAGGTCCTCGACCCGGGCGCCGACCACGCGCTCCCCCTCGCGCAGGAAGCCGATCACCTTGGTGCGCGAGGCCATGTGCGCGCCGAGATCGGCAGCGGTGCGCGCGATCGTCGACACCAGGCGCGCGTCGTCGACCTGGCAGTCGTAGTAGCGGATCGCACCGGTCAGGTCCTCGGTGCGCAGGTCCGGCGCGAGCCGGGCCAGCCCGCGCCGGAACAGGTGCCGGTGCCGCGGCACGCCCATGCTCGAACTCTTGGCGGAGCCGACCGCGGCCATGCCGTCGTACAGCAGCAGCCCGGCGCCGACGTACGGGCGCTCCCAGGTGTGGTGCAGCGGGTAGAGGAACGGCACCGGCCGGACGAGGTGCGGCGCCAGCTTGGTGAGCAGCAGCCCGCGCTCCTGGAGGGCCTCGCGGACCAGGCCGAAGTCGAGCATCTCGAGGTACCGCAGGCCGCCGTGGACCAGCTTGGAGGAGCGTGAGGAGGTGCCGCTGGCGAAGTCGCGCTGCTCGACGAGGGCGGTGCTCAGTCCACGCGAGACCGCGTCCAGGGCCGTGCCGGTGCCGACCACCCCGCCGCCGACGACGAGGACGTCGAGGACGTCGTGCTCCATCGCGTCGAGCGCCTTGGCGCGCGAGTCCGGCCCGAGGTCACCGGTCACCGCCATGTGGCCAGTGTGTCAGTCAGCCCACTACGAGGTCGGCTGAGCGTTCCCGCGTCGTCCCCTGGACCACAGCCGGGCCCGCGGACTGCCGTGGCACTGCGACCTCCGCGCGGCGCAGGAACGGGCAGGCGTCCAGCAGGGCCTGGTGGTCGAAGGTGATCGGTCGCGCGTCGAAGTCCAACGTGTCGCGCAGCCTGGCCGCCGTCACCGGCTGCGACATGTCGAACTCCTGCGGGTTGCGGAACTTGTCGACCGAGGAGAAGTAGTCGAAGAACTTGAAGGCTCCCCCCTCCGCACCCCGCGCCATCCTCCAGGCGCTGGGGATGCCGTAGGCGTCAGCCATGACCAGTCCGTGCAACGAGCCGGTGACGATGAAACGGCAGGACAGCATCGCCTCGATCACGCCCTCGACGTCCGTGGTCCCGAGGTCGATGAGCCGCACGTCCGGCCCGAGCTCCGCCTCGAGCACACGTCGTTCGGACCACCGCGCCACGACGCCGTAGGTGTGGGTCTTGCGCACGCGGGGCGCGAAGAAGGCCGGGACCAGCAGCGCCGGGTCGCCGAAGACCTTGGGCACGGCAATTCCCTGCGAGCGCAGGCGCACCCGCGACAGCGGCCCCCGGACGCCCGAGTAGCGAGCCTCGGCGGTGAACTCCGACGGGTGCTCGGTGCCGAAGGAGCCGGCGCCCCACACGTGTGAGTGGGCGCTGGTGTGGCGGAGGATCGAACCGATGGCGACGTAGTGCGGCTCGGCAGTGTCGGCGGCGATGACCTCGCGGCCGGTCATCTTCGCGATGAGCCAGGGCGACAGCACATCGCCGAAGTTGTCCGCGTGGGTCCACCACAGGACCGGCACCCGACCGTCGACCTCGATGAGGTCGCCGACCTCGTACTCCGCGACCAACCGGCGCAGACCCTCCGGACGTTGGCGCCGTGCGGCCCGCTGCCGCTCGAGCGAGGTCCGGTAGGCACGACGCAGGTGCGGACCGGCACATCGGCGCACGGCAGTACGGATGGAGGCCACAGGCGTCTCCTTCGTGAGGCGGCCGCGACGCGCGACCCCCGCACAAAGGCTACTCAACAACTAGACTAGAAAGCGACGCCGACATGGCGCCGGTGGACGCGACTACGAGACGACGACCTCGATGCGCTGGAACTCCTTGAGCTCGGTGTAGCCGGTCGTGGCCATCGCCCGGCGCAGCGCGCCGATCAGGTTCATCGTGCCGTCGGCCACGCGGGAGGGCCCGAAGAGGATCTCCTGCAGCGTGCCGACCCGGTCGAAGGCGACCCGCTCGCCGCGCGGCAGCTCGGGGTGGTGGGCCTCGGCACCCCAGTGGTAGCCCTGTCCCGGAGCGTCGGTGGCGCGGGCCAGCGGGGAGCCGATCATCACCGCGTCGGCGCCGCAGGCGACCGCCTTGGCGATGTCGCCGCTCCGGCCGATCGAGCCGTCGGCGATCACGTGCACGTAGCGGCCACCGGACTCGTCCATGTAGTCGCGGCGCGCGGCGGCGACGTCGGCGACGGCGCTGGCCATCGGCACGGCGACGCCGAGGACGGTGCGGGTGGTGTGCGCCGCTCCCCCGCCGAAGCCGACCAGCACGCCGGCCGCACCGGTGCGCATCAGGTGCAGCGCGGCCTGGTAGGTCGCGCAGCCACCCACGATCACGGGGACGTCGAGCTCGTAGATGAACTCCTTGAGGTTCAGCGGCTCGGCCTGCGCGCTGACGTGCTCGGCGCTGACCGTGGTGCCCCGGATGACGAACATGTCGACGCCCGCGTCGACGACGGTCTTCGCGAACTCCTTGGTGCGCTGGGGAGACAGGCTGCCGGCCACGGTCACGCCGGCCTCGCGCACCTGCTGGATCCGCTTGGTGATCAGCTCGGCCTTGATCGGCTCGGCGTAGATCTCCTGCATCCGCGCCACCGCCTCGGGCCCGGGTCGGGAGGCCACCTCGGCGAGCAGGTCGCTCGGGTCGTCGTACCGCGTCCAGAGGCCCTCGAGGTTGAGCACGCCGAGACCACCGAACTGCCCGAAGGCGATCGCGGTCTCCGGCGACATCACCGAGTCCATCGGCGCGGCCAGGATCGGCAGCTCGAAGCGGTAGGCGTCGATCTGCCAGGCCGTCGAGACCTCCTCGGGGTCGCGCGTACGACGGCTGGGAACGATCGCGATGTCGTCGAAGGAGTAGGCCCGGCGCCCGCGCTTGGCGCGCCCGATCTCGATCTCAGTCACTGCGGAAGCGTATCGGCTACCTCTGTCCTCACAGCCAGCCGAGCGGTACCTCAGGCGGAGGCGACCAGAGCCTCGCGGGCCCCAGGCTGGAGCCGTGACCATCCTCCTCTCCGACCCGCGGGTCGCCGCAGTACGCGTGCACGACTGCGCGGAGCCGCTGGTGCGGCTCTCCGCGGCGTTCGGTCCGGCTCGCGCCCTGGTGCGCGCCGGCCTGGCCGAACGCCTGGAGCAGGCTCGGGACGCCCTGCCTCCCGGCATCGGTCTGCGGGTGGTGGAAGGCCATCGCACCGTGGCCGACCAGCGTGCGATCCTCGCTCGCTACGAGTGCGAGGTGCGGGCCGCGCACCCGCGAGCGAACGAGGCTGCGGTACGTCGCCTGACCAGCCGCTTCGTCGCCCCGGTCGAGGTGGCTCCCCACGTCGCCGGCGCCGCCGTGGACCTGACCCTCGTCGACCGGGCCGGCCGGGACCTCGACCTCGGCACCCCGATCGACGCGACGCCGGAGCAGTCGGACGGCCGGTGCTTCACCGAGGCCCGCGGCCTCGACGCGCGGGTTCGCGCCCGCCGCGGCCTGATGGCGGACGTGCTCGGCGGCGCCGGGCTCGTCAACTACCCGACCGAGTGGTGGCACTGGAGCTTCGGCGACCGCTACTGGGCACTGCAGACCGGCCTCGCGGCGGTGTACGGACCGGTGGCCGTCGCGGTGGCGTCGTGAACGGCCGGGTCGCCGTGCTCGGTGGCGGCACCGCCAGCGAGCACCACGTCTCCCGGGCCTCCGCCGCCGGCATCGCCACGGCGCTCGCGGAGGCCGGCTGGGAGCCCGTGCTGCTGACCATCCGGTGCGACGGCTCGTGGGAGCGGGCTGACGGCACGGCGCTGTCGTTCGTCGCGGCGGTCGAGCTGTTGTCCTCCTGCGCCGCGGCCGTGCCGACGGTGCACGGCCCCTCCGGCGAGGACGGGACGCTGGCCGCGCTCTGCGAGCTCGCCGGCGTGCCCTACGTCGGCTCCGGGGTGCGGGCCGGGGCACTGGCCATGGACAAGTGGGCCACCAAGCTGGTCGCCGCGGCCGTCGGCGTGCGCACCACGCCGGGCGTGCTGCTGGGCACCGACGACGCGGCGTCGTACTCCTTCCGCGGGCCGGTGGTGGTCAAGCCGGTGGCCGCCGGGTCCAGCCACGGCGTCAGCCTCGTCCGGACGCGGGACGAGCTCGGGCCCGCGCTCGAGGCCGCGTTCGCGCTCGACACCCGGGTGCTCGTCGAGGACCAGGTCGTCGGACGCGAGATCGACGTCGCGGTGCTGGGGCACGGCTCCGACCGGTTCGTGGCCCCTCCCCTCGAGATCTTCGTCGACGGCATCTTCGACGCCGGTGCGAAGTACGACGCCGCTCCGGACTTCCTCGTGCCGGCGCGGCTGACCCGTCACGAGCTGCGGGCGCTCGAGCGCGACGCGCTGACGATGTACGACGCGCTGGGATGCGGTGGCGTCGCTCGGATCGACTTCTTCCTGACACCCGGGGGCCTGGTGCTCAACGAGGTGAACACCGCCCCGGGATTCACCGAGCACTCCCAGGTGCCCCGGATGTTCGCCGCGGCCGGTGTGACCTACCCCGACCTGGTCGACCGGCTCGTCCGCGACGCCCTGCGGTGACCAGCACGGTGACCCGCCGTCCGTGGTTCGATGGCGCGGTCATGCCTGGACCACCTCCCTCGTCGCTCCGGCCCTGGGCCGCCGACATCACCGCGGGAGCCGTCGTCCTGGTGCTCGGTCTGTGGGAGACGGTCACCGTCCGGGTGCTGTTCTCCAGCCAGCTCGAGCTCGCCCTGATGTCCCTCGTCGTCGCGCTGGCCGTGGGCACCTGTCGGTGGCGACCCGAGCTGGCGCTGGGACTGATGGCGGCCCTGGGTCTGTGGCAGGTGGCGACCGGCTCCCAGCTGATGCTCGTCGAGCTGGCCCTGGCGGCGGTGCCGTTCGGCTGCGCCCGGTGGGGCGGCCCGGTCACGGTCGTGCTCGGGTTGGCCGCGACGCCGGCCACGGTCATCCTGGCCACCGTCTACGTGCGCACCTACGGGCTGGCGATGCTGACCGAGGGCGGGCTCGGTGAGCTCCTGCGGGCGACCTACTTCTCGGGGGGCGGCTTCGGCCGCACCGCCGTCGCGCTCGCGCTGCTGGGTGCCGCGATCCTGAGCCTGCCGTGGCTGGCCGGACTGGCGCTGCGGTTCTGGGCCGGTGCCGAGGCCTCCCGCGAGTCGCAGGTCGCCGCCGAGGTCGAGACGGCCCGCGCCGTCGTCGACCGTGAGCAGGCCGAGGAGATCGCCCGGCTGCGGGAGGAGCAGGCCCAGCTGGCCCGCGACGTCCACGACGTCGTCGGGCACTCCCTCACGGTCATCCTCAGCCAGGCGGACGCCGCGGAGTACGCCGAGGACCCGGAGGCGCTGCGCGAGACCCTCGCCCGGATCTCGAGCTCGGCGCGCTCCTCGCTGGACGACGTGCGCCAGGTGCTGGCCACGACCCAGCCCACCGTCGGCGCCCGGACCGCCGCCCTGGAGAGCCTCGTCGACGGAGTGCGTGCCAGCGGTCACGCCGTCGAGACCCGGGAGCACGGCGAGGCCCGGCCGCTGCCGCCCGAGCTCGACACGGTGGCCTACCGGGTCCTGCAGGAGATGCTCACCAACGCCATCAAGCACGGGTCGCGCACCACCCCGATCGTCGTCGAGCGCCACTGGGAGGGCGAGCTGCGGCTCGAGGTCCGCAACGGCGTGGATGCCTACCCCGGGGTCGACCTCGAGGAGACACAGCCGATCGCAGCTCGACCTGCCCCGGGCGGGCAGGGAGTGGAGGGCATGCGGCGGCGGCTGGAGTCGGTGGGCGGCCGGCTCGACGTACGCCGGCGCGACGAGGCCCGCGCCTCGACCTACACGGCGACCGCGTGGGTGCCGCTGCGGCAGGCGGGCTGAGGTGGGCGACGCGATGAGCGGTGAGATCCGGGTGCTGCTGGTCGACGACCAGGAGCTGTTCCGCGCCGGCCTCGCGACGATCGTCGACGCCCAGGACGGGATGACGGTGGTCGGTCAGGCCGGCGACGGGCACGAGGCCCTGCGCGTCGCCGACGAGGTCGAGCCCGACGTCGTGCTGATGGACATCCGGATGCCCGAGCTCGACGGCGTCGAGGCGACCCGCCAGCTGCTCTCGCCGGAGCGCTCGGCCAGGCGCTCGCGACCGCTGCGGGTGGTCGTGCTCACCACCTTCAACCTCGACGACCGGGCGGCGACGGCGATCCGCTACGGCGCCAGCGGGTTCCTGCTCAAGGGCACCACCCCGGCGATGCTCGGTGACGCGATCCGCACCGTGCACTCCGGCAACGCGGTGCTCGCCCCCGCCGACCTGGCTTCCCTCCTCGACTCACAGTTCGTGGCGCCCACCCCGCCTCCCGCGGCGTACCTCGCGCTGACCGAGAAGGAGCGCGAGGTGTTCGCCGCCGTCGCCAGGGGTTGTCGAACACCGAGGTCGGCGCCCGCATCTTCGCCAGCGAGTCGACGGTGAAGACCCACGTCGGCGCGATCCTGCGCAAGCTGTCGTTGCGTGACCGGGTGCAGATCGTCGTGTTCGCGCACCAGCACGAGCTCCTCTGAGCTCAGACGCTGATCCCGAAGAACCCGAAGACGTGCGCCACGACCAGCGCCAGCGGGTAGGCACAGCGCGACCGCGAGCACGGCCACGGACGGGCGTCGCAGGGAGGGCAGGAGGACGAGTGCCGCCGCGATCAGCAGCGCCTCGGCCTGGAGGGCCCGGTCCGGGGAGGCCGAGCGCAGGCCGACGTGGAGCGCGTCGCCGAGCGGGATCGCGGCGCCGACGGCGTACCCGAGGGCGCTGAGCAGCCGGCTGCCGCCGCGCACGGCGAGGCCACCCGCGAACCCGAGCGGTGCCCCGACGAGGACGGCGAGGACCAGCCAGATCTCGGCGACGGCGGAGGTCATGATGCTGCGGTCGCTCCCCAGCAACCACCAGGCCGCCGCGTAGTAGGTCTCGACCGCGACCACCAGCATCACCACCCCGGCGAGGGCGGAGCGCAGCGGGTCGAGCCGGAGCAGGAAGCCGAGCACGAAGGCGGCCGTGGCCCAGCCGGCGCACGAGTTGCCGATCGCCGTCCAGAGCGGCCCCCCGCGGACGCTCCAGACGACGTCGGCCGTTCCGAGCAGGACGCCCGCGACGACCGCGACCGACGCCGCGGTCAGCCAGGCCGTCCAGCGACCGTTCGTGGCGGCTGCGCCGGGGCATCGAGTAGGTCGTCATGGATCCACCCTTGCCGCCGGACGGGGCGGTCGCCTCCACCCGCGGTACTGATCCTCTGGCCGGGAGGTGGAGACCGGGTCAGCCCTGCACAGCGGGAGGTACATGACGTGCAGGTCGACGTACTCCCCCGACGGCAGCCGGAAGGCGCCCGGGACCAGGCCGATCGTCTCGAAGCCCAGCGACTCCCACAGCCGTACGGCGGAGGTGTTGGTCGCCACGACCGCGTTGAACTGGATGCCCCGGAAGCCGTGCTCGCGGTGCCAGGCGACCATGTGCTCGGCCAGCGCCCGCCCGACTCCGCGACCGCGGGCGGCCGAACCGACCATGAAGCTGGCCGTGCCGACGTGGGCTCCCTGGGCGGGGCGGTTGGGGCCCATCTTCGCGGAGCCCAGGATCCGCCCGTCGTCCTCCGCCACCACGACGTGCTGACCCGTCCCAGAACGCGCGGGTCTCCTCGACCGAGGCCGGGACGTCCATCGCGTAGGTCTCCCCCGCGGCGGCCACCTCGACGACGATCTCGTGCACCTGCGGCCAGTCAGCGTCCTGGATCGGACGCAGCTCGATCGGGCGGGGCAGGGGCGGCGAGGTCAACGCCACGAGTAGTTGGGGGCCTCGGCGGTGATCTGCACGTCGTGCGGGTGGCTCTCCTTCAGGCCCGCGGAGGTGATCCGCACGAAGCGGCCCTTCTCGCGCAGCTCGGCGATGCTGCGCGCGCCGACGTAGAACATCGACTGGTGCAGGCCACCGATCAGCTGGTGCGCGACGGCCGAGAGCGGACCGCGGTAGGCGACCTGCCCCTCGATCCCCTCGGGCACGATCTTGTCGTCGCTGGAGACGTCGGCCTGGAAGTAGCGGTCCTTGGAGTAGGACTTCTTGCCGCGGCTCGACATCGCGCCGAGCGAGCCCATGCCGCGGTAGGACTTGTACTGCTTGCCGTTGACGAAGACCAGCTCGCCCGGGCTCTCCTCGCAGCCGGCGAGCAGCGAGCCGAACATCACCGACTCGGCGCCGGCGACCAGCGCCTTCGCGATGTCGCCGGAGTACTGCAGGCCGCCGTCGGCGATGAGGGGCACGTCGGCCGGGCCGCACGCGAGCGACGCCTCGTAGATCGCGGTGACCTGGGGGACGCCGACGCCGGCCACCACGCGGGTGGTGCAGATCGAGCCCGGGCCCGACGCCGACCTTGACGGCGTCGACCCCGGCGTCGATGAGCGCCTGCGCACCCTCGCGGGTGGCGACGTTGCCGCCGACGATCTCGACGTGCCGCGTGGCGGGGTCGTCCTTGAGCCGGCGCACCATGTCGAGCAGGAGGCGGGCGTGGCCGTGGGCGGTGTCGACCACGAGCACGTCGACCCCGGCGTCGACCAGCGTCGCGGCGCGCTGCCACGCCTCGCCGAAGTAGCCGACGGCCGCGCCCACGAGCAGCCGGCCGTGGGCGTCGTTGGAGGCCATCGGGAACTGCTCGGACTTCACGAAGTCCTTGACGGTGATCAGCCCGGCGAGCCGGCCGTCCTCGTCGACGATCGGCAGCCGCTCGCGCTTGTGCTTGCGCAGCAGGGCGGTGGCGTCGTCGCGGGAGATGCCGACCGGCGCGGTGATCAGCGGCATCGGGGTCATCACCTCGTCGACCTTGGTGGAGGCCCACTCCGCGACCGGGGTGAAGCGCAGGTCGCGGTTGGTGATGATGCCGAGGAGGCGGTCGTCGACGTCGACGACGGGGAGCCCGGAGACGCGGTACTCACCGCAGATCTGGTCGAGCTCCTCGAGCGTCTTGTCGGGGGTGATCGTCACCGGGTTGGAGATCATCCCGGTCTGGGTCCGCTTCACGAGGTCGACCTGGTAGGCCTGGTCCTCGATCGACAGGTTGCGGTGCAGGATGCCGATGCCGCCCTGGCGTGCCATCGCGATGGCCATCCGCGACTCGGTGACGGTGTCCATCGCGCTGGAGATCAGCGGGGTGCGCAGGGAGATGTTGCGGGTCAGGCGGGTGCCCGTGTCGACCTCGCTGGGGATCACGTCGGTCTCGCCGGGCAGCAGCAGGACGTCGTCGTAGGTCAGCCCCAGAGCGGCGAACTTGTCGGGGACCTCAGCCGTCATGGACCGAGTCTAACGGCGCCGTACGACGGCTCAGCGCACCCGGGCGGCGGGTCCGGCGGCCGAGACGCGGGCCTGCACCATCCCGTCCACGGACTTCATCCGCGCGCGGACACCGGCGTGCAGCAGCCAGGTCACGAAGCCCTCGTCGCCGGCGGGCGCGGCGAGCACCAGCTCGTCGATGCCGCCCGACGCCGCCAGCGTCACCGCGTGGGTCAGCAGGGCCGTGCCGATGCCGAGCCGCCGCCAGGCCGGCGCGACCTCGACGGTCAGGTCGTGCTCGCCGTCGAACGACGCAGCGCCGACGACGTGGCCCCCGATGCGGGCGAGGACGCCGTTGCCGGTCTCGTCGTACTCCACGCTGTCCGAGTGCTGCGGCCCTGAGGCACCGACACCCTGGGCCAGCGACCGGAGCGCCTCGGCGCGGGAGTGCTCGGTGGCGCTCCACTTCTCCGGGTGCGGGCCCGAGCAGCTTGTCGAGCAGGGCCGGGAGCAGCTCCGGGTCGGCGACGACGTCCTGCGCGGCGGCCAGCCACCGGGTCGGCTGGTCGATCAGGTCGTGAGTGGTGCAGGGTTCGACGCTCACCTCGTCCCCGCCTGCACCACTCACGAGATCGGCGACCGCCTTGGCGGTCCAGTCCTCGGGAGCGCTGATCACCAGCTCGTCGGTGACCCGGCCCAGGTCGGGAAAGATCTGCAGCCCGAGGATGTTGAGGCCGGCGTCACCGCAGCGCGCAGCGAGCAGGGCCAACGCCCCGGGTCGCTCGTGCAGCGAGGCACGGACTCGGTAGAACATGGCGTCACTGTGACGGGGGCGTGTTGCACCAGCGCTGCGCTTGTGTTTCGCGCAGGTGACAGGAGACTGGACGGATGGCTGCCGGTCCGGCTGCGCGGACGCGGCTGGCCGCCGCGTTCGAGGCGGTCCCGCGTCGGGACTTCCTGCCCCGCGGGTCGCGGCACCGGGCGTCGTACGACGGGCCGATCCCGATCGGGAAGGGCCAGACCAGCTCACAGCCTCGCGCCGTCCGCTCGATGCTGGCGCTGCTGGAGGTCGAACCGGGTCAGCGCGTCCTCGACGTGGGCGCCGGGTCGGGCTGGACGACGGCGCTGCTGGCCCACCTGACCGGACCGCAGGGAGTCGTCGTCGGTGTCGAGCTCGAGCCCCGGCTGACGGAGTTCGGGGCCGGCAACGTGGCGGCGACCGGGTTCGGCTGGGCCTCGGTCCGGCAGGCCGAGCCGGGGGTGCTGGGGGTGCCGGAGGAGGCGCCGTACGACCGGATCCTGGTCTCCGCGAACGCGACGTCGCTGCCCGCCGAGCTGGTGGACCAGCTCGGCGCGGGCGGCCGGATGGTCGTGCCGGTGAGCAGCACGATGCTGCTGGTCGAGCGCCGCGGCGACCGGGTGCGCACCTCCGAGCACGGCGCCTACCGGTTCGTGCCCCTGCGCCAAGGCTGAGGGCCGCCTACGATCGCGGCATGGCCGAGTGGTTGTACCTCATCCATCCCCCGCGCGAGGACTTCGTCGAGACGATCACCCCCGACGAGGTCGCGATCATGCAGGAGCACTCCGAGAACCTCGCCCGGATGCTGGCCGACGGCGTGCTGATCCTGGCCGGGCCGACGTACGGGCGGGACAACATCGGGGTCGCGGTCATCGAGGCGCCCGACGAGGAGGCCGCCCGCGCGATCATGATGCGCGACCCGGCGGTCACCTCGGGCCTGATGGAGCCCGAGCTCCGGGAGATGCGGGTCGGCTTCCTGCGCGGCCGCGACTGATCCGCGCGGCTACACCGCGATCGAGAGCAGCAGCACGAAGACCAGGCCGCTGACCGAGAGCACCGTCTCCATCAGCGACCACGACTTGATCGTCTGGCCGACGCTGAGGCCGAAGTACTCCTTGACCAGCCAGAAGCCGGCGTCGTTGACGTGGGAGAAGAACACCGAGCCGGAACCCACGGCCAGCACGACGAGGGAGACCTCCGACGGCGCCAGCCCGCCGACCAGCCCGACCATCAGGCCCGACGCGGTGATCGTGGCGATGGTGGCGGATCCCGTCGCGAGGCGGATCAGCACGGCCAGCACCCAGGCGAGCAGGATGACCGAGACGTTGGCGCCCTTGGCCCAGTCGGCGAGGACCGTGCCGATGCCGGTGTCGATCAGCACCTGCTTGAAGCCACCGCCGGCGCCGACGATCAGGAAGATCCCCGCGATCGGTGGCAGCGCATCGGCGACAGAGGAGCTGATCTCGGCACGGGCCATCCCCGAGCCGCGGCCGAAGGTGAACATCGCCACCACGACCGCCACCAGCAGCGCGATGAACGGGTTGCCGATGATGTCGAAGAACTGCTGGACGCGGTCCTTGTCGTCGTCGATGACGATGTCGGCGATCGCCTTGGCCATCATCAGCACGACGGGCAGCAGCACCGTCGCCAGGGTGATCCCGAAGGCCGGGCGACGGTCGAGCTCCCGCTCGCCCTCGCGTCTGCTCGAAGATGTGCGGTGGCTCGACGTCGACCCAGCGCCCGGCCACCTTCCCGAACAGCGGACCGGCGACGATCACCGTGGGGATGGCGACGATCACGCCGAAGATCAGGGTCCGGCCGAGGTCCGCGTGCAGGGTGTCGATCGCCAGCAACGGGCCGGGGTGCGGCGGCACCAGGCCGTGCATCGCCGACAGGCCGGCCAGCGTGGGGATGCCGATCGTGATGATCGAGACCTCCGAGCGCCGGGCCACCATGTAGATGACCGGCATCAGCATGACCAGCCCGATCTCGAAGAACATCGGCAGCCCGATCAGCGCGCCGACGCCGGCCATCGCCCACGGCAGCGCCGCCTTGGAGGCCCTGCCGACGATCGTGTCGACGATCTGGTCGGCACCGCCGGAGTCGGCGAGCAGCTTCGCGAACATGGCGCCCAGCGCGACCAGGGCGCCCACCGACGCGGCCGTCGTACCGAAGCCGGTGGAGAAGCTGAGGATGACGTCGTTGAGGTTCTGCCCGGCGATGAGGCCGACCGTGAGTGCGCCGAAGATCAGCGCCAGGAACGGGTGCACCTTGAGCCAGGTGATCAGCACGACGATCACCGCGATGCCGACCAGGGCGGCGGTGACGAGCTGCCAGCCGGCGGCCACAGGCGCGGTCAGGTCCGTGGTGGCGAGTGGGATCACCGAGTTCACCTCTCCAGGTCGGGGTGCTGGTCGACGTACCCCTGGACGATGGCATCGATGCCCTGGTCGACGTCGATGACCACGCCGTGCTCGTCGGGGGCCAGTGGCTCGAGGGTCGCGAACTGGGAGTCCAGCAGCGAGGACGGCATGAAGTGGCCGGGCCGGCTCGCCTGCCGCCGGGCGATCACCTCGCGGGTCCCGTGCAGGTGCACGAGCTCGACCCGGGGAGCGTGGTGCCGGAGCTGGTCACGGTAGCTGCGCTTGAGCGCCGAGCAGCTCATCACGCCGCCCTCGGAGTCGTGCTGGGCGAGCCACTCCCCGACCGCCTCGAGCCACGGGCGGCGGTCGTCGTCGTCCAGCGCGTGCCCGGCCGTCATCTTCGCGATGTTGGCCTCGGGGTGGAAGTCGTCGGCGTCCGCGAACGGCACGCCGAGCCGCTGCGCGAGCGCCGCCCCCACCGTCGACTTGCCGGACCCGGAGACACCCATCACCACGACGAGCGGGGGTGGGGTCATCTGTCCTCCCGAGTGCGGTGGTGGCCGCGGGCTGGGCGCGGGCCACTGGCCGGGTCAGTTTCCTGTGTTAACACACAAACTGCCTCTTCACACAGGTTGCAACCTGTGTGAAGAGGCAGTTTGGGTTCTTAACCTGGGAAACCGACCCGGTCGAGGGCTCAGTGGCCGTGGCCGTGCCCGTGACCGGCGGGAGCGGGCTCCTCCTCCTCGGGGGCCTCGACCACCAGGGTCTCGGTGGTCAGCAGCATGCCGGCGATCGAGCTGGCGTTGATCAGCGCCGACTTGGTCACCTTGACCGGGTCGAGCACGCCCTGGGGAACCAGGTCGCCGTACTCGCCGGTGGCGGCGTTGTAGCCGTTGCCGACGCCGAGCTCGCGCACCTTGGCGACGACCACGGCGCCCTCGTCGCCGCCGTTCTCGGCGATCCAGCGCAGCGGCTGGTCGGCGGCCAGGCGCACGATGCGGACACCGGTGGCCTCGTCGCCGGTGAGGCCGAGGCCGTCGTCGAGGACGGAGACCGCGTGCACGAGGGCGGAGCCGCCGCCGGCGACGATGCCCTCCTCGATCGCGGCGCGCGTCGCGGAGACGGCGTCCTCGATGCGGTGCTTCTTCTCCTTCAGCTCCACCTCGGTGGCGGCGCCGACCTTGACCACGCAGACACCGCCGGCCAGCTTCGCGAGGCGCTCCTGGAGCTTCTCGCGGTCCCAGTCGGAGTCGGTGTTCTCGATCTCGGCCTTGATCTGGTTGACGCGGCCGTTGACCTCGTCGGGCTTGCCGCCACCCTCGACGATCGTGGTGTTGTCCTTGGTGACCACGACGCGGCGGGCGGTGCCGAGCACGTCGAGACCGACCTGGTCGAGCTTGAGGCCGACCTCGGGCGAGACGACCTGACCACCGGTCAGGGTCGCGATGTCCTGCATCATCGACTTGCGGCGGTCACCGAAGGCCGGGCTCTTCACCGCGACGGCGTTGAAGGTGCCGCGGATCTTGTTGACCACCAGCGTGGAGAGCGCCTCGCCCTCGACGTCCTCGGAGAGGATGAACAGCGGCTTGCCGGCGGCGATGACCTTCTCGAGCACGGGCAGCAGCTCGGAGATCGCCGAGATCTTGCCCTGGTTCAGCAGGATGAAGGGGTCGTCGAGGACGGCCTCCATCGACTCCTGGTCGGTGACGAAGTACGGCGAGAGGTAGCCCTTGTCGAACTGCATCCCCTCGGTGAACTCCAGCTCGGTGCCCATGGTGTTGGACTCCTCGACGGTGATCACGCCGTCCTTGCCGACCTTGTCGAAGGCCTGGGCCAGCAGGTCGCCGATGACCTCGTCGCGGCTCGAGACGGTCGCGACGGCGGCCATGTCGGCACGGTCGTCGACGTCGCGCGCCGCGGCGGAGAGGGCGTCGGTGACAGCGGCGGTCGCCTTGTCCATGCCGCGCTTGAGCGACATCGGGTTGGCGCCGGCGGCCACGGCGCGCAGGCCCTCGTGGACCATCGCCTGGGCCAGCACCGTCGCCGTCGTCGTGCCGTCGCCGGCCACGTCGTTGGTCTTGGTGGCGACCTCCTTGGTCAGCTGGGCACCGAGGTTCTCGAACGGGTCGTCCAGCTCGACCTCACGCGCGACGGTGACACCGTCGTTGGTGATCGTGGGCGCGCCCCACTTCTTGTCGAGGACGACGTAGCGGCCGCGGGGGCCGAGCGTCACCTTGACCGCGTTGGCGAGCTTGTCGACGCCGCGCTCGAGGCTGCGGCGGGCGTCCTCGTCGAACTCCAGGATCTTGGGCATGCAGTTACTCCTCTAGAAAGCAGTCGAGTGCCCACGTGGACGCCGGGGCAGCCACCTGAGCACTCGAGATGCGGGAACGGATCAGGAAACGACGGCGAGGACGTCGCGGGCGGAGAGGATGAGGTACTCCTCGCCGGCGTACTTGACCTCGGTGCCGCCGTACTTGCTGTAGATCACCTTGTCGCCGACGTTGACGTCGAGCGGGACGCGGTTGCCGTTGTCGTCGATGCGACCGGGGCCGGTCGCCAGGACCTCGCCCTCCTGGGGCTTCTCCTTGGCGGTGTCCGGGATGACCAGGCCGGACGCCGTGGTCTGCTCGGCGTCCAGGGGCTGCACGACGATCCGGTCCTCGAGGGGCTTGATGTTGACCGACACGATTGTCGACCTCCAGTTTCTGGACAGTTGGGGTGGTTGTTGCTTCGAAGTCATTGGCACACTCACCGGGAGAGTGCCAATCAGAAAACTAGCACTCAGACCCAGCGAGTGCCAGCGAGGGTACGGAGTCGTGCGGCCGTCCCTGCGAGGATGCCCGGGTGGAGCTCGAGGACGTCGGCTGGCTGCTCACCGACGAGGGGCAGCGGCTGCTCGAGCAGGCGGCCGACGTGGCGCAGGAGCGATCCGCTGCGCGCGCAGGAGCGGTTGCGCCGGTCGGGCTCCGCCTCGCACGTCGCGGCCGCGCTGACCCAGGTCGACCTGCGGCGGCGGGCCGAGGCCAAGTTCGGGGCGCTGGCAGGGCGGATGTACTTCACCCGCGACGGCCTCGAGCAGGCCACCCGGCTGCCGGTGGCCGAGCACCGGGCGGCCCGGATCACCGCTGCCGGCCTGCGGACGGTGGTCGACCTCGGCTGCGGCATCGGCGGCGACCTGGTCGCGTTCGCGCGCGCCGGGCTGACCGCGGCGGGCGTCGACCTCGACCCCGTGCGGGTGGCCGTGGCGGAGGCCAACCTGGCCGCCCTCTCCCTCGGCGGCGCGGTCACGGTCGCCGACGCCGGCCGAGGTCGACACGGCGCCCTTCGACGTCGCCTTCGCCGACCCGGCCCGTCGTACGGCGCGCGGCCGCACCTTCGACCCGGCCGACTTCGCTCCCCCGTGGCCCTTCGTCGAGCGCCTGCTCGGCCGCGACGCGTGCGTGAAGCTGGCGCCCGGCCTGCCCCACGAGCTCGTGCCGGACGGCGTGGAGGCCGAGTGGGTCAGCGACCACCGCGAGGTCAAGGAGGCGGTGCTGTGGTCGGGTCGGCTGGCCACGTCGCGACGGCGCGCGACGGTGATCGGCGACGGCGGGCTGGCCACGCTGACCGAGGAGGACGACCCGTACGACGGGCAGCCACCGCCGACCGGCGCGCTCGGCGCCTTCCTCTACGAGCCCGACGGCGCGGTCATCCGCGCCGGCCTGGTCACCGCGGTCGCGGCCGGTGTGGGTGGTCGGCTGCTCGACGAGCACATCGCCTACGTCACCTCCGACCAGGCCTTCCGGTCGCCGTTCGCGCGCTCCTACCGGGTGCTGGAGGAGGTGCCGTTCCGCGAGAAGCAGCTGCGGGCGGCCCTGCGCGAGCGCGGCATCGGCCGGCTCACGATCAAGAAGCGGGGCGTCTCCGTGGTCCCCGACGAGCTGCGCAAGCGCCTGTCGCTGCGCGGTGAGAGGGAGAGCACCCTCGTGCTGACCAGGGTCGCCGGCCGCGGCGCCGCGCTGCTCGTGGAACCCCTCCAGGAGGGCTGAGGCATCAGCGAGTTCCCCCACGAGCGGCCACCCGAGCGCCGAGGCCGCGGAGGTCGACGCGGCGGCCGACCACCGGCGCTGGGTGGCGCTGCTGGTCTGCTGCAGCGCGCTGTTCATGACCCTGCTCGACGTGAGCGTCACCAACGTGGCGCTGCCCGCGATCGGCGACGCCACCGGCGCGGGCTCCTCCGAGCTGCAGTGGGTGGTCAGCGGCTACACGCTGGCGTTCGGGCTGGTGCCCGTCCTCGCCGGGCGGCTCGGCGACGACCACGGCCGGCGCCGGATGTTCCAGATCGGCATCGCCGGCTTCGCCGTCACCAGCGCCCTCTCCGGGCTCGCGCCGACCGCCTCGGTGCTGATCGCCATGCGCGTGCTGCAGGGCCTGTTCGGCGGGCTGGTCAACCCGCAGGTCTCCGGGCTGGTGCAGCAGATGTTCCGCGGCAACGAGCGCGGCCGGGCCTTCGGCGCGCTGGGCACGACGGTCGGGCTGGGCACCGCGCTCGGCCCGCTGGTCGGCGGCTCCCTGATCGCGCTCGGTGGGCCCGACCTCGGCTGGCGGCTGGTCTTCTTCGTCAACGTGCCGGTCGGCCTGGTCGTGATCACGCTGGCCCGTCGCTACCTGCCCGACGCGCCGCCGGTCGGCCGGCACCGGCTCGACGTGATCGGCTCGGCGATGCTGGGCTCGGCCACCTTCTGCGTGCTGTTCGCGTCGGTGGAGTACCGCAGCATCGGCCCGCGCGTCGTGCTCCTCGCCCTGCCCGCCGCTGCGCTGCTGGTCATGTTCTTCCTGCGCGAGCGACGACTGACCCGCGAGCGCAAGGACCCGCTCGTCGACCTGCGGCTGTTCCGGCGGCCGTCGTACACCGCGGGCGTGCTGCTCGCCCTCGCCTTCTTCCCCGCGAAGGCCGGCCTGCCGCTGGTGCTGGCGCTCTACTTCCAGCGCGGCCTGGGCTACAGCGCCCTCGACTCGGCCCTCGGCGTCACCGCGTTCGCGGTCGGCAGCGCGATCGCGGCCCAGACCGCCGGCCGGTTCGTCACCCGGATCGGCCGGCCGCTGGTCGTCGGCGCCTGCCTGGTCTTCGGACTCGGTGCGCTCTCGATGGCGCTGGTCGCGCGGGCGGTGCCCGTCGAGCACGCGACCCTCGCGCTGGCCGGCCCGCTGTTCGTGATGGGCCTGGGCACCGGCGGGCTGATCACCCCCAACCAGGCGCTGACGCTGATGGACGTCGACCCGGTCGTCGGCAGCACGGCCGGGGGCGTGCTGCAGACCGCGCAGCGGGTCGGCCTCGCGATCGGCCAGGCGGTGATCGGCTCGGTGTTCTTCGCCGCCGTCGTGGGCACCGGCCCCGCCGCCTACGCCCACGCGCTCGGCGCCGCCGTCACCGCCGCGCTCGGCTTCGTGGCGGTGGCGACGGTCATCGCCGTGCTCGAGGTCGTG
>CAWCFR010000027.1:0-24488 GCA_963794725.1 uncultured Actinomycetota bacterium
AAGACGAGCAGCACGTCCTTGCCCCGCAGGCCGCGCAGCAGCTGGTCGCCCGGTAGATCGCGTATCGGGTCGTGCGTGGTGGCCAGGCGGAACTCGTGCTCGTCGTGGAGCAGGGCGGGCACCCTCGCCACCTGGTCCTCGGCGTACGACGAGGTGACGGCCGTGGCCAGCCCGGTGCCGGTGAAGGCGAGGAGGAGCCAGGCCACCACCAGCACCGCGACCACCTGCAGCGTGGTGCGGCGGTGCTCCTCGGTGCCGCGTCGCAGCTGCAGCAGCGCCAGCGGGACCAGGGTGAGCAGGCCCACGATCACGAGGCCGAAGACGGCCAGGATGACGGTGCCGAGCACGCTGCCGAACGAGTCGTGGACCAAGCCGACCGTCGACCCGGCGTACCGCCAGTCCACGACCAGGTCGAAGGGCCGTCGCAACGCCTCGAAGAAGGCGATGTCGAGGATCTTCAGCACCGTCAGCACGCCGAGCAGCACGCCGGCGCCCACCAGCACGATCGTTCCGGCTCGCCGGGGGAGCAGCACGCCGACGGCGACCAGCACGACCAGCTCCAGCGGCAGCCGCGCGAAGGTGGAGGCGTGCACCGTCTCCAGCCGGTCGGGCAGGGTCAGGGCCGCCCAGACGAGCACGAGGGCCAGGACCGTGAGCAGCTTCTCATCGGTGGGCCAGCCTGCTTCTGGACAGGTACAGCACGTCGCGACCGAAGGACTCGGCGAGAAGCATCAGCGCACCGACGAGGACGCCCGCCATCAGCTCGTGCGGCAGGAGCCCCGACGCGGCGACGGTCAGCACGATCCCCTGGACGGCGGCCACCACCTTGCGCCAGTAGCGCGGCGGCACCGGCCGCCGGAGCCACGGCCAGACCTGTTCCGCGGCGAGCAGTGCGTAGCGGGCCAGGCCGATCGCCAGCACCCACGGGCCGAACCAGCGGGCGACGTACACGCTGAGCACCAGGATGAGGAACGCGTCGACCTCCATGTCGAAGCGTGCCCCGAACGCGGTGACGGTTCCGGTGCGGCGCGCGACCCGGCCGTCCACCCAGTCGAGGGCCAGCGCGACCGTCGCCGTGGTCACGAGAAGGGCGGTCGGCACCGCGGTCAGTGGGGTGACCGCGACCATCAGGGCCACCGCGAGCGCGAGCAGCGCCCGGGTGGAGGTGACCTGGTTGGCCGGGCCTCGCACCACCGTCGGCAGCACCGGCGTTTGAACCGCGTGCACGTTCCCTCCGTTCATGGGGTTACCGAGGAGGACGCAGGAAGGGGTTCCGGGGTTCATGGCGCGTGCCTTCTGGCTCCGAGAGCCTGGCGTGGGTGAGATCCGTCCGGTCGCAGTGCGCGACCCGGACGTGGGTGAGGTGCGCGTACGCACCCTGCGCTCGGGGATCAGCCGCGGCACCGAGACCCTGGTGTTCGCCGGCAGGGTGCCCGACTCGCAGCGCGAGGCGATGCGCGCGCCCTTCCAGGAGGGGGAGTTCCCGGGACCGGTGAAGTACGGCTACCTCAGCGTCGGCGTCGTCGAGCACGGCGACCGGTCGCTGCGCGGACGGACGGTGTTCTGCCTGCACCCGCACCAGACCGAGTACGTCGTCCCCGCCTCGGCGGTCTTCCCGGTGCCCGGCGACGTCCCGCCGGGCCGGGCGGTGCTCGCCGGCACCGTCGAGACCGCGGTGAACGCGGTGTGGGACTCCGGCGTGCTGCCCGGAGACCGCGTCACGGTGGTCGGCGGGGGGATGGTCGGCTGCTGCGTGGCGCGCGTGCTCGCGCAGATCCCCGGCGTGCGGGTCGAGCTGGTCGACGTCGACCCGTCTCGTGCCGCGGTGGCCGATGCGCTGGGTGCGGACTTCGCCCTGCCGGCGGACGCCGCCGACGGGCGCGACCTGGTCGTGCACACCAGTGCGACCGGCGAGGGGCTCCAGCTCTCGCTCGACCTGCTGGCGACCGAGGGCTCCGTCGTCGAGCTGAGCTGGTACGGCGACGGCGAGGTCACGCTGTCGCTGGGCGGTGCGTTCCACGCGAGGCGGCTGGCGATCCGGGCCAGCCAGGTCGGTGCGGTCGCGCCGTCGCGACGAGGCCGCCACAGCACGGCCGATCGGCTGGCCCTGGCGCTCGAGATGCTCCGCGACCCGTCGTACGACTGCCTGCTGACGGGGGAGTCGCCGTTCGACGACCTGCCCTCGGTGCTGCCGCGGCTGGTGCGCGGCGAGCTCCCGGCGCTGTGCCACGGGATCACCTACGAGGAGGGCGTCTGATGTTCACCGTCACCGTGCGCGACCACCTGATGGTGGCGCACAGCCTCCGCGGCGAGGTCTTCGGACCGGCGCAGCGGCTGCACGGGGCGACGTACCTCGTGGATGCGAGCTTTCGCCGGAAGGAGCTCGACGGCGACGGGATCGTCGTCGACATCGGCCGGGCGACCGACGCGTTGCGGGCCGTGGTCGGTGACCTCACCTACCGCAACCTCGACGACGAGCTGCCCGGCGTGAACACCACGACCGAGGTGCTCGCCCGGCTCGTGGCCGACCGGCTGGCTGAACGGATCCACGCCGGCGAGCTGGGGGAGTCCGCCACGGCGCTCGACTCCCTGGCGGTGACCCTGCACGAGTCCCACGTCGCGTGGGCGAGCTACGAGCTGGTCTTATGAGCTCCGTCCACGTCCTGGTGCCCGAGGGGTACGACGACCCGCGCCGACCCAGCGGCGGCAACCAGTACGACCTCCGGGTGATCGAGGGGCTGCGGCTGATGGGCCGCGACGTGTGGGTGCACCACGCCGCCGACACGATCCCTCCGGACGGAGTGACCCTGGTGGACGGCCTGGTGGCCGACCTTGCCGTGCCGTACGCCGATCGCCTGCGCGTCGTGCTGCTCCTGCACATGCCGTACGACGGCCCGCTGCTCGCGACCGCGCGGGGTGCGATCGCGACGAGTGCCTGGACCGCCGGGCAGCTGTGCCGGCCGGCTCACGTGGTGCGACCAGGGGTGGACCGGGCACCGCTCGCCACGGGCAGCGACTCGTCGGGAGCGCTGCTGTGCGTCGGGGCGGTGATCCGCGACAAGGGGCACGACGTGCTGCTCGAGGCACTGGCCAAGCTGGACCATCTCGACTGGGGGCTCACCTGTGTCGGCAGCGTGGATCGCGACCCGGAGTGGGTGAGTGGCCTGCCCGCCGACGAGCGCGTGACCTTCACCGGGCCGCGGGTCGGGGCCGACCTGGCCGCGACGTACGCCTCGTCCGACCTGCTCGTGCTGCCCACGCGGCGCGAGAGCTACGGCATGGTCGTCGTCGAGGCCCAGGCGCGCGGTGTCCCGGTGGTCGCGTCCGACGTCGGCGGCGTGGCCGAGGCGCTCGGTGACGGCGGTGGCCTGCTGGTGCCGCCGGACGACCCCGGCGCGCTGGCCGACGCGATCCGCCGCTGGCTCGAGGAGCCCGAGCTCCGGGCGTCGCTGCGAACTGCCTCCCGGGCACGGCGCGCGACCCTGACCGGCTGGGGCGAGACGGCGGCACGGGTCGCCCGCGTGCTGGCCGAGGTGGACGGATGAGCCCGCGCTCGTGGGCCAGGCTGCGCCTCGGCGGCGGTGCCGTCCTGGTGGCCCTCCTCGTGTGGCGGCTCGGGACCGGCCCCTTCCTCGCGGGCATCCGGTCCGTCGACGCCACCGCCCTCGTGGCGGGGTTGCTCATCGGGGTGCCGACGACACTGTGCTGCGCCTGGCGCTGGAGCCTCGTGGCGCACGGCCGCGGCGTCGACCTGACCCTGCGTGAGGCGGTGGTCGCCTACTACCGCTCGCAGCTCCTCAACACGACCCTGCCCGGCGGCGTGCTGGGTGACGTGCACCGGGGTGCGCGGCACGGGTTCGCCCCGGTCGTCTTCGAGCGGGTGGCCGGCCAGGGAGTCCAGCTCGCCCTCACCGCGCTGGCGCTGCTGCTCCTTCCCTCGCCGCTCCACCTCCCGCTGCCGGTGCTGGTGGCTGCCTGTCTCGGTGGTCTGGCCCTGCTCGTGGGCCGGCCGCTGCTCGTGCTGGCCTCGACCGGTGCGATCAGCGGCTACGTCGCGACCTTCCTGGTGGCCGCCCACACGACCGGGGTGGACTCCTCGGTCTCGAGGATGGTGCCGCTCGCCCTCGTCGTGCTGGTCGCCATGAGCATCCCCGCCAACGTCGCGGGCTGGGGACCTCGCGAGGGGGTGGCGGCGTGGGCCTTCGCGGCTGCGGGCCTCGGCGCGGGCGCGGGCGTGGCCACCGCCGTCGTGTACGGCGTCATGTCGCTGGCGGCCGCGCTGCCGGGTGTCGCGGTCCTGCTGACTGATCGTCGACGAGCTCGTCGCAGCACCGTCCCCGTCGTACGGAAGGAGCCGGTCCATGCGTGAGCGCCCCTACACCCTGCTCAGCTGCGCCCTGTCGATCGACGGCTACCTCGACGCCGGCGACGGCGAACGGCTGCTGCTCTCCAACGCCGACGACCTCGCCCGGGTCGACGCCGTCCGCGCGGAGTCCGACGCGATCCTCGTCGGCGCCGCGACGGTGCGAGCCGACGACCCGCGGCTGCTGGTGCGCTCGCCCGAGCTGCGGGCCGCCCGGCTCGCGCAGGGCCGCAGCGAGTCGCCGGCCAGGGTGACGCTGACCCGTCGGGGCGACCTGGATCCGTCGGCCCGGTTCTTCACGACCGGCAGCGGCGACCGGCTCGTCTTCTGTCCGGGCGGGGTGGCCGGGCGGCTCCGACGACGGCTCGGCTCGTCGGCGACCGTCGTCGACGGCGGGCACCGGGTCGACCTGCACCGCGTGGTCGAGGACCTCCACGACCGCGGCGTACGCCGGCTCATGGTCGAGGGCGGCGGGAACGTGCTCACCCAGTTCCTCACCGCCGACCTCGCCGACGAGCTGCAGCTCGTGGTCGCCCCGTTCTTCGTCGGCGACTCGCGGGCGAGCAGGTTCGTGGGCAACGGCCGCTTCCCGTTCCACCCGGGCCGCCGGGCGACGCTCGCCGAGGTGCGGCCCATCGGCGACGTCGTGCTGCTCCGCTACGCCCTGTCCCCGCGCTTCGCCGAGACGGTCGTCCCGGCGCGTTGACCCCCTAGGGTCGGCGTATGTCGGTCTTCGACCTCACCGGGCGCCAGCTGGACGAGCGCTTCGCGGAGATCCCCGCCCTGGCGCGTGAGCCGCGCGAGATCGAGGACCTCTCCGGTGGGCTGACCAACCGCAACGTCAAGGTGACCACGCCCGACGGCGTCTTCGTCGTGCGCGTGAGCGAGGACAACGCCGAGGACCTCGACATCGACCGTGAGGCCGAGGCCGCGAACTCGCGCGCGGCGGCCGAGGCCGGGGTGGGAGCCCCGGTCTTCGAGAGCCGGCCGGACCTCGGCCTGCTGGTGATCGGTTTCATCGACGGCGTCACGCTGAGCAACGAGGCCTTCCGGGCCGACGGCTTCGCGACGCGTGCGGCGAAGGCGATCCGCCAGCTCCACGAGGGACCGCGTTTCGTCAACGACTTCGACATGTTCAAGCGCCAGCCGCGCTACCGCGAGCGTTGCGAGAGCCAGGGCTTCCGCATCGCCGACGGGTACGACGACCACGCCGACACCTTCGCCGAGATCAAGAAGGCCCTCGCGGTGCGCGACGAGGGCACCGTGCCGTGCAACAACGACCTGCTCGCCGAGAACTTCATCGACGACGGCGAGAAGGTCTGGCTGATCGACTACGACTACTCGGGCAACAACGACGCCTGCTTCGAGCTCGGCAACTCCTGGGCCGAGTGCCGGCTCGACGACGAGCACCTCGAGGAGCTCGTGACCACGTACTTCGGCGGCCCCCGGCCGGACAAGGTGGCACGTGCCCGGCTCCAGGCGGTGGTCTCGCAGTACGGCTGGTCCCTGTGGGGGTTCATCCAGAACGCCGTCAGCCCGCTCGACTACGACTTCTGGGAATGGGCGATGGAGCACTACGAGTGGGCCGTCGCGGAGATGGAGCGTCCCGGCTTCCGGCAGCTGCTCGAGGACGTGACGTGACCGTTCCCGACCGCGCGCGCGTCGTCGTCATCGGCGGCGGGGTGATCGGCACGAGCGTGGCCTACCACCTCACCCGGCTGGGCTGGGACGACGTCGTGCTGCTCGAGCAGGGACGGCTCTCGTCGGGCACCACCTGGCACGCCGCCGGGCTGGTCGGCCTGCTGCGAGCCTCCGAGAGCGGCACCCGGCTCGTGCAGTACTCCGCCGAGCTCTACGCCGGGCTCGAGGAGGAGACCGGCCTCTCGTCGGGCTACCAGCAGTGCGGCGGGCTGATCGTGGCCCGCACGCCCGAGCGGATGACCCAGCTGCGTCGTACCGCCGCGACCGCCGAGGCCTACGACCTCGAGTGCGACCTGCTGACCCCGGAGCAGGCCGGGGAGCGCTACCCGGTGATGCGCACCGACGACCTGGTCGGCGCGATCTGGCTGCCCGGCGACGGAAAGGCGAACCCCACGGACCTGACCGCCGCGCTGGCGAAGGGCGCGCGGATGCGGGGCGCCAAGGTCTTCGAGAAGACGAGGGTGATGAACCTCGCGACGGCCGGAGGCCGGATGCGCGGCGTGGGCTGGGCGTCCGCTGACGACGAGGGCCACATCGAGACCGAGTACGTCGTCAACTGCGCCGGCCAGTGGGCCTCGGCCGTGGGAGCGATGGTCGGCGTGACCGTGCCGCTGCACTCGGCCGAGCACTTCTACGTCGTCACCGAGCCGTTCGAGGGGGTGCAGCCCGACTTCCCGGTGATGCGCGACCCCGACGGCTACACCTACTTCAAGGAGGAGGTCGGCGGCCTCGTCGTCGGCGGCTTCGAGCCGGAGGCCAAGCCGTGGGTGTCGCCGTACGAGCTTCCCTACCCCTTCGAGTTCCAGCTGCTCGAGGAGGACTGGGAGCACTTCTCGGTGCTGATGGACAACGCCCTGCTGCGTGTCCCCGCGCTCGAGACCACCGGCATCCGCAAGTTCTACAACGGGCCGGAGTCGTTCACCCCCGACAACCAGTTCATCCTCGGCGAGGCGCCCGGGGTCGCGGGCTTCTTCGTCGGCGCGGGGTTCAACTCCGTCGGCATCGCCTCGGCGGGCGGCGCGGGTCGTGCGCTCGCGGAGTGGGTCGTCGAGGGTGAGCCGACCAGTGACCTGACCGGGGTCGACGTACGACGCTTCGCCGACTTCAACGGCAACGTGCGCTGGCTGCGTGACCGCGTCGGGGAGGTGCTCGGGCTGCACTACGAGATCCCGTGGCCCAACCGCGAGATGCGCACGGCCCGGCCCTTCCGCCGTTCGCCGGTGCACCACCTGCACGTGGAGGCCAACGCCGGCTTCGGCAGCAAGATGGGCTGGGAGCGCGCCAACTACTTCGCGCCGCCGGGGGAGTCGTCGGAGATCGAGTACTCCTGGGGCAAGCAGAACTGGCTGCCCTGGGTCGCCGCGGAGCAGGCGAGCACGCGCACCGGGGTGACGGTCTTCGACCAGACGTCGTTCTCCAAGTACCTGCTGCGCGGGCCGGACGCCATGACCTCGATGCAGTGGCTGTGCACCGCCGACGTCGACGTGCCCGTGGGTCGCACCGTCTACACGGGGATGCTGAACCGACGCGGCACCTACGAGTCCGACGTGACGGTGACGCGCACGCGCCGAGCAGGAGTACCTCGTCGTCTCCAGTGCTGCCACCACCGAGCGCGACCAGGACCACATCCGCCGCCACCTGCCGTCGGGTGCCGACGTCGACCTCGTCGACGTGACGTCGTCGCTCGCTGTCTTCGGGGTGATGGGGCCGTCGTCGCGGTCGCTGCTGTCACGACTCACCGACGCGGACCTCTCCGACGACGCGTTCCCGTTCTCGACCTCGCAGGTGATCTCGCTGGGGCACGCCACGGTCCGGGCCACCCGGATCACCTACGTCGGCGAGCTCGGCTGGGAGCTGTACGTGCCGACCGAGTTCGCCGTCGGCGTCTACGAGGACCTGCTGGCGACCGGAGCCGATCTCGACGTGCGCCGCGGCGGCTACTACGCGATCGACTCGCTGCGCCTCGACAAGGGCTACCGCGCCTTCGGGCGTGAGCTCACCCCGGACGTCGGCCCCGTGGAGGCCGGCCTGCTGTTCGCCTGCAAGCTGCGGACCGACGTCGACTTCCTCGGCCGCTCGGCGGTGGAGGAACGACGGCGGAGCGGCCCCCTGCGCCGGGTCGTCGGCTTCCGCGTCGACGACGCCGAGCCGATGCTGTGGGGCGGAGAGCTGGTGCTGCGCGAGGGCCGAGCGGCCGGGCAGGTGACCTCGGCGGCGTGGAGCGACACCCTCGGCTGCTGCGTGGGGCTGGCCTGGGTGTGGGACCCGGACGGCTCGCCGATCGACGTGGCCTGGGTCGACGATGCGTCGTACGCCGTGGACGTGGCGGGCGAGCGGCACCCGGTCACGGTGTCGCGAAAACCCTTGTACGACGAGGGAAACGAACGAATTCGCAGCTGACACCAATCCGCCCCTCCGACGGTGGCGAAGTACTCCATGTCCGCTCGTAATCAATCAAACGGAGTATTTCGTAATGAATGCCCTCTTCTCTGGCAAGTCTCGCAAGGGCCTGGCCGCTGTGGCCCTGGCCGCCACCGCCACCCTCACGCTTGCTGCGTGCGGCGGCACCGACAGCAGCAGCTCTTCCGACTCGAGCTCCACGAAGGCCGCCGCGCCCAAGCCGGTTGCCTCGATCCCCTCGCTGACCGGCAACACCACGCAGGTCACGCTCGACCAGGGCTTCGTGGACGCGCTCACCGCGCTGAAGCTCACGCCCGGCACGGTCGGCACCGCCAAGCTCGCCAACGGCGCGCTGATCTTCCCGATCACCGGCGGCAACGTGACCGTCTACAAGCCCGGCACGGTCTCGCCGTACGTCATCGGCCAGATCCAGCACGAGGGCTCCGGTCTCTCGCTGGCTGCCGGCGGCACCAAGGTCGAGATCACCAACCTGAACGTCGACCCGGGCGTGTCCCGTGTCTACGGTGACGTGAGCGTGAACGGCAAGCTGGCCGCACCGGCCGCCTACGTGTTCAAGCTCGACGGCAACACCCTGAAGCCGCTGCAGTCCGGTAACGGCACTGCGACGCTCGAGGGCACCAAGGTGGAGATCTCCGAGGTGGCAGCGCCGCTGCTGAACCAGGTCTTCAAGACCGACGCCGTGAAGCCCGGCCTGCTCGTGGGGATCGCCAAGATCACCGTGAACACCACGCCTGGCAAGTAACTGACACAAGCACCATCCCGCGACCCTCGAGGCACACGCCTCGGGGGTCGCGGTTTTCATGCCCTGCCTGTGGTCTGCTGACGACGTGAGCTCCAAGACCGCGGCGGACGAGCTCGCCCGGCGACGCAGCGCCGCCGGGGAGAACCGGCTGCCTCCGGCGGCGGCGGTGCTGGTGGCGCTGGTCACCTACGGGCTGCTGCCGCACTCGCTGCTGTTCACGCCGCGGCTGGTCATCCCCGTCATCGAGGTGCTGCTACTGGTCGCACTCGTGGTGACCAACCCGCGACGACTGACGAGGCAGACGAGCTGGTCGAGGTGGCTCTCGATGGGCCTGGCCGGGCTGATGATCGTCACCAACCTCGCCTCGCTCGGGCTGCTTGTCTCGACTCTGTCGAACACCCACCAGAGCGGGCAGAACCTGCTGCTCGGGGCGATGCAGCTCTGGGTCACCAGCGTCATCGGCTTCGGACTGCTGTTCTGGGAGCTGGACCGCGGCGGTCCGGTGGCGAGGCGGGAGAAGGCACGTGACGAGCTGCCCGCTGCGGACTGGCGCTTCTCCCAGGACGAGAACGACGACACGGTGGCCGAGGTGGCCCTGGGCGCAAGCAAGACGTCGGGATGGATCCCGATCTTCGTCGACTACCTGTACCTGTCGCTGACGAACTCCAGCGCGTTCAGCCCTACCGACACGATGCCGCTGACCACCCGCGCCAAGGTGCTGATGGCCGTGGAGTCGACCGCGGCGCTGCTCGTCTCGCTGATCGTCGTGGCGAGGGCGGTCAGCGGCCTCGGCTGATCACATCTCCTCGTGCGTGTCCGGGTCGCCACCGAAGAGGCGGCCGTCGGGCTCGCCGAGCGCGGTGATCGCGGCGACCTCGTCGTCGGTCAGCTCGACGTCGAAGACGTCGAGGTTCTGTCGTTGCCGTTCGGGGTTGCCTGACTTCGGGATCGGCAGCGAGCCGATCTGCACGTGCCAGCGCAGCACCACCTGCCCGGGGGAGACGCCGAGTCGCTCGGCCGGTTGCGCGACGGCCGGCTCGTCGTACGGCGCGTTGCGCTTGCCCAACGGGCTCCAGGCCTCGGTCTGGATACCGAGCTCCTGGTTGATGCGACGCATCTGCTCCTGCGGGAAGCGTGGGTGCAGCTCGAGCTGGTTGACCGCCGGCGTGACGCCGGTGTCGTCGATGATCCGGCGCAGGTGCTCGTCGGTGAAGTTGGAGACGCCGATCGAGCGGACCAGGCCCTCCTTCTGCAGGTCGACCAGCGCCCGCCACGCCTCGCCGTACTTGCCGACGCTGGGGTTGGGCCAGTGGATCAGGTGCAGGTCGAGGTACTCGAGGCCGAGCCGCTGCAACGACTCGCGGACCGAGCCGATCGCGTCGTCGTACCCGTGGTGGCGTCCGGGCAGCTTGCTGGTGACCCGGACGTCCTCGCGCGGGATGCCGGAGCGCCGCAGCCCCTCACCGACGGACTCCTCGTTGCCGTAGTTCACCGCGGTGTCGAGGAGCCGGTAGCCCGTCTCGAGGGCGCTCACCACGGCCGTGACGGCCTCGTCGCCGTCGAGCGGATACGTGCCGAACCCGATCGCGGGGATCTCGGTGCCGTCGTTGAGCGTGTACGTCGGAGCACTGTGCATGTTTCCCACCCTGTCAGGTACACAGGCATGGTGTCCGATCCCCGTCAGCTCCTGGAGTCCGAGCGCGAGCTCACCGACGCAGCGCCTGGCCGCGCTCACCGACGACTTCGCCGGTGTGGTGGCGGCGTCGCGCGACACCAACGCCGACGACGAGCACGATCCGGAAGGCGCGACGATCGCCTTCGAGCGCTCGCAGGTCGACGCGCTCGTGCGGCAGGCGCGCGGACACCTCGAGGAGATCGACGCGGCGCTGGTGCGGGTCTCGCGGTCGACGTACGGGACCTGCGAGCGCTGCGGAGAACCCATCTCGCCGGCACGGCTCGAGGCCAGGCCGACGGCACGCACCTGTGTCACGTGCGTGACGACTGTGGGCGCGCCGGGTTAGCGTGCCCGTCGTGAGACGCGCACCACACGAGAACGTCGCCACCGTGCTGGTCGACCCGCGCGTCCTCGCCGACCTCGAGCTCACCCTGATGGCGCTCGACCTCACCCTGTGGCCGGTGCGTACCGCGCCGATCTGTGCCGACGGCCCGCGTCGTGCCTTCCAGATCCGCCGCACGCTGGTGGAGCGGCACCGCGGCGAGTGGGACTGCGCGGCCGAGTGGACGCCCGTCTGGGTCGGCTTCGGCCAGTCCTGGCACCAGGGCGACGAACCCCTGCCGTGGGCGGCCCATGCCACGCTCTGGCAGGTCCTCGACGGCCACGCCGAGCACGTCCGCTTCCAGCGGAGGCTGGGCGGGGTGCGACGGCTGCCCGTTCCCGAGGGTCTGGGTTCGTGAGGGTGTGGGTTCCTGGGCCTCAGCTCGCGCCGAGCGAGCGCCAGTAGGCGTTCAGAGCGCCGTTCGTCTTCACGAACCACACGATCAGGCCGACGAAGAAGAACCACCCGAGCAGGAGTGCCCACAGCCCCGTCACGGCACTGACCGGCTTGACCTGGCCGCGACGCTCGTACAGCGCGCCCACCTCGTTGGAGCTGAGGAACGGCATCACGATGCCCAGGAAGATGGCCAGGATCAGGGCCACCCCGCCGCCGATTCCGGTGCCCGTGTGGCGCTTCATCTCCTCGTGGGTCTTGAAGTACCAGTACCAGGTGTAGAAGCCCAACGTCACCACGGTCAGCAGCACGCAGGTCCCGGTGTCGCGCACCTTCCCCAGCGGCTGTGGCACCTCCGGCGTGTAGCCGTACGCCGGGCTCATCTGTCCCTGGACGGGCGGAGGCGGGGGTGGGGTGCTCGGGACCGCAGGAGTCGTGGGCTCGGGATCTTGGGGGTTCGACATGGCAGTCCTCCGGGTTCGGGTGAGGCAGTCGACACCCTAGGGGGCGTGGTTCGGGGCCGGCGTGAAACCGCATTGAAAGCGGGGTGAAAACGCGGCTACCTAGGTTGCTGTCATGACCACCACCACGATCACTCCGGCTCCGACAGGGTCGCGCACGTATTCCTCGCTGAAGGCGGCGTGGATCCCGCTCGCGGCGCTGTGCCTGGCCTTCTTCGTCGAGATGGTCGACAACACGTTGCTGTCGATCGCCCTGCCGACGATCGGCCGCGACCTGGGCAGCGGCACGACCGCGCTGCAGTGGGTCGCCGGCGCCTACTCGCTCACCTTCGGCGGCCTCCTGCTCACCGCAGGGTCCGTGGCCGACCGGTTCGGGCGCCGGCGGGTGCTGCTGGGCGGGCTCGCCGTGTTCGGCCTGCTGAGCCTGTGCGTCATCGCCGTGAGCACCGCGGGCGAGCTCATCGCCCTGCGCGCCGCGCTCGGGATCGCCGCCGCAGCCATGGCGCCGATCACCAACTCGCTGGTCTTCCGGCTCTTCGACGACAAGGCGCTGAGGATGCGCGCCATCACCTTGATGATGGTCGTCGGCATGTCGGGCTTCATCCTCGGCCCGCTGCTCGGTGGCACCGCGCTGGCCCACGTGCGGTGGGAGTGGCTGCTGGTCGTCAACGCCCCGATCGCGCTCCTCGCCTGCATCGGTGTCCGTCTCGGCGTCCCGGCCGACCGGCGCGAGGACCTGACCGAGGACGTGCTCGACCTTCCCGGTGCGGCGCTGAGCATCGCCACCATCGGGCTCCTCTGCTGGTCGCTGACCAGCGGCGTGCAGCACGGCTGGCTCTCGGCGGTCACGATCGCCTCGATCGTCGGCGGCGTCCTCGCGGGCGTGGCGTTCGTGTGGCACGAGCGCCGTACCGCTTCGCCGATGCTGGACCTCGGTCTCTTCTCCAGCGGCACCGTCCGCGGCGCAGCGATCGCGCAGACCGGTACGGCGATCGCGATGGCCAGCGTGATGTTCGGCCTGATCCTGCACTTCCAGTACGCCTACGGCTGGAGCCCGGTCCGCGCCGGCCTGGCCAACCTGCCGATGATCGTGACGATGATCGCCGCGACCCCCCTGTCGGAGTGGTTGGCCAAGCGGTTCGGCCACCGGATCGCCTGCCTGGTCGGCGCTGCCTGCCTGGCCGGCTCGCTGGTCGGTCTCGCCTGGGGCGTCCAGCACGGCTACCTCGCCATCGCTGCCTGCATGGTCCTCATGACGATCGGGCTGCGGACCGTGATGACGATCTGCGCCGTCGCGCTGGTCGACGCCATGCCGAGCAACCGCACCTCGATCGGCACGGCGCTCAACGACACCGCGCAGGAGGTCGGCACCAGCGTCGGCACGGCCGTCGTCGGCACCATGATCGCCGCGCTGGTCACCTCGCAGCTGCCCGCCGGCACCTGGACCCACCAGCTCGTGACGTCGTTCTTCCACGGCGAGCAGATCACCTACCTCGTCCTGGCAGTCCTCGTCGGCGTGGTCACTGCCTTCGGAGCGCGCACGCTCACCGACTCCCGCTCCGTGGAAGAACCCGTCTGACGGCGCGTGCCTCACGCCACGTCGTCGTCGCGCAGCCGGCGCAACTTCTCCTCCGGTGTCGCGGGAGGGTCTGCGCCGGGTTGGGCCGGGGCTCGCGACCGATAGGTGTGACCGGTGGGGGTGGTGATCTGGAGGACGTGACCGGGAACCGAGATGCCGTCCACGCGCCAGCCTGCCGACTCCTTGACGTAGTTGCAGGTCTCGCAGAGGCCCTGCCCGTTCTCCGTGGTGGTCCTGCCACCCTTCGCGACGGGGCGGACATGGTCGACGTGGGCGATGGGGGCGTCGCACCACGGCGTGCGGCAGGCCTGGTCGCGCAGGACGACGAGGGCCCGGAGCCTGCCGGAGAAGGTGCGGCGGCGGGAGTCCGTCGCGACGAGCTCGCCGCTGCCGGGCGCGGTGTAGAGGCGCCGCAGCCAGGTCCGGTGTGCCTGTCGGACGATGCGGCGTGCGACGGCCGCGGAGACGGCGCCGTACCCCGGGACGTGCGCCGGCTCGTGGCTGCCGCGGAGCAGGGTGCGCTCGTTCATCACCAGCTGGATCTCGACGTCGGGGACGCCGGCGGTCCGTGCTCCCGTGAGCCGCTGGTGGACGAGGTCGGCCATGATCTGGCTGCGGGTACGAGGGTCACCCCGGAGCATCAGCGCCTTGGCCTCCTTGAGCAGGGCCGCCAGGCAGCCCACCCCCTGGGCGACGGGGAGCAGGGCACCGAGGTTGCTCATGCCGTCGGGGGCGGGGCGGAGCGTGACACGGCGGTCGGCCTCAGCCTTCCTGTTCCGGCGCATCGCGGCGCCCGGGTCGAGGCGGTAGGCGATGGAGCGGGCCAGGTCGCCGATCCTGCGGTCGCCGGCGCCGGCGAGCTGTCCGCGCAGCTCGAGGTCGACCTGCTGGCGGTGCTCGAGGGTGAGGGTCGCGGTCTCGCGGACGACCAGCATCGCCGCCCACTCGCTGATCGTGCCCTCGCTGAGGGCGGCCAACGTGTGCGGCATCTCGCGCACCAGGACCTTGGCCAGACCGTGGTGGCGCTGCCCACGGACGGGCGACTCCTGGCGCGCGAGAGCCACCTGGGAGGCGATGCTGCGCGAGACCTCTGCCTCGGGCACCAGGGGAGGAGCCGCGGCGCGCTGGGAGCGGTCGAGCTGCTCGGTCAATCGGGCCTGCGCGGCTGCGGCCGCCGACTTCAGGTGCTCGAGCTCCCTGATCGCGTCGAGGCGCCCGGCGTCGGTGGTTGCCCGGCTCACCAGCTCCGCGATTCGATCGAACATACATTCGATTTTACTACCACTCGATACGCTGGCAAGACCTCCAGAAGATCTGTGGAGAAGACGAGGGAGCCGTCGACATGAGAGTCGTGCTGAACGTCCTGTGGCTGGTCCTGTGCGGCCTCTGGATGTTCCTCGCCTACATGCTCGTGGGCGTGCTCTGGTGCCTCACCATCATCGGGATCCCGTTCGGGGTGGCGTCGTTCCGCATCGGCTTCTTCGCGCTGTGGCCGTTCGGGCGGACCATCGTCAACAAGCCCGGCGCGGGTGTGGGCTCGGGCATCGGCAACGTCTTCTGGTTCGTCCTGTCGGGCATCTGGCTGGCCATCGGTCATGCGATCACGGGTGTCCTGCTGTGCGTGACCATCATCGGCATCCCGCTGGGGTTGGCGAACTTCAAGCTGATCCCGATCTCGCTGTTTCCCCTCGGCAAGGACATCGTCGAGCTGTAGCCACCCTTGCGCCGTACACCGTCGGGCGACAGGCTCACTCCCACGAGCGGCCAGCGACGAGGGAGAGCAGATGGCGGAGATCCAGGGCACTGCGGACGCGCGGCTCGAGCCGGTCAAGGACGTGCTGGCCCAGCAGCTCGACACCGGGGACGAGCTCGGCGCCAGCATCGTGGTCGACGTCGACGGCGAGACCTTGCTGGACGTCTGGGGTGGCTGGTGCGACACCGAGAAGACCAGGGCCTGGCAGCAGGACACGATCGTCAACGTCTGGTCGACGACCAAGACGGTCACCACGCTCGCGGCGCTGATGTGCGTCGACCGAGACCTGCTCGACCCCTACGAGAAGGTCGCGCGGTACTGGCCGGAGTTCGGTGAGAACGGCAAGGACCAGATCGAGGTCCGCCACCTGATGAGCCACACCTCGGGCGTCTCGGGCTGGGACCAGCCGTTCGTCACCGAGGACATGTACGACTGGGAGAAGTCGACGGACCGCCTCGCTGCCCAGGCGCCCTGGTGGGAGCCGGGTACGGCGTCGGGGTACCACGCGCAGAACCAGGGGCACCTCGTCGGCGAGCTGGTACGTCGCGTCAGCGGCCAGCCCCTGAAGCGGTTCGTCGCCGAGGAGATCGCCGGCCCGCTCGGTGCCGACTTCCAGATCGGTGCGGTGGAGAAGGACTGGGACCGGATCGCACCCGTCGTGCCCCCGCCGCCGCTGGGGATCGACATGGCGGCCCTCGACCCCGAGAGCCCGATGTTCAAGACCTTCACCGGGCCGGCGGCCGACGCGGCCAGCGCCAACACCCCCGGCTGGCGCCAGGCGGACATGGGTGCGATCAACGGTCATGGCAACGCGCGCTCGGTCGCGCAGGTGCTGCGCACGCTGTCGCTGGGTGGTGAGTCCGGAAGCGTCCGCCTGCTCTCGCAGGACACCATCGACCTCATCTTCGACGAGCAGAGCCACGGACCCGACCTGGTCCTCGGCGCCAACCTCCGCTTCGGCATCGGGATGGCGCTGCCGGAGACCGAGACGCTGCCCTACGCACCCCAGGGCAAGGCCTGCTACTGGGGTGGGTGGGGTGGCTCGGTGATCATCTGCGACCTCGACTCGCGTACGACGATCAGCTACATGATGAACCGGATGGCGGCCGGCATCATCGGCTCGGACCGGTCGCAGGCCTACGTGACGGCGATCCACGACTGCCTGGCATGAGCGACGGGAGAGTCCTGCTCGACCGCCCGGTGCCCGGCGTCGCCGTGGTGACCCTGAACTACCCCGAGCGGATGAACTCGATGTCGTTCGACGTGATGCTCCCGCTGCGCGACGTGCTCCGCGAGATCGACGACGACAACGACGTGCGCGCGGTCGTCCTGACCGGTGCCGGGAAGGGCTTCTGCTCCGGCGCCGACCAGAGCGGCGAGCGCGGCCGGATGCCCAACACAGGGGGACTCACCCAGGTGACGGTCGCCCTGCGTGCGATGGAGATCCTCGACGACGTGGTGCTGGCTCTGCGCGGGCTGCACCAGCCGGTGATAGCGGCCGTCAACGGCGCGGCCATCGGCGGCGGCCTGTGCCTCGCCCTCGCCTGCGACATCCGGGTGGCGGGAGAGGCGGCGTTCTTCCGGGCCGCGGGCATCAACAACGGGCTGACGGCCAGCGAGCTGGGCCTCAGCTACCTGCTGCCACGGGCGATCGGCTCCTCGCGCGCTGCCGAGATGATGCTGACCGGCCGCGACGTCGATGCGGCCGAGGCCGAGCGCATCGGCCTGGTCTCGCGGGTGCTGCCCGAGCCCGAGCTCGTCGAGCACGCGGTCGGGATCGGCACCCGGATCGCCGGTTGGAGCCGGCCGGGAGTCGAGCTGACCAAGCGCACGCTGTGGTCCAGCCTGGATGCGAGCAGCCTCCAGGCGCACATGCAGGCCGAGGGTCTCGGCCAGCTCTACGTGCGCCTGCTCACCGGCAACTTCGAGGAGGCCGTGGCGGCCCGCAAGGACGGCCGCGACCCCGTCTTCGACGACTGACGGCCTATCTCTGGGCAGCCAGCCGCACGTGGGTGTTGGCACTTCCGTAGCCGTCGTACCCGCCACGCCGCTCGAGCACCTCGACGTAGAAGCCCGTGGGCAGCACGTCGGTGTAGGCGTGCAGAAGCTCGCCGTCGCCGAGGCGGTCGTAGAGCAGGTGGTGTGTCTTCAGGTCGGCGAGCAGCTCGGGTGCCAGCGCGAAGCGAGCCTCGAGGTCGACGTAGTAGTTGTCCGGCACCGCCATCAGGGCCACACCGCGCGAGCGCAGCCCGCGCACCACCGCGAACACGTCGTCGCACCCGACGGCCACCTGGGTCACGCCCGTACGGCTCGGACCTGATCCCGTCTCCTCGACGTTCAGCACCACTCGAAGATCACCCCGCGCCGGGCGGAGCGCTCTGCTGCGCAGTCGGCCGTGCGGCTCGACGAACTCCTCGATCGCGCCGGGCGCCAGGTCGAAGACGGTACGGAAGAAGCCGACCTCGTCGTCGAGGTCGTCGCGCGACAGCGCCACGCCGACGTGGTCGATGCCGGTCAGCTGGCCGTCGTCGCCGCCGTCCGTGGGCGTGAAGTCTCCCTGCCAGTACGACGGTCCAGCCGGCTCGCCGCTCACGAACACGTGCAGTCCCGAGGGGGCGGTGATGCCGGGCAGGGGAGCCTCGTCGTGCCCACGCGTCGTGGCCACTGCCGGCCAGAGCAGGGCCTTCGCCCGGTCGGCCACGTCGGAGACGGCCGGGCACACGACCCCGATCGCCGTCCGCGGTGACGGACCCGTCGTCCGGTTGACCACGACGTGCGCGTCACCGTTGCGCCACCACTCGACCGGCTTGCTGCGGTGCCGTCCGGCGGGCGCGAAGCCGAGCCCGGCGAGGAGATCAGGCACGGAGGAGTCGCCCGGGAGGCTGGACAGCTCCAGGAATGCCGTGTCGGTCGACGCCGGCGGCGCCGCTGCTGCGGTCTCGCCGCGTCGCCGGGCCAGCTGGTCCTCGAGGAACAGCAGCGAGCGCATAGCCGCCTCGGCGGTACGTCGCGGATCGGTCTCCCGTACGACGTCGCTGAAGACCTCCAGCGAGACCGGGCCGCGGTACCCGGCCTCGAGCACCGCGGCCACGACGCCCTCGACGTCGAGCATCCCCTGGCCGGGGAAGCAACGGTGGTGGCGGCTCCACTCCAGCACGCTCATGTCGAGAAGGGGGGCGTCGGCGACCTGCAGGAACGCGATCCGGTCGCCGGGGATCCCCGCGAGGGCCGAGGCGTCGTCGCCCCGGGCGAGCACGTGGAAGGTGTCGACGGCGAGACCGACGGCGGGGTGGTCGGCGCGACGGACGATGTCCCAGGCGTCCGCCAACCGGCTGACGTGTCGCCCCCAGGCCAGCGCCTCGTAGGCCACGGTGACGCCGTGCTCGGCGGTGAGGGTGCCGATCTCGTGCAGCTGCTCGGCGGAGAGGTCGGGGTCGTTCAGCGCGGCGGAGCTGACGTTCGAGCAGGCCAGGAACGTGCTCGCGCCGAGATCGGCCATCACCTCGAGCTTGGTGCGGACCCGGTGGAGCACCTCGCCGAAGCGCTCCGGTGCCACGCCCTCGACGTCGCGCACGGGCTGGAACAGGTCGATCGCGAGGCCGAGGTCGGCGCAGCGCGCTGCGACCTCCCGCGGCGCCAGTGGCGAGGCGATCAGGTCGTTGTCGAAGATCTCGATGCCGTCGAAGCCGGCGGCGGCGATGGCCGACAGCTTGTCGGCGAGGAGGCCGCTCAGCGAGACCGTCGCGATGCCGGTGCGCATCAGGTCGTGAGCTCCTCGAAGTGGCGGCCCATCCGCTCGGCGTCGGCGGGGCGGCCGGTGAACAGCTCGAAGGCGGTCACGGCCTGCTGCACGGCCATGCCGCCGCCGGTCATCACGCGGCAGCCGCGCCGCCTCGCGGCCGCGACGAGCTCGGTCTCGAGGGGGAAGTAGACGACGTCGGCCACCCAGAGGTCCCTGCGCAACAGCTCCTCGGGCACCGACGACCCGGGGTGGCCGTGCATGCCCAGGGGAGTCGCGTTGACCAGGCCACCGGCCTGCTCGAGTGCAGCCGTGAGGTCGTGGGCGACGCCGACCCGCTCCTCGCCGTACCGCTTGGCCAGGCGTACGGCGCAGTCGTCGGCCCGCGCGACGTCGACGTCGTGCACGGCGACGTGCTCGGCGCCCTGGGCCAGCAGGCCGTACCCGACGGCGACACCGGCACCCCCGGCACCGACCAGCACCACGCGGTCGTGCTCGGAGCCCCCCAGCGTGAGCTGGAAGGCCCGGCCGAAGCCCGACCAGTCGGTGTTGCGCCCCAGCCGGCGGCCGTCACGGAACACGAGCGTGTTGACCGCACCGAGGTCCGCGGCGTCGTCGGAGAGGTCGTCGAGCAGCGGCACCACGGCCTGCTTGAACGGGTGGGTCACGTTCAGGCCGTCGAAGCCGAGGCGCTCGGCCCAGTCGAGCAGCGAGGGCAGCTCGTCGACGCCCAGCCCACGGGGCCCGGCGTCGATGATGCGGTAGCTGAGCGTCAGGCCCTGCTCGCGGCCCTCGCGGACCTGCATGGCCGGTGTCAGCGAGGCCTCGATGTCGACGCCGACCAGGCCGAGCACGAACGACCCGTTCACGCGACGCTGGTGGCCACGCGGCCCCGGGGTGCGCGCCGTGCCCCGATCTCGTGGGTCGGCACCTCGTGCGTCCTCGACGGTCCGGTCAGCACGGCGATCGCGGAGATGGCGCAGGCAGCGGCGAAGAAGAAGGCCACCTTGGTCCAGTTGTCCGGGTTGCCGTCGAGAAGCGACTCCGCGATCGTCGGCGAGAAGCCGGCGAGGGCGAACCCGAACTGGGTGCCGATCGCCATCCCGGAGAGCCGGACGCTGGTCGGGAAGTACTCGGCGTACGTCGCCGGCCAGACGGCGTTGGACATGCTGTAGACGATGCCGGCGAGCAGCACGCCGAAGAGGAAGACCAGCACCTCGTTGCCGTCCGCGATGGCACCGAGGAAGGCGAAGGTGAGCACCCCGCTGCCGAGCACGCCGGTGACGAAGATCGGCTTGCGGCCGACGCGGTCCGAGAGCGTGGCCCACGCCGGGATCACCAGGATCGCGACCACGTTGGCGACGATGGCCACCCAGAGCATCAGGGTGTCGTCGATCCCGATGTCGTCGGAGGTGGCGAAGCTCAGGGCGAAGACCGCGAACATCGTGTTGATCGAGGCGATGAACGCCGCGAAGAACACCCGCACGACACCGCGCCAGTGGTCGCGGAACAGCTCGTTGAGGGGAGTGCGCGGAACCTCGTCGCTCTCCGCCTCGACCTGGAACTCCGGGGTCTCGTCGAGGTTGCGGCGGATCATGTAGCCGACCAGGACGACGGCGGCGCTGATCCAGAACGGGATCCGCCAGCCCCACGACTGCAGCTGCGCGTCGGACAGGACGGCGGCGAGCGGCAGGAAGATGGCGGGAGCCAGCACCTGGCCGCCCTGGGTGCCGCTCAGCGTGAAGCTGGTGAAGAAGCCCCGACGCTCGTCGGGTGCGTGCTCGAAGGACATCGAGTTGGCACCCGCCTGCTCGCCGGACGCGGAGAACCCCTGCAGGAGCCGGAGCAGCACGAGCAGGATCGGCGCGAGGATGCCCACCTGGCCGTACGTCGGCAGGCAGCCGACCAGGAACGTCGAGACACCCATCAGCAGCAGGGTCGAGATCAGCACCTTGCGCCGGCCGAGCCGGTCGCCGATGTGGCCCATGAAGAAGGAGCCGATCGGCCGCGCGACGTACGCCACCCCGAAGGTCGCGAACGCCGCGACGTGCGCGGCGGTGTCGTTGCCCTTGGGGAAGAAGATGTCGGGGAAGACGAGCGCCGCCGCGGTGCCGTAGATGGCGAAGTCGTAGTACTCGAGCGCGCTGCCGATCCAGGCAGCGAGCGCGGCCTTCTTCGGCGTCCTGATGATCTCGGTGTCGGCCATGCCTGAAGAAACTAGGGTGACCGCCATCACAGTGGCAATCGTTTGCCATTTTTTGCCATAGTGGTGCCATGGCCGCACGCGAGCGTCCGTCCCGCGCTCCCTCCAAACCCGCCACCATCACCGACGTGGCTGCCGCCGCGGGCGTCGCCGCGTCGACGGTGTCGCGGGCGTTCACCCGACCGGGGCGGGTCAACCACCGCACGCGCGAGCACGTCCTGGCCGTCGCCGAGAGCCTCGGCTACCAGCCCAACCCTGCCGCGCAGGCACTCGAGTCGGGCCGCACGCGCACGGTGGGGCTGCTGGTGCCCGACATCACCAACCCCTACTTCGCCGGGATCATCAAGGGCGCCGAGCACGCAGCCGCGGCGGCCGGGCTCACGCTGATGCTCGGCGACACCCAGGAGAACCCGGCCCAGGAGGGCGCGATGGTGCGGCGACTGGGCCGTGCCGTCGACGGCTTCGTGCTGAGCGCCTCCCGGCTGCCGGACGGCGACCTGCAGGCGGCGGCCGAGCGTGGGCCGATCGCCCTGGTCAACCGCGCCGTGCCGGGCATCGCCTGCGTGGTGGCCGACTTCGACAGCGGCACCCGGCAGATCGTCGACCACCTCGCGTCCTACGGGCATCGCTCGTTCGTGTTCGCCGGCGGTCCGGCCGAGTCGTGGTCGGGGCAGCGACGGTGGCGGGGGCTGCGTACGGCGGCCCGGCGGCTCGGGCTGGAGGCGACGAGGTTCGGGCCCTTCCAGCCGACGCTGGCTGGTGGACCGGCGGCCGCCGACGCACTGATCGCCGACGGCGCGACTGCCGTGGTCTGCCACAACGACATGCTCGCCATCGGCGTGCTGCGCCGGCTCGCGGAGCGGGGTCTCTCGGTGCCGGGGGACGTCAGCGTCGTGGGCTTCGACAACATCTTCGGCACCGACTTCTGCCAGCCTCCGCTGACGACCCTGGCCGAGCGCACCGACGACGCCGGCGCCCGCGCGGTCGAAGCGCTTGTCCGGCTGATGCCTCGCCTGAGCACCGACGAGCCCGCCCGGGTGCTGCCGACCGAGCTGGTGATCCGCGAGTCCACCGGCCCGGCGCCGGTCCGATCCGTGTGATGGAGTGGGCGGGTGCCCAACCGTCTGGCGAGTGCCACGTCGCCGTACCTGCTCCAGCACGCCGAGAACCCCGTCGACTGGCAGGAGTGGGGGCCGGAGGCGTTCGCGGAGGCCAAGGAGCGCGGGGTCCCGATCCTGCTGAGCGTCGGGTACGCCGCCTGCCACTGGTGCCACGTGATGGCGCACGAGTCGTTCGAGGACGAGACCACAGCGGCGTACCTCAACGAGCACTACGTGAGCGTCAAGGTCGACCGCGAGGAGCGGCCCGACGTCGACGCGGTCTACATGGAGGCGACCGTCGCGATGACCGGGCACGGCGGCTGGCCGATGACCTGCGTGCTCGACCACGACGGCAGCCCGTTCTTCGCGGGCACCTACTTCCCGGACCAGCCGCGGCACGGCCAGCCGAGCTTCGGCCAGCTGCTCGAGGCGATCAACGAGGCATGGACGCAGCGGCCCGACGACGTCGCCGGAGCCGCGTCGCGGATCCGGGAGGCGCTCACGCGCAGCGCCGACCTGAGCGGGGGAGCGGCGTTCGACGAGGCCGCCCTTGCTGCTGCCGTCGAGACCCTTCAGCGTGACTTCGACGACGACTGGGGCGGCTTCGGTGGGGCGCCGAAGTTCCCGCCCTCGATGATCCTCGACTTCCTGCTCCGTCGTGGCGGCGATGCCGCCACCGGGATGGTCGGCAAGACCCTCGCCGCGATGGCCGCGGGCGGGATCCACGACCAGCTGGTCGGCGGCTTCGCGCGCTACGGCGTCGACCGGGCCTGGGTGGTGCCGCACTTCGAGAAGATGCTCTACGACAACGCCCAGCTGATGTCGGTCTACGCCAGGTGGGCCGCGCGGCACGACGACGAGCAGTCCGGGCGCATCGCCCTGGGTGTCGCCGACTTCCTGCTGTCCGAGCTGCTCACCGCCGAGGGTGCCTTCGCGAGTGCGCTGGACGCCGACTCCGAGGGCGCCGAGGGCACCTACTACGTCTGGACCCCCGAGCAGGTCGCGGAGGCGGTGGGGGAGGACGACGCCGAGTGGGCGACGACGCTGCTCTCCGTCACGCCCGAGGGCACCTTCGAGCACGGTTCCTCGACCCTGCAGATGCAGGTCTCGCCCGACGACAGGGACCGCTGGGAACGCGTGCGGCTCGCCCTCAACGACGTGCGCACGGGGCGGGTCCGCCCGGCGCTCGACGACAAGGTCGTCGCGGCGTGGAACGGCCTGGCCATCTCCGGCCTGGTCGACGCCGGCACCCTGCTCGACGCCCCCGAGCTGGTGCACGCCGCCTGCCGCGCCGGCGAGTTCCTGGCCGCCGTACACCTGCAGGACGGGCGGCTGCTGAGGGTCTCGCGCGACGGCGAGCCCGGCGTGCACGCGGGGGTGCTGGAGGACCACGGCTGCCTGGCCACGGGCTTCCTGGCGCTCGCCTGCGCCACGGCCGACGCGACCTGGCTCGACCGCGCCGGCGAGCTGCTCGAGGCCGTGCTCACCCGGTTCGACGCGGGCGACGGCGGGTTCCACGACACAGCGGACGACGCCGAGTCACTGCTGACCCGGCCGCGCGACCCCTCCGACAACGCCAGTCCGAGTGGGCACTCCTCGGTCGTGCACGCCTTGCTGGCGTATGCAGCGCTGACCGGGTCGGGCCGCCACCGCGACGCCGCGGAGGCGGCGTTGAAGGTGAGCCGCCACCTGGCCGATCGGAGCCCGCGCTTCGCCGGCTGGTCGCTGGCCGCGGCACAGACCGCACTCGAGGGGCCGGTCGAGGTCGCGGTGGTCGGTCCGGAGGGCCCGGAGCGCCACGCCCTGGAACGCGCGGCGCGGCGCAACGCGCCGTTCGGCTCGGTGGTGGTGGCCGCGGCTCCCGGCAGGAGCGAGATCCCGCTGATGCAGGACCGCGACGTCGTCGACGGGAAGCCCGCGGCCTACGTCTGCCGCAGCTTCGTCTGCGAGCGACCGGTCACGTCGGTCGAGGACCT
>CAWCFR010000028.1:0-26229 GCA_963794725.1 uncultured Actinomycetota bacterium
TTCATCCCGATGCTCGGGCCAGCTCCTGGTTCGACTGGTGGGGGCCGGAGAGCCAGTCGTGCTCCTCCAGGCGCGCGTCTGCGGGTTCCTCGCCCCGCCGCAGCGCGTCGAGGTAGGCACGGTCGGCGGCGAGGCGGGCGGCCACCTCGGGACCCTTGGCGACGGAGCCATGTCCGGGGACCACGACGTCGACCTGCTCGGCCGCCTCACCCAGCCGGTCGAGGGCGGTCGCGTAGGCGTCCACCTGACCCGTCCGGCGAGGGTCGAGCATCGGGATCAGGACGTCGGAGAGCATGTCGCCGGCGATCAGGACGCCACGGTCGGCGAGGAGGAGCGCAGCGTGGCCGATGGCGTGCGCCTCGTGCTCGATGAGCTCGCCGGGAATCGGTCCGCCGTCGTCGGGCAGCGGGGTGAGCAGCCCGATCAGCTCGAGCGGGATGCCCTCCGCGCTCCCGGCCGCCATCTCCTGCGCCCGCTCGCGGACGCCAGGTGCCGTGGCGGCGCTGTCGGCGGTGGCGTAGCGCGGCACGTCCCCGAACCGGGGGTGCCAGAGCAGGTGGTCCCAGTGGAGATGGGTGGAGAACCCGGCGACGACCGGGACGCCGAGCCGGTCCACGTCGTCGGCGAGCTCCTCCAGGTCGGAGCCGCTGATGCCGGGATCGACCAGGACCAGCCCGTCGTCGCGCGCGCACCACGACGGCGTTGCTCCAGACCCACTCGCTCTGCCGGACCCAGACGCCGTCGGCCACCTCGTTCAGCATCGGGTCACTGTGTCAGTTCGGGGGGTCAGGTTCAGTCGGTGCCGGGAACCAGCCGGAGGTCGCGCACGGCTCCGCCGTCGAGGGCGGCGAGCGCCTCCTGGTAGGCGGGGCTGTCGTGCGCGGCGCGGGCCTGCTCCACCGAGTCGAAGCGGATCAGGACGGTGCGGGTGACCTCCCCGGCCTCGTAGACCGCCTCCGGCATCCCGCGTGCCACGAACGTGCCACCGGCGCCGGTCAGTGCGGGTCCGGCCAGCTCGGCGTACGCCGCCAGCTTCGTCTCGTCGTTGATCTCCCGGTAGATGCTCACCCAGTACGCGCTCACGCCGCCATCATGCCTCCGGGAGGCTGAACCAGATCTCGGTGCCACCCTCGGGGGAGTCGGCCGCGCCGCAGCGGCCGCCGTTGGCCGCCACGATCCGGGCGACGGTGGCCAGGCCGATGCCGTGCCCGTCGACGTCGGAGTTGGCGCGGCTGAACAGCGAGAAGACGTCGGCCCGGCGGTGCTCGGGGATGCCGACGCCGTTGTCGCGCACGGCGATGCGCCACCCGTCCTGGACGTGTCGGGCGGTGATCCGGATCCGCACGGGCACGTTCGGGCGGCCGAACTTGATCGAGTTCGTGACCAGGTTCTGCAGGACGCGGTACATCTCGTCGGGGTCGGCGCGTACGACGGGAAGGTGCTCGACCTCCACGGTCGCCCCCATCGACTGCAGCACGCTCCCGCAGTCGGCGACCAGCTGACGGGCCACGAGGTTCATGTCCGTCACCCCGATGGTGCCGCCGGCCGGGGAGGTGGCGGCGCTGAGGTGGTGCTCGAGCATCCGGTTCATCCGCTCGGCGGCGGACGTCGATCGCTGCAGCAGGATCGCGGTCATCGGGTCGGCACCGACGGCCAGGTGGTCCTCGAGCATCTCCAGGCTGGCGATGACGGCGGCGAGGGGCACGCGCAGGTCGTGGCCGAGCTCGGCGGTGAGCTGCTTGAGCACCGTGGTCGCGTCGTGCGAGAGCAACCAGTCCAGCCCCGGGTGGGCCGAGCGCACCAGCCGCAGCTCGATCAGCTTGGACACGCTCAGCCCGAGCGTCTCCAGCGCCCGCAGCTGCATGGCCGTCAGGCGCTTGGGCTGGCTGTCGATCACGCACAGCCGGCCCACCATCTCGCCGTTGGGGGCGTGCACCGGCGCCGAGGCGTAGAACCGCGCCTCGGCGAGCGGGCCCTGACGCTGGCCGATCGAGACGAAGTCGGGGTCGGCCCACGCGTCCTCGACGGTCAGCACCTCCTCCTTGCCCATCGTCATGCGGCAGAAGGCGTCCTCGGCGGGGAGCACCTGCGGCGCGATGCCGAAGGTGATCGGCACGTGGTAGTCGTCGCCGCGGCGCAGCGCGATGCCGGCCGCGGAGCCGCCGCAGATGCTCGCGACCAGCTCGACGATCTCCGCGAGGTCACGGTCGTCAGGGTTGGAGAGGATCTGGAGCACGTCGTCGGCGATCTGCCGCGGCGGGCTCGTCTGGGGGCTGGTCACGTGGAGTCCCTCGAGATGCATCGATCCCGCGTCCCCGGGCCGATGCCGACAAATTACAGGCAAATCGGGCGGTTGAGAAGGACGATCTCGACCCGGTCGGCCCACTCGGCGATACGCTGCGAAAGTGGAACACGTTGCAGGAATTCCGGACGTGCTCTCACCTGCGCGGCTGGGCCCGCTGACACTCCGCAACCGGGTGATCAAGGCGGCGACGTACGAGGGCCTGAGCCACCGCTCGCGGGTCACCACCGACCTCGTCGACTTCCACCGCGCGTACGCCGCCGGCGGCGTCGCCATGACCACGGTCGCCTACTGCGCGGTCGCCCCCGAGGGCCGGACGGCGCCCGACCAGATCCTCTGGACCGACCAGGCGATGCCGGGCCTGCGCGCACTCACCAGCGCGGTGCACGACGAGGGCGCGGCCATCTCCGCGCAGATCGGCCATGCCGGGCCGGTCGCCGACCCGCGCGGCAACAAGCTGCCGGCGCTCTCGCCCAGCACCCGCTTCCCGAACATCTCCGGCGGGATCTCCCGCCGCGCCAAGCCGGCCGACCTCGACCGGATCACGCGCGCCCACGCGTCCGCGGCGATCCGTGCGATCGGCGCGGGCTTCGACGCCGTCGAGGTGCACCTCGGCCACAGCTACCTCGCCAGCGCGTTCCTGAGCCCGAAGATCAACCACCGCACCGACGAGTACGGCGGCTCGCTGCTCAACCGAGCGAAGTTCGCCCGCGGGATCCTGCGGGCGGTGCGCGACGCGGTGGGTGACCGGATCGCGATCCTGACCAAGCTGAACCTCACCGACGGCGTGCGCGGCGGGATCACCGTCGAGGAGGCGATCCAGACCGCGCAGTGGATCGAGCAGGACGGCACCGTCGACGCCCTGGAGATGACCGCGGGGAGCTCGCTGCTCAACCCGATGTACCTGTTCAAGGGCGGCGCCCCGGTCAAGGAGTTCGTCGCGGTGATGCCGCAGCCGATGAAGACGGTGATGCGCTTCGCCGGCAAGGGGTTCATCCGGGAGTACCCGTACCACGACGCCTTCCTGCTCGACGACGCCCGCCGGGTCCGCGCCGAGGTGAAGCTGCCGATGATCCTGCTCGGCGGCATCACCGACCGCGCCTCGATGGACCTCGCGATGGAGGAGGGCTTCGAGTTCGTCGCGATGGGCCGGGCGCTGCTGCGCGAGCCCGACCTGGTGAACCGGATCGCCGCCGACGCGGCGACGCCCTCGCTGTGCATCCACTGCAACCGCTGCATGCCGACCAACTTCGTCGGGACGCACTGCCCGGTCATCCACGACGGCAGCTCGCGCTCGTCGACCTGGGGCACGCCCGCCGGCTACGCGGAGGCCCGTCCTCGGTAGGTTCCGAGCCATGGACTACGAGCTCGACCGGGGCATCGCCGTGGCGCGTTCGGGCGAGGGTCTCTACGACGCGCACCTCGACGAGGGGTGGGTGGTGGGTGGCGGTGTCAACGGCGGCTACGTGCTCGCGGTCGCCGGCAACGCCGTGCGCGCCGAGCTCGCGGACGTCGGCCAGCCGGACCCGCTCAGCGTCAGTGCCTACTTCCTGACGCCCTCGCGCCCGGGACCCGCCCGCGTCCGGGTGCGGAAGGTGCGCGTGGGCGGCCGTCGTACGACGGTCGCGGCCAGCCTGGTGCAGGACCAGGACGGCGCCGAGGTCGAGCGGGTCACCCTGCTCGGCGTGTACGGCGACCTCGGCGAGCCGGGCGAGGTCGAGCGCCAGATCCCGCCGCCCGACCTGCCGCCGGTCGAGGAGTGCCTCGACGCCGCCGCCGCCGGCCGGGAGATCCTGAAGATCGCGCCGCTGCTGCAACGGTTCGGCACCCGGATCGACCCGAAGTACGCCGGCTGGCGCACCGGCAACGCGTCCGGGGAGGGCGTCATCCAGGGGTGGTTCCGGCTGGCCGACGACCGGCCGCTGGACCCGATCGCGCTGCTGCTGGTCGTCGACGCACTGCCCCCGGCGACCTTCGACCTCGGCCGCCCGGGGTGGGCGCCGACGCTCGAGCTCACCGCCCACGTGCGGGCGAAGCCGGCGCCGGGGTGGGCGATCGTGCGGCACGCCACGCACAACATCTCCGGGGGCCAGTTCGAGGAGGACTGCGAGGTGTGGGACTCCACCGGCCGGCTGGTCGCGCAGTCGCGCCAGCTCGCCCTGCTTGCCTCGCTAGCCGAGCGTGCCTCGCCGCATCGAGAACACGTAGCGCTTCCCCGGGTGCTCCGAGAGCGACCACAGGGTGTCGGTCGAGGGCCAGTAGGTGATGTCCTCGGGGCCCGGCGGCAGTGCACGGCGCAGGGTGCGCCAGCTGCCCGGTCGGCCGACGTGCAGGTGCCCGGCGGATCGCGGTCCACGGCTGGCCGTCACGTAGTAGGTGCCGTCCACGACCACCGCCCCCTGCATGTGGCCGAGCCCCTGCTCGTCGAGCCGGGCGGGGCGCGACGAGCCGTCCTCGTGCGCGGCCAGGTGACCGGTCCGGAGGTCCAGCGGGTAGCGCACCAGCCGCGTGGTCATCTCGTCGCGGCCGTACTCGCCCGCGACCAGCGCCGGTGGATCCGCGCCGCGGTCGAGCGAGAGGAACGAGTAGCGCATCTGCTCGGCACCGTCCTCGGCCACGGCGTCGTACCCGAACCGCACCGGCAGCACGTAGCGGTAGCCGAGCGCGTCGTCGGTCGAGGCCACCCGGATCACGTCGTCGACCCGGCAGCTGAACAGCCCCCTCCGGGTGCCCGCGACGTGCAGGTACGGGCCGCACCACACCAGCCCGCCGGCGTGGGCCAGCAGCGGTCGCAGGGAGAGGTCGCCGTCCCGGTCGCGGGTGGGCACGACGAGCAGCACGTGCCGGTAGGCCAGCGTCTCGAGGTCGACGACGCTGATGCGGCTGCCCCGGTTGCGGCCGTCGCCGTCCTTCGCGTACCAGCTGGTGACCAGGAGGCGCCGGCCGTCATCGCTCGGCCCGGCGTCGGCCGAGGTGGTGATGCCCTGCGGCCACCACCGCCGGGTGGCCACGTCGTCGTCGTTCCAGGAGAACCCTCCGTCGACGACGCGCCCCGGGACCCGCGCGCGGACGGCCTGCCGGTTGAGGTGTGCGAGCACACCGTCGATCCCGACGCGGGTGCCGAAGCGGTCCACGGCGGCGTCGATGTCGGCGGCGTTCTCGTCGGTGCGACGCAGGTGGATCGTCACGCGCCCCAACGTAGTGCCGTGAGCCGCCGCACGATCGGGCGCGATCGCTCTTAGCATCAGGCCATGACTGGTGTCACCGACCGGCACGTCCTGCTCGTGCACGCGCATCCCGACGACGAGTCGATCGGGCAGGGCGCGACGATGGCGCGCTACGTCGCCGAGGGCGTGGGCGTCACGCTGGTGACCTGCACGGCGGGGGAGATGGGCGAGATCCTCGTCCCCGAGCTCGAGCACCTGGCCGCGGACCAGGACGACACCCTCGCCGACGAGCGCAAGGGCGAGATCGCCAACGCGATGAAGGCCCTCGGCGTCACCGACCACCGCTGGCTCGGCGGGTTCAAGCGCTACCGCGACTCCGGGATGAAGTGGCACGAGGACGGCTACGCGATCGCGGCCGACGACGTGCACGACAACGCCTTCTGGCACGCCGACCTGACCGAGGCCTCCACCCACCTCGTCGAGGTGATCCGGGAGGTGCGCCCGCAGGTGCTGATCACCTACGACCAGTTCGGCGGCTACGGCCACCCCGACCACATCCAGGCCCACCGTGTCGCGACGTACGGCGCCGCGCTGGCTGCCGTGGCGTCGTACCGCCCGGACCTCGGTGAGGCGCACGAGATCGCCAAGGTCTACTGGGGCGCGATGTCGGCCAGCCGGATGCGCCAGGGCCTGCGCGACCTGAGGGCGGCGGGCGACACCACGTCGTTCGAGGGGATGGACCCCGACGGACCGATGCCGCCGTTCATCGTCGAGGACGACATGCTCAGCACGGCCGTGGACGGCGAGCGAGTACGCCGCGGCCAAGATGAACGCGCTGCGGTCCTACCCCACGCAGATCGCGGTCGACGGGCCGTTCTTCGCGCTGTCGAACAACAAGGGCAGCGAGATCTGGGGCACGGAGTTCTTCCGGATAGCGAAGGGCACCGCGGTGCCCGGGCCGGACGGGCTGGAGCACGACCTCTTCGCCGGGCTCGGGTGAGCCCACGGTGACCAGCCGCGACGACGACAGGGTGCCGCTCGGCGGCAAGGTCGCGGCCGTCACCGTGCTCGTCCTGTCGCTGCTCGTCGGCGCCGCGTGGCTGGCCCTGTACTTCTACGCCGGCGACCGCGCTCCTCGGAGCGCCCGGGTCGAGGGCGTCAAGATCGCCGGCCTGGCGCCGGTCGCGGCCGAGGAGAAGCTGCGCAGCGAGCTGGCCGGCCGGGCCCGTGAGCCGATCACGGTCTCCTACGGCGACGGCCGGATGCGCTCGGTGGACCCGGCCGCCGCCGGCCTGGACATCGACTACGCCGCCTCGGTGGTCGCGGCCGGTGGTGGCCGCGGATGGTCGCCCCAGCGGCTCTGGGAGGTCGTCACCGGGGGCGGCAACCACGACGCCGTGGTCACCGTCGACGAGCAGAAGATGCAGGCGACCCTCGACTCGCTCGGGCAGGGGATCGGGCAGCCGCCGCTCAACGGCTCGATCGCCTTCCACGACGGCCGGGCCATGGGCGTGCCGGGCCGCCAGGGCCAGGTCGTCCAGCGCTCCGCCGCGCGAGAGCTGCTGATCCGCCGCTACCTGCACGCCGGGTCGCAGAAGCTGCCGACCCAGGTCCAGCAACCGGTGGTGACCGCCGACGAGGTCAACCGGACCCTCGGGACGTTCGGCCGCCCGGCGATGTCGGGCCCGGTGACGATCGTGCTCGGCGGGCAGCGCATCGTGGCCCCGCCGCGGTTGTTCGGCCGGGCGCTCTCGGTGCAGGTGCAGGACGGTCACCTGGTGCCGCAGGTCGATGCAGCGGTGCTGATGGAGGCGCTGGCGCCGACCACGACCGTGCGCGCCGAGCCGGAGGACGCCCGGATCGAGCTGCGCGACGGGAAGCCGGTCGTGGTGCCGGCCCGCGTCGGCGTCACCGCCGACCCCGACGCCCTCGAGACGCGGCTTCGCGCAGGCGCTGGTCCGCCACGGGGCGGCCCGCCGGGTCGTCGTACCGGGCCACGTGCGGCAGCCCTCGTTCACCACCGCCGCGGCGCAGAAGCTCGGCGTGCGCCGGCTGGTGAGCACGTACACGACGTCCTTCCCCTACGCCGACTACCGCAACGTCGACCTCGCCCGCTCCGCGGCGCTGATCGACGGCACCCTGCTGCACCCCGGCGAGACCTTCAGCCTGAACTCCGCGCTGGGGGAGCGCACCAAGGCCAACGGGTTCACCCCGGGTGACTTCGTCTCCCCGCTGGCCACGGCGATGTTCAACACGACGTTCTTCGCCGGGCTGAAGGACGTCGAGCACACCGCCGCCGCCGTGCACACCGAGACGATGCCGGTCGGCCGCGAGGCGACCGTCGTCTGGCCCTCGACCGACCTGCGCTTCGCCGACGACTCGGCGTACGGCGTGCTGCTCGGCGTCCGGGTGCAGAAGGCGACGCCGCGTCACCGCGGGACGGTGACGGTGTCGATGTGGTCGACGAAGCGCTGGGAGATCACGGCCCTGACCGGTCCGCGGCAGCACGTGCAGCAGCCGACCGTCCGCTACGTCCTGGCGAGCGGCTGCCAGCGCGCGATCGGGTCGCCGGGCTTCGGGGTCGACGTCGTGCGGGTTTTCCGGAAGCCCGGTTCGGGCAAGGTGCTGCGCAGGGAGACCTTCCACACCGACTACCAGGCCGCCGACACCGTGCGCTGCGGCCCGCCGAAGAAGCCGAGGCAGAGCTGATGCGCAGACTTCTCGCCACCCTGGCGGCCCTGACCATGGCCTTGGGGGTGGCGACGGTCTCGACCGCGCCCGCCCAGGCGGCGAGCTCGGGGTTCAACGACTGGAGCTGCCGGCCCTCGGCCGCGCACCCGCACCCCGTGGTCGTCGTGCACGGCACCTTCGGCGACTCCCGGAACCTGCTGCAGCGCCTGGAGGGGTCGCTCTCGTCGGCGGGCTACTGCGTGTTCGCCCTCGACTACGGCAACCGCGCGACCGGCCCGATCGAGGACTCCGCCGCCCAGCTGAAGACCTACGTCGACAAGGTGCTGGCGGCGACCGGTGCCTCGAAGGTGTCGATGGTCGGGCACTCGCAGGGCGGGATGATGCCGCGCTACTACATCAAGTTCCTCGGCGGCGCCGGCAAGGTCGACGACCTCGTCGGCCTCTCGCCGTCCAACCACGGCACGTCGAACCCGCTCCTGCTGGTCCCGGGCGTGAACTACGCGTGCCCGTCGTGCCTGCAGCAGAAGACCGGGTCGCCGTTCCTGCAGCACCTCAACGCCGGCGACGAGACGCCGGGCGACGTCAGCTACACGAACATCGTCACGAAGTACGACGAGGTGGTGCTGCCCTACTCGAGCGGCTACCTCAGCGGTCCGAACACCACCAACATCCGGCTCCAGGACAAGTGCCCGTTCGACGGCTCCGACCACCTGCTGATCCCGAGCTCCGGCCCGGCGATCCGGCTGGTGCTCAACGCGCTCGGGCGGACCGGCCCGGCCGACCCGGCGTACCGGCCCTCCTGCCTGCCCTGACGTCACGTCGGGCGCGACGTAGTACGCGTACGTCGTGGTGCCGCTCGAAGCCGCGGCCCTCGTAGAGGCTGATGGCCGCCTCGTTGGCCTCGACGACCTGCAGGTAGGCGGTGGTGGCGCCTCGCTCGGCCCCCCACTCCAGCAGTGACCGCAGCACCGCCGAGCCGAGGCCCCGCCCGCGACGGTCCTCGGCCGTCCACAGCGAGGAGACGCCGAGCCAGTCGTCGTGGAACGCCCCGCGGCCACGGGCCGTCACCGTGCCGTCGTCCTCGCGCACGGTGGCGAAGGTGACCTCCCCGTGCTCGAGCACCGCGCGCGCTGCCTCGCCGTGGCGGGCGGCCCGGGCGTCGGTGGCCAGCCAGCCCGGGTCGAGCACGGAGGCCTGCTGCACGTGCGCCTCGCCCTGCGGGGTGTGCCGCAGAGTGCGGGCGAGCGACGCCAGCATCAGCACGGTCGGCTCGTAGCGCTCCCAGCCGGCCGCCTCGAACGCCGCCTCCGCGGGCGAGCCGGGCAGGACGTGGGCGCGCGGGGGCAGTCCGCGGGCGGCGTACCACTCGACGACCCGGGGGAGTGCCCGGTCGAGCGGCGACGCCGGGATCGCCGAGGGTGAGGACGGAGTTGCCGCGGTTGGAGAAGCCGGAGGAGGCGCGCAGCAGCCACTCGCCGAGCGCCGCCTCCTCGACCGGCTGCCAGCCCGGGTGGGCCCTCCGGTCGGCCTCCTCGGCGCCGAGGCGGTGCAACGGGGAGGGCCGCGGCGGCACGGTCTTGCCGGAGACGATGTCGCTCGTGGGGATCGTGACCAGGTCGCCACGCTCGCGCCGGACGGTGACCACGGAGCCGGTCCACGACTCGCAGATCCCGAGCACGTCGGTCATCGCCGGGCCTCCCGAGGGCCCCCGCTCGCCGGGCACGAGGCGGCGGACGACGACCCTGCGGCCGACCACGTGCGGACCGAGGGAATCACCAACCACGGTGGGATACTAGGCTGACCCTCGTCCGCCACCGGACCCACGAATCCAGGAGGATCCAGGTGACCTACGTCATCGCCCAGCCGTGCGTCGACCTCAAGGACCGCGCATGTGTCGACGAGTGCCCGGTCGACTGCATCTACGAGGGCAAGCGGATGCTCTACATCCACCCCGACGAGTGCGTCGACTGCGGTGCCTGCGAGCCGGTCTGCCCGGTCGAGGCGATCTACTACGAGGACGACACCCCGGGGGAGTGGAAGGAGTACTACGACGCCAACGTGCACTTCTTCGACGACCTCGGCTCTCCCGGTGGCGCTGCCAAGATGGGTGAGATCGACAAGGACCACCCGATGATCGCGGCGCTGCCTCCCCAGAACCAGGAGTGAGCTGCACCGAGTGACCTTCTCCCGCCCGAAGGTCTCCGAACGGCTCCCGGACTTCCCCTGGGACCACCTCACGCCGTACGCCGAGCAGGCGCGCGCACATCCCGACGGCGTCGTCGACCTGTCCGTCGGGACCCCGGTCGACCCGACGCCCGACGTCGTCCAGAAGGCACTGGCCGCGGCGGCCGACTCCCCGGGCTACCCCCAGACGATCGGGCTGCCCGAGACCCGGCAGGCCTGCCTGGACTGGCTGGCGCGGCGCTTCGGCGTGGTCGGTCCCGGTCTCGGCGGGGTGCTGCCGACGGTCGGCTCCAAGGAGCTGATCGCCGGGCTGCCCACCTACCTGGGCCTCGGCCCGGGTGACCTGGTCGTCCAGCCCGAGCTCGCCTACCCGACCTACGAGGTCGGCGCGACGCTGGTGGGCGCCGAGACGGTGGCCACCGACGCCCTGACCGCGCTCGGCCCGCGCCGGCCCGCGCTGGTGTGGGTGAACAGCCCCTCGAACCCCACCGGCCGCGTGCTGCCGCCCGAGCACCTGCGCAAGATGGTCGACTGGTGCCGCGAGCGCGGTGCGCTGCTGGTCTCCGACGAGTGCTACCTGGAGTGCGCCTGGGAGGCGTCGCCGACCTCGGTGCTCCATGCCGACGTCAACGGCGGCTCGCTCGAGGGCGTCCTGGCCGTGCACTCGCTCTCCAAGCGCTCCAACCTGGCCGGCTACCGGTGTGCGTTCGTGGCCGGCGATCCCGCCGTCGTGGCCGAGCTGCTGGCGGTGCGCCGCAACCTCGGCCTGATGATGCCCGGGCCGCAGCAGCGCGCGATGGTCGCGGCGCTCGAGGACGACGAGCACGTGGAGGAGCAGCACGCGCGCTACGCCGCCCGCCGTACGACGCTGCGCGCGGCGCTCGAGACTGCGGGCTTCCGGATCGACCACTCCGAGGCCTCGCTGTACCTCTGGGCCTCGCGCGACGAGCCGTGCTGGGACACCGTCGCCTGGCTCGCCGAGCGCGGCATCCTGGTCGCGCCGGGCGCGTTCTACGGCCGGGCCGGCGAGCAGCACGTGCGGGTGGCCTTCACCGCGACCGACGAGCGGGTGGCGGCCGCCGCCGAGCGCCTCGCCGTCTAGAAGCGCCTCAGCCCATCCGGACGACGAGCCGGGTGGGCGATCCCTCCGAGCCACTGGTCCAGCCGTCCTCGGAGGCCCGGCCGGTGCGCCAGCGCTTGCCGTCGTAGGCCACCAGGTCCTGACGCATGGTCGCGCCGTGGGCGACCACGAACTGGGCCACCGACCAGCCCAGGCGCCGGCCGGCAGGGCCGCTGACCTCGAGGGCGACGTCCTGGCGGGTGCCGGTGCGGGCGACGTCGATGTCGCCGTACGCCCGCTTGAGCTGGCGGACGACCGACGTCGCCGGAGCCCTTCGCGGTGGGCTGGTGCACCACGCAGGTGAACTTGCCGCCCGCGCTGTAGCCGGTGAGCACCGAGGCGAGCGTCCGGGCGTCGGGGGCGTGGTCCTGGTAGGCCTCGGGGAAGCCGGAGCGCTGGACCTTCTGGGCGGCCTCGGTGATCCGCATCGACTGGTAGTTCTTGATCTTCGCCAGCACGTCGTAGAAGGCGTTGATCGAGTAGTACGGGTCGCTGATCTGCTGCCGCGTGCCCCAGCCCTGCGACGGGCGCTGCTGGAAGAGGCCGAGCGAGTCGCGGTCGCCGCTGGTGAGGTTGCGGATCTTGCTCTCCTGGTACGCCGTGGCGAGGGCGATCGAGACGGCGCGGGCGGGCAGCCCCCGGCGCACGCCGATCGCGGCGATCAGGGTGGCGTTCCTGCCCTGCTCGGGGTCCAGGTCGACCGTGTGGCCGGCCACGCTGGCCCGGCAGCCCTCGGGGTCGGGCAGCGGTCCCGAGCCGCGCCAGAACGCGACGCCCACGCCGATGACCACGGCGAGGGCGACGAGCAGGGCGATCGTCCGCAGTCGCATCAGTTGCTGTGCAGGGCTGCGTTCAGTGCGATGCCCTCGCCGGCCCACGGCACCGCCTCGACGGCGCCGGTCACCGAGTTGCGGCGGAACAGCACGTTGCCGGCCCCGGAGAGGTCCGCGGCCTTGATCACCTTGGGCTTGGAGTCGAGGTCCTTGATCGTCACCTTGGTGCCGGCCGTGACGTAGCAGCCCGCCTCGACCACGCAGTCGTCACCCAGGGAGATGCCGATGCCCGCGTTGGCGCCGATCAGGCAGCGCTCACCGACCGTGATCACCTGCTTGCCGCCACCCGAGAGGGTGCCCATGATCGAGGCGCCGCCGCCGATGTCGCTGCCGTCACCGACCACGACCCCGGCACTGATCCGGCCCTCGACCATCGAGACGCCGAGGGTGCCGGCGTTGTAGTTGACGAAGCCCTCGTGCATCACCGTGGTGCCCTCGGCGAGGTGGGCGCCCAGCCGGACCCGGTCGGCGTCGCCGATGCGGACACCGGTGGGCACGACGTAGTCGGTCATCCTCGGGAACTTGTCGACCCCGAAGACCTGCACCGGGCCGTTCGCGCGCAGGGTGGCGCGCACCTCCTCGAACCCCGGCACGGCGCACGGGCCCAGGTTGGTCCACACGACGTTGGCCAGCTGGCCGAAGATGCCCTCCAGGCTGAGGCCGTGCGGCCGGACCAGGCGGTGGCTGAGCAGGTGCAGCCGCAGGTAGGCGTCCGCGGCGCCGTCGGGCGCGCTGTCCAGGTCGATCTCGGTGGTCACCACCTCGGTGCGCACGCGGCGGTCGGGGTGCTTGCGGGCCAGCGACTCCAGAGCCTCGGGGACAGGCTCACCGGTGGGGGAGCCGAGGGCGGGCGAGGGGTACCAGGTGTCGAGCACGGTCCCGTCGTCCGCGACTGTCGCCAGGCCGTGGCCCCATGCGTGCGTCGGGGTCTGCTCAGGCATGCACGCAGGCTACCGGGGCAGTATGAGCCGGAACTGAGAGGAGTGGGCGTGGCGACGACGTTCAAGGAGCTGAGCCTGGACGCGACCGGGGACGCGGCGGTCCTGGGCACGTTCTGGGCCGCGGTGACCGGGTGCGAGTACGTCCAGGTGGGCGACGAGGACAACCCGGGTGACGTCGTCGGGACGCTGCCCGGCATGGGCATCGCGATCGGCCAGGTGCCCGAGCCCAAGACGGTCAAGCACCGGGTGCACCTCGACGTGCTGGCCCGCTCCGTGCAGGACGTGCTCGACCTGGGCGCGACCGTGGCCCCGGGCTACCCCGACACGGACAGGTGGACCGTGCTGCTCGACCCGGAGGGCGGCGAGCTCTGCGTGTTCGAGCGCGACGAGGTGCCGTCGTACCGCGCCTACGAGCTGGTGATCGACGCCGTCGATCCCGCCCGGATCACCGCGTGGTGGGCCGAGGCCTTCGGCGTCCCGGTCCGCAACGAGGGCCAGCCCTGGAGCTGGCTCACCGACGTGCCCGGCATGCCCTTCGAGGCGTTCGTCTTCCAGCCCGTCCCGGAGCCGAAGACGGTGAAGAACCGCCTGCACTGGGACGTGTACGGCGACGTGGCCGAGCTGCTCGACGCCGGCGCGACGAGGCTGTGGGAGATGCCGCGCTGGACCGTGCTCGCCGATCCCGAGGGCAACGAGTTCTGCGTCTTCCCGCCGAGGTCCTGAGCGGAGAGGGCCCCGGCGCAGTACCGTGAGGCGTCCGACCGTCCTCTCGGGACGCGCTCACCAGACAGAGGAACCCGACGTGACGATCCCACCTGATCCGGCCCGCGTGGTCCTCGTCGACGACGCCGACGACCTTCGTGACCTGATCAAGCTGGTGCTGGACCGCGAGGACGACTTCACCGTGGTCGGCGAGGCCGGCGACGGCCGCGCCGGGGTCGAGGTGGTCTCGGAGCAGCTGCCCGACGTGGTCCTCCTCGACATCGCCATGCCGGTCATGGACGGCCTCCAGGCACTGCCCCACATCCGGAAGAAGAGCCCGGCGAGCGTCGTCGTGGTGCTCTCGGGGTTCGGCAGCGACAGCAGGGCCGCACAGAAGGCGCTCGAGCTCGGCGCCCACGGCTTCCTGAACAAGGGCGACACCCAGGGCAAGCTCGTCGAGCGGCTCCGCGTCATCCTCGCCAGCCACCGCGCGCGGGCCACGATGGCGGCGCCGCGGCACGCCGTCGACCGCTGACCTACCTTTCGCCAACCGCCTGCTCCTAGCGTGACCTGCGTCATACCCAGGGCACCTGCGAGGAGCGCGTTGATGACCAGGATCGAACTCACCGTCGACGGGGAGACCGTCTCCGACGACATCGAGCCGAGGTTGCTGCTGGTGCAGTACCTCCGCGAGAAGCTCGGCAAGACCGGCACCGTGATCGGCTGCGACACCAGCAACTGCGGGGCCTGCACCGTCCACCTCGACGGGCGCAGCGTGAAGTCGTGCAACGTGCTGGCCGTCCAGGCCAGCGGCCACGAGGTCACCACCATCGAGGGACTCGCCAAGGACGGCGAGCTGCACCCCATGCAGGCGGCCTTCCACGAGTGCCACGCCCTCCAGTGCGGCTTCTGCACGCCGGGGATGATCATGCAGTCGGTCGACCTCCTCAACGACAACCCGAACCCCACCGAGGACGAGATCCGCAACGGCCTCGAGGGCAACCTCTGCCGCTGCACCGGCTACCACAACATCGTCAAGGCCGTGCAGACCGCCGCGGGAGGTGCCAAGTGACCGCCACCCAGGACGCTCCCGGCTGACCGAGATCGGTCGCGACCGCCGCCGCAAGGAGGACGCCCGGCTGATCACCGGCCGCACCCGGTGGACCGACAACATGACGCTGCCCGGCATGCTCCACATGGCGATGGTGCGCAGCCCGTTCGCGCACGCCACGATCACCTCGGTCGACACCGCCGCGGCGAAGGCCGCCCCCAACGTCGTCGCCGTGTACGCCGGCAGCGACCTCGACGAGTCGGCGGGCGTGCTGATCAACGCCTGGCCGATCACGCCGGAGCAGGTCACGCCGGCGCACCCCCCGATCCCCACCGACCAGGTCAGCTTCGCCGGCGAGATCGTCGCGGTGGTGGTGGCGCGCTCCGCCGCCGCTGCGCGTGACGCCGCCGAGCTGGTCGACGTCGACTACGAGGAGCTTCCCGCCGCGCTCGACCTCAAGGAGGCGGCGGCGGCCACCCCGGAGAACGGCGGGGCGCTCGCGCACCCCGACCTCGGCACCAACAAGAGCGCCCTGTGGGTCTTCGACTCCGCCGAGGCCGGCACCGGCGGCAACGTCGAGGAGGCCATCGAGAAGGCGCGCGGCGACGGCATCGTGCTCGAGCGCGAGTACCGCCAGCAACGGCTGATCCCTGCCTTCATGGAGCCGCGCTCGGTCGTGGTCGACCCCACCGGCGAGCAGCTGACCATGTGGTCGGCGACCCAGATCCCGCACATCCTCCGGTTCGCGCTCGCCGCGACCACCGGCGTCCCCGAGTCCAAGATCCGGGTGATCGCCCCCGACGTGGGCGGCGGCTTCGGCGGCAAGCTCCAGGTGACCCCCGAGGAGTGGATCGCCTGGTGGGTGGCCCGCCAGCTGCAGAAGCCGGTCAAGTACACCGAGACCCGCTCGGAGTCGCTGATGGCCGGCCACCACGGCCGCGACCAGTGGCAGAAGCTCACCCTGGCCGCCGAGAAGGACGGCAGCGTCACCGGCCTCAAGGTCGAGCTGCTGGCCGACCTCGGCTCCCACGTCGCGATCGTCGGTGGCGGCGTGCCGGTGCTCGGTGCGTTCATGTTCAACGCGATCTACAAGTTCCCGGCGTACCACTTCGCCTGCCAGACGGTGCTGACGAACAAGACCTGGACCGACGCCTACCGCGGCGCCGGCCGTCCCGAGGCGACCTTCGCCATCGAGCGGATCATGGACGAGCTGGCCGTCGAGCTCGGTGTGGACCCCCTGGAGATCCGCGAGAAGAACTGGATCAAGCACGAGGAGTTCCCCTTCACCACGGTCGCCGGCCTGGAGTACGACTCCGGCAACTACGAGGAGGCGACCGCCAAGGCCACCGCCAGCTTCGGGTACGACGAGCTGCGGGCCGAGCAGAAGCGGCGCCGTGACGAGGGCGACCCGGTGCAGCTCGGCATCGGCGTCTCGACGTTCACCGAGATGTGCGGCCTCGCGCCGAGCCGGGTGCTGGGCCAGCTCGACTACGGCGCAGGCGGTTGGGAGCACGCAGGCGTGCGGATGCTCGCCACCGGAGGGGTCGAGATCACCACCGGCGCCAGCGCGCACGGCCAGGGCCACGAGACCGCCTTCAGCCAGATCGTGGCCGACCGCCTGGGCGTGCCGTACGAGAGCGTCGAGATCCTGCACGGCGACACCGCGATCTCCCACCGCGGCCTGGACACCTACGGTTCCCGGTCGCTGGTGGTCGGCGGTGAGGCGCTCGTCAAGGCCGTCGACAAGGTGATCGAGAAGGCCAAGCCGATCGCGGCGCACATGCTCGAGGCCAGCGTCGACGACATCGAGTTCAAGGCCGGCCGGCTCGGCGTACGCGGCACCGACCAGGGCGTGGGCATCGGCGAGGTGGCGATGGCCGCCTTCGCGGCGCACGACCTCCCCGACGGGGTGGAGCCCTCGCTGGACTCCGACGCGACCTACGACCCGATCAACTTCAACTTCCCGCACGGCACCCACCTGTGCGCGGTGGAGGTCGACACCGAGACCGGGCAGGTCAAGCTGCGCAAGTACACCTGCGTCGACGACATCGGCAACGTGATCAACCCGCTGATCGTCGCCGGGCAGGTGCACGGCGGGCTCGTGCAGGGCATCGCGCAGGCGCTCTTCGAGGAGGCCGTGCACGACGACAGCGGCACGCTGGTCTCGGCGTCGTTCGTCGACTACCTCGTGCCCACCGCGGCCGACCTGATCAGCTTCGACACCGGCCACACCACGACGCCGTCGCTGACCAACACGCTCGGCACGAAGGGCGTCGGCGAGGCGGGCACGATCGCCTCCACGCCGGCGGTCGTCAACGCCGTGGTCGACGCGGTGCGCAGCTTCGGGGTCAGCGACATCCAGATGCCGTGCAGCCCGGAGCGCGTCTGGCGCGCGATCCATGCCGGCGATGCGGGAGGAGCCGACCCGACGACCGGAGGGGCGGCGCCGCACTTCGACCCGTCCACCGGCGACGAGGGCCAGACCGACCGCACGGACGGAGCAGGCGCATGATCCCCGCCCAGTTCGACTACCTCGCCCCGACCACGCTCGACGAGGCGCTCAGCGCGCTGTCGGCCCACGGTGACGACGCCAAGATCATCGCCGGCGGGCAGTCGCTGCTGCCGGTCCTGCGGATGCGGCTCAACGCCCCCGAGGTGCTCATCGACCTCGGCGGCATCGACTCGCTCAAGGGGATCACCGACGACGGCGACTCGATCACGATCGGCGCGATGGCGCCGTACTACGAGATCCTGGCGCACGACGGCGTCCGCAACAGCCTCGGCCTGCTGCACAAGGCGATCACCGAGGTGGCCGACCCGCAGATCCGGCACCGCGGCACCCTCGGCGGCGCGCTGGTGCACGCCGACCCGGCGGGTGACTGCGGCGCCCCGACCCTGGCGCTCGATGCCGAGCTGCGCATCCAGGGACCCAACGGGGACCGCACCGTGGCGGCGGCGGACTTCTTCGAGGACCTCTTCACCACGGCTGTCGGCGAGGACGAGCTGCTGACCAGCATCCGCTTCCCGAAGTACGACGGGTGGGGCAGCCACTACGAGAAGTTCGTGCGCGTCGCGCACCAGTGGCCGATCGTGGCCGTGGCCGCGGCGGTCAGGTTGGACGGCGGCACCATCAGCGAGGCGCGCATCGGCCTGACCAACATGGGCTCCACGGCCCTGCGGGCGACCGCGACCGAGCAGGCGCTGGTCGGTCAGGAGGCGACGGCCGACGGTGTCCGCGCCGCGTGCGACCAGGCGGCCGACGGCACCAACCCGCCGTCGGACCTCAACGGTGACGCCGACTACCGCAAGCACCTGGCCACGGTGCTGACGCGCAGGGCCGTGCTGGCCGCGGCGGGGGGCTGAGCGGCTTGGAGCTCACCCACGAGTTCACCGTCCCGGCGGGTGTCGCGGAGACCTGGGCGGCCTTCGACGACATCGAGTCCGTGGCTGCCTGCTTCCCGGGCGCGCAGGTCACCTCGGTGGAGGGCGACACCTTCCAGGGCAGCGTCAAGGTCAAGCTCGGTCCGATCGCACTCGTCTACAACGGCTCGGGCACCTTCACCGAGAAGGACGAGTCGGCTCACCGGATGGTGATCGCGGCGAAGGGCAAGGACAAGCGCGGCAACGGCACGGCCGGTGCCGACGTGGTCGCGACGATGACCGACGAGGGCGGCTCGACCCGGGTCTCGGTGAGGACCGACCTCGCCATCACCGGGAAGCCGGCGCAGTTCGGCCGCGGCGTGATGCAGGACGTCAGCGACAAGCTCCTCGGCCAGTTCACCGCCTGCCTCGAGCAGAAGATCGGGGGAGGGGGCGCTCAGGCCGACGCACCGGAGCCGGAGCAGCCGAGCACGAGCGCGGCCACGACCCCGGCTGCCGCCTCGGCCGTGGCCGACACCGCGACGAAGAACGCGAAGGTCAAGCAGGAGACCGCGCCTCCGGGCCCGGTGACGGCAGCGCCTCCCGCGCGGGGCAACGACGACGCCCTCGACCTCGGCGCCACCGTCCTCCCGGTGATCGCGAAGAGCTACTGGCGCGAGGCCCTGATCGGCGTCCTCGCCGTCCTGCTGCTCTGGCGGGTGCTGCGGCGGGGGTGAACCCCGGGGCGTCTCAGGGCGATTCCCGAGTGCGCGATTGCCCATGCTGCTGGCACGGTTGAGCCATGACGGCTGTGGCGACGGGAACGGTGGCGGCGCGCGTCGTCGACCTCACGAAGGTCTACGGCAGCGGCGACGCCGAGGTCAGGGCGCTCGACGGCGTCAGCCTGGAGCTGTTCGCGGGGGAGTTCACCGCGGTGATGGGGCCCTCCGGGTCCGGCAAGTCCACGCTGATGCACTGCTGTGCCGCGCTGGACGTCCCGACCGCGGGCCAGGTCTTCATCGGGGACACCGAGATCGGCGGCCTCTCGGACAAGCGGCTCACCCACCTGCGCCGCGAGCGGATCGGCTTCGTGTTCCAGTCCTTCAACCTGGTCCCGACGCTGACCGCGGAGGAGAACATCCTGCTGCCGCTGTCGATCGCCGGCCGCAAGCCCGACCGCGAGTGGTACGACACCGTCGTCGCCACCGTGAACCTCGGCGACCGGCTCCGGCACCGGCCCAACCAGCTCTCCGGCGGCCAGCAGCAGCGCGTGGCCGTGGCCCGTGCCCTGACGAGCCGGCCCGACATCGTCTTCGCCGACGAGCCCACCGGCAACCTCGACTCACGCTCGGGTGCCGAGGTGCTGACCCTGCTCCGCTCCAGCGTCAAGGACCACGGCCAGACGACGGTGATGGTGACCCACGACCCGGTCGCCGCGGCGTACACCGATCGCGTCGTCTTCCTCGCCGACGGCCGGATCGTCGACGAGCTGCGCAGCCCCGACCGCGAGCAGGTCCTGAACAAGATGCAGGAGCTCGCCGACCGGGAGCCTGCTGTGCCCCAGGACGACTGACGTGCTGCTCGTCACCTGGCGCAACCTGGTCGCCCGCAAGCTGCGCCTGCTCCTGTCGGCCTTCGCGATCGTGCTCGGGGTCGCGTTCGTCGCGGGAACGCTCGTCTTCACCAACGCCATGGGGGGTGCGTTCGACAACATCATCGAGGGCAGCACCGCCGACGTCGAGGTGGCGTACAAGGGTGCCAACGACTTCGACTCCGGCCAGGACAACCGGACCTTCCCGGCCAGCGTCGTGAAGGACCTCGAGGCGCTGCCCGAGGTCAAGTCGGCCAGTCCGCAGAACACGCCTGCAGACCGTCTTCGTGATCGGCAAGGACGGCAAGGTGATCGGCGGCAACGGGCCGCCGGGCCTGGCCGTCAACCCGACGGAGGCCACGTCACTCACCGGCAAGCCGATCCTGAAGCTCAGCAAGGGCGACTACCCGACCGGCCCGGACCAGGTCGCCCTCGACGTGGACGCCGCCGAGAAGGGTCACTTCACGATCGGCGACAAGGTCAAGCTGGCGACTCCTGGCCAGCCTCCCGTCATGGACGCCAGGATCACCGGCCTGGTCGAGTTCGGGTCGGGGGGCCTGAACGGCGCCACCATGACCGTCTTCGACAGCCGGTCCATGCAGAAGCTGTTCTACGACGGCAAGGACGTCTACAGCAGTGTGTCGCTCAATCCGGCGAACGGCGTCTCCCAGGCCGAGCTCGCCAAGGCGGCCCAGAAGGTGCTGCCCGCGGGCCTGGTCGCGCGGACCGGAGACGCCAGCGTCAAGAAGAACAAGGAGAGCCTCGACAAGATCCTCGGCTTCCTGCAGACCTTCCTGCTGGTGTTCGCGGGGATCGCCCTGATCGTGGGCATCTTCCTGATCATCAACACCTTCTCGATCCTCGTCGCCCAACGAAGTCGCGAGCTCGCCCTCCTGCGCGCCATGGGCGCCTCGCGCAGGCAGGTCAACGGCGCGGTGCTCCTCGAGGCGCTCATCGTCGGGCTCGTCGGGTCCACCGCCGGCCTTGCCCTGGGCTACCTGCTCGCGCTCGGCCTGCGCTGGCTGTTCGGCCAGTTCGGGCTCGACCTCAGCCGCGCGGCGTTCCCGATGACGTGGCCGGCGGTGCTGTGGTCCTACGTCATCGGGGTCGGCGTCACGGCGTTCGCGGCGCTGCTCCCGGCGCGCCGCGCCTCGCGGATCGCACCGATCGCGGCCCTGCGCGACGACGTCGCGCTGCCCGAGGCCACCCTGCGTCGTCGCGTGCTGATCGGCGTCGCCCTCGTGGTGGTGGGCGCCGGGCTGATGGCCGTCGGGCTCCGGGGGGACGGCACGTGGGCCCTGATCGCCCTCGGGGCCGGAGTGCTGCTGATCTTCGTCGGCGTCACGCTGATGAGTGCCTTCATCGGACAGCCGGTGCTGCACCTCTTCGGGGCCCTCTTCAGCCGGTTGTTCGGCCCGGTGGGACGCCTGGCGACCCAGAACGCCCTGCGCAACCCGCGCCGTACGGGCGCCACCGCCAGCGCCCTGATGATCGGGCTGGCCCTGATGACGATGGCGGCGATCTTCGGCGCCTCGGCCTCGGCCAGCACGGATGCCGCCGTCGACAAGGTGGTGACCTCCCAGTTCATCGTCTCCAACGTGGTGGGGCAGCCGTTCTCGACCGACGTCGCCAAGGAGATCCGCGGCCTCGACGGCGTCTCAGGTGTGACCGAGCTGCGCAGTGCCTTCCCCAAGCTCAAGGGGGGCGGTACGGCGTACACACTCGGGATCGACCCCTCGGCCTTCGGGCTCGCGTTCGCCATCCCCACGGTCAAGGGCTCCTTCGCCGACCTGAGACCGGGCACGGTGGCGATCTCCGAGTCGGAGGCGAAGTCGAAGGGATACCAGCTGGGCGACACCGTCACGATGAAGTTCCAGGCGCGTGACCTCAAGCTCCGGGTGATCGCGCTGTTCCCCTCCACCCAGGCCCTTCCCGGCAACTACGTCGTCACGCCGGACACCCTCGAGAAGGGCGGCCTGACCCCGCTGGACGCGATGGTCATGGTGACCAAGGACCCCGGGGCGAGCACGCCGGCCGTCCGCGACGGGATCGAGAAGGTGGTCAAGGACCTGCCGACCGTCACCGTGAAGGACCCCCAGGGCTTCGCGGCCGAGCAGAAGCAGCAGACCAAGCAGTTCATCTACTTCCTCTACGGCCTCCTCGGCCTGGCCGTGATCATCGCGATCCTCGGGGTGGTCAACACGCTCGGGCTCTCGGTGATCGAGCGGACCCGCGAGGTCGGGCTGCTCCGCGCCGTGGGGGTCGATCGCCGGCAGGTGCGCACGATGATCCGGCTGGAGTCGGTGGTGGTCGCCGTGCTCGGCGGCGTGCTCGGCACGGTGATGGGTGTCCTGTTCGGCGCCACGGTGGTGACCGCCCTCAAGGACCAGGGCCTCACCGACCTCGCCGTCCCGTGGGCCCTGCTCGGTGGTTTCCTGCTCCTGGCGGCGGTCGCCGGGGTGCTCGCGGCGGTGTTCCCGGCCCGGCGGGCGGCTCGCCTCGACGTGCTGAAGGCCATCGGAACCGAGTGATTCCTGCCGTTATCTCGCACGCTGACCCGTCTGCGTGCGAGATTTTCGGACCATTGCGTCCCCATGGACCCCACACTCTGGTTAGGTTCTGCTGGTGTAGACCAGAGGAAGGGGTACCCGGTGACAGACGACTCCGGTCGGAGCACGTCGCGGCGTGGCCGCAAGCACGTCCTCGTGCGGGAGTACGTCCGCTCGGTGATCGTGAGCGCGGAGCCCGGCACCCCCGCCCCCTCGGAGCGGGACCTGGCCGAGCAGTTCGGCGTGGCCCGGATGACCGTCCGGCACGCCATCGACGCGCTGGTCGCCCAGGGGCTCCTCGAGCGGGTCGCCGGCCGCGGCACGTTCGTGACCAAGCCGCTGATCGACATGCAGATGCGGCTGTCGTCGTACACCGAGGAGATGGAGCGCCGCGGGAAGCGCCCGGAGTCCAAGACCCTGCTGGCGCGGCGCGAGAGCGCCGGACCCGGCGTGGCCCGGGCACTCGAGATCGAGGAGGCCGCCTCGATCGCGCACTGGCAGCGGCTCCGGCTCGCCGACGGCGTGCCGATGACGATCCAGCACGTCTACCTGTCCCTCGAGCTGTTCAACAACTTCCTGGACGAGCAGCTGCCCTCCAGCCTCTACACCTGGTTCGCGGTGCGTGACCTGATGCCGACCTGGGGTGAGGACTCGGTCCTGGCCGGGATCGCCACCGAGGAGGAGGCCGAGCTCCTCGAGCTCGAGCCGGGCTCGCCGGTGCTGCACATCTCGCGGCGTGCCTTCTGCCGCGAGAACGTCGTCGAGGTCACCCGGAGCGTCTACCGCGCCGACCGCTACACCCTGTGGGTGCCGGTGCTGCGCCCTGAGCACCTGCGCTGATCGCAGCGCGGCCGCGGCAGCACCGATGGTCGAAGTCCCACCCGCAGCGTCTACCGCGCCGACCGCTACACCCTGTGGGTGCCGGTGCTGCGCCCTGAGCACCTGCGCTGACCTAGAGGCCTCCCACCCGAGCCACCTCGATGCCGGCGTGCTCGCACACCCAGGTCGGGTCCGGTCCGCCGAGGTCGGGGTGCACGTAGAGCGCGTGCGGCTCGAGCTCGTCGCAGGCACGGCACAACGGCCAGCGGCCGTTGCTCTCGAGCAGGGCGTCCTGGACGTCCTGGGCGACCAGCCCCACGACGAACGGGCGACCCTCCTCCCACTGCTGCAGCCACCAGCCGCGGTCGGCGAGGGCGGTCTCGAGCGCCGAGACCGAGGAGGAGTCGGCGACGCCGGTGCTCTCGAGGTCGTGCAGCACCAGCGCGCGGGCCCGCATCACCTCGTCCATCGCTGTGTCGTCCGGGGATGTCACGATGTCCATTGTGACAAGCCAGCCCGAGGCCGCGACGACAGCCGAGCTCGCCGTCGTCGTCCTGCACGCCCGGGACGCCGAGGCGGCGGCCGACGGCGGTGCCGATCGCCTGCTGCTCAGCGCGGACCCCGAGCAGGGCCACCACTCACCGGAGCCGTCGGTGGTCTCCGCCGTCGTGCGCGAGACCGACCTGCCGGTGTGGGTCGCGCTGAGTCCCGCCGATGCGCCGCACTCCTGGGAGGGCGACGGCGCCCTCGTCGAGACGGGCGCCGCCTACCTGGAGCTGGGGGCGGCCGGGCTCGCCTACGGCTTCCTCGACCGCGACCTGGAGGTCGACCGCGAGGGGTGCGCCGAGATGTGCGCCGAGCTCGAGGGCGCCCGCTGGATCTTCCACGGCTTCGACTCGGCCCTCGACGCCGACCGCGCCTGGCGCGACGTGATGTCTCTCCCCGGTCTGGAGTCGGTGGTGTCGGCCGGCTCGACCCGAGGGCTCGAGCACGGCGCCGAGGAGCTGATCTCGCGCTGCCGCAGCGACGCGCGCGTGGCACCGCTGCTGATCGCGGGTGGTGGCCTCACCCCCGAGCTGGTGCCCTGGCTGGTCCGTGTCGGCGTACGACGCTTCGCGATCGGCTCGGCGGCACGGTCCAGCAGCTCGTGGTCGCGCGCGTCCGTCGACGTCGACCACGTGCGCTCGTGGCGGATGCTCCTCGACGACGCGCTGTCCCGTGCGCTCGGGATCCCGGTGGACTGACCGACCAGGCCTGTGGACACCCGGTTGGACCGGGTGACCGGGGTGAACGTAGATTCCTCGCGGCTCCCCGAAAGGTCCTCCGTGCCTCGTCTCACCGCCCTCGCGGTCTCCGCGCTCGTCGCCGTCGGCGCGCTCGTGGTGCCCCCGGCGGTGGCTCCGGCCCCGGCTGTGCCGCCGCCGGCCTCGACGATCACGTGGGGGTCCTGCGCCGACGCGGAGCTGTCCTACCTGGGCCTGCAGTGCGGGTCGCTGCTCGTCCCGCTGGACCGTGCCGATCCGTCCGGGCCCCAGGTGCGGCTGGCGCTCTCCCGCCTGCCGCACTCCGGCTCGACGTACCGCGGCACGATCCTGGTCAACCCGGGTGGCCCGGGTGCACCGGGCCGCGACACGGCCTCGATCGGGGACTACGTGCCCAGCGGCGTGGGCTCGTCCTACGACTGGATCGGCTTCGACCCGCGCGGTGTCGCGGCGAGCTCGCCCGCGCTGCGCTGCCGGCGCGGGTACTTCGGCGACGACCGGCCGAGCTACGTGCCGCACCGCGCCTGGATGACCCGGTTCTGGGTCGCGAAGACCCGCAACTACTCGGCCGGCTGCGCCGACACCACCGCGAAGCGCACCCTGCTGCGCCACCTGACCACGCTGGACACCGTGCTCGACATGGACTCGATCCGGCAGGCGCTGGGCGCCTCGACGCTCAACTTCTACGGCTACTCCTACGGCAGCTACCTCGGCCAGGTCTACGCGACCCGGTTCCCCAGCCGGGTCGGTCGCTTCGTGCTCGACGGCGTCGTCAACCCCGGCCGGGTCTGGTACGGCGCCAACCTCGACCAGGAACGCGCGTTCAACGTCAACATCAACACCTACTTCCGCTACCTGGCCGCGCACGCCCACGCGTTCAAGCTCGGTCACCGGTGGCGGGCCGTCCGCCGCGGCTACTACCGCGAGCTGCGTCGCCTCGCGCGTCATCCCGCGGTGCACGGGAGGCTGGGGCCCGACGAGCTCAGTGACGCGATGGTCGACGCGTCGTACTACGTCTACGACTGGGTCGGCATCGGCCGTGCCTACTCCGCGCTCGTCCGGCGTCATCGGGGCGGCGGCATCTACGCCCGCTACCACCAGCAGAACCCGAGCGACGACAACACCTACGCGGTCTACAACGCCGTCCAGTGCAGCGACGTGCCGTGGGCCGACGGCACCCGCACCCTGCGCGACGCGCGCGCCCTCAACCGGGTCGCGCCGTTCCTGACCTGGGGCAACACCTGGTTCAACGCCCCCTGCCTGAGCTGGGTGGCGCCGCGGCACAGCCGGCTCCCCGTCTCCGGCTCCGCGGTGAACGCCAGGATGCTGCTGATCAACGAGACCCGCGACGCGGCCACGCCGTACTCCGGGGCGCTCGCCGTACGGCGGCTCTTCCCCCGCTCCGCGCTGGTCGCGGGGGTGGGCAGCACCCATGCCGGCTCGCTGTCCGGCGTCCCGTGCGTCGACAACACCGTGGCGGCGTACCTGCGCACCGGGGTGGTGCCGCGCCGGTTGGCCGGCACCCGTGCCGACCGGGTCTGCGCGGGGGTTCCCCAGCCGCAGCCGTTCTACATCGGCGGCCGGGTCACCGCGCGGTCTGTCGACCGGATGTCGCCGCTCGTGCGCCGAGGGCTCGTCGCCGCCCAGGTCACGGGCC
>CAWCFR010000029.1:0-31586 GCA_963794725.1 uncultured Actinomycetota bacterium
CCGCTCCTTCGTGGAAAGGTGGCCGGTGGTCGGAGCGAGGGTGCGGACGACCTCGGCGTGCACGCGCTCGGCGAGCGCGCTGCCGGCCTCCGTCATGAAGACCTCGACCGCGCGCCCGTCGTCGGCGCTCCGGCCCCGGGCGAGCAGTCCACGGTGCTCGGCGCGGTCGACGAGGCCCGACATCGTCGACTTCTCCAGCCCGAGGAACCGGGCCAGCTCGGCCATCCGTGGACGGCGGTCGCGCAGGATGCCGAGCACCCGCATCTGGGTCAGGGAGAGGTCGTGCTCGGCACCCAGCCGGCTCAGCACCTCCATGACGACGAAGGACGTCTGGGCGAGGGCGTCGACCAGGGCGTCCTCAGCGGTCCCGGTGCGGTCGCTCACCGCGTTGACATGGTTCGTCATGCGTACCACTATAGTTCGTAACACGAACTAATGGAAGAAGCAGAGCATGCACGCAGCCGTCGTCGAGTCGTTCGATGCCCCACCCCGCTACCGCGACCACCCCGAGCCCGTCGCCCACGGCCGGGACCAGGCCGTCGTGGAGGTGCTCGCCGCGGGCCTGCACCCGCGCGTGCGCTCCCAGGCCGACGGCTCGCACTACACGAGCACCGACCAGCTTCCGCTCGTGCCCGGGATCGACGGCGTCGTCCGCGACGCCAGAGGGAAGGTTCGCTACACCGTCCTCGACGACACCGCCCTCGGAACGATGGCCGAGCGCACGGTGATCGACCTCGATCGCAGCGTCGTGCTCCCCGACGGCGTCGACCCGGTGCAGCTGGCCGCCGCGATGAACCCCGTGATGTCGTCGTGGGTGGCTCTGCGCCGTCGCATCGACTTCCGGCGCCGGCAGCGAGTGCTCGTCCTCGGCGCCACCGGCAACGCCGGCCGGATGGCCGTCCAGGTGGCCAAGCGCTTCGGGGCGGCACAGGTGATCGCGGCAGGTCGCAACGAGGCGCTGTTCCCCTCGCTGCGCGAGCTGGGTGCCGACGAGACCTGCACCTTCGAGGAGCTGGCTCGGGCCGCCGACGTCGATGTCGTCATCGACTACGTCTGGGGGGAGCCGACTGCCCGCGCGATGACCGACCTGCTCACGGCACGCTCGGATCGGAGCAAGCCGCTCACCTGGATCGAGATCGGCTCCGTCGCCGGGCCCTCTGCCCCGATCCCGTCAGCTGCCCTGCGCTCCGCCCGGCTCGACATCGTCGGGAGCGGCATCGGCTCGGTGCCGGGCCGCGCCTTCGTCAAGGAGCTCCCCCAGCTTGCCTCCGCCGTGGCCGCTGGTGCCTTCGACGTCCGTGCTCGCGCTCTGCCACTCTCCGACGTCGAGCAGGCTTGGGTGCAGACGCGAGGCAGTGCCGAGCGCATCGTGCTCGTGCCCTGAGTCCGGGAAGGGCAGCTCGGGGCCGGGCGACCCGGCGGCGTACTCGGTCATCGGCAGGTCGGCGAGGACCTTCGCGACCGCCTCGGTGAGCGTCCACTGGCGCGCGCAGGCTGCGGCACTGACGAACCGGCGCAGGACGCCGGCGCGGGCGTCGGAGAGCATGTGTGCCGAGGCCGGCGCGTGCAGGGGCGGTGCGTTCAGCAGGTCCTCCTCGTCGTCCTCGGTCATCTGGAGCCGGGCGCCGGAGAGGTCGAGCCGGACGGTGCGTGGCAGCTCGGGGTCGTCGAGGTGCAGGACGACCTCACGGCGCACCGGGGAGAGCGCCTTGCCCGTCGTCAGGCGCACGTCGAGGTCGCCCTCCGCGCGACGCAGTCGCAGCACGACCGAGGCGAATGTCTCCGTGCCTCGCTCCCCACGGACGCCGGGCTCCTCGGTGTACGCCGCCACGGGGCGCCCGTCCACCGTGCCGGCGCCGTACCGGCCGCGCAGCCAGGCTCCGCCCGGCGTCTCCTCAGGAGGGAGGTCCAGGTCGGCGAGCACGGCGTCCCGAGCCGCGCGGGCCTGCTCGTCGGTGGCCGACGCCGGCACGGCGGCGAGCACCGTCGCGGCCAGCTGGAGCAGGTGGCTGTTCACCATGTCGTGCACGACGCCGACCCGGTCGAACTCCGGTGCGCGCGCTCCGAGCGCCGCCGGCTCGTCCCAGCGCACGTGGACCGACCGCGCCGAGGGCAGCAGGTGCGAGAGCCGGCCGGCCACCAGGTCGAGGTCGCGGACCGAGCCGTGGTGCAGGAGGTGGTCGGCCCGCAGCAGCTCGGCCTCGGGCACCACCTGGTGGAACAGCCGGTCGAGCTGCGCCGCCTCCGCGGCGGACGTCCCGTACGGCTTCTCGACCAGCAACCGGCGAGGCGGGTCCTGGCTCCGGGCGAGCAGCTCAGCAGCCACAGGCAGGAGCCGCGGCGGGAGCGCCACGTAGACGAGGGCCGCGGCCTCGGTCTCGGGGAGCCCGGAGGCCTCGGTGAGGTCCATGCGCTCGTAGGACAGTCGGGACAGCAGCCGCTGCACCGTTCTCTCGGGCACACCGTGATCGACCTCGGCGAGGCTCTCGGCGGTTCGGGTGCGCAGGCCGTCGTCGTCGAGGTCGGCCCGGTCGATGCCGTGGAAGGCGACCCCTTCCAGCGCCGCCGTCCGCTCGAGGTGCAGCAGCGCCGGCATCAGGTGCCGCGTCATCAGGTCGCCGGCGACGCCGAGGAGCACGATGCTCTCCTCGAAGTCCTCCTCCATGCGCCCATTATTGAACCCCGGTGTTTCGGCGCGGCCGTGCTCACGCTCTGAGACACTGCCGCATCGACACTCTCGAGACGCCCTTCGCTGACGCCATCGTGCTGGCTGCCGGATCCAGCGAGCGCATGGTGGTGGACAAGCTCATGCTCGAGGTGGCCGGCCTTCCTCTCCTGGCCTGGACGTTGAAGGCCGTCGCCGCGGCCGAGACCGTCCGTCGCGTGGTGCTCGTGGGCCACGAGGCGAAGCTGGCGTCCCTGGCCGACCAGCCGTGGGTCCGCGCGATCGACGCGAAGCTCGTGGTCGGTGGACAGCGACGTCAGGAGTCCGTCGCCAACGGTTTCGCGGCGACCGACAGCGAGGTCGTGCTCATCCACGACGGGGCGAGGCCGCTGGTGACTCCCGACCTCGTCGACCGGGTCGCGCGCGCTGCGCGGGAGAAAGGCGCAGCGGTCCCCATCGCGCCCGTGCCGGAGAGCATGCGCCGTGTCGTCGACGGCGAGATCGTCGCGATCCTCGACCGCCATGGCCTGTTCCGCTCACAGACGCCGCACGGTGCTCGACGCGAGGTGCTGGCGAGCGTCTACGCGCAGGTCGACCCGTACGGCGACCAGGAGTTCATCGACGAGACGACGTACGTCCAGTCGACCGGGTTCACGGTCTGCACGGTGCCGGGGGAGCAGGCGAACCTGAAGGTGACCCTCCCGGGCGACGAGAAGCTGGCGTTCGGCCTGCTCGAGGCGCGGGCGCGCTCGAGGGCCGACTACCCGTGGCTCGACAGCGACGTCGCCAGCTGACCCGTCGTGCTCTCCGAGCCGAACAGGGCGTGGCGGCCGCGATCGTGCTGGAACTCGTCGAGCCAGTCCAGGAGCCGGTCACTGACCCCACCGGGCCGGCTCGGGCCGATGCGCGCGTAGCCGGGGAACGCGCTGGGACGCAGGGTGGCGTCTCCGCGACCGACCCCCTCGAAGAAGGTGCGCAGCGACTCGGGGCCGGTCACCCTGAGTCCGGGGAGCAGTGACTCGAGGTCCTCGACGTTGAAGCCGCGGCCTGCCTGCAGCGCCTCGAGGTCCGGTGCGTAGAAGCCGATCGGGCGGTCCAGTGCCAGGTAGTCGGTCCAGACGCTGGAGATGTCGCTGATGATCGCCGTGCTCATCCCGAGCAGCTGGTAGACGTCGATGCCGAGCCGGTCGAGATCTGCGTTCGTCACCATCGGGAAGCCCAGCCCGGCGTAGGTGTCGGCGTCGAGCGGGTGCGGCTTGAGGACGACGTCGATCCCCAGGTGGTCCCGGGCGTGCGCACACGCGGCGACGAGCTCGGCGAGGTGAGTGCCGTCGCTGAGCCGGCCGGCGTCGATCCAGGCCTGACGCCGTGGCCCGCTCGCCGACCGGTAGGTGGGCAGCCAGAGCACCAGCGGCCGGCTGGCGTCGAGCCCGAGCTCCTTCATCGTCGCGTCGTCGATCCTCTCGACGAGGTCGTCGATGCGGGGGTTCCCGACGATGGCCACCGAGCCAGGTGGGAGACCGAAGCGCTCGGCCCGGTGACGCCCCCACAGCTGCGTCCCCGAGACGGCGACCGTGGACTCGATCTGGTGGACGTCGCGCCCCAGCTTCGGTCCGTCGCCGTGCCAGAGGTTGACCACCAGCCGGTTGCCGGGCGGCGCGACCGCCGTGTAGATGCCGTGGGTGAAGAAGGTCGCCTCCGCGGTGATCGCCGTCAACCACCCCCGGAGCGAGTCCTTGCGGAGGCGGCGGATCCCGGCCAGGTCCGCGGCCAGGTGGCGCGGCGGCGTGTAGTCGAGGTCGTTCAGCAGCCAGACGACCTCGCCGCGGTAGCGCTGCTCCAGGGCGCGCAGGACCAGCAGCGCGTTGCCCTCGGAGTCGGGCCATCCGTGCACGACGAGCTGCCGGCGCGGCGGGATCAGACGGAGGAGGCACCACGTCAGACCGCGCACCAGCTGACGCAATGTCCGGTTCAGCGACACGCTGGTCATGCTAGGTGTGGGCACGTCCCAACGGGGACGATCGGCACAGAAGCGGACATGTGCACTAGGTCACGACGAGGTGGCGCCGGTCAGCCGGTCGAGCACGAGCCGCAGAGGTGGCCAGGCCTCCCGGCCCAGCCGGGTCACGGCGTACGCCGTCATCAGCACGCCCGGGTCGGGGAGGGGCAGCACGCGCACGCCGGCGCGGCTCGGCCGGTCGAGGGGCAGCAGGCCCACGCCGTGGCCGGCCTCGATGAGGTCCTCGACGAGCTCCAGGCTGTCGATCGAGTGGCTGATCCGCGGGCTGAAGCCGGCGAGCTTGCCCAGCGTCCGCACCGCCTCGGCGTCGGCGGTGTTCCGCGAGTTCACGATCCAGGGATGGCGGCCCCACGCGAGCAGGTCGGCGCGACCGCTCGCGCCTGACGAGGCCGGGACGCCGAGGCCCCATGGCACGGTCCACAACGGGACCGCCACGAGCACGTCGGGCATCGAGGCGGGCGCGAGGTCGTAGTCGTAGGTGAGGCCGAGGTCCAGGTCGTCGTCGACCAGCAGGGCGAAGGCCTCCAGCGGCTCGTACTCGTTGATCACCACCGAGACCTCCGGGTGCGAGCCGCGCGAGGCTCGCGACCACAGGCAGCAGCGAGGTGCGGATCGCCGTCGCGAAACCACCGATCCGGACGATGCCCGCCGGCTCGGCGTCCGGGTCGAGGTCGAGCCGGGCCGCGTCGACGGCGGCCAGGATGGTGACCGCATGGTCGGCGAGGCGGCGGCCGGCCGGAGTGAGCCTGACCCGGCGTCCGTCCGGCTCGACGAGCGGGGTGCCGGCCTCGCGGGCCAGGGCCGCGATCTGCTGGGAGACGGTCGAGGTGGTCAGCTCGTTGGCGTCGGCCACCGCGCGCATGGAGCCGAGGCGGCACAGCTCGAGCAGCAGGTGGAGCCGGCGTACGTCCATGTCAGCGATTGTCCGCTCTTCATGAACGGTGTGTCCATCAATCTCACGTGGACGCGAACGGTTTCCTCGTCTTCACTGGACCCATGACCACCTCGACCACTCCGCTGAGCAGGGCCCGCACCGGCGCCCTGATGGCGACGTGCTCGATGCTCACCGTGCAGATCGGCCTCGGTGTGTCCGTCGACCTGATCGGCGACCTGGGAGCGGAGGGGACGGCGTGGCTGCGGCTGTCTGGGCCGGAGCGATCTTCCTGGTGATCGGCCGGCCGTGGCGCCTGCGCCTGACCAGGTCGGCACTGGCCTCGGGCGTGGTGCTCGGCATCGCGACCGCGGGGGTCACCCTGCTGTTCATGGGCGCGATCGCCCGGCTGCCGCTCGGCATGGCCAGCGCCCTGGAGTTCCTGGGGCCACTCGGAGTCGCGGTCGCGCGCGGCAGCGGCCGCGGACGGCTCGTCTGGCCGGCGCTCGCCGCGACCGGCGTGGTCCTGCTGACGGAGCCGTGGACCGGCACCGCCGACCCGGTCGGGGTAGCCCTGGCCCTCGGCGCCGCCCTGTGCTGGGCCACCTACATCGTCTTCACGCAGCGCGTCGGCGACCAGGTCGCGGGGGTGGGCGGGCTGGCCATCTCGATGCCGGTGGCCGCCGTGGTCGCCTCCCTCGTCGCCGGACCGGAGACCCTGGGACGGATGACCCCGCAGCTGTGGCTGATCGGGCTCGGACTGGCTCTCCTGCTCCCGGTCGTGCCGTTCACGCTCGAGCTGTTGGCCCTGCGCCGGTTGAACACGGCGGCATTCGGCACCTTGATGAGCCTGGAGCCGGCGTTCGCGCTGCTGGTGGGGCTGGTCCTGCTGGGACAGGTCCCGAGCGTGCTCGCCGTGCTCGGGATCGGGTTCGTGGTGGCGGCGGGCATCGGGGCCGAGCGCTCGGGCGCACGCGGCGAACCCCTCGCTACGCTGCCTGAGTGCCCGCCCGTCACGACCTCTGCCTGATCGTTGGCTGACTGCGTCTTCTGCGCGATCGCCGCGGGGGAGACCCCCGCCTCGATCGTGTGGAGCGATGACGACTTCGTCGCCTTCCTCGACGTCCGCCCACTGTTCAAGGGACACACGTTGCTGGTGCCGCGTGAGCACGTGGTGACGCTGCCGGACCTGCCGCCCGGTCTGCGCGACGGGTTCCTGGCCGCGGCCCAGATGCTCGCCCGCGCGATGGTCGACGGGCTCGGGGCGCAGGGCTCCTTCGTGGCGATGAACAACACCGTGTCCCAGTCGGTGCCGCACCTGCACTGCCACGTCGTGCCGCGCACCAAGGGTGATGGTCTGCGCGGCTTCTTCTGGCCCCGCACGACCTACGTCGACGACGCGGAACGGGACGCCTGGGCGACCCGGTTGAACGCCGCACTACAGTGACCGCCGGCCCCGGTGGGGCGCAGTCGAGCATCAGGTCGATCATCAGGAGGAGCAGGACATGGGTCGTTTCGACGGACGGGTGGCCATCGTCACCGGCAGTGCCCGCGGGATCGGTGCCGGCATCGCCCGGCGCTTCGCCGAGGAGGGTGCCTCGGTGGCCGTCCTCGACCTCGACGAGTCCCAGGCCGCGGCGACCGCGGCCGACCTGCCCGTGCAGGGCGACGCCAAGGCCGTCGGCATCGGCTGCAACGTCTCCGACGGCGCCTCGGTCGAGGCCGGCGTGGCCCGCGTCCTCGACGAGCTGGGCGGGGTGCACGTGCTCGTCAACAACGCCGGGATCACCCGCGACAACCTGCTCTTCAAGCTCAGCGAGGACGACTGGGACTCGGTGATGAACGTGCACCTCAAGGGTGCCTTCCTGATGAGCAAGGCCGTCCAGAAGACCTTCGTGGACCAGAAGTACGGCAAGATCCTCGGCCTCTCCAGCGTCTCGGCCAACGGCAACCGCGGGCAGGCCAACTACTCCGCGGCCAAGGCCGGCGTGCAGGGCTTCACCCGCACGCTCGCCCTCGAGCTCGGCAAGTTCGGGGTCAACGTCAACGCGATCGCGCCCGGCTTCATCGCGACCGAGATGACCGACGACACCGCGCGGCGCCTGGGCGTCGAGGTGGAGGAGTTCCGCAAGATGAACGCCGAGGCCAACCCGGTCAAGCGGGTCGGTCACCCCGAGGACATCGCGGCGGCGGCGGCCTTCCTGTGCAGCGACGAGGCGTCGTACATCACCGGGCAGACGCTGTACGTCGACGGCGGCGCGAAGATCTGAGCCGGAAGACCAGTCAGTGAAATCTCACGAACACGGGGCGAGCGCTGCGCGGTTCGCGTCCCCGGCTTTGTCATGCTGACGCCCATGACCCCAGCCGCACGTGCCCGCGGATCCAGGCTCCGGTCCACCCGTGTCGTGGTCGCGGTGCTCGCCGTGTCCCTCAGCCTCGTGCTGGCCGCCTGTGGTCATGACAAGAGCGACTCCTCCTCCTCGGACAAGCCGCAGTCGCAGCCCGTGCAGGGCGGGGAGAAGCTCGCGGCGGTCTGGCCCCTCACCGGCGAGCCGGTCACCGGCGCCACGCCTCCGCGGCCCGTGCTGGTGACCAAGATCGACAACAGCTCCGACAGCCGGCCCCAGGTCGGCCTGCGCAAGGCCGACCTGATCACCGAGGAGCTCGTCGAGGGCGGCATCACCCGGCTCGCCGTCTTCTACTACCAGCAGCTGCCCGACGTGGCCGGTCCGGTGCGCTCGATGCGCGCCTCCGACATCGGGATCGTCAAGCCGGCGCACGCGGTCATCGTGGCCAGCGGTGCGGCCCCGCCCACGCTGGCACGACTGCGGTTCAACAAGATCACCTTCTTCGGCGGCGGCGGCCCCGGGTACTACCGCGACGGCAGCCGGATCGCGCCGCACAACCTGATGGTCCACATGCGTGAGCTGGCGAGGTCGGTGCGCAAGAAGGCGATCGTGCCGGCGAGCTACCTGCCCTGGGGCAAGGAGTCGGACTTCACCGGCAGCGCGCCGGCCGGCAGCCTCTCGGCGATGTTCAGCCGCTCGTCGACGACGACGTGGAAGTTCCAGGGCGGCAAGTACGTCAACACCGACAGCAACGCCGCCGCGGGCGACCGCTTCAACCCCGACTCGGTGCTGGTGCTGCGGGTCCGTGAGGGCGACGCGGGGTACCGCGACCCGGCGGGCAACCCGGTCCCCGAGACGCTGTACTTCGGCAAGGGCCCGGCCCTGCTGTTCCACGGCGGCAAGGTCGAGCGCGGTACCTGGATCAAGAAGTCGCGCAAGGCCCCCGTGAAGCTGGCCACCGCGGCCGGTGCGATGAAGGTTCCTGCCGGGCACGTGTGGATCGAGCTGGTGCCGATGAACAAGTTCGGCGGCCGGGTCACCTTCGCCCAGTAGGCGCCGCGGGCCGGTCCACCGCTCAGGCGTCGGGTACGGGGTCGCTCAGGGTGATGCCCTGGTCGGCGAGCGCACGGATGCCTTCGAGGATGAACGCGATCGCGGCCTGGATCCGGGCGACCGCTGCCTTGGGGTCCGGCGCCGTCGAGACGCTCTCGCCCGCCGCGGACATGGCGCCGAAGAAGATCCGGCTGAAGGTCTGCTTCATCGCCTCGTCGAGCTCGTACGTCGAGGCCTCCAGCACCGAGCCCACGATGTCCTGCACGATGCCGTACGACGAGCGCTCCTCCTGCTCGCGGAACCGCTCGTAGCCCAGGATGGCCGGACCGTCCTGGATGACGATGCGCTGGTAGACGGGGTCCTGCACCACCTCGAGGAACGCGTTCAGCCCGGCCAGCGCCTTCTGCCACGGATCGCTGGTGCCGCGCAGCGCCTTGCGGATCTGCCGGGACGCGTCGTCCTCGACGGTCGCGAAGACCGCCTCGAAGAGCGCCTGCTTGCCGCTGAAGTGGTGGTAGAGCGCGCCCTTGGTGAGCCGCGCGTCGGCCACGATCGCGTCCAGGCTGGTGCCGCCGTACCCGTGCTCGCTGAACTGCCGGGTGGCCACCTCGACCAGGGCCCGCTTGGTGCTGCCGGAGAACTGCTGGCGTCGCGAGCCAGCACCCACCTTGGTGCCCACCTTCGGCAGGCTGGTGAGCAGCTTCTCGGCGTGCGAGCGGGTCATCCGCGCAGTGTAGAGCGGGTGTGGGTCACGTCACGCGCGGCGAACGTGTCTCCGGGCCCGGGAACGTACATACTGAGAGTACGTACTCACGGTATGTGAACCCGAAAGGTGGCAACCATGACCTGGAACCCCTTCCACAAGCGTGGGGAGACCCCCCGCGACCGTGCCGAGCAGATCGACCGCCTCGAGCGGCAGGTCCGCAAGGGTCTGGCGACGCGGTCGCCCGCACCCGGCTCCACGACCAGCCCCGAGTCCGACCCCGGGTCCAACCCCGGGCCCAGCACCACGCTCACCCCGAGCGACCGGGCGGCGTTCGTCCGTCGGATCAAGGCGGTGCTCGCCGCCTGACCCCCTGAGCTGACGAGCCCCAGGCCACCGTGCGGCCCTCCCTCCGCACCTCTCCCTCCCACCCGGCCTGGGGCTCGTCCAATTCCCGGGCGAGGCCCGCGATCGGGCCGGCGGAGCGCATGTTCGGGTCGGGTTCGGATGAGGTCCGGGTTGCGAGGTTCGCTGTGGTCCGGGGGCTAGGATGCCTCGGTGACCAACAGCCCACAGACGCCGGGCCTCGGGACCGATGTCCTGGAGGACACTCGCGTCGACGAGCGCGTGCAGCCCACCGACAACGGTGACCACGAGCGCCTGTCGCACTACGTGCCCAGGGACAAGCTGACCGAGGCCATGGTCAACGGGACGCCCGTCGTGGCCCTGTGCGGAAAGGTCTGGGTCCCCAGTCGCGACCCGGAGCGGTTCCCGGTCTGCCCCGAGTGCAAGGAGATCTGGGAGAGCATGCGCGAAGGGAAAGACGAGGCATGACCCACCATCGCCCGGCGGCGCTGGTCGCCGCCCTGGTCACCCTGTCCGCCCTGTTCTGGGTCGCGCCGGCCGCGTCCGCAGTGACAGTGCCCGACTCCGCCACCGCGAAGGCGCCCTGCGTGCACCCCGCGAACCGGACGACCCCGAAGTGGCACGCGACGGACGAGGGTCAGGCCAGCCCGGCCGACGTGGCGGCGCTCCCGGCGGAGCAGACGACGCGGTCCTTCATCATCCACCGGGTCGAGCCCGTCCTGACCGGTGCCGTCGTGATCCCCACCTACGTGCACGTGATCAGCGGACATCGCCGTGGCGAGCGGCCGAAGATGAGCCGCGGCAAGGTGCGCAACCTGATCAAGATCCTCAACGGCGGGATGTCCGGTGCGCAGAGCTCCCTGAGCGCCACCACCCGCTACCGCTTCAGCCTCAAGAAGGTCGACTACCGCCGCAACGAGGGCTGGTACCACGCCTACTTCTTCGGCAAGCGTGACAAGAAGATGAAGCGGGCCCTGCACCGCGGCGGTGCACGCACCCTCAACATCTACATCAACGGCGGCGGCCCGCAGGGCCAGCCCGTCCTGGGCTGGAGCCGGTTCCCGTGGCAGTACGCCGGCGCCCCGAAGCTGGACGGCATCAGCATCAACAAGGCGGGCCTGCCGGGAGGGCGCGCGGTGGGCTACAACCTCGGCGACACCGTGATCCACGAGACCGGTCACTGGCTGGGGCTGCTGCACACGTTCCAGGACGGCTGCACCGAGCCCGGCGACCAGGTCTCCGACACGCCCGCCGAGGCCGAGCCGAGCTTCTACTGCGAGACCACCCGCGACAGCTGCACCTCGCCCGGCCTGGACCCGGTCCACAACTTCATGGACTACTCCTACGACAGCTGCATGAACATGTTCACCTTCGGCCAGGTCCGGCGGATGGATGCGGCGTACGCCAAGTGGCGCCTGCACGGATAGCCAGTGCCCTCAGGTCCCACCTCCCCGTCCGACCGCCCGACTGACCACGAAGCACCGCAGCTCGACCTCCCCCCGGCGTATCCCGACCGCGCCGCCTGGGGGACGGCCACGAGCCTGCGGGCCTGGCAGTCGGCGGCCCTGACGGCGTACTTCCACCGCGACCCGCGCGACTTCCTCGCGGTGGCGACACCCGGCGCGGGCAAGACGACGTTCGCGCTCACCGTCGCCGCGGAGCTGCTCGCGCGCCGGGTCGTCGAACGGATCACGGTGGTGGCCCCCACCGAGCACCTGAAGACCCAGTGGGCGCACGCCGCGGCGAAGGTGGGCATCCCGCTCGACCCCAGCTACTCGGGACGCCGCGGCCGCACCAGCAGCGACTACGTCGGCGTCGCGCTGACCTACGCCGGCGTGGCGGCCAACCCGCTCGCGCACCGGATCCGCACCGAACGGTTCAACACCCTGGTGATCCTCGACGAGGTGCACCACTCCGGCGATGCGCTCTCGTGGGGCGAGGCGGTGCGGGAGGCCTTCGAACCGGCTCGCCGACGCCTGGCGCTGACCGGCACGCCGTTCCGCTCCGACGTGAACCCGATCCCGTTCGTCACCTACGCCCCCGGCGACGACGGCGTGCCGCGCTCGGTGGCGGACTTCACCTACGGGTACGCCCACGCGTTGGCCGACCACGTCGTGCGGCCGGTGCTGTTCCTGGCCTACAGCGGGCAGATGCAGTGGCGGACGAGTGCCGGTGACGAGGTCGCCGCGCAGCTGGGGGAGCCGCTGACCAAGGACCTCACCGCGCAGGCGCTGCGCACCGCCCTCGACCCGGCGGGGGCGTGGGTCCCGGCGGTGCTCGCCGCTGCCGATCGCCGGCTCTCGGAGGTGCGCCGCCACGTGCCCGACGCGGGCGGCATGGTCATCGCGACCGACCAGGACTCGGCGCGCGCCTACGCGCGGCTGCTGACGAGGGTGGCGGGGGAGAAGCCGACGGTCGTGCTCTCCGACGAGAAGGCCGCCTCCCGCAAGATCGCCGAGTTCACCGAGTCCGACTCGCGCTGGCTGGTGGCGGTGCGGATGGTCTCCGAGGGCGTGGACGTGCCGCGTCTCGCGGTCGGCGTCTACGCGACCACGACGTCGACGCCGCTGTTCTTCGCCCAGGCCGTGGGCCGCTTCGTCCGGGCGCGTGCGCGTGGGGAGTCGGCCTCGATCTTCGTCCCCTCCGTGCCGGTGCTGCTCGGGCACGCGGCACAGCTGGAGCTGGAGCGCGACCACGTGCTCGGGCGCCGGATCCGCGACGAGGACGACCTCTTCGCCGCCGAGGAGGAGCTCCTGCGGCGAGCCGAGGAGACGCAGTCCACCGGCGAGGAGCCCGCGCTGCCGTTCCAGGCGCTGGGGTCGCAGGCCACGTTCGACCGCGTGCTCCTCGACGGCGCCGAGTTCGGCCATGCCGGCGAGGTGCACGTCGGGTCGGAGGAGGAGATGGACTTCCTCGGCATCCCCGGCCTGCTCGAGCCCGACCAGATGCGCGACCTGCTGCGCCACCGGCAGAGCGAGCGGGCACGTCGTCGTACGACCGAGGCGGCGAAGCCGGCACAGCCGCGCGAGGTGAGCACCCACGAGCACCTGGCGCAGATGCGCCGCGAGCTCAACGGCCTGGTCGCGGCGTGGTTCCACCGCACCGGCCAGCCGCACGGCGTGACCCACGCGGCCCTGCGCAAGGAGTGCGGCGGCCCGGCCGCCGCCGCTGCGAGCGCCGACCAGCTCGAGAAGCGGATCGAGAAGATCCGGGACTGGGCGACGCGCAACTAGTCGGACAGGGTCGACAGCAGCGGCAGCACCCGGTGCGGCACCTGGGTGGCGAGCGCGATCACCGTCGAGCACCGCACGATCCCCTCGTGCGCCAGCACCAGGTCGATCACCCGCTGCAGGTCGCTGTTGGAGCGGGCCACCACCCGGCACCACATGTCACCCGGGCCGGTGATGGTGCAGGCCTCGAGCAGCTCGGGGATGGTCGACAGGTGCTCGCCGACGGTCTCGTGCCCGGCGCCCTGCCGGATCTCCAGCGTCAGGAAGGCGGTGACCGGGTGGTCCAGGGCCGCGGGCTCGAGGTCGGGCCCCCAGCCCGAGATCACGCCCGAGGACTGCAGCCGGTCCAGCCGGGCCTGCACCGTGCCGCGCGCGACCCCCAGCCGACGGGAGGCCTGCAGGACGCCCACCCGGGGCTCGGCGGCGAACAACTCGATCACCCTGCGGTCGAGCTGGTCCATGGAGCACCTCCGGAGTGGTCAATCTGTCCAGTGTGTCGAGCAACTGTTGCACAGTTTGTCGTCTCCGCCCATCCTGTGCCCATGAGCTCGCTGACCCCCGAAGAGATCCGCGCCGACCTGACCCTCGACCAGCTGCACCAGCTCGTGGGACTCGTCGAGTACGACGAGGACAAGGACGTCTTCCCGGTCACCGGGTGGGACTCGATCGTCTTCGTGGTCGGCAACGCGACCCAGACCGCGCACTACTACCAGTCCGCGTGGGGCATGGAGCTCGAGGCGTACTCCGGCCCGGAGAACGGCAACCGCGACCACAAGTCCTTCGTCCTCCGCTCGGGCTCGATCCGGTTCGTGATCAACGGCGCGGTCGACCCCGAGAGCCCCCTGGCCGACCACCACCGCCGGCACGGCGACGGCGTCGTCGACATCGCCCTCGAGGTGCCCGACGTCGACAAGTGCATCGCCCAGGCGATCCGCGCAGGCGCCACCGTGGTGCGCGAGCCCGAGGACCTCAGCGACGAGCACGGCACCGTGCGGATCGCCGCCATCGCGACGTACGGCGAGACCCGGCACACGCTCGTCGACCGGTCGCGCTACGACGGCCCGTACCTGCCCGGCTACCGCGCCGCGCGAGAGCACCTGGGTCAAGCGCGAGGGGGAGCCGAGGCGGCTCTTCCAGGCGCTCGACCACATCGTCGGCAACGTCGAGCTCGGCCACATGGACGAGTGGGTGGAGTTCTACAACAAGGTCATGGGCTTCACGAACATGGCGGAGTTCATCGGCGACGACATCGCGACCGACTACTCGGCCCTGATGAGCAAGGTGGTCGCCAACGGGAACCACCGGGTGAAGTTCCCGCTGAACGAGCCGGCCGTGGCGAAGAAGCGGTCGCAGATCGACGAGTACCTCGACTTCTACCGCGGCGCGGGCGCCCAGCACCTCGCGGTCGCGACCAACGACATCCTGGCCTCGGTCGACGCCCTGCGCGCCAACGGCGTGGAGTTCCTCGACACCCCGGACTCCTACTACGAGGACCCCGAGCTCCGCTCCCGCATCGGCAACGTGCGCGCCCCGATCGAGGAGCTGCAGCGGCGCGGGATCCTCGTCGACCGCGACGAGGACGGCTACCTGCTGCAGATCTTCACCAAGCCGCTGGGCGACCGGCCGACGGTGTTCTTCGAGCTGATCGAGCGGCACGGGTCGCTCGGCTTCGGCAAGGGCAACTTCAAGGCGCTGTTCGAGGCGATCGAGCGCGAGCAGGACAAGCGCGGGAACCTCTGAGCGGGAGGAAGTAGAACCTGTTCCAATCCGGGTGACCGTGGCCACCGAACCACGGTCATGCGCTCACGCCTCCGTCTGTCCGTCGCCCTCGTGGTTGCCGCCCTGCTGACGCTCGTCCTGGCGGGGTGTGGCCCGTTCGGCGGTGACGCACCGTCACCGGTGGCCACGGTCCCGGCACTCCAGGGGCGCTCCACCGCCATCAAGCTCGACGCCGGCTTCGCCGCCGCGCTCAAGAAGCTGAAGCTCACGCCCGGCACGATCGGCTCGGCCAAGCTGGTGAAGGGTTCGCTGATCTTCCCGATCACGGGCGGCAACGTCACCGTGTTCAAGCCCGGTGAGGTCTCGCCGTACGTCATCGGCCAGATCCAGCACGAGGGTTCGGGGCTCTCGCTGGCGGCCGGTGGCACCAAGGTCTCGCTGACCAACTTCAACGTCGACCCCGGCGCCTCGCGCGTGTACGGCGACGTGAAGGTGAACGGCAAGAAGGTCGTCGACAGCGCCTACCTGTTCAAGCTCGACGGCCGCACCCTCAAGCCGCTGAAGACCCAGGGCAAGTTCGCGATCCTGACCGGTACCAAGGTCGAGATCTCGCCCGTCGCGGCACCGCTGCTCAACCAGACCTTCAAGACCAAGGCCGTGAAGCCCGGTCTGCTCGTGGGCATCGCCACGATCACGGTCAGGACCTCGTAGGGGGGGCGAACGCCCCCGCCGGTGTACCGGCAGGGGCGTTCGAGGGGAAGGTCAGTCGAGGTCGCCGACCAGGACGGCCTCGGCCTCCTCTTCGACCTCGACCTGCTCGGACACGTCCTCGTGGCCGCTGGTGAGGGCACGCGTGACGGTGCGCGCGCCGGCCAGCAGGATCACCACGCCGACGGCGACGGCGATCGCCCCGAACCAGAACGGCGCGTGCACGTGCACGTCGCGGGGGCGTGCCGAACAGCTTGAGCGCGACGTACGGGCCGATCGCGCCGCCGCAGAAGCGCACGAAGGAGTACGCCGCCGAGGCGACCGGGCGCTCGACCGGTGCAGCCCCCATCACGGCGCCGGTGATCAGGGTGTTGTTGTTGCCGATGAACGCACCCGACAGCACGATGCCGATGGTCACGACCGTGGCGTTGTCGGCCCAGAAGGCCATCATCGCGAGGTCGGCGGTGAACAGCACCAGGGTGACGATGATCGCCGGCACGGTGCCGATCGCGCGCTCGACGACCGGCGCCACCACCACGGAGACGAAGGCGACCAGCAGGCCCCAGCCGAAGTAGATCCAGCCGATCTGGATGATCCCGGCCTCCGGCAGCGCGAACGGGCCGGCGGCGAGGATGGTGAAGAAGCCGATGTTGTAGAAGATCGCGGTCAGCGCGAGCAGCAGCAGCGGCTTGTGCTTGAGGGCGCGGAACGGGTCGGCCAGCGAGGTCTTGTGACCGGTCGGGGGCGTCGACGGGCAGGAAGAACGACGTCGCCACCAGGGCGATCAGCATCAGCACCGAGACGCCGAAGAACGGCGCGCGCCAGGAGTGCTCGCCGAGCAGGCCGCCGATGAGCGGACCCGAGGCGATGCCGATGCCCAGGGCCGCCTCGAACAGGATGATCGCCTGGCCGGTCGAGCCTCGCGCCGACATCACGATGGTCGCGAGCGCGGTGGCGACGAACAGCGCGTTGCCCAGGCCCCAGCCGGCACGGAACCCGACGATCGCGCCGACGGAGTTCGAGGAGCCGGCGAGCGCGGCGAAGACGATGATCAGGACGAGGCCGGAGAGCAGCGTGCGCTTCGGGCCGATCCGGCTCGAGACGACGCCGGTGACCAGCATCGCGACGCCCATGATCGCCATGTAGCTGGTGAACATCAGCGAGACCTGGCTGGGCGTCGCCTGCAGCTGCACGGCGATCGACTTCAGGATCGGGTCGACCAGGCCGATGCCCATGAATGCGATGACGCAGGCGAAGGCGACGGCCCAGACTGCGCGTGGTTGCTTCAGCATTGCTTCCTTTCGAGAAGGTCCGAGAGGACCGAGACCGCGGTGGCGAGGTCCTCGGGGGAGTGCTCCGAGGCCTCGATGCGTTCGGCGACGAGGGCGGCGTTGCGGCGCCGGATGGCGGCCAGCTGGGTACGGCCCTCGTCGGTCATGGACACCAGGGACGACCGGGCGTCGTCGGGGTGCGGGTCGCGCCGCACCCAGCCCTTCTCGACCAGCGCGTTCACGTGCGCGCTCATCGAGGGCTGGCTGATCCGGTCGGCCTCGGCAAGAGCCCCGAGCGGGCTCGGGCCGAGCTCGTCGAGCAGGCTCAGCATCCGCGTGTTGGCCACGGGGATGTCGGAGTGCCGGCGTACCTCGCGGACCAGGCGCGCGCTGAGCACGACGAGGTCGTTGCTCAGGGCGGTCACCCTCTCAGAAACGGCAGATTGGTTGTCCACGTCCACCACTATACATAGGCAAACTATGTATGTCGCTACGATGCGGTGTGGCACCCCTCACGGCCGCCGACGCCGTCACCGCCTGGGCCGACGGGTGGGCCCACTCGCGTGCGGCCGGTCGGCCGCAGTGGGTGGACGGCATGTGGCGCGTCGAGGTCGGTGCCGAGCGCGAGTCGGTGCGCTGGCTGCTGCCTGACCCGACTCCCGAGCTGCTCGCGGACCTCACCTCGCGTCCGCACCCCAGGCACACGGCGGTCAAGCTGGTGGGCGACCCGGCGGAGTGGGAGCCGCGGTTCCCTGCCGGCTGGGAGGCCGACATCCCGGTCTGGCTGATGTGGTCGGTCCTGCGTCGGCAGCCCGACCCCTCACTGCCGGCCGGCTACTCCCTGGAGCGCTCGGACGAGGCGCGGTGGTCGACGTCCGCGTGACCGCTGCCGACGGGGCGCTGGCCGCGCGCGGCAGGGTCGGCATGGGGGAGGAGTTCGCCGTGCCGGACCGCATCGTCACCGAGCCGGAGCACCGCCGCCTCGGTCTCGGCTCCGTGGTGATGTCGGTGCTGACCAACGCCGCGGTGGACGCCGGGCGCACCCGCGCCGTCCTCGGCGCCTCGGTCGACGGGCGTGCGCTCTACCGTTCGTTGGGCTGGCACGAGGTCGGCCGCCGTACCGGGATGTACTACCGGCCAAGGACCCTAGAAGGGCGGGCGGCCGGTCCCACTGACCCGGAAGCGACCCCACGGGTCGACGTCGCTGAGCCTGCCGGTGGCCTCGCCGTGCGGGGTCACCAGGGTCACGGACGCGCCGGAGGTGTGCGCGGAGGCCAGTGCCTCGTCGGCCGCGACTCGGCCCCACCAGTGGAAGTGGCCGTCGATCGGCTCGAAGTGGCCACGGAGGCGCACCGTCACCTCGGTGCCGCCGATCCGCGCGGGACCGTCGTACGACTCCTCCAGCTCGTGCGTGCTCACTCAGGACTCCGTTCCCGTGACCAGCCGCAGCCGGCCGGTGCTGTCGACGCGGACGCCGTGCTCGCGCGCGATCCCCTCGAGCGCGTGCCACACGAACTGGCTCAGGTGGCGCGAGACGGCGGCGCGGCTCATCGTCTTGCGACGCAGCCACCACTCGCCGGTCGAGAGCCCGAGGCCGACCAGGCCGTACGCCCACGGCTCGGCCCCGCCGGAGTCGACGCCCAGCTCGCGCAGCCCGTCGCCGAGCGCGCGGGCGAGGGTGGCGGCGACGAGCTCCTTGCCGTCGGCCAGGGGGTCCTCGCTGCTGGGGTGGTCGACCAGGAGGAAGAAGACGTTGGGGTGGCGCGAGATCAGGGTGAGGTACGCCGCGGAGCCGAGCTCCACCCGTTCGCGCACGGGTCGGTCGCTCGCCAGGACGGGCAGGAGGCCGGCGATGACCTCGTTGGCGCCCCACCAGCCGACCGCGCGGTAGAGGTCGTCCTTGTCCTCGAAGTAGCGGTAGAGCACCGGCTTGCTGACGCCGGCCGACTCCGCGATCTGCGCGATGCTCGCCGCCGGACCGTGCTCGTCGATCGCGGCGACGGCGGCCTCGACCAGCTCGGCGCGGCGATCGGCGCGGTGCTGGTCCCAGCGCGTGTTGCGGCCGTCGTCCTTGACGTTGCGGTTCATGTGTCGCACAGTAGCCGATAACCGTTACTGGAAGTAACAGTTACTTCCGTTCAGGAGGCAGTCGTGACCGCCACCCTCCCGTCGTCGGGCGAGTCGACCGCGCTGGCCGAGCGGCTGCTGCGCTCCTCGGCGCGCCACTCCTACGACCCCGAGGTCGACATCGACTGGGACGCCCCGGTCGACCGCTCGCTGTGGGGGATGCAGCCGGAGCGGATGTCGCTCTACGGCACGCACCTGTGGGACCGGCTCAGCGAGGAGCAGCGGATCACGCTGTCGCACCACGAGGTCGCCTCGATCGCGAGCGTGGGCCTGTGGTTCGAGCTGCTGCTGATGCAGATGATGCTGCGCGACCTCTACGACGACGACCCGACCGGCGCGCACATGCACTACGCGCTCACCGAGGTCGCCGACGAGTGCCGCCACTCGACGATGTTCGGCAAGTCCATCGCCCACTTCGGGGTGCCCGCCTACGGGCCGCCGCACAAGATCCACCGGCTCGGCCGGCTGTTCAACCACGTCGTGCGCGGACCGAGCGCCTACGCCTCGATCCTGGTGGCCGAGGAGGTCCTCGACACCTGGCAGCGCGAGCTGATGAAGGACGAGCGGGTGCAGCCGATCACCCGGATGGTCGCGCGCATCCACGTGCTCGAGGAGGCGCGGCACATGACCTTCGCCCGCGACGAGGTCAAGCGCAAGCTCGAGGGCATCTCCCGGACGCAGCTGGTGATCCAGCAGAACCTCACCGCGCAGACCTGCCTGATGGTGGCCCGCTCCCTGGTCAACCCGCGGGTCTACCTCTCCGTCGGCCTCGACCCGCGTGAGGCCCGTCGTACGGCGCTCGGCAACCCGCACTACCGCGCGACGATGCAGTGGATGGGCGAGAAGCCCCTCGCCTTCCTCCGCGAGAACCACCTGCTCCCCACGAGCCAGGAGAAGGTCTGGCGGGCGTCCTTGCTGCTGGGCTGATCAGTCAGTCGAGCACAATCGCCGGCAGCACCCGCCCGCTCACCTCGCCCAGGGTGATCCGGCCACCCGCCGTGCCGGGGGCGGTGGCGCGGAGGGTGACCTCGTCGCCGTCCTCGAGGAAGGTGCGGCCGTCGGGGAGGGGTTCGCGGCCGCCCCAGCTCAGCTCGAGCAGCGACCCGCGCTGGTCACGCTCGTCGCCGCTGATGGTGCCGCTGGCGAACAGGTCGCCGGTGCGCAGCGAGGCGCCGTTGACGGTCATGTGGGCGAGCATCTGCGCCGGCGACCAGTACATCGCGGCGTACGGCGGCCTGCTCACCACCTCGCCGTTGATCACGATCTCGACCGCGATGTCGAACCCCGCCGGCTCGTCGACCTCCAGGTAGGGCAGCGGCGGCGGGTCCTGGCCGGGCAACGGCACCCGTGCTGCCTCGAGTGCGGCCAGTGGGGTGACCCACGCGCTGACCGACGTCGCGAACGACTTGCCGAGGAACGGCCCGAGCGGCACGTACTCCCAGGCCTGGATGTCGCGCGCCGACCAGTCGTTCAGCAGCGTCACGCCGAACACGTGGTCGGCGAAGGCGCTGGTCGGGACCTGCGTGCCCTGCTCGCTCGGGACGCCGATGACGAAGCCGAGCTCGGCCTCGATGTCGAGCCGGCGACTCGGACCGTACGACGGCGGACCACCGCTGACTCCGGTCGCTGGCCGCACGGCCGGACCACGTCGGTGCCGGAGACGACGACCGTCCCCGCCCGGCCGTGGTAGCCGATCGGCAGGTGTCGCCAGTTCGGGGTGAGCGGCTCGCTGTCGGGGCGGAAGATCCGGCCGACGTTGGTGGCGTGCTGGAGCGAGCAGTAGAAGTCGACGTAGTCGGCGACGTCGAAGGGCAGGTGCAGGGTCACCTCGTCCAGCGGGATCGACTCGGCGTCCTCCGCGGCCGCAGCGATGCTGGATCGCGCCTGCGACCACTGCTCGGGGCCCAGAGCGAGGAAGGCGTTCAGGGAGCCGGTGAGCATCTCGTCGAGCCCGGTCGCACGATGCGCATCGATCACCGCGTCACCGAAGCGCACCCCGACTCGCGGCCCGTGACCGGCGGCCGAGTAGACGCCGTAGGGCAGGTGGTCGATCCCGTAGCCGTTCACAGCAGCCCCAGCTCGACGAGGTCCTCGTGGGCGTCGAGCACGCTGCACGAGCCGAACGACTCGAACCATCGACGGGTCCGAGCTGCGACGTCCGGGTCGGCGAGCAGCCGCTCGGCCACGGCAGCGCCGTCGGTCTGGTCGAGCACCTCGGCGACGTCGCCGAGCGACCCGCCGTCGAGCGAGGCGCGCGTGGCAAGCAGGACGTTGAGGAAGCCGTGGTGCTCGAAACCGGTCTGCTCGTCGCGATGCCGTACGGCGTGGTGCAGGCCGGCGGTGCACTTGAACGGCAGCTCACGGTCCAGCGCCGCCTCGAGGCACCGGGCCAGGCGATCGGCCGAGGGGAACAGGTCGGCCGACATCCCGCCGGTGCGGAACTTCAGGTGCACCTCGCGGGCGGCGAGCTCGTCCAGCGCGCCCAGCCAGCCGGCCGTCGGCTCGCCGTCAGGAAGGGGTGGCTCGGCGTAGACGACGACGTCGTCGAGCTCCTCGGGCATGGAGTCCATCACCGAGACCAGCCGGCGCGCGTTGTGGGCGAGGTCCTCCTCGTCGCGCAGCGCGAACTCGACCGCACGCAGCGACAGGCCCTCCGAGCGGGAGACCCAGGTGACCGCGGGCTGGATCGCCCCGGCGCCGCCGGTGACGACCAGGTTCAGGTCCAGCGGTCTCGACTCCGCTCGACCGACGACGGTGGCGAGGTCGGCGATCTTGGTGTCGCTGACGACGAAGCCGCCGACCAGGTCGCCGTACTCCTCAGCGCGGTGGGCCGCGTGGTCCTGGACGGCTTGCTCGAGCGGGGCGTTGCCCGGCGGGAAGATCGCGGCGTCGTCGACGATGGCTTTCAGGTAGCTCGGGACTGGCACGGTGCCACGTTAACCTCGGCTCCGTGGCCTACTACCGCTCCGTGGGAGACGTCCCGCGCACCCGGCACACCGCCCACCGCGACGCCGGGGGGCGGCTCCGCTACGAGGAGCTGATGGGCGAGGAGGGCTTCTCCTCCGACTCCTCGCTGCTCTACCACGCCGGCGTGCCGTCGGCGATCGTCGCCAGCGAGGTCTGGGAGCTGCCCGACCTCGCCACCGACGCCCAACCACCCGCTGAAGCCGCGCCACCTGAAGCTGCACGAGATCCCGGCCGGTGGCGACCCCGTCACCGGGCGACGGCTCGTCCTCGGGCAACGGCGACGTGCGGATCAGCTACGTCGTCACGGGCGAGGCGTCGCCGTACTACCGCAACGCCGTCGGCGACGAGTGCGTGTACGTCGAGCAGGGCAGCGGCACCGTCGAGACGTCGTTCGGGGTGCTGTCCTACCGGACCGGCGACTACGTGGTGGTGCCGCGGGCGACCACGCACCGCTGGCTCCCGGAGCGACGGAGAGCCGCGCTCTACGCCATCGAGGCGAACAGCCACATCGCGCCGCCGAAGCGCTACCTCTCCCGCTACGGCCAGCTCCTCGAGCACGCGCCGTACTGCGAGCGCGACCTCCACGGGCCGGCGGAGCCGTTCGTCGCGGAGGGCACCGACGTCGAGGTGCTCGTCAAGCACCGCGGCAACGGGCCGTCCGGCCTCGTCGGCACGAAGCTGACCTACGCCACCCACCCGCTCGACGTCGTCGGCTGGGACGGGTGCCTCTACCCCTACACGTTCAACGTCGAGGACTTCATGCCGATCACCGGCAAGGTGCACCAGCCGCCGCCGGTGCACCAGGTCTTCGAGGGCTACAACTTCGTGGTCTGCAACTTCTGCCCGCGCAAGGTCGACTACCACGAGCAGTCGATCCCGGTGCCGTACTACCACTCCAACGTCGACTCCGACGAGGTCATGTTCTACGTCGGCGGCGACTACGAGGCGCGCAAGGGCTCGGGCATCGACATCGGCTCGATCTCGCTGCATCCCGGTGGCTACGCCCACGGCCCGCAGCCCAGCGCGATCGAGGCGTCCATCGGCGTGGAGTACTTCGACGAGCTCGCGGTCATGGTCGACACCTTCCGGCCGCTCGAGCTCGGCGAGGCCGGCCGCGCAGTCGAGGACCCGGCCTACGCCTGGACCTGGGCAGGCCGGGGACCCTCGACAGACTCAGACGGCGGCTCGGACGGGGACGGCCCGGCGGTCTTCAGCAACAGCTGACTCGGCCGCGTCCTCGCGCCAGACCCTGGCTCGGGTCAGGAGCACCACCGCGACCGCGGCCACGACCACGAAGGTGGCGAGCCCGCTCTCGTCGGCGACGTAGGCCATGCGCGTGTGCGAACCCACCACGGCGGCGCCCCCGAGCCCGAAGGCGATGTTCACGGCGCCGTGGGCGATCGAGACGGGCCAGACGGTGCCGGTCCGGTCCCACAGGTAGGCGTAGAACACACCGCCGAAGGTGAGCGTGGCGACCACCATGGGAGCCACGAACCAGCGGCTGCCGAACTGGTCGTACGTCGTCGCGATCAGGATCAGTGGCAGGTGGAAGCAACCGTGCACGAAACCGGTGACCAGGCCGGCCCGTCGCCTGCTGGTGAGCTGCTGCACGCGCGGCAGCATGTAGGCGCGCCAGCCGATCTCCTCGCCGAGAAAGATCACCGACATCAGGACGAGGCTGCTGACCAGGTTGAGGCTCCAGTCGACGAGGCTGTTGCCGCTGACGTCGAGCTCGCGCAGGTGTCCCACGCCGAGCACGACGGCGACGCCGTATGCCGAGAGAGCCATCAGCATCGGGACCAGGGCGGCGAAGGCCCACGCCTGCTTGCCGGACCGCCGGAGCCCGAAGCTGCCCCAGAGCGCCCGCCGCTCGCCCCGCGGAGTGGCCGTGAAGGTGACGATCACGACCGAGACGACCGGGATGAATGCGCTGAGCAGCACGCCGATGCCGGCGTGACGGAACGACAGGGCGATCACGATCGCCAGGCTGAAGGCGATCGTGAGGTAGATCGTGACTTCTCGCAGTGGTCGGGACATGGGCGGGACCTCCGATGGGTGAACGGGCCGGATGGCCGTTCCGCCAATCTGTCGGTCGCCCGGGCTGGCCACATCTGACCGAGGTCCACAGGTGGAGGGACCTCAGGCAGAGATCACTCGCGACCTGCGACGGTCAGCCCGGACTCGTAGGCGTGCATGACCAGCTGGGCCCGGTCACGGCACTCGAGCTTCGTCAGCAGGTGGCTGACGTGGGTCTTCACCGTGCCGTAGCCCATGTGCAGCCGGTCCGCGATCTCCTGGTTCGACAGACCGCGTGACACGGCCATCAGCACCTCGCGCTCACGGTCGGTGAGCCCGTCGTCGGCCGGCGGGGACGCCGGGTCGGGCAGCGCCGCGAAGCGCTCGATCAGCCGGCGCGTGACGGACGGGGCGATGAGTGCGTCCCCGGCAGCGACCACGGTGATGGCGTCGAGCAGCTGGGCCGGGCGCGTGTCCTTGAGCAGGAATCCGCTCGCACCTGCGCGCAGGGCATCGAGGACGAGTGCGTCGTCGTCGAAGGTGGTCAGCACCAGGACCCGGGTGGAGGAGCAACGGGGGTCGGCAAGGATCCGGCGGGTCGCCTCGAGCCCGTCCATGTGCGGCATCCGGACGTCCATCAGCACCACGTCGGGGCCAGTACGGCGGCAGAGGTCCCAGGCCTCGCGCCCGTCACCTGCTTCCCCGACCACCTCGATGCCGGGGCTGGCACCGAGCAGGACGACGAAACCGGAGCGCACCAGCTCCTGGTCGTCGACGACGGCCACCCGGATCATGGTCTGGCCACCGCGGTACGGGCGGGCAGCCGGGCGTGCACCCGGAAGCCGGCCCCGTCGGGGCCGTAGTCGAACGTCCCACCGAGGAGCCTGGTGCGCTCGCCGAGTCCGGCCAGTCCGTGGCCACCGGACGGGGCCGCGACGCTGCGTGGTGCCCCCGTGCCCACGCCCGGGTCGCACACCTCCAGGTCGACGGCATCCTCGACGAAGCGGACCTCGACCCGGGCGCGGTCAGCACCGGAGTGCCTCAGCACGTTGGTGAGTGACTCCTGGACGACCCGGTAGGCAGTGAGCTCGACGGCGGGGTCGAGGGTCGGCGCGGTGCCGCTGACGTCGAGGACGACGTCGACGCCCGCCTCGCGCAGGTCGTCGACGAGCGCGCCGAGGTCCGCGAACGAGTGCGCCGGGGGAGCGGTGGCAGCAGGGCCCTCGTCGCGCAGCAGGCCGAGCATCGACCTGGTCTGCGCCAACGCCTTGCGGCTGGTCTCCGCGATGATCTCCAGGGAGTGCTCGGCCGCGGCGATGTCCGAGCGGATCAGATGACCACCGACACCCGCCTGGACCGCGATCAACGACATGCTGTGCGCCACCACGTCGTGCAGCTCCCGGGCGATCCGCAGTCGTTCCTCCACCACCGCACGGGCCGCGTGCTCGCGTGCGGTCGCGGCCTCCTGCTCGGCGACCCGGAGGCGCTCCGCCTGCTGGTGCCGGCGTGAGCGGATCGCGTCACCCACTGCCCAGGCAGCCAGGACCAGGGCGCCCGCCTGGAGCAGGTCACCTGCTCCCAGGTCCGGGACGTCCAGCAGCGCGAGGCCGCCGTAGACAGCGATCGTGGCAAGGAGTCCGAGCACGCCGTCGCGGCGCCGGCCGTGCGCGGCGAGCGAGTAGAGGCTGAACAGCAGCACCAGCGAGAGCAGACCGATGTAGTGGCCGGAGAGGCTGACCAGCGTCGAGCAGCCGAGGAAGACGGCGAACGCGGTGGCAGGCCTCGATCGGCGCCAGGCCAACGACAGTCCGGCGGCGGCCGTGGCGACGACGGACAGCGCGTTCGCCGGTGCCAGACCCGGGTCGATCGTGGACACGTCGGTGCTCAGCAGCGAGACGACGGACATGGCGGCCGCGACCACGCCCAGTGCCGGGTCGAGCCAGGGCGACAGGCGCCGGTGGAGAACGCCCCAAGCGCCTGCGTCGTACGACGCGGTGCTGCCCGGTGCGGTCACCTCGGCAGGCTACGCCGCGCTCTCGGGCAGATTCCTCCCTCCGCAGACCCCTCTCGGCTCTGCCTGGGGACAGAGAGACCCGTGGCACGCCAGACTGTCACCATGGCGACCTTCGTGGCCTTCCTGCGGGCCGTCAACGTGGGCAAGCGGAAGTACCCCATGGCCGAGCTGCGCGAGGCGCTGACCGACGCCGGGTTCGAGGAGGTGGAGACCCACATCCAGACCGGCAACGTGCTCTTCCGCACGAGCCTGCGGTCGCGGGCCAAGGTGATCGCGGCGCTGGAGAAGGCGATGCGCGAGGACCGCGGCTTCGAGGTGCCGGTCGTGCTGCTCACCCCGGCCGAGCTCACCGAGACCCACGCCGAGGCGGTGTCGATGGGCGACGGTCGCACCCTCAAGGGCCACTACCTGAGCCTGCTGGCCGAGAAGCCGACCAAGGCCGGGAGCGAGGCACTCGAGGCCCGCTCCGACGACGGCGAGGAGATCCGGGTCGGGGCCCGCGCGGTGCACCTGATGCTGACCAGCAAGCCTTTCCACGAGGCCAGGACCGGCAACGCCGAGGTGGAGAAGCAGCTCGGGGTCGCCACCACCCGTAACCTGACGGTCATCAGCAAGCTTGCCGAGAAGTGGGGTTCATGAGCGCCGAGACCAGTGCCGATTTCCGGGGCAGCGAGTGGTGGCGCCATGCCGTGATCTACCAGATCTACCCACGCTCGTGGGCCGATGCCGACGGCGACGGGCTCGGCGACCTCCCGGGCATCACGGCACGGCTGTCGCACCTGGCCGACCTCGGTGTCGACGCGGTCTGGCTCTCGCCGTTCTACCCCTCGCCCCAGCACGACGCGGGGTACGACGTGTCGGACTACCGCGACGTCGACCCGCGGTTCGGCACCCTCGCCGACGCCGACGCACTGGTCGCCCGGGCCCACGAGCTGGGCCTGCGGATCATCGTCGACATCGTCCCGAACCACTCCTCGAGCGAGCATCCCTGGTTCCACGAGGCACTCGCCTCCGGGAAGGGGAGTGCCGCGCGTGCCCGCTACCTGTTCCGCGACGGCGTGGGCGATGACGGTGCCGAGGCCCCCAACAACTGGGACAGCGTCTTCGGTGGGCCGGCGTGGGAGCGCACCGAGGACGGTCAGTTCTACCTGCACATGTTCGACGTCAGCCAGCCCGACTTCGACTGGACCAACCCCGAGGTCGGCGACGACATGGAGCGCACCCTGCGCTTCTGGTTCGACCGCGGTGTCGACGGCTTCCGGATCGACGTCGCCAACGGGCTGGTCAAGCAGGAGGGCCTTCCCGACGTGGCACCGCTGCGCGACGGCGAGGACGAGCTCTCCAGGCCGATGCCGATGTGGGACCAGCCGGGCGTGCACGAGGTCTACCGGCGGTGGCGCCGGGTCGGTGACTCCTACGCCGTGGCGGGCGAGGACGCCGACCGGATCTTCTGCGCCGAGGCCTGGCTCGATCCCGAGGCGTCAGCGGAGTACGTCCGCCCCGACGAGCTCCAGCAGTGCTTCAACTTCGGCTTCCTGCTGACGCCCTGGATCGCGAAGGACCAGCGCGAGAGCATCACCCGCTCGCTGGCCGTGGTCGCGCCGTACGACGCCGCGCAGACGTGGGTGCTCTCGAACCACGACGTCGTGCGGCACGCCTCCCGGCTGGGCTACCCGCCCGTGCGCGGCAAGGTCGGCCTGCCCGGCATCGGCGTGGGCGACCCCCAGCCCGACGCGGTGGTCGGCCTTCGGCGGGCACGCGCGGCGACGACGATGATGCTGGCGCTGCCGGGGTCGGCGTACCTCTACCAGGGCGAGGAGCTCGGCCTGCCCGAGGCCACCGAGCTGCCCGACGACGTGCGCCAGGACCCCACCTGGGAGCGGTCGGGCCACACCCACCGCGGCCGCGACGGCTGCCGGGTGCCGTTCCCGTGGGAGGGCGACGCGCCGTCGTACGGCTTCGGACCGGGCGCGAAGACCTGGCTCCCGCAGCCCGAGGTGTACGGCGAGCTGGCGGTCGACCGGCAGAGCGGGGTGAAGGGATCCACGCTCGAGCTCTACCGCGAGCTGCTGCGGCTGCGCCGGGTGCACGACCTCGGGCTCGGCGAGCTGACCTGGGTCGAGGGGCTGCCGGAGCACGTGGTGGCCTTCGAGGTGACCTCGCGCGAGGGCGGTGCCGTGCGCGTGCTCGCCAACGTCGGCGGGGAGACGGTCCCGCTCCCGGCGGGGTGGGAGGTCCTGGTGTCCTCCGAGGAGCTCAACGGCGGCTTGCCGGCCGACGTGACTGCGTGGCTGCGATCTTCTCCATGACGTCGCGGTTCCAGTCGTGCTCGCGGATCAGCCGGTAGCGCTCCTTCGCCACCCGGATGTAGGCGTCGGCCCCGGTCTCGTGCTCGCCGCGGACGCCGGCGTCGTCGATCAGCGCCACCACGGGCGTGTACTCCTCGTCGAACCAGCGCCGCGCCATCGTCTCGCGGTCGAACCAGTCACGCTCGCGCTGCATCAGCCGGCACGCCCACGCCTCGACCATCTCGGCGAGGCGCGGGTAGTCGGTCGGGTCGGTGCAGTTGATCTCCGCGCGGCGCTCGCCGGTGAGGGGCACTCGCTGGAGGAACCGCAGGCCCCAGTTCTTCCCCTCGAGGTCGCGAGGACCGCCGATGCCCTCGGTGTCGATCACGGTGTCGATCTGGACGACGTGGGCGTCGATGTCGGTCGCGCCCTGGGCTCGCGCGACGGAGACGCGGTGGTGGCCGTCGCGGACGAAGTACAGGTTGCCCAGCTGGTAGACGTCGATCGGTGGCAGGTACTCGCCCAGCCGGCTCTTCTCGGCCAGCCGCTCCCAGCGCTGGCGGCTCCGGTCGGAGGTCGGCCGGAACCGGCGGTCGAAGTCACGCACCTTGTCGACCGAGCCGACGATCCGGTCGAGCGGGATCAGCTGCAGCCCACGGTCGTGCTCGCCACGACGTCCCAGTGCCTCGACGACGTCGCTGAACGAGAGCGTCTCGGTGAGCACGTCGGTGTCACCGCGCATCCGGGCCGCGAGCTTGGACAGGGTCTGGTGCCGGCGTACCCGGAGGAAGTCGCTCTCCGCTCCCTGTCGCGGTGAGCCGACGTCACGCATCATGGCGCCATTCTCCTCCCGTCAGGGGGTCGGGATGACCGTGCCGGCCGTGCTCTTCGTCCCACCGGCGCCCGCGCGGGGCTCGATGTCGATGATCCGCCAGGGGATGACGTTGCGGAGGGTGGTGCGGCCGACCTGCCGGTCGGGCAGCGCGGCGCCGTACGGGTGGATGTGCCCGTGCAGCAGCCAGGTGGGCTCGAGCCTGGCCAGCACCGTGTGCAGCGCCTCGATGCCGCGGTGGGCGGGGTCCTCGGCGTCGCCGAGCCCGGAGGGCGGGGCGTGGGTCAGCAGCACGTCGACGGGTCCGCCGAAACGCGCGGATCGCAGCAACCGTCTGGCACGGCGCGCGTACTGGCGCTGGGTGTACTGGTGCGGGCCGGACCGGTAGCGCACGCAGCCGCCGAGCCCGGCGATCCGCAGGCCGGCCACCTGGGCGGTGCGTCCGTCGACGTCGACCGCGCCGCGAGGTCCGGGCACCTCCGCCTCCCACCGCAGCCCGACGTCGCCGCGTGGCCGGCGGGTCTCCGGGTCGTGGTTGCCGGGCACGAAGACGACCGGGGCCGAGACCGTGTCGCCGACCCACTCGACGTACTCCCACGGGAGGTCGCCCGCCGCCAGCACGAGCTCGGGGGCGAGGTCGCGCAGCGTCGCCGTCGAGAGGCCGGGCGCCACCTCGTCGGCGATCACCAGCGTGTGGACCATCGTCCGACCCTAACGCCGATAGCGTCACGCCATGAGCGAGCTCGAGGTGCACCTCGCGGACGACGTCCTGCGGCTGACCTTCAACCGGCCCGACCAGTTCAACGCGCTGACCGGCGAGATGGTGGTGCGGCTGATCGAGGAGCTGAGGGGAGCGTCCGCCCGCGACGACGTACGGGCCGTGCTGCTCACCGGTGAGGGCGCCGCGTTCTCCGCGGGCGCCGACATGGCGGGTGAGGAGGCCCAGGAGCGCTACGACGCCAGCTCGGTCGACGGCGCCAACCTGGTGGTGCGCTCGCGTGCTCGAGCTCGACAAGCCGGTCGTGTGCGGCCTGAACGGGGTCGCGGCGGGGGTGGGCATGTCGATCGCCCTGGCCTGCGACCTCGTCGTCGCGAAGGAGTCGGCCGCGCTGACCCTGGCCTTCGGCAAGATCGGCCTGATGCCCGACGGCGGCGCCTCGGCGCTGGTGCCGGCCTCGGTGGGTCGCGTGATGGCGATGCGGCTGGCGCTGCTCTCCGACGTCCTGGGGGCCCGGGAGGCCTTCGCCGCCGGGCTGGTCAGCCACGTCTTCGCCGACGACGAGTACGACGCCGGGCTGGAGAAGGTCCTCCGCCGGCTGGCCACGGGCGCACCGCTCGCCCTCGCGGCGACCAAGAAGACCGTCAACGCCGCCTCCCTCGCCCAGCTGGAGGACATCTTCCAGCGCGAGCGGTCGGGCCAGTCGGTGCTGCTCCGCACCGAGGACGCCCGCGAGGGCATCGCCGCCTTCGGCGAGAAGCGCCGGCCGGTCTTCCGCGGCCGCTGACCGGGGCTTCCGTGCACGCTCTGGAGCGCCGAGCGGGGGATTGATGTACGGCCGGGTGCGCAACAAACCCCCGCTCGACGCCGTACGGCGTGCAACAAACCCCCGGTCGGCGAACTAGGCGAGCTCGACGCCCGCCTCGCGCATCTCGGCCAGTGCCTTCTCGCTCGACTCGGGGGCGACGCCGGCACAGAGGTCGGTCAGCAGGCGTACGTCGAACCCGTTGCCCACCGCGTCGAGCACGGTCGCCCGGACGCAGTAGTCGGTGGCGATCCCGCAGATGTCGACCTGCTCGACGCCCTTGCCCCGGAGCCAGTCGACGAGCGTGGTGCCGTCGGTGGTGGTGCCCTCGAACCCGGAGTACGCCGCCTCGTGCTCGCCCTTGAGGAAGACCGCGTCGAAGGGCTGCGGGTCCAGGTTGGGGTGGAACGCCTCGCCGTCGGTGCCGACCTTGCAGTGGACCGGCCAGGTGTCGACGAAGTCGGGTTCCTTCGACCAGTGGCCGCCCGGGTCGATGTGGTGGTCCTTGGTGGCCACCACCACGTCGTACGACGGGGCCTCCGGGTCCTGGCGCGTCCAGTGGTGCAGCAGCGCGGAGATCTCGCTGGCCACGCGGGCGCCCCCGGTGACGGGCAGCGAACCGCCCTCGCAGAAGTCGTTCTGGACGTCGACGACGATCAGCGCCTGCTTCATGGTCGGGAGGCTACCGACTCTCCTCGAAGACGGTCTCGATGGCCGGCTCACCCTTGGAGAGCTGGTGGGCCGACATCGGCAGCTCCGCGCGCGCCCGCACATGACGTTCGCGCGCTGCCGTCAACGGCTCGCGTCCGACGACCTCACCGCCGGCAACCAGCTGGACGAGCAGGTCGCGGTCGTCGCCGTCGTT
>CAWCFR010000030.1:0-45457 GCA_963794725.1 uncultured Actinomycetota bacterium
GTGTACCGGACCGCCGGCGCCACACGGGATCCAGTGTTCGCCACGATGCCCGATCGATGCGTCGCGGTTGCAGTGGCACGCCGACACGTTCGCGCTGCCCGACGGCGCTGTGCCGCTGGCGCGGTCGGACGCCTATGAGCAGCAGGCGTTCGTCGTCAACCGTGCCTACGGGGTGCAGTGTCCACATCGAAGTCGGGTCGACGCTGGCCGCCGAATGGGGCGACGTGCCCGCTTACGCAGAGAGCCTCGAGGCGCTGATGGGCGCGGGCGCGATGCCGCGTCTGCTCGATCAGGTCTCCGCTGCCGAGGACGAGATGACGATCCTGGCCCGGAGGCTGTTCGGCGCCTGGCTGGAGCGCGTCATCGGCGCGCCGGTGCATCTCGACCCGCACGAGCCAGCGGCCGTGGACTCGAATTATTGCCGCCCGCGCCGAGCGCCACCGCCGCCGCGACGAGCTCGGCGTTGCTCTCCGCCAGCCGACCATCCGGGCAGCACGAGCACGTCCTCGAGGCCGACGCGCACGGCGTGCCGGCCGCGATCGCGGCGCCCAGCACCTCCCACGTTCGCTCGCCCTAGCCGTGCCACAGCTGCCGGATCTCGTCGGGAATCCGCCGCGCGATCGCGCGCGCCTCGTCGACGCCACCGTTGACCTCGACCAGCGCCCGCAGAACCTGGTGCGCGAACGGGCTCCGGGCGAGCTCCTCGGCCTCGTCGGGGGTGGCGAGCCCCGCCTCGACCGCGATGCCGGCATGCCGCGCGGCGCGGACGATGCCGGCCCAGCCGAGCTCCGAGAGGTTGACCGAGACGAAGTCGGGGGCCCGGCGCCAGGCCCGCACGGCCGCCGCGCGCGCGAACGGGTCCGGGTCGATCGACGCCGAGGTCGAGAGCCCGATCGGCAGCCCGGGAGCGGCGGCGCGGATCGCGGCGACCGCGGCGTCGCAGGCGGCCGGGGCCAGCGTCTGGGCGCCGCGAGCGTCGCGCGGGTGCACGTGCACCGCGAATGCGCCGGCCCTCCGAGCCGCGACCGCGTCGGCCGCGAGCTCCGCCGGCGTCTGCGGAACTGCCGGCGTGCTCGGAGCGGGTGCGGCCGCCGTTCAGGCACGCCTGGACTTCTATCCCAGGCACAGGCACAGATGTGCAGCGTCGCCACTCACGCGGATCGAGTAGACCGTATCTGACAAGCTCCACGACGCCGTGGCCATCGATCTGAGCGTTCCCGGCGTCGAGGAGATGCACCAGCGCGCCGGCGACAAGTGGGCCGCGTACGACGCCGACGTGCTGAGCGCGACGATTGCCGAGATGGACTTCCCGCTCGCGCCGCCCGTTGTCGCGGCGCTGCGGCGCGCGATCGACCGTGGCGATCTCGGCTACGCGCCGCCGGCGTCGCGCTCGTTACGCCGCTGTTCGCCCGGTTCGCCGCCCGCCGGCTGAACTGGACGGTCGACGAGGACCAGATCGCGATCGTCCCCGATGTGATGATCGGGCTGATCGAGCTGTGCCGGGCGATCGCGGCTCCCGGGGAGGCGGTCGCGTTCGCGACGCCGGCCTACCCGCCGTTCTTCAGCATGCTGCCGACGGCCGGTGTCAAGCTGATCGAGATCGACCTCCTCGGCGACGGGTCGCTCGACCTCGACGGACTCGATTCGGCGCTCGCCGCCGGGGCCCGCGCGCTCGTGCTGGCCAGCCCCCACAATCCAACCGGCCGCGCCCTCGCGCGCTCAGAGCTCGAAGCGATCGCGGCCCGCTGCGCCGAGCGCGAGGTGTGGGTGCTGGCCGACGAGATCCACGCGCCGTTGGCGCTGCCCGGGGCGACCCACGTCCCGTGGCTCGAAGTCTCCGATGCGGCGCGGCGCTGGGGCGTGTCCGTGACCTCGGCGTCCAAGGCATTCAACCTGGCGGCGCTGAAGACGGCGCTCGTGGTGACCGCCGATCCCGCGGCCCGCGAGCTCGTCGACCGCATGGCACCGCTGCACGAGCACTCTGGGCTGCTCGGGGTGATCGCATCCGAGGCGGCGTTCGACGACGGAGACCCGTGGCTCGACGCGGTGATCGAGCAACTCGCCGCCAACCGCGACCAGCTCGGGCGGGACCTCGCGGAGCGACTCCCCGCGATCGCGTGGAGACCACCGCAGGCGACATATCTCGCGTGGCTCGACTGCACCGCGCTCGGGCTCGGCGACGAGCCGGCCGAGGTCTTCCTGAGGGAAGGGCGGCTCGCGCTCGGCCGCGGCCTCGACTACGGCGCCCCCGGTGCCGGCCACGTCCGCCTCAACTTCGCCACGAGCCCGGCGCACCTTTCCGACGCGGTCGCGCGGATGGCCCGCGCCGTGGGCTGGCCAGCATCAACCTCTGATACCAGTGCGGGTGCGGAGGTGTCCCGTCCGCACCGCCCGCGGACCGAACTCAACGAGGTCTAATGCTTGCCCTGCGCGCCAACTGTGAGCTGTGCGACGTCGATCTCCCCCCGGCCGCACCGAACGCGTGGATCTGCACTTACGAATGCACGTTCTGCACCGATTGCGTCGAACACAAGCTCCACAACGTGTGCCCGAACTGTGGCGGCGGGTTCGCGCCGCGCCCGATCCGCCCGCAGCGGGCCTGGCGGGAGGGCACTGGCCTCGTCAACGATCCGCCCGACTCGCGCCGGCACAGCCTCCGGTACTCGATGGAGCAGGTCCAGGAGCTGGTCGAGAAACTCCGGGACGTGGCGCCGGCGGACCGTTGAGGCCGTCCGCTAGCTGGTGATGCCAATCCCGGCGATGCGCGGGCGTCCGGAAACGGCTCTGATCACCAGATCACCCATGCCGTCAAGCCGAAGCCGGTGGACCGGAAGCGGCACCGTGATCAGACTGAAGTCGCCGCTCTTGTCGGATCCGTTCAGGTTCACGGTCGCCAGCTTGTGGAGCTTGTTGTGGGGATTGCCGACGAACCTGTCGAAATCGAGCTCGACCACGCCGCAGTGCGCCACAGCGCTCGGCGACCAGCGCCACATGGGCCGGCGTGAAAAAGAACTCGGTCGCCGATGTCCTGCACGAACGCGTAGCCCTTGTCGCCGAGGACGATGTAGTAGCCGCGGAAAGCCCTCGGGTCCTTGACCGGCGGCGGACCGATGTCGCGAGGCGTGAACGAGATCGGAATCGTGGTGCATGCGAGTTCTTGTCTTCGAGACGTTCCCGACCTTGTCTCTGGCGGCCACCGTCGCGCCGACCGTCGTACCGGTGAAGAGGTGGGGAGGATCAGCGCTGTGCGCTTGGTGTGCGGAGTAGTGCTTGTGGAAGTCGAGGTCCTCGCCGTGGAAGCCCATGCCGGTCGAGTCCTGCGGGTACTCGTCGATCGTCACGTCGTAGGACTTCGCGGTGGCGTCGGTGGACCCACCGCGCCCGCAGCCGGAGGGAAGACGTGAACGTCGGGGTGCTCAGTAGCTTCGCCAGAGGATTGGTGAACGTGTCCCTCAGCACCGGGATTCCTGTTGGCCACCGGCACCGGCGCGAACGCGCTGGCGCTCGCCACCGGGGTCCGGGAAGATCGTGACCTTTGGCCGCTTCGGAGGGGTCAGATCGGTGGTCCATCGATAGACGGCCGGCGTCGGGATCGATGTTTCCGGCGCCGTCGATCGACCGGACCTTGAACACGTGCGCGCCCGGAGCCCGGAACGTCGACCGCGTCCGGCGACGTGCATGCGCTGAAGGCCGCGTTGCCGAACGCGCACTCGAACGTCGAGCTGGCCTCGGTCGAGGTGAACCGAGAACACCGCCACTTCCTGCGCGACGAGGTTCCCCGGGTTCGCCAGCACCGTGTCCGGCGGCGACGTGTCCACGGTCCAGTTGATCGGCTGCGCCTGCGTGTCGACGTTGCCGGCGGGGTCGAGGGCCTGGATCAACAGCGAGCGGGTGCGCGTCGGCGAGGCCGGAGTAGACGACCGGCGAAGTGCAGGCCTGTGGCGCGGCGCCGTTCAGCGAGCAACGGAATGTCTGCGGTCGTGTCCGGGGAGGTGAACGTGAACATGGCCGTCGTCGAGTTCGTCAACGTCGGCGGATGCCCGGTGACCTGCGTGGTGGGGGGCGTCAGGTCGACCGTCCAGTTGTAGTGTTCGGCTCGGCTGACCGGCACCGGTCGCCACCTCGACCGAGAACGCGTGCGCACCCTCGGACAAACTCGAGAGGCTGACCGGGGATCTGCAGGCGGTGAAGCTGGCCGAATCTAGCTTGCAGTCGAACGCTGCCGGACCGCTGCTGTCGTGGAACCGGAACGTCGCCGAGGTCTGGTTGGTGTCCATCGCCGGCGTCGCGTCGAAAACGACGGCCGCGGCCGCTACCGCGGCCAGATCGCTCCCAGAGCAAGAGTCACGACCACCGCCGTGGTCCCGGTAACCACCGCCCTAACACCCACATGAGGACTCTCTCATAATCACGGGGCGAGCACAATGGCCCGGGGGGTTTTACGGCAGCTCGCGTGACCTCGGGCGCCGGTCGCCGGCTGAGGCGGCGGGGATCAGCCCCGGCGGCTGTGGCCGATGAGGTGGCCGTAGCGCCCGAGGAACATCGTGTGCATCCGGCGCGACGAGGCCTTCATGCCGTGAAACGACCTGACCACAGGGGGACGCACCAGGCCTCCGAGGACCGCGATAACGATCAGCGTGCCCGCCAGCGGCGTGTCCCGGGAAGCCGGTCCCGCGACGCCGTAGATCGATTCCCTGATCGCGCCGCCACCGATCGCGAAGTCGGCAACCGACGCGCGCCGCGGGGGCTTCAGCCGCTCGGCCCTGCGGTGAAGCTGCTCGGCCACAAGCAGCAGCGCGATCATCGACATCCGGTTCATCATCGGCGGGCTGATGGGCATCTACGGCGTCGTCCTCACCCTGATGGGGCTGTTCGCCGACCACCACGAGAAGACCAAGGCCGACGACGTCAACATCAACCTCTGGGCGGGGCTGGTGATGCTGGCCACCGCCATCGCCTTCGGAGTCTGGGCGCGGGTGCGGCCGATCATCGTGCCCGACCACGTCGAGACCGACGAAGAGGCGACGATCGCCCGCCGGCGCACTGAGCCCGACCACCGCACGCTCCACCAACGCCGCGCCATACTCGACGCGTGCCCTCCCCGCTGGCCAACCTGGCCCCTGCCCGCCGCCGGCAGGCACTCGTGATCGTGGGTGTCGCGGGCGTCGTGGTGCTCGCGCTCGTGGTCTGGCTGGTGGTGCGCGCAGTGGGCAAGGACGACGGCGTCGACCAGGCCAGCGCCGGACCGGTCCTGCTGGTCCCGGGGTACGGCGGCGACACGACGGACCTCGACCCCCTCGTGGCCGCAGGTGAAGAGCGAGGGACGGGAGGCCGTGGTCTACCGGCCCACGGGGGCCGAGCAGGGCGACCTGCGCGTGCAGGCGAAGCGACTCGCCGCCCTGGCCAAGGAGACGATGAAGCGGACCGGGGCGCCCTCGGTCGACGTGATCGGCTACTCCGCCGGTGGCGTGATCGCGCGGCTCTTCGTGCGCGACGACGGTGGCGCCTCCGTCGTACGGCGCGTGCTGACCCTCGGGTCCCCGCACCACGGCACCGACACCGCGGCGCACGATCAAGGACGTCGCCGGGCAGTGCCCGACGGCGTGCGAGCAGATGGCCACGGGGAGCGAGCTGATCGCGCGGCTCAACAGCGGTGACGAGACGCCGTCCGGGCCGGAGTGGGTCACCCTGCGCACCGACAAGGACACCGTGGTCACGCCGACCACGTCGGCGCGCCTCGACGGCGCCCTCAACATCCGGGTGCAGGCCGTGTGCCCCGGTGACCCCGCGACGCACGGCACCCTGCCGGCGGACCCGGTCGTGCTGGCCACGATCGGCTCGGCACTGGGCGCGGGCACCCCGAAGGTGCCCGCCGGCGTCACCTGTTGATGTCCTTGGTGGCGAAGTTCGCCCAGGCGGCGCCGGCGAACACCACCAGGTAGGCGGTCTGGGCCAGCACGCCGTTCACGACGTCGCGCCAGCGGATCGGGTCGCGGAAGAGGTCGACGAAGGCCAGCCAGTAGCGGGTCACCAGGTAGGGCTTGATCGAGTCGGACGCGTCGAGCCCGAGCAGGACCGTCGAGCCCACCAGGAAGGCGATCGTGCCCAGGGCCGCGCCCACCGCGGAGTCGGTGATCGTGCTCATCAGCAGCGCGATGGCCGCGACGCCGAGCATGGCCAGGACGACGTAGACGAAGGCCATCGCGGTGCGCTCGGCCATCTGCGTCTGGCGTCAGGGTCGAGCCGGAGATGCTGACGACGCCGGTCGTCGGGGCGTCGCCGAGGAACAGCTTGCCCTCGACGTAGGCGACGGCCGCGACCGCCAGCGTCGCCACCACCACGAACGCGATGACGCTGACCAGCTTGGCCACCAGCAGCCGCCCGCGGGCCACCGGCCGGATCAGCAGGTAGCGCAAGCGTGTCGGTCTGCACCTCGCCCGCGATCGCGTCGCCACCGACGACCGCGACGGCGACCGGCAGGAAGAGCGGCAGCACGATGCCCAGCGCTGCGAGCGGGAAGAGCGTCCCGTCGGTGAGCACCGCGGAGAGGAAGGGAGGCCCGGTCCCCGGCCGCGGGCCGAGGTCGGTGAGCGCCAGCAGCACCGCCACGATGGTGGGCAGGGCGTTCAGCATGGCGATCGTCACCCACGTGCGCGGTCGGCGCATCAGCTTGATCAGCTCGACGCGGATCATGCCTGCTCACTCGCAGCCAGCACGATCTCCTCCAGCGTCCGACGCACCGGCGTGAGCTCGCGGATCCGCACCTGGGCCGCGACCAGCCGGACGTTGAGCTCGGCCGGGTCGTCGGCGCGTACGACGATCCGGTCGGCCTCACGGTGCTCCACGCGCCCGTCGAGCAACGCCACCGCGGCGGCAACGTCGGGGGTGACCACCTGCACCAGACCGGTCTCGGTGTCCAGGGCCGACAGCTCGTCCTGCAGCACCAGCCTGCCGCGGTCCAGCACGCCGATGCGCGTGGACATCTGCTCGATCTCGGCGAGGAGGTGGCTGGACAGGAAGATCGTGGTGCCCTCGCGGTTGAGCTCCAGCAGCAGTCGCCGGATGTCGCGGATCCCCTGTGGGTCCAGGCCGTTGGTCGGTTCGTCGAGCACCAGCAGGGGTGGGCGCCGCATCAGGGCCGCGGCCAGGCCGAGCCGCTGCCGCATGCCGAGCGAGTAGGTCTTCACCGGCCTGCCGTCCGCCGGGTCCAGCGACACCTGCTCCAGCACCTCGTGGATGCGGGCACGCCGGGCCTTGCGTCCGAGGCTGCCGGTGCCGGCCGCGTCGAGCAGTGCGAGGTTGGTGTGCGCCGAGAGGTGGGGGTAGGCACCCGGTCCCTCGACCAGGGCGCCGACCCGCGGCAGCACGGTCTTCGCCGAGCGCGGCATCGGCTCACCGAACAGCTCGGCCTCGCCGCTGGTGGCCAGCACCAGCCCCAGCAGCATCCGCACGGTGGTGGTCTTGCCCGACCCGTTGGCGCCGAGGAAGCCGTAGACGTCGCCCTCGCGCACCTCGAGGTCGATGCCGTCGACGGCGTGCACCTCGCCGTACCGCTTGGTCAGCCCCTGGGTGCTGATCATCGGGTTGCTCACCTGCTGGTCACCTGCTCGTCCGTTGCACGCCGGTCTCCAGGTCCTTCGAGGCCGCGAGCAGAGTGGCTGGGGTGACGGTGCCGGCGATCAGGAAGTGACCTCCGGCCACGTCGGCCAGCAGGACCGAGATCGGCCCGATCTCGAGGGCGATCCGGGTGCCCTCGTCGCGCGAGGACGTGCTCTTGCGCAGCTCGGTGCGCAGACCTCGCGCCACGAAGTCGCGCAGCGGGATGGCGAGAATGGCGGTCGGGCCGCGGCCGTAGACGCCGACCGCGCCGAAGTCGAGTGCGTCCCCGAGGCGAGGCAGCTTGGCCACCCTCGCGGGAGGCACGAAGGGTGCGAAGGCGTTGGCACCCGCCGCGTCGTCCAGCGCGACCCCGCGCGAGAAGTCCAGGCCGGAGGACAGGGCGAAGTTGGCCTGCTTCGCGGTCGGCTTGGTCAGGTTCACCGAGATCAGCCGCGTCGACAGCACCGGGCGGGACTTGCCGATGCCGTACACGTCGACCTGCAGGGGGAGTCCGGTGCCGTCGTCGGCCCAGATGTCGACCTTGGTGATCGTCGAGCGCGGGTCGGACGGCACCAGCCGCAGGCCGGCTGCACTGTGCCCGGCGATGCGGCGCGACGGCAGCCGGGAGAGCTCGTCGGCCGTCGCGCCGGCGAGCATCCGGTGGGCCAGCGCCACCGGCACGACGTCGGCGTCGTCGGGCAGCCGGATCGAGGAGTACGGCGTGAAGCTGACCCGGTTGCCCTCGTAGTTCCAGCGGACCACCAGGCCGCCGTCGCGGACGAGGTCGGACTCACCGGTGCCACGCATCCGGTCGACGCGCCAGTTGGTCGGACCCCGCCACCAGACCCGGAGGTCGGTGCGCTCGCCGAGGAGCCGGGCCACGGAGGAGAAGGCCGAGGTGCTGATCGGGACGTCCAGCGCTCCCTGCGAGGCCACCTCGCCGGACCAGCCGCGGTCGTCCGCGGCACGGATGCGGTGCGCCAGCGTGGTGGCGCCGACGTCGCTGCCCTTGGCGGGAATCGCGCGCCCGATCGCCGGCGCCGCGGCCAGCCCCACCGCCACGACGGCCACGAGCAGCCATCGCACCGCAGGCACCATGATCCACACCGTACGTCGCACGGCCGAACCGTTCTGCTGCCCTTATGGACTACGACCTCGCCTGTGGTGATGGGTAAGATGCCACCCATGAGGCCGGTCCTGCTCCTTACATAGCCGCGTGTGGTCCCCGTTGGGATCGACGCGGCAGCCCCTCTGCGCGAGGGGCTTCTTCATGTCCGGAGCACGTGACACGAACGCTGAGCTGTCGAAGGAGGGTCACCCGATGAGCGAGCCGGACCATGCCCAGCAGGAGGACCGGGCCTACGACGTCCACGCGGCCGAGGCCAGGTGGCTGCCGGTCTGGGAGCAGCTGGATCCCTTCCGGGCGGACGACAACAGCCCCAAGGAGAAGCGCTACGCGCTGACGATGTTCCCCTACCCCAGCGGCGACCTGCACATGGGTCACGCGGAGGTGACCGCCCTGCACGACGTCGTCGCGCGCTACTGGCGGCACCGCGGCTACGAGGTGATGAACCCGATCGGGTGGGACTCCTTCGGGCTGCCCGCCGAGAACGCCGCCATCCAGCGCGACGAGCACCCGGCGACGTTCACCTACGCCAACATCGAGACCCAGGCCGCGTCGTTCAAGAAGTTCGCGGTGTCCTTCGACTGGTCGCGGCGGCTGCACACCAGCGACCCGGAGTACTACCGCTGGACGCAGTGGCTGTTCCTGAAGCTGCGCGAGCAGGGCCTGGCCTACCGCAAGTCCAGCCCGGTCAACTGGTGCCCGCACGACCAGACCGTGCTGGCCAACGAGCAGGTCGTCGACGGCCGGTGCGAGCGCTGCGGTGCCGAGGTGACCAAGCGCGAGCTGACCCAGTGGTACTTCAAGATCACCGACTACGCCCAGGAGCTGCTGGACGACCTGGACGGGCTGGAGGCCACCTGGCCCGCGCGCGTCGTGACCGCGCAGCGCAACTGGATCGGTCGCTCGGAGGGCGCGCACGTCGACTTCGAGGTGGCCACCGACGGTGGTGGTTCGCGCAGCATCAGCGTCTACACGACCCGCCCCGACACGCTGTTCGGCGCCACCTTCATGGTCGTGGCCGCCGACGCCAAGCTGGCCGCGGAGATCGTCAGCGACCAGCAGCGCGAGACCTACGAGAGCTACCTGGCCCAGACCCGGATGGCCTCCGACATCGACCGGCTGGCCACCGACCGGCCGAAGAGCGGCGTCTTCCTGGGCGCCTACGCGGTCAACCCGGTCAACGGTGAGTCCGTGCCCGTGTGGGCCTCGGACTACGTGCTGGCCGACTACGGCACCGGCGCGATCATGGCCGTGCCCGGGCAGGACCAGCGCGACTGGGACTTCGCCAAGGAGTACGACCTGCCGGTCATCCGCACCGTGCAGCCTCCCGAGGACTGGGAGGGCGACGCGTTCACCGGTCAGGGTCCGGCGATCAACTCCGCCAACGACTCCGTGTCGCTGGACGGCCTGGGGATCGACGAGGCGAAGCGCACGATCATCGACTACCTGGAGCAGCAGGGGAGTGGCCGCGGCGCGGTGAACTACCGGCTGCGCGACTGGCTGCTGTCGCGGCAGCGGTTCTGGGGCTGCCCGATCCCGATCGTGCACTGCCCGGTCGACGGCGAGGTCGACGTGCCGCTGGACCAGCTGCCCGTCGTACTGCCGGAGCTGCGGGGTGCTGACCTGAAGCCGAAGGGCGTCTCGCCCCTGGCCGCGGCCGAGGACTGGGTCAACGTGGAGTGCCCCACGTGCGGCGGACCCGCCAAGCGCGACTCCGACACGATGGACACGTTCGTCGACTCCAGCTGGTACTTCCTGCGCTACTGCTCGCCCCACGACGACACCGCGCCGTTCGACCCCGCGCTGGTCGACGCCTGGATGCCCGCCGACCTGTACGTCGGCGGCGTCGAGCACGCCGTGCTGCACCTGCTGTACGGCCGCTTCTTCACCAAGGCGCTGCGCGACATGGGGATGCTGGGCTTCGGCGAGCCCTGGGCGGCGCAGCTGAACCAGGGCGTCGTCATCAACCGTGGCCGCAAGATGAGCAAGTCGCTGGGCAACGGCGTCAACCTGGGGGACCAGCTGGCGGAGTACGGCGTCGACGCGGTGCGACTGACCCTGGTGTTCGCCGGGCCTCCCGAGGACGACATCGACTGGGCCGACATGTCACCGGCGGGATCGCTGCGGTTCCTGCAGCGCGCCTGGCGGCTGGCCGGCGACGTGACCTCCGCGCCGGGCGCACCCGCCGCCGAGGGCGACGTGGCGCTGCGCCGGGTCACCCACCGCACCGCGCACGACGCGGCCGAGCTGGTCGAGTCGTTCCGGTTCAACGTGATGGTGGCGCGGGTGATGGAGCTGGTGAACGCCACCCGCAAGGCGATCGACGCCGGCTGCGGACCCGCCGACCCTGCCGTGCGCGAGGCCGCCGAGGCGGTGGCCGTGCTGCTGTCGCTGGTGGCGCCGTACACCGCCGAGGAGATGTGGGACCGCCTGGGCCACGAGCCCACGGTGGCGCTGGCCGGCTGGCCCGAGGTCGACGAGTCGCTGCTGGTCGAGGAGTCGGTGACCGCCGTCGTGCAGGTGCAGGGCAAGCTGCGCGCCCGCCTGGAGGTCGCCCCCGACATCAGCGACGCGGACCTGGAGGCCGCCGCCCTGGCCGACGAGGCCGTCCAGCGTGCGATCGAGGGCAAGCAGGTCCGCAAGGTGATCGTCCGCGCCCCCAAGCTGGTCAACGTCGTCGTCGGCTGACGTCGCCCGAACTCCATGTAACGCGGAGTTATTGCCGCTGAACAAGCGGTACTCCGCGTGCACAGCGTCAATAACACCGCGTTACATGCGGTACGACGTCGCCGCTAGAGGTCGGTGATCGCCTCGCCGATCGGGGTGTCCCCGTTCAGCACGTCGAAGGTCTTGCCGATGGTGTTGTCGTGCGCGAGGGCCTCGGCGAGCACGTGCGCGACGTCGCCCCGGGTGACCGAGCCGCGCTCGAGGGTCGCCGAGCTGCACCTGCCCGGTCGGTACGTCGTCGGTGAGCCGTCCCGGGCCGCACGACCGTCCAGTCGAGGTCGCGCGAGCGGAGGTCGTCGTCGGCCGCCTGCTTGGCCCGGAGGTACACCTGGAACACCTCGTCGCTGTCGGGGTCGGCCTGCTCGGTCCCCATCGCCGAGACCATCACGTAGCGGCGTACGCCGGCCGCCTCCGCGGCGTCGGCGAGCATGATCGCGGCGCCCTTGTCGACGGTCTCCTTGCGAGCGGCGTTGCCGTCGGCGCCGCCGCCCGCGGCGAAGACCACCGCGTCGGCGCCCTTCACGATCTCGGTCATCGCCTCGACGTCGGTGTCCTCCAGGTCGATCATCGCCCCCTCCGCGCCGGCCGCCTCGAGGTCGCGGAGGTGCTCGGGCGACCGGATCATCCCGACCACCTCGTGGCCGTCGGCGCTCATCAGCCTCTCCAGCTGCAGGGCGATCTGGCCGTGTCCGCCGGCGATGACGATGCGCATCTGGTCTCCTCGATCTCTCGAGTGGGTACGACGTTCCCGTGCCCGTCCCTCTCAACGTATCCGCCTCGGTCCGCCGTCAATCCCTGGCTAGCGTGGCGGCGTGACCACGACCGACCCGGACACCGAGTCGGCGCGCGCGGAGCGAGCACCGCAACCGGTGGCGCGCCCTGGTCGTGTGCCTGGTCGCGGGAGGCATGTGCCTGCTCGACGTGAGCATCGTCAACGTCGCACTGCCCTCGATCCGCACGGGCCTCTCCGCCGACGACAGCGACATCCAGTGGGTGGTCGCCGGGTACTCCCTGGCCTTCGGCATGGCGCTCGTGCCCGCCGGCCGGCTGGGCGACGCGCGCTCCCGCCGTACCGTCTTCATGGTCGGGGTGGCGCTGTTCACCCTGGCCAGCGCCGCCTGCGGGGCCAGCCAGAGCGCGCTGTGGATCTCGGTCGCGCGCGTGATCCAGGGTGCCGGCGGCGGCCTGATCACACCGCAGGTCTCCGGCTTCATCCAGAACATGTTCAAGGGGCCCGAGCGAGGCCGCGCCTTCGGCCTGTTCGGCGCCAGCATCGGGATCTCCACCGCCATCGGCCCGCTGCTCGGCGGGTTGCTCGTCCAGCTCGGCGGGCCGGAGTTCGGCTGGCGACTCGTCTTCTACGTGAACCTGCCGATCGGGCTGGCGCTGCTGGTGCTGGCCCGGCGATGGCTCCCGGTCGCGCACGAGGGCAAGCGCGCATCGCTCGACCCCGTGGGCGTGCTGCTGTTCGCCGGGGCGATGCTGCTGATCCTGCTCCCGGTCGTCGAGGGCGGCCAGGGCCAGCCGCTGTCCGACCGCCCGTGGTGGCTGCTCGGCGTGGCGGCGGCGGTCCTCGCGCTGTTCGTGGCCTGGGAGCTGTTCTGGTCACGCGGCGGCCGCGAGACCCTGGTCGACCTCGAGCTCCGCAAGGTCCCGTCCTACGTGTACGGCGTCGGGCTCGGGACGTTCTACTTCGCGGGCTTCACCTCGATCTTCATCATCCTGACGCTCTACCTCCAGAACGGCCTGCACTACTCCGCGCTCGAGGCCGGCGTGACGCAGATGCCCTTCGCCGTCGGCTCCGCGATCGCGGCGTTCATCGCCGGGCGCCTGGTGGAGCGCTTCGGCCGGGCGCTGGTGATCACCGGCCTGGTCACCATCGCCTGCTCGCTGGTCGCCATCGACCTGGTGGTGCCGCACCTCGACGGCGACATCGGCCTCAAGCTCGCGCCCCTGCTCTTCCTGGCCGGCGCCGGGGGAGGGCTGGTGATCTCGCCCAACATCACCCTCGCCCTCGACGAGGTGAACCCGGCCCGCGCGGGCGCCGGCGGCGGGCTGCTGCAGACCGCCCAACGGGTCGGCTCGGCGATCGGCGTCGCGGTCGTGCTGGCGCAGTTCTTCGACAAGGTCGCCTCGACGCGCGGCGACTTCGCCGAGGCCTTCTCGGTGGCGTTGCACACCACGATCGGTCTCGTCGTCGCGGCACTCGTCCTCGGGGTCGTCGACCTCGTCCGGCGGGAGCGGGCCGACCCCGCGCCACCCGACGAGGCCTCCGACTAGCCTGTCGCCCATGGCTGCTCGGCGATCTCCCGGGTCGGTGGCAGTGGTCACGGACTCGACCGCGTCGCTGACGACCGGAGACCGCGGCAGCGCGTGGCATCACCGTCGTCCCGCTCCGGGTCGTGATCGGCACGACGCCGTACGACGAGGGCGTGGAGGGCTCGGTCTCCCCGCAGATGCTCGCCGACGCGCTCCGGGCGCGGACGCCGGTCAGCACCTCGCGGCCCAACCCCGAGGAGATGCTGCGGACCTACGAGGCGCTGGCGTCGGAGGGGGCGCGAGGAGATCGTCGCGGTGCACCTCTCCGGGGAGCTCAGCGGGACCCTCGAGTCCGCCCAGCTGGCAGCGCCGCGCTCACCCGTGCCGGTCACCGTCGTGGACTCGCGGCAGGTCGGCATGGGCACCGGTTTCGCCGTCCTGGCAGCCGCCGACGCGCTGGACGACGGGGCCGACGCCGCCGCGGCCGCGCAGGCGGCGCGGCGGCGGGCGGCCGGCACCACCTCGCTGTTCTACGTCGACACGCTGGAGTACCTCCGCCGCGGGGGCCGGATCGGTGCCGTGGGTGCGCTGGTCGGCTCCGCGCTCGCGGTGAAGCCACTCCTGACCCTGCAGGACGGACGGGTGGTCCCGCTCGAGCGGGTGCGGACCGCCAACAAGGCGCTCTCGCGCCTCGAGGAGCTGGCGGTGCAGGCGGCCGGGTCCGCACCGCGTCGACGTCGCCGTGTCCCACCTGGCCAGTCCCGAACGGGCCGAGGAGCTGGCGCGCGGGGTCGCCGGCCTCCTCGCCGACTCCCTCGAGGGCCGCCAGGTCGACGTGGGGGAGATCGGTGCCGTGCTCGGCGCCCATGTCGGCCCGGGCATGGTGGCCGTGGTCGTGTCCCGGCGCGAGTGAGCCGTTCGGCGTCCACAGGCCGGTCCTCGACACGGTTGTCCACAGGCTCGCGGAGTGGGCCTTCCGGACGGCGCGCCCGCTTCCTAGCGTCGGAGCATGTCCCGGCAGTCGCAGGAGGAAGTGGCGGCAGCGGCGCAGCGACGCCTCGAGCTGCTGCGCCGCGAGCTCGAGCGGTCCGGTCTTCCGCGCCTCGACGACGAAGCTGTCGCGTGGTCCGGTGAGACCGACGTCGACGATCTCCCTCCGGCCGACGTCGATCAGTCGCGCGGGCCGGCACGCCCGCGCGGGAGGCGTACGTCGCCTCGCCGGCTGGTTCGGTGACCAGGTGCCCGAGACGCTGCGCGGCCGGGTGCGGTTGGGCCGGGGGCCGACCCTCCTCGTCGCCGGGCTCGTCGTCACGGCGCTCGCGGTCACCGCCTGGGCGGTCCTGCGGACGAGCGGCAGCAGCGCGGCGGCCCCGGCTCCTCCCGCTCGCTCGGCGCCCCTGGTGCCGTTGGCCTCTCCCGGCACCTCCGCGTCCCCCGGCGCCCTCGGCTCGCCCGGCGCGGCCACGACGCCGTCCCGTCGGGCGCGACGAGCACGGTGACCGTCGACGTCGCCGGCAAGGTCCGCCGTCCCGGGGTGACCACGCTTCCCGCCGGCGCGAGGGTGATCGACGCCCTGCGGCGGGCCGGCGGTGCCCGCGGAGGTGTCGACCTGAGCGGGCTCAACCTCGCCCGGGTGCTCGTCGACGGCGAGCAGATCCTCGTCGGCCGGGCAGAGCGCCGGCGCAGCCCGGGGGTCTGGCGGCGAGCGCGAGCACGGCGGCGCCGCCGGCCACGGCGGCGCTGGTGAACCTGAACACGGCGACCTCCGAGCAGCTCGACACGCTGCCGGGCGTCGGGCCGGTGACGGCTCAGAAGATCCTGCAGTGGCGGGCCGCGCACGGTGCCTTCTCGGCGGTCGACGAGCTGCTCGAGGTCGACGGCATCGGCGAGAAGACGTTGGCCGACCTCGCGCCCCTCGTCACCCTGTGAGCCCCGTCGGCACGCTCAGCGCCGGCCGAGGTGGAGCGTGCCGTTGCACGGCGACCCGACCTCCGGGTGGTGGTGCTCGGCGGCGTGGCCTGGGTCTCCGCGGTCGCGGCGCTGCACGGCCCGCGATGGCTGCTCGCCGTGGCCACCGCAGCGTCGGTGGTCCTGCTGGCGCGCCGCTGGCGGGGCGGGCACCGGATCGGCACGCAGGTCGCGTGGCTGGTGACGGGCGTCGGGGTGGTGGCGCTCACCCTGCTCCGAGCCGCAGCCCTCGCCGGCAGCCCGGTCGCCGTGCTGGCCCGCGACCATGCCGTCGTCCAGGTGCGGCTGGTGACGAGCAGCGACCCCGTGCTGCGGCAGGGTCGCTTCGGCGACTACGTGGTCGTGCGCGCCCGCACCGAGACCGTGCTCGGTCGAGCGTCCCGGCACCGGGTCCGGGTGCCCGTGCTGGTGATCGCCGACCGACGGTGGCGCGGCATCGCACTGGGCTCGACGGTGCGCCTGACCGGACGGCTGCAGCCGGCCCGGACCTCGGACCTGGCCGGAGTGCTGAGCCCGCGAGGGCCGCCCGAGGTCGTCGCGCGGCCCGGCCTGCTGCACCGAGGTGCGGGAGCGTTGCGGGCCTCGATCCGCCGAGCGGTGGAGCACCACGACGTCGGGCCGCGGACGCTCGTCCCGGCCCTGGTCGACGGTGACGACGCCGGCATGCCGTCCGAGCAGGTCGACGCCTTCCGGGTCTCCGGGCTGACCCACCTGCTCGCCGTCTCCGGGCACCAACCTGACGCTGGTCGTGGGAAGCCTGCTCGTGCTGGCGCGGTGGCTCGGCGTACGTGCCCGCGGACTCGTGGTCGTCGGCCTCGCTCGGCGTGGTCGGGTTCGTGCTGGTGGCCCGCAGCGAGCCGAGCGTGCTGCGGGCAGCGGTGATGGGCTCGGTGGCGCTGGTCGGGATGGGCGCCGACGGCCGGGCTCGCGGGGCTCGGGCGCTGGGTGCCGCGGTCCTGCTCCTGGTCCTGGCCGACCCGTGGCTGGCCGACGCCCCGGGGTTCGCCCTGTCGGTCCTGGCATCGGCCGGCATCATCTGGCTCGCGCCGGGGTGGCGCGACCGACTGGCCCGATGGACGCCGCGCTGGGTCGCCGAGGCCGTCAGCGTGCCGCTGGCCGCGCAGCTCGCCTGCACGCCGCTGGTGGCCGCCGTGTCCGGCCAGGTGAGCCTGGTGGCGGTCGTGGCCAACCTGGCGGCAGCGCCGGCGGTCGCTCCGGCGACGGTGCTCGGGCTCGCAGGTGGGGTGGTCGGGCTCGGGCTGCCCGCGGCCGGCCGGCTGGTGGCCGCTCCGGCGGCCTGGTGCGCCGGCTGGATCATCGCCGTGGCCACGCACTCCGCCGCTCTTCCCGTGGCGGCCGTCGGCTGGTCCGCGCGCCCGGTGGCTCTGGCCCTGCTCACGCTGCTCTGCGTGCTCGCGGCCCTGCTGGCCGGGGCTGTGCTCGTCCGGCCGCTCACGGCTGTCGCAGCGGGGCTGGTCATGGTGCTGGCCGTCCTGGTGCGCCCGCCGACGCTGGGCTGGCTGACGCCGGGCTGGCCGCCGGAGGGCTGGGTGATGGTGGCGTGCGACGTGGGTCAGGGCGACGGGCTGGTGCTCCGCGCCGGTGAGCACCGCGCGGTGGTCGTCGACACCGGCCCCGACCCGGCTCCGATGGACGCCTGCCTGCGGCGCCTCGGCGTCACCGAGATCCCGCTGCTGGTGCTGACCCACTTCCACGCCGACCACGTGGGTGGCCTCGCCGGCGCGTTGCACGGCAGGCAGGTCGGCCGCATCGAGGTCACCGACCTCGACGACCCGGCGCCAGGGTGTGCGACGAGGTGCGCGACCTCGCGCACGCGCGAGCACGTCGAGGTCCGCCGGGCGTCGTACGGCGAGAGCGGCAGCGCCGGGCCGCTGCGGTGGCAGGAGATCGCGCCCTCCGAGCTCCCCTCGCCGGACTCCGACTCGCCGCCCAACGACGCCAGCATCGTGCTGCTCGTGCAGACCCGCGGCGTGCGGATCCTGCTGATGGGTGACGAGGAGCGGACCTCGCAGGAGCAGCTGTGGCGGGTCACCGGAGGCGCCCTGCGGGCCGACGTCCTCAAGGTGGCCCACCACGGCAGCGCCCGGCAGGATCCCGAGCTCGTCCGGGGCGTCCACGCCCGGCTGGGGCTGATCTCCGTCGGGGTCGACAACGACTACGGGCACCCGGCTCCGTCGACCCTGGCCCTCCTGCGCGACGCCGGCATCCGGGTCGGGCGCACCGACCGGGGCGGTGACGTCGCGGTCGTGGTCGGCCACGGCGGCCTGCGCCTCGTCAGCCGGCGATCACCCGCCGGTGACAAGGTGGTCCGGGTGACGACGTACTCCTTCTCCCAGGTCGACGTGTTCGGCTCGGCACCCCTGCTCGGCAACCCCGTCGCGGTCGTCCACGACGCCGTGGGGCTCGACGACGAGACGATGGCGGCGTTCGCGCGCTGGACCAACCTCTCGGAGACCACGTTCCTGCTGCCGCCCACCGAGGAGGGGCGTGCATCCGGCGCCGACTACCGGCTGCGGATCTTCACCCCCGACCAGGAGCTCCCGTTCGCCGGCCACCCGACGCTGGGCAGTGCCCACGCCTGGCGGGTGAACGGGGGAGAGCCGAGCGAGCCCGGACGGCTGGTCCAGGAGTGCGGCTCCGGACTCGTGGAGGTGCGCCAGGACGACGACCACGGGGCGTTCCGCGCACCGCCCTTCCTGCGGGAGGGCCCCGCCGACGAGCAGCTGGTCGAGCGGGTGCTCGACTGCCTCGGACCGCCGGCACGCGACCACCTCGTCTCCGCGAGCTGGATCGACAACGGGCCGGGCTGGCTCGGCCTCCACCTGGACAGCGCGGAGGCGCGTCCTCGCGCTGGAGCCGAGGTTCGCCGACCTGGAGGTGGACACCGGCGTGATCGGGCCGCACACCTCGCAGGAGGCCGAGAGTCTCGGTGTCGGCTACGAGGTCAGGGCGTTCTGCCCGGGCGTCATCGGTGAGGATCCGGTGACCGGCAGCCTGAACGCCGGGTTCGGCGTCTGGCTCACCCGGACGGGCGCGCTGCCACCGTCGTACGTCGCCCGGCAGGGCACCGCCCTCGGCCACGACGGCCGGGTGCAGGTCACCACCGACGAGGCCGGCGAGGTGTGGGTCGGCGGCGACTGCGCCACCGTGGTGCGGGGATCCGTGGCGCTCTGAGCCCGGATCCGCTGAGCCCTGTCGCCGGTGCGTGAGAGGGTCTGGACATGGCCGCACCCACGCCGCAGGACGTCCTGGGACGGATCACCCTCGTGACCGGGCCGGAGGAGTTCCTCGGCGAGCGCGCCATCGGCCGGGTGCGCGCCGCGGTCAAGCGGCACGACGCGGAGGCCGAGCTCTCCGAGACCATGGCGGCGCGGCTGACGATGGCCGAGCTCGGCGACCTCGCGGCGCCGTCGTTGTTCTCCAGCACCCGCTGCGTCGTCGTACGCCGCCTCGAGGACCTGCCCGACGAGTCGGTCCCCGGCCTGCTCGACTACGCCGACTCGCCGGTCGAGGACGTCGCCCTCGTGCTCGCCCACAGCGGCGGCCCCAAGGGCAGCGGTGTGCTGACCAAGCTGCGCAAGGCGGCGAGCGTCACCGAGGTGAAGTCGGCGCCGCTGACGGCGCGCGAGTTCCCCGGGTTCGTGGCCCAGGAGCTGAAGGCCCACCACGTCAGCATCGACCCGCCGGCCGCCGACTTCCTCGTCCAGGCCGTGGGCCAGGACCTCCGCGCGCTCTCCTCGGCGGCCAGCCAGCTCGCCGGCGACTTCGAGGGCAAGCCGCTGACCGTGGAGATGGTCAAGCAGTACTTCGGCGGTCGCGCCGAGGCCAAGTCGTTCGCGGTGGCCGACCACGCCCTCTACGGCCAGACCGCCAAGGCGCTGGAGGAGCTGCGCTGGGCGCTGGACCGCGGCACCGCCCCGGTGCTGGTCACCAGCGCGATGGCCACCGGCCTGCGCAGCCTGGGCCGGTTCATGACGGCACCACGGGGTCTGCGCAACAACGACCTCGTCCGCGAGGTGGGCGTGCCGCCCTGGAAGATCGACGTGCTGCGCCGCCAGTCCCACGGGTGGGACGCCGCAGGGGTCGGCCGGGCGATCCGCTCGGTGGCCCGCGCCGACGCCGACATCAAGGGCCAGGCCAGCGATGCCGCCTACGCGCTCGAGCGGATGGTCCTCGACGTGGTCCGCGCCCGCCCGGCTCGCTGAGGCTCCACCGGACGCACGAAGGCGCCGCCCCACTGGGGACGGCGCCTGGTGGTGAGTCGGCTCAGAGCGAGGAGGCCTGCTTGTCGATGGCCGACTTGCGGTTGGCTGCCTGGTTCTTGTGGATGACGCCCTTGGAGGCGGCCTTGTCGAGCTGCTGGGTGGCGGTGACCGCCAGGGCCTTGGCCTCGTCGGCGTTGCCGGCCGCGGCCGCCTCGCGGAACTTGCGGATGGCCGTCTTGAGGCCGGACTTCACCGACTTGTTGCGCTCGTGGGCAAGGTCGTTCTGCCGGTTGCGCTTGATCTGGGACTTGATGTTCGCCACGTGGGGGCTCGCCTCGTCTGTTCGGGAACTCTGAGATTCGATTGGGGGCCGGAAGCAGGTCCGGACACAAGCGCCAAAGATACCAGCGCCCGGCCCGATCGAAATCTGCGAAATCCGCCGTGCTCAGGGTGGGCTCAGGCAGTCGTGGGGTACGAAAGTTGTCGTGACCAAGTTCTTCGTCGTGATCTTCCTCGTGGTCCTCGGAGCGCTGGCCACGCTCGCCGCAGCCATCGGCGGGCCCGGCTGGTGGGTGCTGCTGGCGCTGGTGGTCCTGCTGCTCGGCGTCGCGACGTACGACCTCGTCCAGAAGCGACACTCGATCCTGCGCAACTACCCCGTGCTGGGGCACATGCGCTTCCTGCTGGAGGACATCCGGCCCGAGCTCCAGCAGTACTTCATCGAGCGCAACTGGGACGGGCGCCCCTTCGACCGCGACATCCGCAGCTCGATCTACCAGCGGGCCAAGGACGTGAAGACCGAGCAGCCGTTCGGCACCGAGCGCGACGTCGACGAGCCCGGCTACGAGTACCTCGTGCACTCCACCGCGCCGGTGCCGACCGCGACCGAGCCGCCGCGCGTGCGCATCGGCGGCCCGCACTGCGACAAGCCGTACGACATGGCGCTGATGAACGTCTCGGCGATGAGCTTCGGCGCGCTGTCCGGCAACGCCATCGAGGCGCTCAACCGCGGCGCCGGCAAGGGCGGCTTCGCCCACGACACCGGTGAGGGCGGGCTCTCGAAGTACCACCGCCAGGGTGGCGACCTCGTCTGGGAGATCGGCAGCGGCTACTTCGGCGCCCGCACCGACGACGGTGACTTCGACCCGCACAAGTTCGCCGACACCGCGACCGGTGACCAGGTGCGGATGGTCTCGCTCAAGCTCAGCCAGGGCGCCAAGCCCGGCATCGGCGGCGTCCTGCCGGGCGCCAAGGTCACCCAGGAGATCGCGGAGGCGCGGGGCGTGCCGAAGGGGGAGAAGTGCGTCTCACCAGCAGCCCACCGCGTCTTCTCGACCCCGCGCGAGCTCGTGCTGTTCGTCGCCCGGATGCGCGAGCTGTCCGGCGGGAAGCCTGCCGGTTTCAAGCTCTGCCTGGGCTCACGCTCGGACTTCCTGGCCATCTGCAAGGCGATGGTGGCCGAGGGAGTGGCCCCCGACTTCGTGATCGTCGACGGCGGCGAGGGCGGCACCGGCGCCGCGCCGCTGGAGTACGAGGACCACGTCGGCACCCCGCTGACCGAGGGCCTGCTGTCGGTGCACAACGCGCTGGTGGGCGTGGGTCTGCGCGACCAGGTCAGGGTCGGGGCCAGCGCCAAGGTGGCCACCGGGATCGACATCGTCAAGCGGCTCGTCCAGGGCGCCGACTACACCAACTCGGCGCGCTCGATGATGATGGCCGTCGGCTGCATCCAGGCGCAGCTGTGCCACACCAACACCTGCCCCGTCGGCGTAGCCACCCAGGACCCGCGACGGGCACGCGCGCTCGACGTCGTGTCCAAGACCGATCGCGTGTACCACTACCAGAAGGCGTGCGTGGAGCAGGCGATGCAGGTGATGGCCTCGATGGGCGTGCACGGGCCCGGCGGACCTCCGCCCGCACATGCTGCGCCGCCGCGTCGACCACGACCGGGTGCTCAGCTACGCCGAGATGTTCCACCACCTCGAGCCGGGCGAGCTGCTTGCCCAGCCCCCTGCTGGGCACTGGGAGCGCGACTGGGCGCTCGCCGACCCCGACCGCTTCAACCCCTGATCCACCACCCACCACCCCGAGGAGCGCCGTGACCACTGTCGCCGAGCTGTTGATCGAGTCCCTGGCCGAGTACGGCGTCACCAGCGTCTGGGGCGTGGTCGGTGACGCCCTCAACCCGGTCACCGACGCGATCCGCCGCGAGGACCGCATCGAGTGGATCGGCGTACGGCACGAGGAGGCCGGCGCCTTCGCCGCCAGCGCGCAGGCGCAGCTGACCGGCCGCCTCGGCGTCTGCATGGGCACCGTCGGGCCGGGCGCGATCCACCTCCTCAACGGCCTGTACGACGCCAAGAAGTCGCACGCCCCGGTCCTGGCCATCTGTGGCCAGGTGCCGCGCGAGGAGATCGGCAGCGAGTTCTTCCAGGAGGTCGACAACGACCGGCTCTTCGCCGACGTCGCCGTGTTCAACCGGACCGTCAGCAGCATCGACCAGCTGCCGTTCCTGATCGAGCAGGCCGGCAACGCGGCGCTGCAGGAGCAGGGGGTCGCGGTGCTGACGCTCCCCGGCGACGTCGGCGGGCTCGACCTGCCGAAGCACACCGCCCTCCCGACGTTCGTCGACCAGCGCCCGCGCAGCATGCCGGCACCCGACGCAGTGCAGCAGGCAGCCTCGCTGCTCAACGAGGCGGGCAAGGTGACCATGCTCGTCGGCCAGGGTGCTCGCGAGTCGCGCACCGAGGTGCTCGAGGTCGCGGCGCGGCTGGCCGCGCCGATGGTGCTCACCCTCAAGGCCAAGGAGGGGCTCGAGGACGACAACGAGTTCGAGGTCGGCCAGTCCGGCTTGATCGGCAACCACGCGACGGCGAAGGCCTTCTCGGGCTGCGACGTGCTGCTCCTCGTCGGCACCGACTTCCCCTACCGGGAGTTCCTGCCGACCGGCAAGAAGGTGATCCAGCTCGACGTCCGCGGCGCCCACATCGGCCGCCGGATCCCGGTCGACCTCGCGCTCGTCGGCGATGCCGGGCTCGGGACTCCAGGCGTTGCTGCCCCTGCTCGAGCAGAAGAGCGACACCGACCACCTCGACTCGGCCCGGAAGAGCTATGCCGCGTGGCAGGAGCGGCAGCAGCAGTTCCTCGACCCGGCGTACGACCACAAGCCGAAGGGACTGCTGCGCCGCAAGGTCGACAACCCCGACGTGCTCATCCGCCCCGAGCTCCTGGCCGCGTCGATCGACCAGCACGCCGCTCACGACGCGATCTTCACGACGGACACCGGCATGGCCACCGTCTGGTACTCGCGCTTCGTCCGGATGACCGGCACCCGTCGGCTCGTGGGCTCCTACAACCTCGGCTCGATGGCCAACGCGATGCCGATGGCGCTCGGCGCGAGCGCGCTGGACCGCAAGCGGCAGGTGGTCGCCTTCTGCGGCGACGGCGGCCTCTCGATGCTGATGGGCGACCTGATCACCGCCGTCTCCTACGACCTGCCGGTGAAGCTGGTGGTCTTCGACAACGGCCGCCTCGGCATGGTCAAGCTCGAGATGGAGCAGGTCGGCCTGCCGGAGTTCGGCACCGTGCTGCACAACCCCGACTTCGCCAAGGTGGCCGAGGCCATCGGGCTCAAGGGCATCCGCGTCGAGCGGCCGGGCGACGTCGACGCGGCGGTCGCCGAGGCCATGGCGTACGACGGGCCGGTGCTGCTCGACGTGCTGACCAACCCCGACGAGATCGCGATCCCGCCGACGCCCACGCTCGAGCAGGGCTGGGGCTTCGCCATCGCGAAGAGCAAGGAGTTCGTCGACAGCGCGGAGTGAGGGGGCTGGCTAGGTTGGCGGGATGCGACCCGAACACCTCGACCTGCTCTCGGCCACCGGCCGCCCCGCACTCACGCCCGACGGCCGGCACGTCGTCGTGGCGGTCGTGCGACCAGACCTCGACTCCGACACCTACACCGGCGGGCTGTGGCTGGTGCCCGTCGACGGTGGACCCACGCGCCGGCTGACGAACGGACACCGCGACACGGCGCCCGCGATCAGCCCGGACGGGCAACGCGTGGCCTTCCTGCGGGCCGGCAAGGAGGGCGCGCCCCAGCTGCACGTCACCGGATCACGGGCGGGGAGCCGTTCGCGCTGACCGACCACCCGCTGGGCGCCGGCGCTGCCGCCTGGAGCCCGGACGGGCGTCGTCTCGCCTACGTCGCCCGGGTGCCCGAACCGGGCCGCTACGGCACCGAGGACGCCGACGGCCACAAGCCCGACTCCGACGCCGAGGCGCCGCGGCTGATCACCGAGCCGGCGTACCGGATCGACGACCTGGGGTTCACCCGTGACCGCCGGGCCCACCTGTTCGTCCTGGACGTGCCCGAGGAGTCGGCGGTGCCGGGGGAGGAGCCGCCCGCACTCCCGGTGACCCCGCGCCAGCTGACCGACGGCGACACCGACGACGGGGCGCCGGCGTGGAGCCCGGACGGTTCGAGCCTGGCGTTCGTCTCCGCGCGGCACGCCACCCGTGAGAGCGACCTCCGGGCGGGCGTCTACGTCGTGCCCGCCGATGCCGAGGCTCCCGTGGCCGATCCGAAGGCCGTGGTGGAGCGTGACGGGCACGTCTCGGCGGTGCAGTGGCTGCCCGACCGCCGGCTCGTCCTCGCGGCCGACGACCTCGGTCCCACCGGCCTGGACTTCGTGGGCCGGCCGAACGTCCTCTGGGTGACCGAGGAGCCCGTGGCCGACGGCCCGGTCGGGGTGCGGCGGCTGACCGTCGACGACACCGACCTCGAGGCGGGCGACGCGACCGACCTGGTCGTCGCCGGCGGCCGCGTGCTGGTGCGCGAGCAGCGGCGCGGCGCCGTCCGCCTGCTGTCCGTCGACCCGGACGCCGCGGAGCCGGGGAGCGGCGAGGTGCTCCTCGACGGCCACCTCGTGGTCACCGGCCAGGCGGCGACCGCGGACGGCAGCACGCTCGTCGTGACCGCGTCCACCCCGGACCGCCCCGGCGACCTGGCCGTCGTACGCGGTGGTGACGTGGAGTGGCTCACCGACACCGGCCGCCACCTCCGCGAGGAGGGCGTGCGCCCGATGCGCGAGCTGACGGCGACCTCCGGCGACGGCCATCCCGTCCACGGCTGGGTCGTGCTCCCGGACCCGGACGTCCACGGCGACGGCCCGTACCCCGTGCTGCTGACCATCCACGGCGGCCCGTTCACGCAGTACGACTGGGGACTGTTCGACGAGTCGCAGGTGTACGCCGGCGCGGGCTACGCCGTGGTGCGCTGCAACCCGCGCGGCTCGGCGGGCTACGGCAGCGAGCACGGCCGTTCGATCAGGCACGCCATGGGCTCGGTCGACGCCGACGACGTGCTCGCCTTCCTCGACCACGCGCTGGCCGACGACGCACTTCCGCTCGACGGCGAGCGGGTCGGCGTGATGGGTGGCAGCTACGGCGGGTACATGACCGCGCTGCTGACGACGCGCACGGACCGGTTCACCGCGGCGATCGTCGAGCGGGGCTACCTCGACGGTGCGTCGTTCACCGGGTCCTCCGACATCGGCTGGTTCTTCCCCGAGCAGTACCACGGCTCGCCCGAGGGCCTGGTCTCGCAGAGCCCGATGTCGGCGGTGGCGAACGTGACCACCCCGACGCTGGTCATCCACTCCGAGGACGACTGGCGCTGCCCGGTCGAGCAGGGCCAGCGGTGGTACGCCGCCCTGCGCTCGCGGGGCGTTCCCACCGAGCTGCTGCTCTTCCCGGGCGAGGGTCACGAGCTCACCCGCAGCGGCCGCCCCCGCCACCGTCGGCAGCGCTTCGACCACGTCCTGCGCTGGTGGGCCGAGCACCTGCCCGTGAAATCGCGTTGAGCTGCCTGCGTTCCGCTGACCACGATGGGGTGATGGCGCAGCTCCACCTACCCGACGTCCGCTTCCGGCGGTCCTTCCTGCAGGCCATGCAGGAGTTCGTCGACGAGGGTCGCGCCGGGGACGACACGATGGTCGGCAGCGAGCTCGCCGCGTACGGCGCGACCTGGGGGAGCGACGCCGGGTTCGCGACGTACGTCCAGGAGCTGCGCGCCGAGGCCGACCGCCCGCGCAAGCCGGGCTTCGTGCCCTGCACGACGTGGTGGTGGACCGAGGGCGACGAGTACGTCGGTCGCGTGGCCGTGCGTCACGAGCTGACCGAGCACCTGCTGGAGGTCGGCGGCCACATCGGGTACGACGTGCGCCGGAGCCGGCGTGGGGAGGGGCAGGCGACCGCCATGCTGCGCGCCGTGCTGCCCGAGGCGAACGCGCTGGGCATCGACCCGGCCCTGATCACCTGCGACGCCGACAACATCGCCTCACGGCGAGTGATCGAGGCCAACGGCGGCGTGCTCGAGGACCAACGAGGCACGAAGATGCGCTACTGGGTGCCGACCCACCGCGGCTGACCGGGCTTGATTCACGGAGCCCGTGCGGTGCGTGGGAGGATTGGCGACCGCCCCACGTCGTACCAAGCCAGCCCAGAAAGCAGTCGGAGAAACCAGCCCGTGGCCTCGAACACCGCACCAGCCCCGGGCCGCACCGACCCCGCGATCATCCGCAACTTCTGCATCATCGCCCACATCGACCACGGCAAGTCGACGCTGGCCGACCGGATGCTGCAGCTCACCGGTGTCGTCGACGAGCGGGCCGCGCGGGCGCAGTACCTCGACCGGATGGACATCGAGCGCGAGCGCGGCATCACCATCAAGAGCCAGGCCGTCCGGATGCCGTGGACCGTGCCGGAGGGCAACGTCGAGGGCGCCGCGCCGGGCAGCTACGTCCTCAACATGATCGACACGCCAGGGCACGTGGACTTCACCTACGAGGTCTCGCGCTCGCTGGAGGCCTGCGAGGCCGCCGTGCTGCTCGTCGACGCGGCGCAGGGGATCGAGGCCCAGACCCTCGCCAACCTCTACCTCGCCATCGGTGCCGACCTGCACATCATCCCGGTGCTGAACAAGATCGACCTGCCCAGCGCCAACCCGGAGAAGTACGCCGCCGAGCTGGCCGGGATCATCGGCTGCGACGAGTCGGAGGTGCTCCGGGTCAGCGCGAAGACCGGCGAGGGCGTCGAGTCGGTGCTCAACGAGATCGTCAAGCAGACCCCTCCGCCGGTGGGTGACGCCGACGCACCGCCGCGGGCGCTGATCTTCGACTCCGTCTACGACACCTACCGCGGCGTGGTCACCTACGTGCGGGTCTTCGACGGCAAGCTGACCCACCGCGACCGGATCAAGATGATGTCCAACGGCGTGGTCCACGAGATGCTCGAGGTCGGCGTGATCAGCCCCGAGCCGGTGAAGGCCGGTGACCTGGGTGTGGGCGAGGTCGGCTACCTCATCACCGGCGTGAAGGACGTCCGCCAGTCCCGCGTCGGCGACACCGTCACCAGCCAGCACCACGGGGCGAGCACGCCGCTCAGCGGCTACAAGCACCCCAACCCGATGGTGTACTCCGGCCTCTACCCGATCGACGGCGACGACTACCCGACCCTGCGCGACGCCCTGGAGCGGCTCCAGCTCAACGACGCGGCGCTGGCCTACGAGCCGGAGACCTCCGGCGCGCTCGGCTTCGGCTTCCGGTGCGGCTTCCTCGGCCTGCTGCACATGGAGATCGTGCGCGAGCGGCTCGAGCGCGAGTTCGACCTCGACCTGATCAGCACGGCCCCCAACGTCGTCTACTCGGTGCACCTCGAGGACGGCTCGGTCGTCGAGGTGACCAACCCCAGCGAGTACCCCAACGCCGGCAAGATCGCGGAGGTGCGCGAGCCGGTCGTCAAGGCGACGATCCTCAGCCCCAGCGACTACATCGGCGTGATCATGGAGCTCTGCCAGTCCAAGCGCGGACAGCTGCAGGGGATGGACTACATCTCCTCGGACCGGGTCGAGATGCGCTACACCCTGCCGATGGCCGAGATCGTCTTCGACTTCTTCGACCAGCTCAAGTCACGCACCAAGGGCTACGCCTCGCTCGACTACGAGCCCACCGGTGACCAGGCGGCCGACCTCGTCAAGGTCGACATCCTCCTGCAGGGCGAGACGGTCGACGCGTTCAGCGCGATCGTGCACCGCGATGCGGCGTACTCCTACGGCGTGCTGCTCGCCGGCAAGCTGCGCGAGCTGATCCCGCGGCAGCAGTTCGAGGTGCCGATCCAGGCGGCCATCGGTGCCCGGGTGATCGCCCGCGAGACCATCCGCGCGATCCGCAAGGACGTCCTCGCCAAGTGCTACGGCGGCGACATCACCCGCAAGCGCAAGCTGCTGGAGAAGCAGAAGGAGGGCAAGAAGCGGATGAAGATGGTGGGCCGGGTCGAGGTCCCCCAGGAAGCCTTCATCGCCGCGCTCTCCACCAGCGGTCCGGCGGGCGACAAGTCGAAGAAGTAGGCCTCAGTCGTCCGCCATGCTCTCGGCGAGCAGGGCCCGCAGGGTGTCGCGGTGTCGCTGGTAGGCCTTCCGGCCGCTGCGCGTCGACTTGTACGTCGTGACGCCACCTCTGCCGTGACCCGACTTGTGGATCGTCAGGTAGCCCGCGGCCTCCAGCGTCGCCGCCTGCTTGGACAGGTCGGACTCGCTGACTCCGAGGTGGCGGCGCAGGAAGCCGAAGTCGGTGGACGCGGACCCGGCGAGCACGGCCATGATCGCCAGCCGCTTCGGGGCATTCAGCGCCGGGTCGAGTCCCTCGAGCGCCGACCCGGTCTCCGTCCCGCTCATCGCAGGCGGCGGCGCACGCGCTCGGCGTCACGGGCGTAGGCCCGCTCGTACCACGCGACCAGGGCCCACGACCCGACACCGGCGAGCACGACCGCGAGCCAGACGGCGACGAGGGCGCCGATCACCCAGGCCGCCACGGCGATGACCGCCGCACCGCCCATGAGGCGGAACATCGAGCCGTTGAGCTCCCGGGGCGGACGGCCGGTGGGGAAGGTGCCCCGCACGCGTCGTTGCCAGCCGATCACGCCGCCCATGAACGCAGCGAGGGCGAGGGACACGAGCGCACCGACGAGGCCGCCGACGTAGCCGATGTTCGCGGCGAGGAGCTGCGGACCAGGCGCCGAACATCGGGGCCCACCACCGAGGGGTGGGCGGGTAGTCGATCCAGGTCGACGCCTCACCTCGCTCCGCCTCACGCAGGGACTCGCGGAGCTCATCACTTTCCATGTCGGCAACTTTAGTCAGAGGTTTCCAGATCGTCAAGTGATCGGTGCTCAGCTCGAGGCGCGAGCTGACGGAGACCGACGTGATCTCGATGCCCAACGCCGCCTCGACGGCGGCGACGGGCTGGTCGAGCTCGGACTTCCTCGGTCGCCTGGTGCCGGGGAAGTACGACACCTCGAGCGGGCGCCTCCTCGCCGAGCCCATGGCCCGCCAGTAGCCGGTGATCCGGCCGTCGACGAGCAGGGGCGGCTTGACCAGGCCGTTGGCGCCGAGCCACAGCCGGTCGTGGTGCTCGGGGGTGACGAAGCGCTGTCGGGCCGCGGGCTGGTAGGCGCACATCAGGGCGTCGAACTCCGGCAGCAGGCGTACGCCGGCCGGCGATCGCGCAGGCGGCGGCGACGGCAGGTCGACGTAGTCGCGGCCGTCGGGGCCGGCCACCGCGTCGAGACCGAGCCGGGCGAGTGCCTCGTCGACGGCGCCCAGGGTCAGCCCGCTCCACCAGGCGAGGTCGTTCCGACTGGCCGGCCCGTGCGCCGCAAGGTGCGTCTGGAACAACGTGTCCAGGGAGTGCGGGTCGGTGAGCACGGCGGACCGGTCGCCCAGGAGCGCGGCAGCGGTGCGGTAGCCCGGTGCTCCCTGGCCCTCCCAGCCGCCCTTGAGCGGGCGCCGGACCAGCCCGCCGTGGCCGAAGCCCAGGTAGCGGCCCATCCCGTTGTCCAGCGTCTCGGCCGGCACGCCTCCGTGGGCCACGGTCCATGCCTTGACGTGGTCGAGCAGCTCGGCCGGGGTGCGCCACTGCTCGCGCGCGAAGTCCTCGACGGAGGCCCAGAGCGCCTCCACGTCGTCGAGCCCGAGCACCCGCACCCAGTTGGCGCGCTGGCCGCGACGGGTCGCCACCTCGAGCAGCGCATGGTGCTCGGGCACGGTGGTGTGCACGGTGCCGCGGATGGTGCTGCCGCGGACGATCCCGAACTCCTCGTACGCGCTGGTGATCGCCTCGTGCGTCACGCCCGGGAACCGCGCCGCCAGTCCGAGGAACGGCGAGCGTGCGGTCTGCGACTGGATCGGCCCGGTCCGCCGTACGGCGTCGGCGACACCCGCGGCATCCGCGACCTCCGCGGTGTCGGGGAACTGGCGAGCCAGCGCCAGGCCACCGAGCTCCTCCCACGACAGCACCGTCATGGGCAGCACGGTAGCCACCGCGGCACGGGTGGAATCATCGACCGGCGTGAGCACCTTCCGCCTGCCCGACGGCGTGCTGGGCATGGCCAGCCGTGGTCCGGACTGGGCGGCCTGGGTCGATCGCCTCCCGGCCCTCGCGCGCGGCCTGCTGGAGGAGTGGGAGCTCGACGTCGACGGCTGGATGATGCACGGCTACTGCGCCCTCGTGGTGCCGGTGCGCACCGACGCCGGCCGGTCCGCGGTGCTCAAGGTGGCCTTCCCCGACGACGAGTCCGAGCACGAGCACCTCGCCCTGCAGCACTGGAACGGCCGCGGGGCCGTGCGGCTGCTGCGTGCCGACCCGCACCGCACCGCGATGCTGCTCGAGCGGCTGCGCCCGGAGCGGCTCACCGAGACCTGGGACCTGGAGGCGTGCGAGGTCGTGGCCGGCCTCTACCCGCTCCTGCACGTGCCGGCACCACCCCAGCTCCGCCTCCTCACGTCGTACGTCGCCCGCTGGACCGACCAGCTCGCCGCCCTGCCCCGGAGCGCGCCCCTCCCACGCAGGCTGGTGGAGCAGGCCGTCTCGCTCGGGCGCGACTTCGTCACCGACGAGGCCAGCACCGGCACGATGATCCACGCGGACCTGCACTACGAGAACGTGATGGCCGCCGACCGGGAGCCGTGGCTGGCCATCGACCCCAAGCCGGTGAGCGGCGACCCGCACTACGAGCCGGCACCGATGCTCTGGAACCGGACCGAGGAGCTCGACGGTGACCTGCGCAACGGGCTGCGGCGCCGGTTCCACACCCTCGTCGACCACGCCGGTCTCGACGAGCACCGGGCCCGCGACTGGGTCGTCGTCCGGATGATGCACAACGCGCTCTGGGCGATCCAGGACGACCCGGCCCTGCTGCGCGGAGGGGCCGACGAGTACCTCACCACCTGCATCACCATCGCGAAGGCGGTCCAGGACTAGGGAAGCTCGTCACGCCGCTGCTCGAGGAACCGGATCTCCTCGGCGTTGCCGGCCAGCCGGATCGCCTCGTCGTAGGCGGCCCGTGACTCGTCGTACCGGTGCAGGCGCCGCAGCAGGTCGGCGCGGGTCGCGTGCCAGGCGTGGTACGACGTGAGAGCGAGCGGCTCGACCAGGGCCAGCGCGACGTCCGGGCCGTCGAGCTCGGCGATCGCGACCGCGCGGTTCAGCGACACGACCGGGCCGGGACTGATCGCGCCGAGCTGGTCGTACAGCGCCACCACCTGGCCCCACTCGGTCATCGACGCGTCCAGGGCGTCGGTGTGCACGGCGCTGATCGCGGCCTGGAGCTGGTAGGGACCGGGGCGGTTCAGGGCCAGGCAGCCGCGCACCAGCCGGTGGCCCTCGGCGATCAGGTCCGCGTCCCAGAGCGAGCGGTCCTGCTGGTCGAGCGGCACCAGCACGCCGTCGCGGACCCGGGCACGGGAGCGCGACTCGGTGAGCAGCATCAGCGCCAGCAGCCCGTCGACCTCGGGCTGGGGGCCGAGCGCGGGCATCGCCCGGACCATCTCGCGCAGCTGCCGGGCCAGCCTGATCGCCTCGGCCGTCAGGTCGGTGCGCTGCGCCTCGCCCGAGGAGCCGAGGTACCCCTCGTTGAAGACGAGGTACAGCACGGCGAGCACGGCCGACATCCGCGCCGGGAGGTCCTCGGTGCGCGGGATCCGGTAGGGGATGCCGGCCAGCTTGATCTTCTGCTTCGAGCGGGTGATCCGCTGCGCCATCGTCGTCTCCGGCACCAGGAAGGCCGCGGCGATCTCCGGCACGGTCAGCCCGCCGAGCAGGCGCAGCGTCAGGGCGACCCGGTTCTCCGGCGCGAGTGCCGGGTGGCAGCAGGTGAAGACCAGCCGCAGCCGGTCGTCCTCGACCGGCCCGGTCGGATCGGCGGGCTGGGATTCGTGCCCTCGGGACTCCGTCATGCGTGCCACCTCGGCGAGCTTCTCGCGCCCCCGGCTCTCGCGCCGGAGCCGGTCCAGCGCCTTGTTGCCGGCCACCGTGGTCAGCCAGCCGCCCGGGTTGGGCGGCATCCCCTCGACCGGCCAGCGCTCGGCGGCCACGACCAGGGCCTCGCCGGTGGCGTCCTCGGCGAGGTCGAGGTCGCCGAACCGGCGGGCCATGGCCGCGACCACCCGCCCGTGCTCGGCACGGAAGACGGTCTCGAGGTCGGTCACACGGACTGGAAGGGCCGGACCTCGACCGCATCGCGGCAGGCTGCCGAACCGCGTCGGGCGAGCTCGAGCGCGGCGTCGAGGTCGGGTGCCTCGACCACCCAGAACCCGCCGAGCTGCTCCTTGGACTCGACGAACGGGCCGTCGGTGATGAGCACGTCGGCGCCCGCTGGCGTCGACGACGGTGGCGGTCGACGGCGGCTCGAGGCCACCGGCGAAGACCCAGCTGCCCTGGGCCCGGAGCTCCTCGTTGAAGGCGTCGACGGCGCCCATCACCTGCTGGATCTCCTCGGGGGTGGCGCTGGTCGCCCAGTCGGGACCGTCAGCGTCGTGGATGACCGAGATCAGGTACTGCGTCATGGCACTGCTCCTTGGTGTGGTGTGGCTCCGGTGGTGCTTCGGGGCGGTACGGCGCACCGCCCATCCTTCTCGCCCCCTCCACGAACGGCAGCCCGGGGATACGACAGTCGGCGCCGAAGATTTCCAAAAAACGTCCGTTAAGCCCGGAACGCCCGCATAATCGTGCGGGTGACTTCTCCCGGACTGCAGGTGCAGGAGCCCGGTTGGTACGTCGACCCGGTGGGCAAGGCGAGGTTCCGCTACTGGGACGGCCGCAGCTGGACCATCAAGACCTCGAACGCCAAGGACCCGACCGTCGGCACTCCGCCCCTCGGTCCTGGATTCGCCCGGCTCGGTGACTGGCTGGGCCGGTTGCTCGCGCTGCAGGCGTTGCTGCTGGTCGTCGGAGCGTTGGTCGTGGCCTGGGGCTACACCGAGGTGAGCTCCTACGGCGTCTCGCTCCAGATGCTCTTCGACACCAACGCCGCGGCGGACCCGGCCCTCGACAACGCCCTGTCGAACGTCGCCGTGGTGATGATGCTGGTCCTGGCGGCATGGTTCCTGGTCTACGCGGTGACCGGCGTGCTCTGGCTGGTGTGGCAGGCACAGCTGGCCTCCTCGGCTCCCGGGGCGCTGCGTCGCTCGTCGGGGATGCAGGTGGTCGCCTGGTTCATCCCGGTCGTCAACTGGTGGTGGCCCTACCAGGACATGAAGGACCTCTGGGTCGCCTACGGCGCGCACAAGCCGTCCGGCACCGACACGCAGGCCTCCCCGGTCGCCCTCTGGTGGGGGCTGTACCTCGGGGGACCGTTCCTCTTCGGCTTCCTCTCCGTGATGCTCACCTTCGGCGCCACGCCGGAGAGCCTCCTCGCCCGGGTGGCGGCGATGTACGTCGTGTACTTCCTCGGGTGGACGGGGGTCGCGCTGCTCGCGCGCGGGGTGGTCACGAAGCTGAGCTGGCGTGCCCTGGAGTTCTGGGCCACCGCGGCATAACGGCTTGGTCGGGCCGAGGCGCCCTGCGAAGATCCTGGGGTGGCGCAGGTGACCTCGATCAACGTCGGCAGGCCGAAGGAGGTCGCCTGGGCCGGCATCGGTCGGACGGCGATCGACAAGCAGCCGGTCGACGGGCCGGTGCGGGCCGCACGACTCGGTCTCCAGGGTGACCAGGTGGCCGACACGGTGCACCACGGCGGCGTCGACCAGGCGGTCTACGTCTTCTCGCGCGAGGAGCTCGACTGGTGGGCGGGGGAGCTCGGGCACGAGATCCGCGACGGCCAGTTCGCCGAGAACCTGACCACCCGCGGCATCGACGTCAACGAGGCCGAGGTGGGGGAGCGGTGGCAGGTCGGCACGGCGCTCTTCGAGGTGTCCTCCGTCCGGATCCCGTGCAACGACTTCAAGAACTGGCAGCGGGTCAACGGCTACGACGACCGCGCCTGGGTCAGGCGCTTCACCGAGCGCGGCCGTCCCGGGCCCTACCTGCGCGTGCTGCAGGAGGGTGAGCTCCGCGCCGGCGACGAGCTGCAGGTGGTCCATCGGCCGGGCCACGGCATCACCGTCTCGACGATGTTCCGCGCGCTCACCACGGACCGATCCCTCCTGCCCGAGCTGCTCACGCTCGAGAGGCTTCCCGACAACATCCGCCGGGTGGCCGAGCGGTACGTCGGCACCGTGGTCTGAGAGCAGGACCACACCCCGCCCGCTGTATCTGAATTCGAACCAAGTCGATAGACTTACGACGTGAGCCGTCGTCCCCCTGACTTCTTCCTGATCGGTGCGCCCAAGGCCGGCACGAGTGCCCTGCACGCCGCCCTGACGCAGCACCCGCACCTGTTCCTGAGCCGGGTCAAGGAGCCGAAGTACTACATGTGCGGCGACTCGCCCCCGCCGGCGTACAAGGGCCCGGGCGACGCCCACAGCAACCAGGAGTGGATCTGGCAGCGCGAGCGCTACCTCGACCTGTTCGAGGACGCACCCGACGACTCCCTGCGCGGCGAGAGCACGCCGTTCTACCTCTACAACCGCGACGCCCGCCGCCGGATCGCCGTCGACCGGCCCGACGCGAAGCTGATCGCGGTCCTGCGCGACCCCGTCGACCGCGCCTACTCCAACTGGATGCACCTGTGGACCGACGGGCTCGAGCCGCGGGCCGACGTCGTCGAGGCCGTCCGGCACGAGCAGAAGCGGATCGACAACGGCTGGGCGCCGTTCTGGCACTACCAGTCGCTGGGCATGTACGGGCGCCAGGTCCAGGACCTCTTCGACCACTTCCCCCGCGAGCAGGTGCTCCTGCTGCGCTACAAGCAGCTGGTCGACACCCCCGACGAGGTGCTCGGCCGGGTCTTCGCGTTCCTCGGCGTCGAGGGCAAGCAGGTGGAGTCGATCCCGTCGGACAACTCACGCCCCTTCGTGAAGGACGGCGTCCGCGTGCGTGCCGTCGCGCCGGTCATCCGGGCCGGTGCCACGGTCGGCCAGTTCCTGCCGCCCCAGGTCTGGCGAGCCGTCAGCAAGCCGCTCGTCAGCCAGCTGCACCGCGGCGGTGACACCGCCCGCCCCAGGCTGACGCCCGAGCAGCGCACGGCCCTGCTCGAGCCGCACCTCGAGGACATCGCGCTGCTCGAGGAGGTCACCGGCGAGTCGTTCGAGCAGTGGCGGACCTACCGCGAGGGCTCGTCCTTCGACTCGCGGCGGCGCGAGAAGGCCGGCAGCAGCGCTACGGCCGACTGAGCACGGTGACGAGGTCGTGGGCCCCGTCGGGCCGGGCGATCTCGAGGTAGAACCGGGTCGTGCCGTCGGGCAGCGGCACCGCGCTGGCGTAGCGGAAGGCGCCGTCGGAGTACGGCGAGCGCAGCACCGACGCCTCCGGGTCGGGTCGCAGCCGACCGTCGGCATCGGCCCGCGCGACGGAGGTGACCTCGTGCCAGTTGTCCTCGGCGCTCGGCCGCCCGTCGTACAGCACCACCAGGGGCTCGTGCGACAGCACGGTGGTGACCCGGGCGCCGCGGGCGTCCCAGGTGTCCGGTGTCGGCTCGAGCACGGTGCCGTGACGCGTCCACGCCAGGCCGTCGGCGCTGGTGAGGTACGCCGTCGACATCCGGTCCTCGTGGCCGGGGTCGGAGAGCGGGTGCTCGCACAGCCACATCTCCCAGAGGCCGTCGCGCACGGTGATGACCGGGTCCTTGACGGCCGTGGTCTCGTCGCCCGGCAGCACGACCGTGCGGGTGCCCTGCGGGAGGTCCTCGGGCCGGTCGGCGTCGAGGGCCTCGATCCACCAGTGCTTGGAGCCCGGGGTCGCACAGGACAGGTAGAGCCGCCAGCCACCGTCGGGACGCCGCAGCACCACGGGCCGCTCGAAGGACTCCGCGCCGAACTGGTCGCGGAAGACCTCGCAGACCGGCTCGAAGGAGACGCCGTTGTCCGAGCGGGCCACGACGGTGGCGATGCCCCTGCCGTCGGGCAGCGGCCGGCGGACGCGGTAGGTCAACCAGGTGACGCCGTCGACCAGCACGGCGGAGGCCGCACCCGCCCAGTTGCCGGGGCCGGAGCCGGGTGCCGGCACCACGACGACTGGATCGTCGAGCACGGGCAGGGGAAGGGCGACTGTCGGCATGTGCATAGTGTAGTGAACGAGTCGCCTTTTCCCGGGTAACGCGGTGACGTCCCGTTTGCGGGGGAGCCTCGCCCGCACTTGCCCGGGGGCACTAGGTTACTGGCACGTCAACCGCGTCAGATCCTGCTCAGGAGAGCCTCATGTCGCCCGTCAACACCGACACCTCCTTCATCGAGAACCGCGCCCCCAACGTGGCCGCGCAGTTCCGGGAGCGACTGAAGAAGTCCCCCGACATCGAGGCCTATCGCTTCCCCGTGGGCGACGACCAGCCCTGGGAGTCGTGGACCTGGAAGGAGACCGGCGAGAAGGTCGAGAAGCTCGCGGCCGGCCTGCTCTCGCTCGGCCTCGAGCCCGAGCAGCGCGTCGGCATCGCCGCCGGCACCCGGGTGGAGTGGATCCTGGCCGACCTCGCGATCATGTGCGCGGGAGGCGCGACGACGACGGTCTACCCCTCGACGCACGGTGAGGACGTCTCCTACATCCTCTCCGACTCCGAGTGCCGCGTGGTCTTCGCCGAGGACGACGAGCAGCTCGAGAAGATCAGGAAGCACAAGTCGGAGCTGCCCCGCCTCGAGAAGGTCGTGCTCTTCGACGGTACCGGGGACGGCGACTGGGTGCTCGGCCTCGACGACCTGCGCGCGCTCGGCGAGAAGCACCTCGCCGGCAACGCGGCGGCCGTCGACGAGGCCGTCGCGGCCATCGAGCCGGAGAGCCTGGCCACGCTCGTCTACACCTCCGGCACGACCGGCAAGCCCAAGGGCGTCCGCCTGCGGCACTCGTCGTGGACCTACGAGGGCGCCGCGATCCAGGCCCAGCAGATCCTCGACGAGCGCGACCTGCAGTTCCTGTGGCTGCCGATGTCGCACGTCTTCGGCAAGGTGCTGCTCTCCGCCCAGCTGGCCTGCGGCTTCAGCACGGCCATCGACGGCCGGATCGACCGGATCATCGACAACCTGGCGATCGTCAAGCCGACCTTCATGGGTGCGGCCCCCCGGATCTTCGAGAAGGCCCACTCGCGCATCGTCACCATGCAGGCCCAGGAGGGTGGGGCCAAGGAGAAGATCTTCAAGCAGGCCTTCGCCGTCGGGCTCAAGGTCGACGCGCTGAAGCGCGAGGGCAAGTCCGTCCCGCTGCCGCTCAAGCTCCAGCACGCGCTGTTCGACCGGCTCGTCTTCGCCAAGATCCGCGACCGCTTCGGTGGTCGGGTGCGCTTCTTCATCTCCGGCGCGGCGGCCCTCAACCGCGACATCGCGGAGTGGTTCCACGCGGCGGGCATCCTGATCCTCGAGGGCTACGGGCTGACCGAGTCGTCGGCCGGCTCGTTCGTGAACCACCCCGAGGACTACAAGTTCGGCACCGTCGGACCCGTCGTACCCGGCAGCCGCGTGCGGCTCGGTGAGGGCGACGAGATCCAGATCGCCGGTCCGGGCGTGATGGACGGCTACCACAACCTGCCGGACGCCACGGCCGAGGCGCTCACCGAGGACGGCTGGCTGCGCACCGGCGACAAGGGGTCGCTGGACTCCGACGGCTTCCTGACCATCACCGGCCGCATCAAGGACCTGTTCAAGACCTCCGGCGGCAAGTACATCGCCCCCACGGCGATCGAGGCCAAGTTCAAGGCGGTGTGCCCCTACGCCAGCCAGTTCATGGTCTTCGGCAACGGGCGCAACTACGTCGTCGCACTGGTCACCCTCGACCCCGACTCGCTCGAGGACTGGAAGAAGGAGGCGGGTTCCTCCGGCGACTACGCCCAGGCCGCTGCGGACCCGAAGACCAAGCAGATGGTGCAGGGGTACGTCGACACGCTCAACTCGCAGCTGAACAGGTGGGAGACGATCAAGAAGTTCGAGATCCTCGACCACGACCTGACGGTGGAGTCGGGCGAGCTGACGCCGTCGATGAAGGTCAAGCGCAACGTGGTCGAGGGCAACTACACCGACGACATCGCCAAGCTGTACGCCTGAGCGCAGGTGCCCTGGGTCAGTGCTTGTGTGAGCGGCCGCGACGGACGACGACCTGCACGGGTGGTCCGTAGTCGGTCATCATCCGCGCCCGGATGTACTTGATCTTGAACTGGTAGCGCCCAGGACGCAGCCGCCCGGTGACCATCGAACCGTTCCGGTTCAGCTTGCTGGTCTTCCAGTGCCTGCCGGCCCGGCGGCTCTTGATCTTCACGCCGTTGATGGCCTGCCGGTCCCAGGTGAGCACCACGCGCCGGCCGACGACCCGCGCCTGGGCGCGGGCGATCCGGCCCCAGGCCGTCGTGCGGTAGATGCTCGGCTGCTGGGGGAGCACGCCGAGGTACTTGAACGTCTCGGCGATCCGCTGGGCGATCAGCGTCTCGCCGGTCGGCGTGGGGTGCAGGTTGTCGTAGGTGTCCGCCACCACCCCCCAGCCGCGGTCGGTGTCGGCCAGCACGATCCGTGACTGGGGCGTCGACAGCTCGCGGACGGTCGTGGCCTGGAGGGCGCGGTAGTCGCGGATCCGCTGGGGGAGCCACGGTCGCGCCGAGTCGGTGGCGTCGAGGATCGAGGAGACGACGATCGTCACGCCGGGCTCGGCCGACCGTGCGTTGGCGATCCAGGCTGCGCAGGTAGCCGTCGGTCTGGGCCGGGCTGCGGCCGGCGCGCAGGTCGTTGATGCCCGCCTCCAGCACGATGACGTCGGGGTGCTCGGCCGGCCACCTGGTCGTGGACCTGGGTGGAGTGCACGAGGAGCGTGCTGCCCGCGCGGGCGAAGTGGTGCTGGTCGAAGCGCGGATCGGCGTACGACGAGCTCCGGAACCCGGGCTCGACCCAGGCGCTGGTCCTCGTGCCGACGAAGTCGAAGCGCACGCGTTGGCGGACCAGCTCGCGGTAGAAGCGGTAGCGCCAGGTGTAGTCGCCGTCGACACCCTGGGTGATCGAGTCGCCCTCGAGCATGATGCGCAGCGTCCCGGTGCCGGCCTGGGCCGGCGCGGGTGCGACGAGCAGCCCGCCGAGGAGCCCGGCGAGCACGACGATCACCACTCCGGCGTACCGGCGCATTCCCCGAGTCACCCCCGCAGCGTAGGAACCGGCGTCCACCCGTGTCCGGTGAATCCGCATCCTGGTCGTGGCGGTGGGAGACTCGACCTCGTGCCAACAGCCCCTCTGGCGGCCCCCTCGGGCGTCCCCTTCGGCGTGTACGTCCATGTGCCCTTCTGCGCCGTGCGATGCGGCTACTGCGACTTCAACACCTACACCGCGACCGAGCTGGGCGGAGGTGGGTCGCAGGCAGCGTACGCGGGCCATGCGGTCGAGGAGATCGGGTACGCCGGGAAGGCTCCTCGGGCCCGACCGGCCCACCGCGGACACCGTGTTCTTCGGCGGCGGCACGCCCACCCTGCTGCCCTCGGCCGACCTGGTCGCGATCCTCGGTGGCATCGACGACACCTTCGGCCTGGCCGCCGACGTCGAGGTGACCACGGAGGCCAACCCGGACAGCGTCACGCCCGGCAGCCTGGCCGAGCTGCGAGCCGGCGGGTTCAACCGGATCAGCTTCGGGATGCAGTCCTCGGTGCCCCACGTGCTGCGGGTGCTGGAGCGCACCCACGACCCGGCGCGGGTGGCGCAGGCGGTGGCCTGGGCGCGCGAGGCGGGCTTCGAGCAGGTGAGCCTCGACCTGATCTACGGCACGCCGGGGGAGTCGCTCGCCGACTGGCGCGCCTCGCTCGAGGCCGCCCTGGCGTGCGAGCCCGACCACGTGTCGGCGTACTCCCTGATCGTGGAGGAGGGCACCCGGCTGGCCCGCCAGGTCCGCACGGGGGTGGTGCCCGCGCCCGAGGACGACGACCTCGCGGACAAGTACGTCGTGGCCGACGAGATGCTCGCCGGGGCCGGGCCTGGAGTGGTACGAGGTCTCCAACTGGGCCCGCGACGCTGCCTCGCGCTGCCGCCACAACGAGCTGTACTGGACGAGCGCGAGCTGGTGGGGGATCGGGCCGGGCGCGCACTCCCACGTCGCGGGGGAGCGCTGGTGGAACGTCAAGCACCCCAGCGCCTACGCCGCGCGGGTGGCGGCGGGTGAGTCTCCGGCCGCCGACGGCGAGACCCTGGATGCCTCGACCCGTGCTCTCGAGCGGGTCCTCCTCGAGGTCCGGCTGCGCGCGGGTCTCTCGCTCGACCTGGTCGAGGCGGGCCGGGTCGACGACGTCGTGGACCGGGGTCTGGCCGTGCTCGAGGGCGACCGGCTGGTGCTGACCCGGCGCGGCCGGCTGCTCGGCGACGCCGTGGTGCGTGATCTCGTCAACTGAAGTTGACAGATCTGTCTCCGTCAACCTAGGTTGACACCATGCCCACCGAGTCCGACCTCGCGACCGCCGCCAGTGCCGCGGACCCGAAGACCGGGCTGCGCGCCGTGCGGGCACTGCGCCGGCTGCTCGAGGAGCTCGAGCGGGCCCAGGTGCTGCGGGCGCGGCGGCAGGGCTGGTCGTGGCAGGAGATCGGCGACGCGCTGGACGTGAGCCGGCAGGCGGTGCACAAGAAGTACGGCAGAGAGGACGTGAGCTGAGCCATGATGGAGCGATTCACCCCGCGGGCGCGGGAGATGGTCGAGCGGGCGGTGCAGATCGCCACCGAGTCCCGGGCCAGCGAGGTCCGTCCCGAGCACCTCTTCGCCGCCCTTCTGTGGGACAACGACTGCCTCGCCGTACAGGTGCTGGCGGCGCAGGGCGCCGACCTCGAGCGCCTGCACGACGAGCTCGACCGGCGCCGCTCGCGCTACGTCGACGGCCTCGACGAGGACGACGCGGCCGCGCTGGCCAGCATCGGCATCGACCTCGCGGAGGTGGTGGACCGGCTGGGCGAGCCGCCCCGGGGCGGGCGGCGCTTCGGCCGTCCGCGGAAGAGGTTCTCGCGCCCGGCCAAGAAGGTCCTCGAGCTCTCGCTGCGCGAGGCGATCGCGCTGCGGCACAACTACCTCGGCACCGAGCACCTGCTGCTGGGGCTGGTCCGCCAGGACGACACGACGGTCTGCGAGGCCATGCTCGGGCCGCGGGCGTGCGGACCGATGGGCTGCGCGACGCCGTCCGGGTCGCGGTCCGCAAGGCGGCGTCGTAGCCGCTGCCTGGGGTCAGGCGCTGGTCACGAAGTCGATGAGCTCCTCGACCCGGCCGAGCAGGGCCGGATCGAGGTCCTGGAAGCCGCGGACGCCGCCGAGGATGTGCTTCCAGGCGCGGGCGATGTCGGCCTGGTCGCGGTGCGGCCAGCCGAACTGCTGGCAGACGCCCTTCTTCCACTCGACCTCGCGCGGCACCCGCGGCCACTCCTTCTTGCCCAGGCGCTCCGGCTTGACCGCGGCCCAGATGTCGATGAACGGGTGGCCGACGATGAGGACGTGCTGCCCGACCGGGGAGCGGCGGACCGAGTCGGCGATGCGGCTCTCCTTCGACCCGGGCACCAGGTGGTCGACGAGCACGCCGACGCGCCGCTCGGGGCCGGGACCGAAGTCGCGCAGCTTCTCGCCGAGGTCGTCGACCCCGTCGAGGTACTCGACGACCACGCCCTCGATGCGCAGGTCGTCGCCCCACACCTTCTCGACCAGCTCGGCGTCGTGCCGACCCTCGACGAAGATGCGGCTGGCCCGGGCCACGCGGGCCTTGGTGCCGTGCACGGCGACGGACCCGGACGCGGTGCGGGTCTTCTGGGCCGGCCCCTGCCGGGTCGGCGCGACCAGCACGACGGGACGTCCTTCGAGCAGGAAGCCGGGACCGAGCGGGAAGGTGCGCTGCTTGCGGCGCCGGTCCTCGAGCGTGAGCGTGCCGAGGTCGCGCTCGACCCGCACGATCTCGCCGCACCAGTCGGTGGTGACCTCCTCGACGACCAGGCCCAGGTCGGCGTCGATCTCCACGGCCCGACCGTTCTTCGGCGCGCGCCAGTCGGTGGCGAGCACGTCGCCGCCGTACCGGTCGTGCGGGGCTGGGGCGTCAGGGGGCACCGGCCCACGCTAGGTCGCTGCACCGCCGGGTGGGTGGGTGCCGCGCCGGGGGTGGCTCCGCCGGACATGCGAATGTCGGGCATGGGGGAGATGAGTCGCGTCGACGCCGGCAGTGACATTCGCATGTTGGAGCGTCGGGTCGTCCGACCCGGCAGTGACATTCGCATGTTGGTGGGTCGGGTGGGGAGCTGCCCGGACGTCGGCGAGGAGAGCGGCCGGCCTGGCCCCGTCGGACATGCGAATGTCGCGGGTGGGGGAGATGAGCGCCCCGTCCGACCCGGCAGTGACATTCGCATGTTCCTCGAGGGCCCTTGACTTCCAACCCATCGCGATATATCGTCAATACATCGAGACTGTGTCGGCGAGCCGTGACGAACAACCGGCCCGACACGACTGACGAAAGGAGATCTCGACATGGGACACCCAATGTGGACTCAAGAATTCGAACCGACCCGGCGCCAGCGTGGCGGCCGTGGCCGGAGCCGTCACGAGGGGCACCGTGGTGGGCCCGGCGGATGGGGCGGCCCCTGGGGCGGCCCCGCCGGTGGACCGCCGCCGTGGGTGGCGCAGATGTTCGGCCCCGACTTCGGGGGACCGGGCGGACGAGGCGGGCGACGCCCGAGGGTGCGCCGGGGCGATGTTCGCTCCGCCATCATCGACGTGCTCGCCACGGCCGGTGACCAGCCGATCAACGGCTACCAGGTGATCCAGCAGATCGCCGAGCGCACCGACGGTGCGTGGAAGCCGAGCCCCGGCTCGGTCTACCCGACGATCGCCCAGCTCCAGGACGAAGGGCTCGTCGAGGACGCGCCCGCCGGGCGCAAGGCGATCCAGCTGACCGACGAGGGACGTACCTACGTCGCCGAGCACGCCGAGGAGATGGCGGCCGTCTGGGCGCCGTTCGCCGCGGAGGCCGACGACGACGAGGCGACGAACTTCAAGCAGGTCATCGGCCAGACCGTGGGGGCGATCGTCCAGGTCGCGACCACGGGGTCGCCGGACCAGCGGGCCAAGGCCATCGAGATCCTCGGTGACACCCGCCGCCGGCTCTACGGCCTCCTGGCCGAGGGGCCCGACGAGGCCTACGAGGCAGACGAGGAGTCCGGCGAAACTACGCCGCGGGCTCCGACGAGGCCCAGGAGCAGTGATGCCTGACTCTTCGTGGGGGCTGCGACTCAGTGACGCCGAGCGACAGGCGGCGGTGGACCAGCTCGGCGAGCAGTTCGCCGTCGGGCGCCTGACCCGCGAGGAGTTCGACGAGCGCAGCGACGCGGTGTGGTCGGCGAAGACGCAGGGGGACCTCTCCCCGCTCTTCGCCGACCTGCCGGCCCGGGCACCTCGGGCGGCCTCCGGGCCGCCCCGGGGCGCACCGGGTCGCGGCCGCGCCCGTCCGTTCATCGGCGTACGCCGCGTGCTCGTGCCGCTCTTCGTGGTGCTGCTCGTGCTCACGGTCATCACCCACCTGCCGCTGGTGCTGATCGCCGTCGGCGTGTGGTTCTTCGTGGGGCACCGCCGCTGGCACCAGCACCACGGGGCCTGGGACCGCGGCTGGCACGGGGGAGCGACGGGGCTGATGCCCCCGATCGTGGGGCGCCCGACGATGCGCTGGCCGCCGTTGCCGCCGGCGACGGGATTGCGCAAACCGCCCGACGGCAGGGTCCTCTCGCACTAGCCTCCCCGCCATGAGCGAACTCGGGGAGGTGGAGCCGGCGCCGGCACCGGCGACCGCCGCCGTCCCGGGACGTCCCGATCTGGGTGATCGGCCTCGCCGTCGTGATCGTGCTGGCGCTCGTGGCCACGATCGCGGTCGTCGTCATCCGCGGCCCGGGTCGAGTCGTCGAGCAACGCCTACCCCGCGCAGTGGGACAGCCGCATCGCGCCGTACGCCAAGATCGCCGAGAAGCAGCGCGGTCTCCAGTTCAAGCACCCGATCGCCGTCCGCTTCATGCCGCCGGCGAAGTTCGAGAAGACCGTCACCGACGACGAGAAGCTCACCGCCGACGACCGCGCGGAGATCGAGCACTTCACCGCCCTGATGCGCGCCTTCGGGCTGATCTCGGGCGACGTCGACCTGTACAAGGCCTTCAAGGACGCGTACGGCGGCGGGACCCTGGCCTACTACTCCTTCGAGGACAAGCGCATCTCGGTCCGCGGCGAGACGCTGACCCCGGCCGTGCGACCCACGCTCGTGCACGAGCTGACCCACGCCCTGCAGGACCAGTACTTCGACATCGGCGACCGGATGAAGAAGCTCGACAAGGAGTCCGAGAAGGGGCCGAGCACGTCGGCGTCGTCGGTGCTGCAGGCCATCAACGAGGGCGACGCCGAACGGGTCGCGACGCTCTACCGCGGAACGCTCACGGCGGCGCAGCGCAAGGCGCTGGCCGCGAGCGAGAAGGCCCAGAGCGACGAGGCGGACACCCGCCTCAAGGGCGTCCCGAAGGTCGTCCTCACGATGGTCGGCTCGCCGTACGCGCTGGGCCAGGGCCTGGTCGAGACCGTCGCTGCCGACGGTGGCAACGCCAGGGTCGACAAGCTGTTCCGCGACCCGCCGACCCACGAGACCGCACTGCTCGACCCCTTCCGCGTGCTCGACGGCGACGCCGGCGCGACCAAGGTCGCGATCCCGAAGCTGGCGGACGGCGAGAAGAAGTTCGACTCCGGCGAGCTCGGCGTGCTCACCTGGTACCTGATGCTCGCCCAGCGACTGCCGCTGCACGAGGCGCTCGCCGTGGCGGACGGCTGGGGCGGCGACGCCTACGTCGGCTTCGATCGCGACAAGACCTCCTGCGCGCGGATCGACTACGCGGGCCGGACCGCCGCGGACACCACCCGGATGCTCTCCGCGCTCCAGCAGTGGGTCGCCCGCGTGCCGGGTTCGCGTGCGACCGCGGTGCGCGACGGCGAGCTCGTGCGCTTCGAGTCGTGCGACCCGGGCAAGACCGTGCGCATCGGCAAGGACGAGTCCGAGGACGCGCTCTCCCTGGCGGCGACCCGGGCGGCCCTCGGTGCCGTCTTCCTGCGCGCGGGTGCGCAGGCACCGGTGGCCCGCTGTGCTGCCGGCAAGCTCGTGGACGCCTTCCCGGTGAGCAAGCTGTCGGACC
>CAWCFR010000031.1:0-26040 GCA_963794725.1 uncultured Actinomycetota bacterium
TCCCCGACGACGTACGCCCGGCCGACCTCGCCCATCCGCTCGTCGGGTACGCCGACCACGGCGACGTCGTTGACCCCGTCGAGCCGCATCAGCGCCTGCTCGACCTCGGCCGGGTAGACGTTGAAGCCGCCGGAGATGTACATGTCCTTGAGCCGGTCGGTGATCGTCAGGTTGCCGTGCTCGTCGAGGGACCCGACGTCGCCGGTGTGCAGCCAGCCGTCGTCGTCGATCGCCTCGCGGGTGGCCTCGGGGTCGTCGAGGTAGCCGAGCATCACGAACTCACCGCGCAGCAGCAGCTCGTCCCTTTCCGATCGACGCCTCCATGCCGGGGATCGCGCGCCCGCACGTGGTGGCCACGACCTCGGCGCTGTCACCCTCGCGGCACATGGTCGCCACGACGGCCTCGGTCATCCCGAAGGCGGTGACCACCTGGTCGATGCCGAGCCCTCGGGCTGGGGTGCCCGCATCCGCTCGATCAGCACGACCGGTACGACGGCGGCACCGGTCACCGCGAGTCGCAGCGACGACAGGTCGTACGAGGACCGGTCGTCCGCGGTCAAGCAGCGACTGGTAGAGCGTCGGTGCGCCCGGGCAGCACGGTGATCTGCTCCTCCTGGATCAGGCGCATCGTCTCGCCGAGGTCGAAGGTGGCCACGGGGTAGAGGGTGGCGCCGGTGGTCAGTCCGACCATGATCCCGGCCTTGTAGCCGAAGGAGTGGAAGAACGGGTTCACCACCAGGTAGCGGTCGTCAGGCGTGACGCCGCCGAGCCCGCCCCAGGCACGGGCGACGCCGACGGTCTGGCGGTGCGCCGACATCGCGCCCTTGGGGCGGCCGGTCGTGCCCGAGGTGAACAGGATGTCGGCGACGTCGTCGGGGACGACCGAGTCGGCGACGGTGTCGATGTCGCCCGGGTCCGCCTGCACGTAGGCCGAGGTCGGCCAGGTCGATGACCTCGCGGACGGAGGCGAGGTCGCTGGCTGCGCCCAGGTCGGCGACCTGGGTACGGCCGAGGAACCCGTCGGCGACGACGACCAGCCGTGCGTGCGTGCGGTCGACGAGATCGGCGACCTCGTGGCCGGTGTAGCGGCTGTTGGCCGGGACGAGCGTGCCGCCCGCGTAGGAGACGGCGAGCGCGGCCACCACCCAGTCGATGCTGTTCGGCGCCCAGAGCACGAGTCGGTCACCGGGCCGCAGGCCACGCTCGCGGTAGCCGGCCGCGGTGGCACGGACCGCCGCGAGCAGGTCGGCGAAGGAGAGCGTGCGCGAGCCCTCCACGAAGGCCGCCTTGTCGCCGTACGCCGCAGCCGCCGCGCGCAGCACACCGGGCACGGTCTGCGGTGAGGCGGACATCGGGCTCCCGGGCAGGCGGACACGAACCAAGCAAGTGCTTGGTAGGTTACCCTACGAGGATGGATCTCTCCTACGGCCCGCGGGACGAGGCGTTCCGCGCCGAGGTCCGATCCTGGCTGGAGGACAACCTCGCCGGCGAGTACGCCGCGCTGCGCGGTCTGGGCGGTCCCGGACGCGAGCACGAGGCCCACGACGAGCGCCTGGCGTGGGACCGCCACCTCGCCCGGCACGGCTGGACCTGCCTGGGCTGGCCCGAGGAGCACGGCGGTCGCGGGCTGCCGCTCTTCCAGCAGGTGATCTTCCACGAGGAGTACGCCAGGGCCAACGCCCCCGCACGCGTGAACCACCTCGGCGAGGAGCTCCTCGGCCCGACCCTGATCGCCTTCGGCACCCCGGAGCAGCAGCGTCGCTTCCTGCCGAAGATCGTGGCCGTGGAGGAGCTGTGGTGCCAGGGCTACTCCGAGCCCGGCGCCGGCTCCGACCTCGCCAACGTCGCGACCAAGGCGCGCCTCGAGGGCGACGAGTGGGTCCTCGACGGCCAGAAGGTGTGGACGTCGCTCGCGCACGTCGCCGACTGGTGCTTCGTGGTCGCGCGCACCGAGCCCGGCTCGAAGCGGCACGCCGGGCTGTCCTACCTGCTGGTGCCGATGGACCAGGACGGCGTCGAGGTCCGCCCGATCATCCAGCTCACCGGCACCTCGGAGTTCAACGAGGTGTTCTTCACCGGTGCGCGCACCGACGCCTCGATGGTCGTGGGGGAGCCGGGCCAGGGCTGGCGGGTGGCCATGGGCACGCTCGGCTTCGAGCGGGGCGTCTCCACCATCGGCCAGCAGGTCGGCTTCCAGCGCGAGCTCGACGCCCTGCTCGACGTCGCCCGTGCCAACGGCACGTACGACGACCCGGTGGTCCACGACCGCCTGGCCCGAGCACAGGTCGACCTCGAGGTGATCCGGCTGAACGCGTTGCGCACCCTCTCCAGCGAGCAGGCGCCACAGCAGGCCAGCATCTCCAAGCTCCTCTGGGCCGGCTGGCACCGCACGCTGGGCGAGCTGGCGATGCTCGTGCGTGGACCGGAGTCGCTGACCACCGGACCCGACTACGACCTCGACGAGTGGCAGCGGATGTTCCTGTTCACCCGCTCCGACACGATCTACGGGGGCTCCGACGAGATCCAGCGCAACGTGCTGGCCGAGCGGGTCCTCGGCCTTCCCCGCGAGCCAGTAGGAGATGCCAGATGACCTCGGTCCGCCCCGAGCAGCCCACCCCCGACTACGTGCCGGCGCACGACCTGCTGCGCGACAAGGTGGTCGTGGTGACGGCGGCCGCCGGCGCGGGCATCGGCGCGGCCGTCGTACGACGTGTGCTGGAGGAGGGTTGTCGAGCGCGTCGTGTTCAGCGACACCCACGAGCGCCGCATCGCCGAGGCACAGGAAGCCCTCTCCGAGGAGTTCGGCGCCGATCGCGTGCGCTCGCTGGTCTGCGACGTCACCGACGAGTCGCAGGTGCAGGCTCTGGTCGACGCCGCCGCGGAGTTCGGCGGACTCGACGTGATGGTCAACAACGCCGGACTGGGTGGGACCGCCTCCGTCACCGAGATGACCGACGAGCAGTGGTCGAAGGTCCTCGACATCACCCTGACCGGCACCTTCCGGTGCGTCCGCGCCGCGAGCAACGCGATGATCGCCTCCGGCAAGCGGGGCGTGATCGTCAACAACGCCTCGGTGATCGGCTGGCGCGCCCAGGAGGGGCAGGCGCACTACGCCGCTGCCAAGGCCGGCGTGATGGCGCTGACGCGGTGCGCCGCGATCGACGTCGCCCCGCACGGCATCCGGGTCAACGCGGTCTCGCCGAGCCTCGCGATGCACCCGTTCCTGGCCAAGGTCACCAGCGACGAGCTCCTCGCCGAGCTCAAGCAGCGTGAGGCCTTCGGACGCGCGGCCGAGCCCTGGGAGGTGGCCAACGTGATGGTCTTCCTGGCCAGCGACTACTCGTCGTACCTCACCGGTGAGGTCATCTCGGTGAGCAGCCAGCATGCCTAGCGCCGCGGCCGCCCAGCTGCCCAACCGCCGTGACGAGCTGCTCGGCATCGCCGCGACGCTGTTCGCCGAGCGGGGCTTCCGCAACACCACCGTGCGCGACATCGCCGACGCCGCGGGCATCCTGTCCGGCTCGCTGTACCACCACTTCGACTCCAAGGAGGCGATGGTCGACGAGCTCCTGGACACCTTCCAGCAGCGAGCTGTTCGACACCTTCGAGGAGATCGTGGCGAGTGACCGTGGCCCGCGCGCGAAGCTCGAGGCGGTGGTGCGCGCGTCGTTCGAGGCGATCGACCAGCACCACAGCGAGGTGGCGATCTTCCAGAACGACGCCGCCTATCTCTCCGGCTTCGAGAGGTTCGGCTACCTCGCCGAGCGCAACGCTCGTTTCGAGCGCCTCTGGCGGGGCGTGCTCCACGAGGGTGTCGAGTCCGGCGAGCTGCGCAAGGACCTCGACATCGACCTCGTCTACCGCTTCCTGCGCGACACCGTGTGGGTCGCTGTCACCTGGTACCGACCCGGTGGCGCGCTCTCGGCCGACCAGGTCGCCGACCAGTACCTGACCATCCTGCTCGAAGGGATCGCCCAATGAGTGCACGGAGAGCCGAAGCATTCATCGTCGACGCCGTCCGCACGCCGGTCGGCAAGCGCGGCGGCTCGCTCGCCGACATGCACTCCGCCGACCTCGGTGCCCACGTGCTCGCGGCGCTCGTCGAGCGCACCGGAATCGACCCGGGCGCCGTCGACGACGTCGTGATGGGGTGCTGCGACACGATCGGCTCGCAGGCCGGCGACGTCGCGCGCACGGCCTGGCTGGTGGCGGGTCTGCCTGACCACGTGCCCGGCGTGACGATCGACCGCCAGTGCGGGTCATCCCAGCAGGCCGTGCACTTCGCCGCCCAGGGCGTGATGTCCGGCACCCAGGACCTCGTGGTCGCCGGCGGTCTGCAGAACATGTCGGCGATCCCGATCTCCGCCGCGATGCTGGTCGCCCAGCAGTACGGCTTCTCCACGCCGTTCGCCGAGTCGCCCGGCTGGCTCGCGCGGTACGGCGACCAGGAGGTCTCCCAGTTCCGCTCGGCGGAGATGATCGCCGAGAAGTGGGACATCAGCCGCGAGCAGATGGAGGAGTTCGCCCTCGCCTCGCACACCCGGGCCCGGACCGCCATCGACGAGGGACGGTTCAAGAACGAGGTCGTGCCGGTAGGCGGCTTCGACACCGACGAGTGCCCGCGTGACACCTCGCTGGAGAAGATGGCCTCGCTCAAGCCGCTCGCCGAGGGCGGTCGGATCACGGCTGCTGTCGCCTCGCAGATCTGCGACGCCTCCTCGGCCCTCCTCGTGGCCTCGGAACAGGCCGTCAAGGACCACGGCCTCACCCCGCGCGCCCGGATCCACCACCTCTCCGTGCGCGGCGACGACCCGGTGTGGATGCTGACCGGCCCGATCCGGGCCACCCGCCACGCCCTCGACAAGACGGGGATGTCGATCGACGACATCGACCTGTTCGAGTGCAACGAGGCCTTCGCCTCCGTGGTGCTGGCCTGGTCGCGAGAGCTCGACGTACCGCTGGAGAAGGTGAACGTCAACGGTGGCGGCATCGCCCTGGGTCACCCGATCGGCGCCACGGGCACCCGCCTGATGGCGACCATGCTCAACGAGCTCGAGCGCACCGGCGGACGCTACGGCCTGCAGACCATGTGCGAGGGCGGCGGCCAGTCCAACGTGACGATCATCGAGCGACTCGGCTGATCCGGTGAGTCGGGCGACCTGGGTCTGGCACCGTCCGGTGCCTTCCGACCTGGTCACCTGGGCGCGGCGGCACGACGTCGTCGAGGTGTTCCTGGCTGTGCGTGCCGACTTCGTGACGTGCGGAGAGCTGCCGTACGTGCAGGAAGTCGTGCGTCGAGCCCACGAGGCTCGCATCCGGGTGAGCGCACTGGGCGGGGACCCGCTGTGGGTCGACCGCCCCGACGACGCAGGAGCGTGGATGGATGCAGTGGCGGACGCGCATCTCTTCGACGGCGTGCACCTCGATGTCGAGCCGTGGGCCAGGAAGGACTGGGACAGGCATCGCGCACGGCTCGTCTCCGGCTACCTCGAGGTGCTGGGCACCGTCGTACGGAAGAGCAAGGTGCCGGTGGCGGGGGACCTGGCGTTCTGGCTCCACGAGGTCCCGACGGCGAGTGGGGAACCACTGGATGCCGCGGCGATGAAGCTGCTCCATGCCGTGAACGTGCTCAGCTACCGCACTCACGCGACCGGCGCCGACAGCATCACCAGGGTCGCGGCAACCGCCCTCGCCACGGCCCAGCGCAGCCACGTGCCGTGCAGGCTGGCGGTCGAGACGCTGTCCCTCGACGCGGACCCCGACCGGACCAGGCAGACCTTCTTCGGACACGGGCTCCCCGAGCTCGAGCGCGTGCTGGCAGAGGTCGACCGCGCCATGACCGGGCACCCGGCGTACGACGGCATCGCGGTGCACGACCTGGACGGCTGGCGCGCCCTCTAGAAGGCGGTCGACAGCAGGTCCCCGAACAGCGCGTGCTCGTCGGCCACCTCCGGGTCGAGGCCCTTGCCCCGGAACCAGGCGCAGACGTTGGCGCAGTCGCGGAGCAGGAAGTCCATGCCCTGCGGGTTGCCGACGAGGTCGACGACCTGGGGCAGGTCGATGATCACCAGGCGCTCACCCGCGGCGAGGATGTTGTACGCCGAGAGGTCGCCGTGGACGACGCCGTGCTGGGCCATCGTCGCCAGGGCCTCGCGCAGCTGCTCGAAGTAGTGGGCCAGCAGGTCCGGTGACGGGCGGCTCTGCGCCAGCCGCGGCGCGGTCTCACCGTCGAGACTGATCCACTCCATCAGCAGCTCGGTGCCGTCGATCTGCACCGGGTAGGGGACGGGCAGGCCGAGCAACCAGCACTGCTTGAGCGCCTCCCACTCGGCGTTGGCCCACTGCCCGGCGGCGACCGTCCTTCCGAAGCTGGTGCCGCGCGCCACCGCCCTCGCCTCACGGCTGTCGCGACCGCGGCGGCCCTCGGTGTAGGAGGCGTTTCGGTGGAAGGTGCGGTGCTCCGGCGACCGGTACCGCTTCGCGGCCATCACCACGCCGGGCCCGTCCTCGACAGCGCGCTCGAGCAGGAAGACGTCGGCCTCCTTGCCGGTCTTGAGGATGCCGAGCTCGGTGTCGACGGCCGCGCGGTCGGTGACCACCCAGTCGGGTCGAGGTTCGGGGCCGCGGCACAGCGGTTCGACGTCGTACCACGTGCTCCAGCGCTGGTTCTCCTCCTGCGGCTCCGCGTAGGCGCGGAAGCCGAAGACGAAGGCGGGGTCGAGCTCAGTGGCGGTGGGGTCCTGCGAGGTGGGCACGGGTGCTCCAGGTGTGGGAGAGGAGGTGGTCTGCGGGCAGGCCACGGACAGCGATGGACATGCCGGCTCTCCTCTCCTCCACGCGCCCCGGGGGACCGGAGCACTGGTGCGGTGACCCCATGCTCGGGTCACCGCACCGGGGCAGGCAACTGGTTTTCAGACGTTCAGCAGCCACAGGACCGCGCCGCCGAGCATCGCGACGGCCCCCAGCACCACACCGGCCCGGGCGCGACCGCGCTGAAGCCGGCGCCGCGCGACGCTGGACGCGTAGGCACTGATCCCGGACCCGGCGAACTCCAGGACCAGGAATGCCACGAGCAGACCCGGCACCCAACGGGCGACGACACCGGTGCGGAACATCGCCACGACCAGCATCAGCAGGCCGAGCACCGTCCCGGCCAGGCCGAGCAGCGCGAAGATCATCACGGGGCTGGACTCGATGCGCGAGTAGAGCGCGGCGTACTGCGCCCGGTTGGCCTCGTCGGTGGACATCAGCAGGTAGACCATCGAGAGCCCACCGAACACGGTGTGCCCGAAGGCGCCGAGACAGCCGAGCAGGACGCCGGCCGACGAGAGGCGTGGTGCCTGTCGTCGGAGCAGGTGCCCGAGCCCGAGCACAGCGACGGTGAACGGCAGCTGCTGGAGCAGGAACGCCACCGCAGAGACGGCGCCACGTGGCCCCGCATCGTCGAGGGCGGCCAGCCGTGCCGCGTGCCCGGCCGGGAAGTCGGGTTGCAACGCGACCGAGAGCAGTCCGAGCAGACTGGTGGTGACGAGGGCGGCGGCGGCCAGCTCGCGACGGAGCCGGGCACCGTCGTTGACGTCGTGGTTCATGGCGGTCCTTCCAGTTGCGGAGCACCCATCCCAGCCACTGCCCGCGTCATCGGTCATCGGCCGCCGGGCCAGGTCTGGTCGACTGCGGATGATGTCGGGATCGACTCCAGGCTGACGCCATGGACCGGTACTGGGCACTACTGTCCAGACGTGGCCCGAGCACTCACGCTCCCGATGAGCCCGCCGCGGCTCTTCGACCTCGGGTTGGCGCTGGCGCTCACGCTCGTCGGCGTGGCCGAGGTGCTGGTGCCGTTCAGCTCCCGCCAGGGCGACGGATCCGAGCTGGTGGCCTGCGTGGGTGTGGCGGTGCGCGGGCTGGCCCTCACTCAGCGGCGGACCCGTCCTCTGGCCGGCCGCGCTGGTGGTCTTCGCGCACCCTGCCGGTGGTCGCATGGGCCGGGGGCGGCTACGTGCTGTTCTACGGGCAGGCCGTGATGATCGAGGTGGCTGTCTACGCCGTGGCGCGGTACGCCCCGATGCCGCAGGCGCTCGTGGGCGTGGCTGCCGCAGCCGTCGTGCTGCTCGTCGCCGACCTGACCGTGCCCCAGCTCCAGGACGCCAACGAGATCGTCTTCCACTGGTCGGTCACGGCCCTGGTGGTGGCCGCTGCCTTCAGCCTGCGCCACCTCGCACACCGGGCGCACGAGTCGCAGCGCCGCGCCGTCGAGGTGGAGGTCGCGGCCACGCGACAGGCGCTGGCGGCCGTGGTCGAGGAGCGCGCCCGGATCGCGCGCGAGCTGCACGACATCGTGGCCCACGCGGTCAGCACGATCGTGGTGCAGGCAGGTGCGGCAGAGCAGGTGGTCGAGGACGATCCGGCACGTGCGCGGGCATCCCTGGAGACGATCCGGTCGACCGGGGCGGCCGCTCTGAGCGAGATGCGTCGGCTCGTCACGGTGCTGCGCGAGGAGGACGACTCCGGCCCGCTCGAGCCCCAACCCGGCCTGACCGCCCTGCCGGCCCTGTTCGAGTCGCTACGCGCCAGTGGACTGGAGGTGGACCTGGCGGTCACGGGTCAGGCTCGTCCCCTGGGGCCGGGCCTGGACCTCGCGGCGTACCGCATCGTCCAGGAGGCGCTCACGAACGTGCAACGGCACTCGGCCGCGAGGTGCGCCGAGGTGCGCCTTGCCTACGACGCGAAGGAGGTCCGGCTGGAGGTCCACGACGCCGGACCGGAGACGGCGCCGACGTCCGAGCCGGGCGGCCACGGACTGGTCGGGATCAGGGAGCGGGTCGCGCTGTACGGCGGTTCGCTCACCGCCGGGCCGGACGGCTCGGGCGGGTTCCGGCTCTGCGCCGTGCTGGCGGCCGCGCCATGACCCGCGTGCTGCTGGTGGACGACCAGGAGCTGGTCCGGGCCGGGTTCCGGCTGATCCTCGAACGCGCCGAGGTGGAGGTCGTGGGGGAGGCCGGCGACGGGCTCGAGGCCATCGAGGTGGCGGAGCGGGAGCAGCCGGACGTCGTCCTGATGGACGTACGGATGCCGCGTCTCGACGGGATCGAGGCCACCCGGCGACTGCTCGCCCGCCAGCCGCAGACGAAGGTGCTCGCCCTGACCACCTTCGACCTCGACGAGTACGTGTATGCCGCCGTCCGCGCAGGCGCCAGCGGGTTCCTCCTCAAGGACGTCAAGCCCTCGGACCTCGTGCACGCCGTGGACGTGGTCGCCCGGGGCGATGCCCTCCTGGCACCCACGCTCACGAGGCGGCTCCTGGAGCGGTTCGCCACGGCGCCGGCACCGGGCGGTCTCCCGGAGGAGCTCGTCGACCTCCCCGCCCGTGAGCTGGAGGTCCTGCGCGCCGTGGCGACCGGCAGGTCGAACGCGCAGATCGCGTTGGATCTCTACCTCTCGGAAGCCACCGTCAAGACCTACGTCTCACGTCTGCTGACACGTCTCGCCCTGCGCGACCGGGTGCAGCTGGCCGTGCTCGCCTACGAGTCCGGGCTGGTGACCCCGGGAGGCGAGTCGCCTACTGGTCCTGCCACCACGCCACGGTCTCCTTGACCTGCTGCTCGAACGGCGTCGGCGCCAGGCCGAGCAGCTGCTCGCTGCGTGCCGAGCTCATCACGAACGGCCGGTCGAACTGGTACGACGTCTCGGCGAGCTCGCGGATGTCGACGAGGACGACACCCATGGCCTTGAGCACCCACGACGGCAGTGCGAACGCGCGCGGGGTCTTCACGCCGGCGGCCGCAGCGATCGCCTCGACCAGGTCGCGCTGCGTGCCCGCGTCCACCGTGGGGGCGTGCAGGACGCGGTCCCACAGCTCGGGGTCGAGGGAGGCCGTGACCATCGCCCGGGCGAGGTCGGGCACGTAGGTGAACGAGTGCGGCTCGTCGAGGCTGCCGATGAGGCTGACCGTCTTGCCGGCGAGGATCTTCGGGACCAGACGCTCGCCCACGTGGGAGGTCCGCACGGCCGGGCCGAAGAAGTCGGAGGCCACGACGCTGACGGTGTGGGTGGGCGAGGCAGCCCGTGCACGCAGCAGGTCGGCACGGATGCCGAGCTTGCCCTGCGTCGCCGTACGGGGAGTGTCCTCGTCGATCACGCCGTCGACGTGCCCGTAGGAGTAGAGGCTCTCCGGGAAGACGACGACCGCGCCGGCCTCGCCGGCCAGCTCCAGCACGACCTGCTCGGCCTTCGGGAGCTCGGCACGCCAGGCGCTCGCCCGGTACTTCGAGCCGTGGATGCAGTGGTGCACCGCCGCCGCGCCGGCGAGGTGGGCTGCGAGCTGCTCACGGTCGGAGACGTCGACGCGCCGCCGGTCGATCAGCTCGTGCTCGGGGCCGCTGCCGGAGCGGGTGAGCAGGCGGACCGGGATGCCGCGGCCGGCGAGCTCGAGGGCGACGGTGGAGCCGACCGGGCCGGCTCCGGTGACGACGTGGGGTGTGGTGTTCATGGGGGTGACCTCTCGGATGTGGGTTGGGAGAGCAGTGCTCTCGTTTTGAGCATGAAGCGCCTTGCCGCTCGATGTCAAGAGCACTGCTCACATTTGTGTGCGCGCTCTCGGATGTGGCATCATCGGCCCATGACCACCGACGACACCCCGCGTGCGCGGGCACGGGCGCAGACGCTGGCGGACATCACCCGGATCGGCCGCGAGCACCTCGCCACCGAGGGGGCGGCGGCGCTCTCGGTGCGGGCGGTCGCGCGCGACCTCGGCGTCGTGTCCTCCGCGATCTACCGCTACGTGAAGAGCCGCGACGACCTGCTCACCCTCCTGGTCGTGGACGGGTACGACGAGCTCGGCGATGCCGTCGACGCCGCTCTGGCCGACGTACCGGCCGACGACCACCGGGAGCGCTTCCTCACGGTGGGCCGGACCGTCCGCGCCTGGGCCCTGCGCGAGCCGGCGACGTACGCCCTGCTCTTCGGCAGCCCCGTCCCCGGTTACGACGCGCCCGCCGAGCAGACGACCGGTCCCGGCACGCGGGTGATCGGTGCCCTCGTCGCGATCTACGACGCGGCGCACGCTGCCGGCGCCCTGAACCCGCCCGGTGCCGCGCAACCCGTCTCGAAGAAGCTGGCCGCCGACTTCGACGTCGTCCGGGCCGAGACCGGCGCCGACATCCCCGACGACCTGGTCGTCCGCGGGGTGCTCGCCTGGGCCGGTCTGTTCGGCTGCGTCAGCTTCGAGCTGTTCGGGCAGTACGGCCCCGACACCTTCGGCGACCCCGCCGACCTGTTCGAGCGCCAGCTCGTGATCCTCGCCGAGACGCTGGGCCTCTAGGTTTCGCAAACGCGCGGACAGAAGTCTGGGGCGAAGCGATGACACGCGGGCGACACGCCGTCGGTGGCCGTGAGCAGTCGAACTTGTGTCCGCGCGTCTGCCGAACGAGGAGGGCTCAGTCCGCCAGGTAGCCGGTCGTACGACGGAGGCAGGCGGCGGCCTCGGTGACGACGCGGTCGACCAGCTCCTCGCACGTCGGGAGGTCGTCGATCACGCCGACGACCTGGCCGCTGGCGAGCACGCCCGCGTCGGTGTCTCCCTCGACGAGGCCGGCCTTGAGCATCATCGGCGTGTTGGCGGCGAGTGCCATCTGCCCGAGCGAGCGGCCCTGCTCCTTGCGCATCCGGTAGCCGTCGCCGGCGAGCTGCGGCCACGACATGCCGCTCATCCGCTTGAACTCCAGGGTGCGCCGAGCGGTGGGCCCGAGGCGCTTGAGGGCGCTGGTCTCCTCGACCTGCTCGACGAGGTCGGTGCGCAGCATCCGGTGCGGCATCCCGTCGACCTTGGCGGTGACCACGGTGCCGTTCAGGTCGGCGGCGAGGTAGCGCTGCTTCACGGCGTCGGGCACGGTCGAGTCCTGGGTCAGCAGGAACCGGGTGCCCATGCCGACGCCGGCGGCGCCGTAGGAGAGCGCAGCCGCGAGGCCGCGCCCGTCGAAGAAGCCACCGGCCGCGACGACCGGGATGTCGACGGCGTCCAGCACCGTCGGCAGCAGCAGGGTCGTCGGCACGGTGCCGGTGTGGCCGCCGCCCTCGCCGCCCTGGATCATCACCGCGTCGGCTCCCCAGGCGGCGACCTTCTCGGCGTGCCGGGCGGCACCGACGCTGGGCATCACGACGATCCCGTGGTCCTTGAGCTTCGCGATCAGCTCCTGCTTGGGCGCGAGCGCGAAGGAGGCGACCTTCACCCCGTGCCTGATCAGCAGGTCGACCCGCTGGGGTGCGTCACCGGCGTCGGCCCGGAGGTTCACCCCGAACGGCTGGTCGGTGCGGCTCTTCACCTCGGTGATCGCGTGGTCCAGCTCGTCGTACGTCATGGTGGCGGAGGCGAGGATGCCCAGCCCGCCGGCGTTGGCGGTGCCGCTCACCAGGCGTGGCCCGGCGACCCAGCCCATGCCGGTCTGCACGACGGGGTGGCGTACGCCGGCCAGCTCGGTCAGCGGCGTGCGCAGCAGCTGCTCAATCACCGGTCGGTACCTCGCGCTCGCGCAGCTTCTTCGGGTCGAGCATCTCGCGGATCAGCATCAGCTCGCCGGGGGAGGGCTCGCGGGTCTCGGGTACGTCGCCCGTCCGAGCGGCGATGGAGAAGGTCGAGGCCTCCTGCACCTGCTCGACGCGTGACTCCGGGGTGCACCGAGACGAACCGCATCGTGTGGCCGGGCCCGTCGAAGTCGAAGACGCCGAGGTCGCTGACCACGCGGTGCACGCCGTGGAAGCGCGTGGCCGCGGGGCCGGCCGCCTCGGCCCGTGCGCGCCCCACTCCGGAGACGATGTCGACGTGCTCGACGAAGACCCGCGACGAGTGCTTGGGCACCCAGTAGGACGTCTTGTTGTTCACGGTGTTGCCGGGGGCGCCGCGCACCCCGAGGAGCTGGCGCTTCGGCTGCTCCCAGGGGCCGATCGCGGAGATGTTCTGGTTGCCCTCGCGGTCGATCTGGGTGGCGCCCATCATCACGTGCCGCTTGCCGTAGGGCACGACCGCCTCGAGCACGAGCCGGAACGGCATCCAGCCCTCGACGACGTCCTGGGTGACGCCGAGCGGGGGAGCGCCCTGCAGGATCCGCGCCTCGCCGTCGGTGATCATCAGCAGCGGGTTGCTGGTGTGCTTGGCCAGCCGCGCGCCGAGCGTCGGCAGCAGGCCCATCGGGCTGGCCATGATCTCGCCGTCGTCGGCGAAGCAGTCGGCGATGGCGACCGCGCAGTACTCCGACCTGGTCACGTCAGTCATGAGGACTCCTCCGCGAACGCGGCCACGGCGTCCTGGTAGTCCTGCTCGCTGCCGGACAGGAACCGTTGCTCGAAGGCCGCCCAGTCGTCGGGGTCCTTCGCGGCCGTCGCGTAGGCCTTCTGGAACTTCTCGTCGCGCTCGTACGTCGGCGTGCAGGTGGTGAAGTGCGCGCCGTTCGGCGTCTCGACGACGCCGGCGACCATGGTGCGGTTGATCAGCATCGTCTGCAGCGCGGCGTCGACGCGTCATCCCGGCCGTGTCGACGACCTGCTCCGTCGACACGTAGGCCTCCTTGGCGGCCATGCAGAACAGGTCGTCGAAGTACGGGTCCGGCCCGAGGTACTGCGCGTTGCCCCACTGGTCGGCGCGGTTCATGTGCACCAGCGCGACGTCGAGCTCGAGGGCGGGTACGGCGACCAGCTCCTCGGCCGCCCCACCAGACGACGGAGGGTAGGGGGAGACGACCGTCTTCAACGTCGGGTCGTTCTCGAGCACCGCCGAGCCGAGCCCGGCCCGCATCGGCAGGAACGGGACCCGCTGGGCGGCGGCGCGCAACCCGGTCTGGAACATCCCCTCGTCCCACTCGCGGAACGACGCCGTCGCCTCCTGGCGCGCTCGCGAGAACAGCGGCTCCAGCGGGATCGAGTCGAGCGTCGCGAAGGCGTAGGTCACATGGCTGGCCTTGCCGGCCTGGAGGAGCAGGCCGACGTCGGGGCCGGCGTACGACACGATCCGGAGGTCGGTCAGGTCGCTGCGGAGGATCGCGCGCACCAGTGCCATCGGCTTGCGCCGCGACCCCCAGCCGCCGATGCCGACGGTCATGCCGGGCTGGATCCGGGCGACGACCTCCTCGGCGGAGACCACCTTGCTCGGCATGCTCACTTCTTCGCCGCCCCCTTGTCGGTTCCTGCGAAGGCGTCGCGGTGCTCGTCGGCGACGCCGGCGAGGTTGAGCTCCATCGTGAAGCCCTGCTCGAAGCGGTAGCTGCGGTTGACGTCGACCGGGTCGATGCCGTTGATCGCCTCCTTGGCCATCCGGATCACCCGGGTGTCCTTGGCGGCGATCTCGCCGGCCACCGCCAGGGCAGCGGCGTCGAGGTCCGCGCGCGGCACCACCTCGAGCACCGAGCCGTGGGGGACGAGCTCGGCGGCGGTGATCGTGCGGGCGGTGAAGTAGAGGGTGCGCATCAGGTGCGGCGGCACCATCCGGGCCAGGTGGGTGGCCGCGCCCAGTGCGCCGCGGTCGACCTCGGGGATCCCGAAGTAGGCGTCGTCGCTGGCCACGATGCAGTCGGCGTTGCCGACCAGGCCGACGCCGCCGCCGAGGCAGAAGCCGTTGACCGCCGCGATCACGGGCACGCTGCACTCGTAGACCGCCTTGAACGCCGCGAAGCAGCCCCGGTTGGCGCCGATCAGGGCGTCGAAGCCCTCGGTGTTCTGCATCTCCTTGATGTCGACGCCGGCGTTGAAGCCCTTGCCCTCGGCGCGCATCACGACCACGTGGGTCAGCGGGTCGGCGCTCGCCTCGTCGAGCGCGGCCGCGAGGTCGAACCACCCCTGCACCGGCAGCGCGTTGACCGGTGGGAAGTCCATGGTCAGCACGCGGATACCGGCGGCGTCGACCTCCGAGGAGATGCCCATCCCACTTCCCATCCAATCAACCAAGCATTTGCTTGGTAGCCTACACGGGTGCCGCTCTCCCTGGACCTCTCCGGTCGTGTCGCCCTCGTCACCGGCGGCAGCCAGGGCATCGGCGCGGGCATCGCGCAGGTGCTGGTCGAGGCAGGGGCCACCGTGGTCACCTGCGCCCGCTCCGACGTGGCTGCGCCCGCGCCGGGCACCACGCACGTCTCCTGCGACGTCCGCGACCCCGAAGCGGTGACCGCGATGGTCGAGGGGATCGTCGCCGAGCACGGCCGTCTCGACGTCCTGGTCAACAACGCCGGCGGCTCGCCGTACGCCGAGGCGGCCAGCGTCTCGCCCGCGGCTCTCCGAGAAGGTGATCGGGCCTCAACCTCACCGGCGCGCTTCATCGTGGCCCAGGCCGCCAACACCGCGATGCAGCGCCAGCGAGGGCAGGCGGCGTCGATCGTGAACATCTCGTCGGTCTCGGCGCTCCGTCCGTCGCCCGGCACCGCGGCGTACGGCGCCGCGAAGGCCGGGCTGGACTCGCTGACCCGCTCGCTGGCGGTCGAGTGGGGGCCGGCGGTGCGGGTGAACAGCGTCGACGTCGGGCTCTGCCGCACCGAGCACACCGCCGACCACTACGGCGGTGACGACGACCGTCGCCGCGATCGAGCAGACCATCCCGCTGGGCCGGATGGCCGACCCCGCCGAGATCGGCCGGGTGGTGGCCTTCCTCGCCTCCGACCTCGCCAGCTACGTCTCCGGCGCCACCGTGGAGTGCCACGGCGGCGGCGAGCCGCTCCGATCTTCCTGCACGTTCTCAAGGAGCACACATGACTCTTCTCGAAGGTCGCGTCGCGATCGTCACCGGCGCCGGTCGCGGCATCGGCCGCGCCCACGCGCTCGAGCTCGCCCGGCAGGGCGCCGCCGTGGTGGTCAACGACCTCGGCACCACCGGTGCGGGCGAGGGATCGGCATCGGAGCCCGCCCACCAGGTCGTCGCGGAGATCGAGGAGCTCGGCGGCAGGGCGGTCGCCAACGGTGCCGACGTCGCCGACTTCGAGCAGGCCGAGGCGATGGTGCGCCAGGCGATCGACACCTTCGGCGGGCTGGACGTCCTGGTCAACAACGCCGGGTTCGTGCGCGACCGGATGCTGGTGAACACCTCCGAGGAGGAGTGGGACGCCGTCATCCGGGTGCACCTCAAGGGGCACTTCGCGCCGCTGCGCCACGCCGGCGCGTTGTGGCGGGCGGAGGCCAAGGAGGGCCGCCAGCGGGTCGCGCGGGTCATCAACACCAGCTCGGGTGCAGGCATGCAGGGCTCGGTGGGGCAGACGACCTACTCCGCGGCGAAGGCCGGCATCGCCGGCATGACCCTCGTCGCAGCGGCCGAGCTGGGCCGGTACGGCGTGCTGGTCAACGCCATCGCTCCCGGTGGCGCGCACCCGGATGACCGAAGGTGCCTTCGACACGTCGTCGATGCCCGACCCTGCCGACAACTCACCCGTCGTCGCCTGGCTCGCCTCCGCGGACTGCGACGTCACCGGCCGCGTGATCGAGATCGAGGGCGGCCAGATCTGCCTCGAGGAGGGCTGGCGCCACGGCCCGCGGCAGGACCTCGGCCGGCGGTGGGAGGCCGCCGAGGTCGGTGAGGCGGTACGCCGCCTCGTCGGCGAGGCCGCGACCCCGGACCCCGTGTACGGGGCCTGAGGTCACCCGCCCCAGAAGGTCTGACCGAAGCCGTTGGGCCCCTGGGTCTGCTGACGGCTCGTGGACTCGCGCACGGCCTCGTTGACGTTGCGGTCGAAGTCGTCGGGCTGCTTGCGCCCGCTGCGGATCTCGCGGATCGCGAAGTAGGCCACGGTGCCGAGGATGACGGCCCAGACGAGGATCCAGACGATGCCAGGCATGGCGACCTCCGAGGTGTGTGTCCCGTGATTCTACGCCGCCACCAGCCGGGAGAGTGCGAGTCGCGCCACCGGTGCGTACGCCGCCACGACGGGGAGTGGTCCGTGCACGCGCAGCCATGTCGCGCTACCCGCCCCGCGAGCGAGCACACCGTGCTCGAGCCGCAGCGAGAGCGGGCCCACGTGCGCACGCCACGACCACTCGCGTCGGTCCTCGTCGAGGGCGAGCACCTCGAACGAGACCGGCACGCGTGGGCCGGCTCAGCAGCCCCGCGTGCACGGTGCCGGTCGTGCCGTGCTCGAGCCGCTCGGTGGAACAGCTCACCCGCTGGATCTGTGGCGCCCACGTCGGCCACAGCTGCGGGTCGACGTACCGCTCCCAGACGGTGCCCACCTCTGCGCGACCGTGGGCACGCAACGTGAGCGACGTCATGCCGAGACACTAGGTCGCTACGTTGGCAACCGGGTACGAGTCAGGACCCACCTCAATCCAGGAGAACGATGACCCGCTTCAAGGCGAGCAACCAGTCCGCAGCGACGCTGAAGTCGTCACGCGAGGAGATCTGGAAGGCGCTCACCGACCCGGCGCTCGTGACGAAGCTGACGCCGTACCTGCACCGCATCGACGTCGACGGCGACCGTTGGACCTGGCACGTGACGGAGGTCCCGATCCTCGGCAAGTCGATCGGCTCGACGTTCACCGAGGTGATGACCTTCGACGAGCCGACCCGGATCCGGTTCGACCACGACCCGGACAAGAGCGACGAGCTGACCGAGGTGTGCGGCGAGTACCACCTCGAGGACCGGAAGGACGGCACCCGCGTCTCCATCGACATCGAGGTCGTCGTCGAGCTGCCCTTCCCGAAGGCGATGCGTCGCCCGGTGCAGGGCGCGATCAAGACGGTGATGGCCGGCATGGGGAAGGTCTTCGCGCGCAGGCTGCTCAAGCACCTGGGCGAGAAATGAGGATCCTGGTCCTCGGCGCGAGCGGGTACGTCGGCTCGCGCGTCGTCCCTGCTCTCCTGGAGGCAGGACACGAGGTCGTCGCGGCGTCCTCGTCGGTGCCGGCGCCGGAGCGGTTCCCGTGGGGTGATGACGTCGACTGGGCTCGCTGCGACGTCACCGACGCCGAGGCCGTGTCCGCCGCGATGGCCGGCGTCGACGGCGTCTGCTACCTCGTGCACTCGCTGAACATGCGCACCTTCGTCGAGCGCGACCGCCGAGGGGCTGAGATCGTGCGCGACGCCGTCCCGGGCAGCGGCGTCCGTCGCGTGGTGTACCTCTCCGGGCTGGTGCCCGACAAGCCCGTCGAGGACCTCTCGAAGCACATCTCGTCACGGCTCGAGGTGGAGGAGGTGCTGGAGCAGGCCGAGTCCGCGACCACGTCGGTGGTGTCCCTGCGAGCCGGTGTCGTGATCGGCGCGGGGTCGACGTCGTTCGAGGTGATCCGGCAGCTGTCCACACTGCTGCTGGTGCAGCCGGTGCCGAACTGGCTGGAGCACAAGGTGCAGCCGATCGCCGTCTCCGACGTGCTCCGCGCCATGGTCGAGGCGTTCGCCGACGACCACCTCACCGGGGCCGTCGACATCGGCGGCCCGAGCATCCTGCCCTACGCCAAGCTCCTCGCGGAGTGCTCCCGTGCCGCCGGGCTGGTGCGCCTCCGGGTGCCGACGATCTCGGTCCCCGGTCCGCTGGTGGGGCTCGGCGCCGCCTCGCTGGTGGCCGCGCCCTTCTGGACGGTCACGGCGCTGATCGAGAGCCTGCGCGACGACATGGTCTGCCGCCCGGAGGCGACGTGGGTGCCGAAGGACGGTGAGCCGCTCCTGGGGATCCGTGAGGCGATGGCCCGCTGCTTCGAGCCCGACGGCAGCCTCCCGGAGGCACCGCTGCCCAGCGACGCCGACTGGACCCGGATGCGCGCGCCCCTCCTCGACGAGCTGCACGCCCCCGCGACGGTCCGTGCGGGCGCCAGCCTGGCGCTACGACGACTGCGGTCGCTGCTCGACCTCGTCTGAGTCATCCACCAGTCAGCACGCCGACCTACCGTGATCAGCGTGAGACGACAGGTGCTGGCCATCGCTGCGGCAACGGCCGTGCTCGCTCTCGCTGCGTGCGGGGCGGGGTCGGAGCCCTCCAGCTCGACGACGAGCGACTCACCGAGCCCTTCTGCGAGCGTCACCGCCCGCTCCCCGAGCCCATCACCCACTCCCTCAGCAGTGGAGTCCGAGAGTGCCTCGAGCCTTGCCTCGAAGGCGGCGAAGGCCGCTCAGTCCTCGCGGATGCCGACGAAGATCCTCGTCGTCATCGAGGAGAACCACTCGCTCTCCCAGATGCAGTCCGGCATGCCGTTCCTCGCGCAGCAGTCCCAGAAGTACGGCTACGCGACGCACTGGCAGGCGCTGACCCACCCGAGCGAGCCCAACTACCTCGCGATCGTGGGCGGGTCCACGTTCGGCGTCACGAACGACGCCCCGCCCTCCAGAAACGCATCCCAGGTGGGCCGGGCCCGTTCCGTCTTCGACCAGGCGCTCGATGCGGGCAAGACCGCAGCGACCTTCGCCGAGTCGATGCCGCAGAGCTGCCACGACCACGACGCCGGGAACTACGCCGTACGGCACAACCCGTGGGTGTACTTCCCGAGGAGCAGCGGTGCGTGCCGGTCCTTCGACGTCGGCCTCCCGGAGTTCGTCGACGCCGTGCAGCGAGACGCGCTGCCCACCGTCGGCTTCCTGATCCCCAACCTGGTGCACGACGCCCACGACGGCTCGTTGGGAGCGGCCGACGCGTGGTTGCAGCAGCAGCTCACTCCCGTGCTGCACAGCGCAGACTTCACGAGCGGCCGACTCGTCGTCGTGGTGACCGCCGACGAGGACGACAAGCGGTCCGGGAACATCGTGCTCACCTCGGTGCTGTCGACCCGCCTGCACCACACAGGTGGTGAGCCGGCCACTCACGCACTACTCGCTGACCCGGTTCATCGCGCAGGTGCTGCACCAGCAGCCCCTGGTCAACGGCAGGACCGCGCCGGACATGCGTGCCGCGTTCGGCTTCTGAAGCCTGCGGGCTCAACCCGCCGGCTTGAACCCGCGGGTGTGCTCGCCGTCGATCAGGTACTTGCCGTCCTCGTACTTGAGGTCGAGCACCGTCGGGCCCGGACCGTTGTCGAAGTCGTCGAAGTGCACCTGGTAGCTCACCGTGAGGTTCTCCGGGTCCGCGGAGATGCTGCGCACCTCGCCGTTGGTCGCGCGTTCCCAGAAGCGCTGGTACTTCCCGAAGCCGCCGCTCTCCTGCTGGAACTTCGGCGAGAGCATCATCCAGGACTTCGACGGGTCGTCGGAGACGGTCGCGACGTAGTCGCGGATGAACGACTCCATCCCCTTCGCGGTCGGCTTCGTGCTCTTGCCGGTGGCCTTCTTCGTGGCGGTGCCGGACGGGCCGTTCGCCGTCTTGTCGGCGCCGGAGCCGTCCTGGGAGAGCAGCAGGTAACCGCCCACGGCCAGCAGCAGCACGACGGCGAGACCGACCAGCAGCCACCTGGTGGGCACTCGCCGTGCGCGGGGGGCAGCGGGAACGGGCGTCGGGTGCCGGCGCGGGCTCGGGTGTCCGGCGGGGCTGCCGGGGCGGCGGGCACCGGCCTGAGGACCTGGGTCGCGGTCGGATCGCCTGGGCAGGCGCGGCGCCGGACTCGAGGTAGGCGTGGACCTGCGGCATCGACCAGCGCGCCGCGGGGTCGCGGACCATCGTCGCCTCGAGCAGGGGCGCCAGCCAGCCGGCGTCGGCGGGCCGGGGCGGCTCCTCGTGGACGATCCGGTAGAGCCCACCGATCACGTTGTCGCCGAGGTCGTACGGCGGGCGCCCCTCGAGGACGTGGAACATCGTGGCTCCAAGCGACCACACGTCGGCGGCCTCGTCGCCACGGGCACCGCCCGCGACCTCGGGCGCGAGGTACGCCGGCGACCCGGTGACCATGCCGGTCTGGGTGAGGGCGGCATCCGTCGCGATCCGGGCGATGCCGAAGTCGGTCAGCTTCACCTGCCCGGCGCGGTCGACCAGGATGTTCGACGGCTTGACGTCGCGGTGCACGATCCCCGCGGCGTGTGCGGCGGCCAGCGCGTCGGCCGCCTGGACGAGGAGCGGCGCGGCCTGGTCGGGGGAGAGGGCACCGCGTTCGCGCACCAGCCGCCCGAGGTCGACCCCGTCGACGTACTCCATCACCAGCCACCAGGAGTCGTCGTCGACGACCGCGTCGAAGATCGCGACCACGTGCGGATGGTGCAGTCGTGCGCTCAGCCGCGCCTCACGCTCGGCGCGGGTGAGGTCGGTCCGGTCGGCTCCCGGGAGCAGCCCGATCCGCTTGAGCGCCACGGGCCGGTGGAGGACCTCGTCGCGACCCAGCCAGACCGCCCCGGTGCCACCGCGACCGACCTCGCGGTCGAGCGAGTACCGTCCTGCGATCACGCGTGCCTTCCGGTCGAGGGGCTGTGGGCGCCGTCCATCGTAGGTTCCGCCGCCAGAACGGCTGACCCCCACCCGCTGTGGTTGCATGGGATCCGCGCCGCGTGACCAGTGACGGAGGTGCGGCATGCGACTCGACCATCTGTGTGATGTCGACTGGCGGTACAGCCTGATGCGCTCCGTCGAGCCCTCGGAGCTCGGTGACGGTCGACTGTTCGGCCTGGGCGAGGGGACGTTCCGAGGACGCCTGGCCGGCACGGCCCAGTGGTCGAACTTCCCCCGGCTTCGCGGTGGCCACGCCTTCCCCGACGCACGGGGAGTCCTGGACGTGGACGGCGGTGGCAGCGCCCTGTTCACGCTCACCGGGATGGCCTCCCTGACCGACGGCACCGCTCTGCACGTGCTGACGTTCCAGTCCGACTCGGCCGAGCTCCTCTGGCTCGACAGCGTCTTCGCGATCGGTGAGGGCCGGGTGGATCCCGAGCGCGGCCTGCTCGCGATGCGCTACTACGAGTCCACGGCCGACTACCTGCCCGAGCTGGACGGCGGCTAGGACAGGCCGAGGATCGTGCCGTCGTCGGCGAGGTCGATGCGGGACGCCGACGGGTCGCGGGGTAGCCCGGGCATCGTCATCATGTCGCCGCAGACCACGACCACGAAGCCCGCACCTGCCGAGAGCCGGACCTCGCGCACGTGCAGCTCGTGGCCCGACGGCGCCCCGAGCGAGGTCGGGTCGGTCGAGAAGGAGTACTGCGTCTTCGCCACGCACACCGGCAGGACGCCGTACCCGTCGCGCTCGAACCGCTGCAGCCGCCGTCCGCGCCCTGGCCTCCCAGGTCACCAGGCCCGCGCCGTACAGCCTGGTCGCGATCGTCTCGACCTTCTCGATGAGCGACAGCTCGTCGTCGTAGGTGAAGGAGAAGGAGTACGGCGAGGGGTCCTCGAGGGTCTGCAGGACGCCCTTGGCGAGCTCCTGCGCCCCCGTGCCACCGTCGGCGAAGTGCGTCGCCGGGTAGGCCCGGACTCCCTCGGCTGCGACGAGGTCGACGACCTTGGCCACCTCGAGGTCGGTGTCGGTCGGGAAGCGGTTGACCGCGACGACCGGCGCGATGCCGTACACCTCGCGGATGTTGTGCAGGTGCCGGCGCAGGTTCACCATGCCGGCCTCGACCGCGGCGACGTCCTCGGTGCCGAGGTCGGTCAGCGCGACGCCGCCGTGGTACTTCAGGGCGCGCACCGTGGCCACCACGACCGCGACGTCGGGACGCAGCCCGGACTTGCGGCACTTGATGTCGACGAACTTCTCCGCGCCGAGGTCGGCGCCGAAACCCGCCTCGGTGACCACGATGTCGGCCAGCCGGAGGCCGGCGCGGGTCGCCGTCACCGAGCTGCAGCCGTGGGCGATGTTGGCGAACGGGCCGCCGTGCACGAACGCCGGCGCGCCCTCGAGGGTCTGCACCAGGTTCGGCGCGAGCGCGTCGCGCAACAGGGCGGCCATCGCGCCATGGGCTCCGAGGTCGCGGGCGGTGACAGGCTGCGTGGAGCGCGTGTAGCCGATGACGATGTCGCCGATACGTCGCTTCAGGTCGGCCCACGACTCGGTGAGGCAGAAGATCGCCATCAGCTCCGAGGCGACGACGATGTCGAACCCTTCCTCGCGCGGGAAGCCGTTCGCGTGCCCACCGAGCGCCACGGTGACCTCGCGAAGGGCGCGGTCGTTCATGTCGAGCACGCGCTTCCAGCTGATGTTGCGGACGTCGATGTCGAGCTCGTTGCCGTGGTGGACGTGGTTGTCGATCAGGGCCGCGAGCAGGTTGTTGGCGGCGGCGATCGCCGCGAAGTCGCCGGTGAAGTGCAGGTTGATGTCGGTCATCGGCACGACCTGGCTGTAGCCGCCGCCGGCCGCGCCACCCTTCATGCCGAAGACGGGCCCCATCGAGGGCTCTCGCAGGCAGGCGACGGTGCGGTGCCCGAGGCCGTGCAGCGCATCGGTGAGACCGACCGTGGTGGTGGTCTTGCCCTCACCGGGCGGGGTGGGTGACAGCGCGGTCACCAGCACCAGCCGGCCGAGCGGGCGGTCGGAGAGCGAGGCCAGGTAGGTCAGGTCGACCTTCGCCTTGTAGTGCCCGTAGGGCACGAGGTGGCTCTCGTCGATGCCGAGCGTCTCCTCGGCGATCTCCCTGATCGGTCGCAGCGTGGCCGCGTTGGCGATCTCGATGTCCGACAGCACTGTCGACCTCCCCAGGTGAGCTCCGCTCTGCACGGTAACCGAGGGTCAGGAAACAGCCGAGGGGTCAGCGGTAGCGAAAACCGTCCATGAAGCGACGGAACAGGCCGCCCTTGATCGGCAGGGCCGGCTCGGGCGGTGGCGTGGTCGACCTCTGGGTGGCGATCGGCTTGTCGTAGTCGGTACGCCGGATCGTGTCGATGATCTGCTCCTCGGTGTAGCTGTCGGAGCCCTCGATCTGGGGGACGAAGCCGACCAGCACGCCGTTGCGCATCACCTGGGCCTCCAGCGACGCGGTGCCGTCGGAGTCCCACGTGGCCTCGCGCCCGTCGGGGAGCTTGATCGTCACGCCGAACTGGAACACCGCGACGCGCGCCAGCTCGGCGTTCGTGCCTTGCTCACGCAGCGCGTCGACGACGCGGCGGGCCTTCATCTCTTCCATGCTGCTCGAGAGTACCGAGCGCGGCCGCGCGCTCAGGCGACCTCGACGTCGGCGTCCATCGCGGCGACGTACTGGCGCTTGACCTCGCGCCACGACTCGTCGGTCATGGTGCGCCGCCAGTACGGCGAGCACGACATCGACTGACGGGTGAATCCGCGGTCGAGCAGCAGGTGCCGCCTGATCGCGCGGATCTCGTCGGCCTCGCCGTGCACGAAGGCGTGCACCCGGCCCTCGGGGGGCTCCAGCGCGCGTACGGCGTCCGGCAGCAGGTCGGCGTCGCCGGGCCCGCCGGCGCGGTGCAGCCACTGCAGGTCGAGCTCGGCGGGGGAGGAGAGGGGGATCTCGTGCTCCGGCCCGTCGCAGACCAGGCGCACGACGGCGGTCGCGCCCCAGGGGAGCGCCTCGAGGGAGGCGGCGATGGCAGGCAGCGCCGACTCGTCGCCGACGAGCAGGTGCCAGTCGGCGGTCGGGTCGGGCCGGTAGCCGCCGCCCGGGACCCTCGAAGACCAGGACGTCGCCGGGCTTCGCGGCGGCGGCCCAGGGACCACCGACGCCGTCGTCGCCGTGCACCACGAAGTCGAGCGTCAGCAGCTGCCGGGCCCGGTCCCAGCTGCGGACCGTGTAGCGGCGGCGGCGCGGCCAGTGCTCCTTCTCGTGCTGCTCCCGGACGTCGGCAGGGTCGAACACCTCGCCGTACGGCGCACCGCTCGGCGCGATCGCGACGTTCACGTAGGCGTCGGTGTCCTCGGGCATCTCGAAGCCCTCGAGGTCGTCGCCGCCGAGGACGACGCGGACCAGGACAGGGGTGAGCCACTCGGTGGTCACCACGTGCGCGTGCATGGGCTGCTCCCTCGCCTCGACTACTTAGGCAACCCTAACCCAGTCGTGGTCAGCGGATCGGGGCGCCCGAGATGGTCCGGGCGATCACGAGCCGCTGGATCTCCGAGGTGCCCTCGAAGATCGTGTAGATCTTGGCGTCGCGGGCCATCCGCTCGACCGGGTACTCGCGGGTGTAGCCGTTGCCGCCGAGGATCTGCATCGCCTGCTCGGTCACCCGCACGGCCGTCTCCCCGGCGAACAGCTTCGACATCGAGCCCTCGGCCGCGTCGAACGGCTCGCCCTGGCGACCCATCCACGCCGCCCGCCACACCAGCAGCCGCGAGGCGTCGATGGCGGTCTTCATGTCGGCGAGCGCGAACGCGATCGCCTGGTTCTCGATGATCGCCTTGCCGAACTGCTCGCGCGTCTTCGCGTAGTCCAGCGCCACCTCGTACGCCGCCCGAGCGATGCCGATGGCCTGCGCGCCCACCGCGGGCCGGGTGCGCTCGAACGTCGCCATGCTCGCGTTGCCCGACGAGCTGGTGCCCTCGCGAGCGCGGGCGAGCCGTGCGTCGAGCTTCTCCTTGCCGCCGAGCAGGCACCGGCCCGGGATGCGGCAGTCCTCCAGCACGACCTCGGCGGTGTGCGAGGCCCGGATGCCGTGCTTGTGGAACTTCTGGCCCTGGCTCAGCCCCTTCGTGCCGGGCGGCACGACGAAGCTCGCCTGCCCGCGGGTGCGCAGGTCGGGGTCGACCACGGCCGTGACGACGTGCACGTCGGCCAGCCCGCCGTTGGTGGCCCACGTCTTGGTGCCGTTGAGCACCCACTCGTCGGTCGCCTCGTCGTACCTCGCACGGGTGCGCATCGCACCGACGTCGGAGCCCGCGTCGGGCTCGGAGGAGCAGAAGGCCGCCAGGTGCAGGTCGCCGGGGGTGCCGAACATCTGCGGCACCCACTCGCCGAGCTGCTCGTCGGTGCCGTTCGCGCGTACGGCGGCGGCGGCGAGCGCCGTGCCGACGATGGAGAGACCGATCCCGGCGTCACCCCAGAAGAGCTCCTCCATGGTGATCGGGATCCCCAGCCCGGTCTCGTCGAAGCTCTGCGTGGCGAAGAAGTCCAGCGAGTAGATCCCGGCCTTCGCTGCCTCCTCCACCACGGGCCAGGGGAACTCCTCCTTCTCGTCCCACTCCGCGGCCGCGGGACGGATCACGTCCGCGGCGAACGTGTGCAGCCACTTCTTCAGCTCGAGGTGGTCCGGGTCGAGGGCGAACGAGGGCGTCATGGACTGGATCGTAGAG
>CAWCFR010000032.1:0-76665 GCA_963794725.1 uncultured Actinomycetota bacterium
CGGGACGCCGACGGGTCGCGGGGTAGTCCGGGCATCGTCATCATGTCGCCGCAGACCACGACCACGAAGCCCGCACCTGCCGAGAGCCGGACCTCGCGCACGTGCAGCTCGTGGCCCGACGGCGCCCCGAGCGAGGTCGGGTCGGTCGAGAAGGAGTACTGCGTCTTCGCCACGCACACCGGCAGGACGCCGTACCCGTCGCGCTCGAACCGCTGCAGCCGCCTCCGCGCCCTGGCCTCCCAGGTCACCAGGCCCGCGCCGTACAGCCTGGTCGCGATCGTCTCGACCTTCTCGATGAGCGACAGCTCGTCGTCGTAGGTGAAGGAGAAGGAGTACGGCGAGGGGTCCTCGAGGGTCTGCAGGACGCCCTTGGCGAGCTCCTGCGCCCCCGTGCCACCGTCGGCGAAGTGCGTCGCCGGGTAGGCCCGGACTCCCTCGGCCGCGACGAGGTCGACGACCTTGGCCACCTCGAGGTCGGTGTCGGTCGGGAAGCGGTTGACCGCGACGACCGGCGCGATGCCGTACACCTCGCGGATGTTGTGCAGGTGCCGGCGCAGGTTCACCATGCCGGCCTCGACCGCGGCGACGTCCTCGGTGCCGAGGTCGGTCAGCGCGACGCCGCCGTGGTACTTCAGGGCGCGCACCGTGGCCACCACGACCGCGACGTCGGGACGCAGCCCGGACTTGCGGCACTTGATGTCGACGAACTTCTCCGCGCCGAGGTCGGCGCCGAAACCCGCCTCGGTGACCACGATGTCGGCCAGCCGGAGGCCGGCGCGGGTCGCCGTCACCGAGCTGCAGCCGTGGGCGATGTTGGCGAACGGGCCGCCGTGCACGAACGCCGGCGCGCCCTCGAGGGTCTGCACCAGGTTCGGCGCGAGCGCGTCGCGCAACAGGGCGGCCATCGCGCCGTGGGCTCCGAGGTCGCGGGCGGTGACGGGCTGCGTGGAGCGCGTGTAGCCGATGACGATGTCGCCGATACGTCGCTTCAGGTCGGCCCACGACTCGGTGAGGCAGAAGATCGCCATCAGCTCCGAGGCGACGACGATGTCGAACCCTTCCTCGCGCGGGAAGCCGTTCGCGTGCCCACCGAGCGCCACGGTGACCTCGCGAAGGGCGCGGTCGTTCATGTCGAGCACGCGCTTCCAGCTGATGTTGCGGACGTCGATGTCGAGCTCGTTGCCGTGGTGGACGTGGTTGTCGATCAGGGCCGCGAGCAGGTTGTTGGCGGCGGCGATCGCCGCGAAGTCGCCGGTGAAGTGCAGGTTGATGTCGGTCATCGGCACGACCTGGCTGTAGCCGCCGCCGGCCGCGCCACCCTTCATGCCGAAGACGGGCCCCATCGAGGGCTCTCGCAGGCACGCGACGGTGCGGTGCCCGAGGCCGTGCAGCGCATCGGTGAGACCGACCGTGGTGGTGGTCTTGCCCTCACCGGGCGGGGTGGGTGACAGCGCGGTCACCAGCACCAGCCGGCCGAGCGGGCGGTCGGAGAGCGAGGCCAGGTAGGTCAGGTCGACCTTCGCCTTGTAGTGCCCGTAGGGCACGAGGTGGCTCTCGTCGATGCCGAGCGTCTCCTCGGCGATCTCCCTGATCGGTCGCAGCGTGGCCGCGTTGGCGATCTCGATGTCCGACAGCACTGTCGACCTCCCCAGGTGAGCTCCGCTCTGCACGGTAACCGAGGGTCAGGCAACAGCCGAGGGGTCAGCGGTAGCGAAAACCGTCCATGAAGCGACGGAACAGGCCGCCCTTGATCGGCAGGGCCGGCTCGGGCGGTGGCGTCGTCGACCTCTGGGTGGCGATCGGCTTGTCGTAGTCGGTACGCCGGATCGTGTCGATGATCTGCTCCTCGGTGTAGCTGTCGGAGCCCTCGATCTGGGGGACGAAGCCGACCAGCACGCCGTTGCGCATCACCTGGGCCTCCAGCGACGCCGTGCCGTCGGAGTCCCACGTGGCCTCGCGCCCGTCGGGGAGCTTGATCGTCACGCCGAACTGGAACACCGCGACGCGCGCCAGCTCGGCGTTCGTGCCTTGCTCACGCAGCGCGTCGACGACGCGGCGGGCCTTCATCTCTTCCATGCTGCTCGAGAGTACCGAGCGCCCCAGTGCGCTCGCGCGCTCAGGCGACCTCGACGTCGGCGTCCATCGCGGCGACGTACTGGCGCTTGACCTCGCGCCACGACTCGTCGGTCATGGTGCGCCGCCAGTACGGCGAGCACGACATCGACTGACGGGTGAATCCGCGGTCGAGCAGCAGGTGCCGCCTGATGGCCCGGATCTCGTCGGCCTCGCCGTGCACGAAGGCGTGCACCCGGCCCTCGGGTGGCTCCAGCGCGCGTACGGCGTCCGGCAGCAGGTCGGCGTCGCCGGGCCCGCCGGCGCGGTGCAGCCACTGGAGGTCGAGCTCGGCGGGGGAGGAGAGCGGGATCTCGTGCTCCGACCCGTCGCAGACCAGGCGCACGACGGCGGTCGCGCCCCAGGGGAGCGCCTCGAGGGAGGCGGCGATGGCGGGCAGCGCCGACTCGTCGCCCACGAACAGGTGCCAGTCGGCAGTCGGGTCGGGCCGGTAGCCGCCGCCCGGGCCCTCGAAGACCAGGACGTCGCCGGGCTTCGCGGCGGCGGCCCAGGGACCACCGACGCCGTCGTCGCCGTGCACCACGAAGTCGAGCGTCAGCAGCTGCCGGGCCCGGTCCCAGCTGCGGACCGTGTAGCGGCGGCGGCGCGGCCAGTGCTCCTTCTCGTGCTGCTCCCGGACCTCAGCGGGATCGAACACCTCGCCGTACGGCGCACCGCTCGGCGCGATCGCGACGTTCACGTAGGCGTCGGTGTCCTCGGGCATCTCGAAGGCCTCGAGGTCGTCACCGCCGAGGACGACACGGACCAGGACAGGGGTGAGCCACTCGGTGGTCACCACGTGCGCGTGCATGGGCTGCTCCCTCGCCTCGACTACTTAGGCAACCCTAACCCAGTCGTGGTCAGCGGATCGGGGCGCCCGAGATGGTCCGCGCGATCACGAGCCGCTGGATCTCCGACGTTCCCTCGAAGATCGTGTAGATCTTGGCGTCGCGGGCCATCCGCTCGACCGGGTACTCCCGGGTGTAGCCGTTGCCGCCGAGGATCTGCATCGCCTGCTCGGTCACCCGCACTGCCGTCTCCCCGGCGAACAGCTTCGACATCGAGCCCTCGGCCGCATCGAAAGGCTCGCCCTGGCGACCCATCCACGCCGCCCGCCACACCAGCAGCCGCGAGGCGTCGATGGCGGTCTTCATGTCGGCGAGCGCGAACGCGATGCCCTGGTTCTCGATGATCGCCTTGCCGAACTGCTCGCGCGTCTTGGCGTAGTCGAGCGCCACCTCGTACGCCGCCCGAGCGATGCCGATGGCCTGCGCACCCACCGCGGGCCGGGTGCGCTCGAACGTCGCCATGCTCGCGTTGCTTCCCCCGGTCCCTGAGCCTGTCGAAGGGGTGCCTTCGCGAGCGCGGGCGAGCCGCGCGTCGAGCTTCTCCTTGCCACCGAGCAGGCACCGGCCGGGGATGCGGCAGTCCTCCAGCACGACCTCGGCTGTGTGGGAGGCCCGGATGCCGTGCTTGTGGAACTTCTGCCCCTGGCTCAGTCCCTTCGTGCCGGGCGGCACGACGAAGCTCGCCTGCCCGCGGGTGCGCAGGTCGGGGTCGACCACGGCCGTGACGACGTGCACGTCGGCCAGCCCGCCGTTGGTGGCCCACGTCTTGGTGCCGTTGAGCACCCACTCGTCAGTCGCCTCGTCGTACCTCGCACGGGTGCGCATCGCACCGACGTCGGAGCCCGCGTCGGGCTCGGACGAGCAGAAGGCCGCCAGGTGCAGGTCGCCGGGGCTGCCGAACATCTGCGGCACCCACTCGCCGAGCTGCTCGTCGGTGCCGTTGGCGCGTACTGCGGCTGCGGCGAGCGCCGTGCCGACGATGGAGAGACCGATCCCGGCGTCGCCCCAGAACAGCTCCTCCATGGCGATCGGGATCCCCAGCCCGGTCTCGTCGAAGCTCTGCGTGGCGAAGAAGTCGAGCGAGTAGATCCCGGCCTTCGCGGCCTCCTCCACCACGGGCCAGGGGAACTCCTCCTTCTCGTCCCACTCCGCCGCCGCCGGACGGATCACGTCCGCGGCGAACGTGTGCAGCCACTTCTGCAGCTCGAGGTGGTCCGGGTCGAGGGCGAACGAGGGCGTCATGGACTGGATCGTAGGGCGATGAGTTTCGCGCCGCGCGGGGGTCTGCCGGATTGAAGATCGGGGACGTGACAACACGCTGCCCGCGACCGAGCCACCACGGAGGACTCCATGACGACCGCGCCGCGCGGAAAGCCACCCATCGTCGACCAGGCCACCTGGCAGGCGGCTCGTGACGAGCTCCTCGTCCGCGAGAAGGCGCACACGCGCGCCGGCGATGCCATTGCCGCGGCGCGCCGTCGGCTTCCCATGGTGGAGCTCGACGGGACGGTCGAGGTCGTCGGTCCGGACGGCCCGGTGCCGTTCATCGACCTGTTCGAGGGGCGTGACGAGCTCGTGCTCTACAAGCACATGTGGTACGACGGCGCGCCGCACCAGGGGCAGTGCGAGGGGTGCACGCTCACGGTCTGGCACCTGCACGACGCCGCCTACCTCAACGCCCGGGGTGTCTCGTACGCCGTCGTCGCGACGGGGTCGTGGGAGGAGCTGGCTCCCTTCGTCGAGTTCATGGGCTACACCCAGCCCTGGTACTCGGTCCGCGGTCTCGACGAGCCTGTCGGCGGCGAGATGGGGGTGCTCAACTGCTTCCTGCGCGACGGCGACCGGGTCTTCCTGACCTACTCCACGACGGACCGCGGCACCGAGCCGGCCAACGGTGCCATGGGCCTGCTCGACCTGACGCCCTACGGCCGTGGCGAGGCCTGGGAGGACAACCCCGAAGGATGGCCGGTGGGCAACCATGCCTGCTGGTACTGGCGCTCGGACGCCGACGGGACGCCCGACTGGGGCCCGACCAGCCGACCGGCACCGCAGTGGACCCGCCCGGGCGTCACCCCCGAGACGACCCTCGGACGGACGGGTCCCCACCACTGAGGCGTCCTCAGTCCGTGACGTCGACCAGCACCTTGCCGACGGCGCCGTCCTGAACCGCGGCGTGGGCCTGCGCAGCCTGTTCGAGCGGGAAGTGGTGCAGCGGCAGGCCGGCTTCCTCGCCCACCCGGACGGCACCGTCGAGCACGGCTGCGGAGACGTCGTCGACGGCGCGGGCCTTCCAGTCGTGCGGAGCGGTGTAGACGAGGACGAACTGCCAGCGTGCGTTCGGCACCATCAGCGGCCTGACCGGCAGGCTCAGCGCCGCCCCGCCGTCGTCGGCATACACCGCGACCGAGCCGTGCAGCCCGATCACCTGGGAGTCGATCTCCGCGTTGGCCGCGGCGGCGACCTCCACGATGGTGTTCACGCCGTGCGGCACGATCTTGTGCACCTCGGCGACGACGTCCTGCTGCTTGTAGTCGATGACGTGGTCGGCGCCTGCGCGGGCGGCCAGGTTCGCCTTCTCGGGACTGCTCACGGTCGTGATGACGGTGGCGTCCGACCAGCGGGCCAGCTGGATCGCCGCGTTGCCCACGGCGCCGGCCCCGCCGGAGACCAGGACCGTGCGCCCCGCCAGGGTGCCCGGACCGAGCCGGATCGGCCCGTCCTCGGTCACCGTCAGGGTCCTGTGGGCGGTGAGGAACGGGACACCGAGGGAGGCGCCGAGGTCGAAGGACGCGGTGTCGGGCAGCAGCGCGAGGTTGTGTCGCGGCACCAGCGCGTATTCCTGCGCCGTCCCCTCCGGTCGCTGGTACGCCGCCTCCCAGATCCACACCCGCAACCCGACGAGCGCCTCCTCGACGCCGGCACCGACCGCGTCGACGACACCGGAGCCGTCCTGGTCGGGCACCTGTGGCGGGTCGACCGCCGTGCCCGGCTCGGAGCCCTGCCTGGCCTTCCAGTCGGTGGGGTTGACCCCGGAGCGATGGATCCGGACCCGGACCTCGCCCGGACCCGGCTCGGCCCGGGGCCGGTCGCCGAGGGTCAGTACGTCGGGATCTCCGGTCTGGCTGTAGGTGATGGCGCGCACGGTTCCGACCGTAGCCCGAACTCGGTCGGCCCGATCCGACAGAGCTCGGTGCGGCACAGCTCTCGCTGCAGGTCGACGGTGAGCTGACCCCGGTGCAGCAGGTCGACGACCTCGCCCTGTGCCCGGCCCGGGTCGTCGTTCCAGCGGGTCAGGTCGAGCAGCCGCATCAGTCGTACGTCGGGGCCCGGACACCACCGCACGGGCTGGTGCGGGTCCTCGTGAAGGGTGTGCCAGGTCAGGTCGAGGGTCCGCCGGACGAGCTGGGAGCGGACCGAGGTGGGGCCGCCACCGGCCTCGACCACGCCGCCGACGAGGCAGGCGCCGACCACGGGATGACGAGCCGCCCGCCGGACGTCGTGAGCAGCGACGACGCGGGTGCCGGATCGTGTGGCCACTGCGAACCACGCGTCCTGGACCCAGCCGGTGGAGACGACCTCGGCTGCTCGTCCGAGCAGGGCGCGCATGCTGTGCAGCTCGGCGAGCCGGTCGGTGAGCGTGTCGCAGCGCTGCAGCCGATGACGCTCGGCCCGGCGTTCGCGCCGGCTCAGCGAGCTGTGTGGGCTTGCGGTCAGGACGATGCTCACGGGACCTCCTGGTCGTACGTGCTGACGACTAGGTCCACTGTGATCCCGCCGCGGGCTGGAGACAAGGTCAGCCTGCGCGGGCGACGTCCGAGGCTCGATGTCGGACGATCGATGACGGCGCAGCGGTCGCGGCCACGGCAGACGACGGCAGCGTGACCCGGAAGGTGCTACCCCGTCCCACTTCGCTCTCCACCGTCACCGAGCCGTCGTGCGCGGCCACGATGGAGCTGACGATGTTGAGTCCGAGCCCGGTGCCCGGGATGTGGCTCGTTCGCACGTCGTTGCCCCGGAAGAAGCGGCTGAAGACGTTCTCGACCTCGTCGGGCGGTATGCCCATCCCGGTGTCGCTGACGTCGAGCTCGATGCAGTCCGGCTTCTGTCGCAGGGCGACCGACACCGAACCGCCGGCGACCGTGTACTTGATCGCGTTCGAGATCAGGTTGTCCAGGACCTGACGGATGCGTTGCTCGTCGGCCATCACGACGAGGTGCGAGGGTGCCTCGAGGTGCAGGGTCATGCCGCACTTGTCCGCGACGGGTCGCGACGCCTCGACGGCCTCGTGCACGACGTCGACCAGGTCCATGGGCACACGTTCCACCTGAAGTCCGCCCTCGTCGGACTGTCCCACGTGGAGGAGGTCGCTCAGCAACGTCCGCAGCCGCAGGGCGTTGCGCTGCATCACGTGCAGCTGCGACGTCACGTCGGCGGGGAGGTCGTCGTACTCGCAGAGGATCTCCAGGTACCCCAGGAGGGACGTGAGTGGCGTCCGCAGCTCGTGGGACACCGAGGACACGAACTCGTCCTTCACCTGCATGGCCCGCATCAGGTCGGTGATGTCCTGGTAGGCGAGTGCGGCCCCGAGAATCTGGCCGGCGGGACCGCGCACCTGACGGGCCGAGGTGGAGAAGGCCTTCCGGGAGCGGGGATCCGCACCGACCCAGTACGAGTAGTCGTCGAACTCCTCGCCCTGGACCGCGCGGTACGACGGCATGTCCTCCCTGGCCATCAGGGTCTTGCCGTCGTCGAAGTAGACGTGGCCGAGCTGCCCCGCCTCGCCCTCGTGGCCCGTGGGGAACGGCAGGTGCATGGACTCGTGGTGCCGGCGGTTCATCCGCTCGTAGTGGCCGTCGGGACCGATCAGCAGCAGACCGACACCGACCGTCTCGAAGACCGCCTCCAGCGTCTGGTGCTCACGGTCCTTCTCGGCATTGGCGGTCTCCAGGCGCTCCGCGTAGGCGTGCTGCTCGGTCACGTCGAGGATCTGCGAGACGAAGTGCAGGGGAGCGCCGTCCGGGTCCCGGACGAGGGCCACCGAGAGGTCCCCCCAGATGACGTGCCCGTCGGCATGGAGGTAGCGCTTGCTCAGCCGGTAGGAGTCGATGTCGCCCACGACAGCCTGGTCGAAGAGCTCGAGGTCCGCATCGAGGTCCTCCGGGTGCGTGAGCTCCTGGAAGCCACGCTGGGAGAGGGTCTCGGCGTCGTAGCCGAGCATCTCGCACAGGGCGCGGTTGACCATCAGCAGGCGACCGTCGAGGCCGACCAGGGTCATCCCGATGGGTGAGTGCTGCAGGGTCAGGCGCCACAGGGCGGCGTCGTCCGACGGTCCGTCCATCCAGCACCTCCCCCCGCGCGCAGCTCCCTGCAAACGGTAGTTGCCAGAGACGCTTCATGGGGCGATATGTCCGCATTATTGTAGGCCGACGTGCGCGCCTGTCACGGTCATCCGGTGAAGGGGAGCTTGCCGACCTTCACGTTCAGTGAACGGAGCTCCCGGGCGATCTCGTCCAGTCGCTGCGAGTTCGTCTCCTGGAGCTCGGCGAGGATGTCGGCGAGCAGCGCGTTGGTCGTGGTGAGGGCCTTCTGGAGGTCGCCGACACCGGACAGATCCTCGAACATGGCGGTCTCCTCGTGATGGTGTGGGGTACGCCGAGGATAGTGAGCGACCCATCAGGACAGCGATTCCGGCGACATCGGGGGAGAGAGAAGGCGTGATGAACACCAAGGTCGTCGCCGTCGTGCTCGTCGTGGCGCTCGTGGCTGTCGGCGTCGGCACCGGCCTCGCGGTCCTGCTCGGTCGATAGGCCAGGTGTCGCCTCGGGCGGTGCTCAGGCGGTCGGCTGCTGGGTGGTGACCACGATCCCCGGCGATCCGAGGGTCACGGAGTGCACCACGAAGTCGTAGATGCCCTGCCGCAGCACGACCATCGCGGTGAACGGGTCGGAGCCGTCATGGGTGAAGGCCACGTCGATCGTGCGGGCCGTGGAGGCGCTGACCGGGATCTCGGCCTGGGCGTCGCCGACGAAGATCACGATCGTGCCCGTGCGCCCGGTGAACGGCCAGACCTCGACGTTCACGCTCAGCAGTCGCGGCCCCGCGCGCCACGCCGCCGAACGTCGCGTTGCAGGTGGCCTTGTAGTTGTCGAAGGTGGCGGGGAGCCGCCACCAGATCTGGTCGTTGCCCGCGGAGTAGTCGCCGTCGTACGCGTCCAGCCATCCCTCCGGCGACGCCTGGTACGGCGCCCGCGGGGTCAGCCGGTGGCTCGGTGTCCCGAACACGTTGACGTCGCCACGGAACCCCAGGCGCCGCAGCTTCGCCAACCGGTCTTCCGGCGTCGGCGCTCCGCCACCGGGCGTGGTGACCACCTTCCCGGTCGCGACGTCGACGGCGTCGTGCACGTGTGACTCGACCGGCGGTCGCGTCGCCGGGTCCGGACGGTTCCATGCCATGGCGAGACCTCCAGGCAGCGAGTCAGTACTCGCCCTTGATGACGAAGTAGGAGCCACGGATCGTGCCGGCCAGCTTGGACTTCTGCCGGGCGAACTTGAAGCTCGCGGCGAGCTCCTCGGGGACGTCCATCCCGTCGGAGAGCTTGAACCCGACAGCGCGCTTGCCGCCGTCCGCGATCGTGTACATCACGTTGATCGAGAGGCCGGACTCGTAGAAGAGATACGCCATCCGGATCCCGTCGACCTCGAAGGCGGTCGCCTCGAGGGGTCGGGACTCGATGACGAGGTCGCGTTCTGCCTCGAGGATGTGGTGCACCCAGTCGACCGTCTCCTTCGCCTCGCCGGCGGGTTCGACGGTGAAGGTGTGGGAGTACTTGTTCCTGAAGTAGCGCGCCTCGTTCGCTCTCAGCCCGGCGAGGGCGTCCGCGACCGGTGACGACTCCAACCCGACCGTGGAGACGTCCACGAAGTCGACGACGTAGGACATGTCCACCTCCGGTACCGGCCGTTCAGCGATCTCTCCGAGTATGGCGTCAGCTCGGCCGACAGTGCGAGAGCAGCTCTAGGGGGCCTCGATCAGCTTGCCGCTCCTGGACAGCTCCGGATCGGTGCAGGAGGAGAGGTCGAAGCAACAGGGGCGGCGCTTGCCGTTGCTCATCTTGGAGATGCTCACCTCGACCCGCCGCTCGCGCGTGTCGGGATTCTTCGTCGCCTTCACCCAACGGACCCACTCCCAGCGGGCCATCGGGGTGATGTCCTCCCAGATGTCCTGGATCTTCGCGGGCGCCTCGGCCAGTGCGGCCGCGAGGTCCTCTGGCACCCGGGGCTCGGGCCAGTCCTCGCGCACCTCGAGACTGACCTTCGCGGTGTCTCCGGCGCTGAGACCGGTGGCCTTCTGCAACGTGCCATCGACCGGGATCCAGTGCCCTCGTCGACCGTCAGGCTCCAGCACCGTGTCGAACGACTTTCCATTGATCTCGCACCGGACCGCCACCTGGCCCCGCGACGGCAGGGCCTTGCTCGCCTCGGCCGGCAGCCGGAGCAGCGTGGACTCCTCGATGCTGACCAGCTCGGCGGAGAACTCGATCGATCCACCTTCAGCTCGAGTACCGGCTGCCACGTCTGTCACCGTCCCTCCGCACGTCCCGCGGACCTTGGTCGCGCCACACGATACTTCCGGAGGTCAGCGGCCCATCGCTCCGCGTCGGTCAGGGCGTATCGCTGCGACCTTCAGAGCAGTGGCTTTCCCCTGTCCTGCTTGGCGAAACCAACACACGACGGGTGATCAGAACTGTCGGTGCTCGGTGCTTGGATTGTGGTCATGAGCAGCCAGACGATCGACCGGGTCCACCCGGTGCTCGGCTTCGCTCACCGGCTGTCGGATCGCCTCGACGATGTCGCCGCGGTGCCAGTGTGGTCGCTGACCGAGGAGGAGCATCGGGAGGTACTTCGCGTGATCGCGCGCGACGAGGCCAAGCTGGCTGCCCTGAAGCTGCGGGTGCTGGTGGAGGCCGACCGTGCGGGCGCTACCGACGCGAAGGGTGACGGCAGCGCTGCAGACTGGTTGGCCGGGGAGACCCGGCAGGTCCGCCGCGAGGCTCGTTCGGACCTGCGGCTGGGCAAGAAGCTGGAGCAGCGCCACGTCGTGTCGGCGGCCTTCGACGCTGGGGCGGTCAACGCCGCACAGGCGCGCGTGATCGTCGCGGCCCTGGATCGGCTGCCGACCAGGGGTGAGTTCGCGGTGGACGCGGAGCAGGTCGCCGCTGCAGAGCGCCACCTTGTCGAGCTCGCGCTCGAGCACGACGCTCGGCGGCTGCGGATCCTGGGTGACCGGATCTTCGAGGTGATCGCGCCCGAGCTCGCGGAGAGGTTCGAGGGCCGCAAGCTCGAGCAGGACGAGGCGCGGGCTCGTCGTCGTGCCTCGTTCACGATGTGGGAGGACGACGAGGGCATCTGCCACGGACGGTTCGACGTCCCGAGCCTGCAGGGCGAGATGCTGCGCAAGATGGTGCTGGCGATCTCGTCGTACGCGCGACCTTCAGACATCGACCCCGAGCTCCCGACGCCGGTACGTCATGGCCTCGCCTTCGCCCAGCTGATCGAGTCGATCTCGGCCGCCGACTTGCCCAGGACGGGTGGCTGTGGCGCCACGGTCGTCGTCACGATGACGCTCGAGGAACTCATGGCGCAGCTCGAGTCGGCCGGTGTGTGCACGCTGGACACGGGTGGTCGAATCTCGGCGTCCGAAGCCCGTCGCCTGGCGTGCACCGCCGGCATCATCCCGATGGTGCTCGGCGGCAGGAGCCAGGTCCTCGACCTCGGCCGGAAGCGGCGCTTCCACTCCGAGGGGATGCGGCTCGCGATGGGCGTGCGAGACGGAGGCTGCACCGCCGAGGGCTGCGAGACACCGCCCGGCATGTGTCACGCCCACCACGACGCCCCCTGGTCGACCGGTGGCTCGACCGACGTGGCCACCGGCCGCCTCTTGTGCCCCCACCACCACCGACGCATCCACGACCCGAGGTACGAGGTCACCCACGTCGCGGGCGGGAAGGTCGGCTTCCATCGGCGGACGTGAGCCGCGACGCGTGGCGAAGGCCCTCAACATTCGCGGTGAAATGACGCGCAATCGCGGCAAGGCCCGGGTGGGAATGTGGACCGAGGCAGCGCACGTCGTCCGGCTGGCTCCGAAGTTGTGCACCGGTGCGGCAAGATCAGCCCATGAGCGCCAAACGCCGGGTTCCGCCGCAGGACGCGATGTTCCTGTGGACTGAGACACCGGAGACGATGATGCACGTGGCCTCGTTGATGCCGTTCACACCACCGGCCGATGCGGGCCCGACGTACCTGCGGGACGTCCTCGACGAGGCGCGCGAAGAGCCCGTCTTGTCGCCGTGGAACATGAAGCTGACTCATCCGTTCCTGCTGCGTCATCCGCGACAGGCGTGGGTCGAGGACGAGAACTTCGACTTCGACTACCACGTACGCCGTTCCGCGTTGGCCAGTCCGGGCGATGAGCGCGAGCTCGGCATCCTGGTCTCGCGGCTGCACAGCCATCAGCTCGATTTCACCCGGCCGCCGTGGGAGCTGCATGTCATCGAGGGGCTCGAGGGTGGTCGATTCGCGCTCTACACCAAGGTGCACCATGCCCTGGTGGACGGCTTCACGGCGGTGAAGATGCTTGGGCGCTCGCTCTCGGAGGACCCTGAGAGCAAGGGGAAGTTCTTCTTCAGCCTCGACCCGCCGAAGCGCGCGAAGCCGCCGAAGCAGTCCGCATCGTTGGTCCGCGCAGTGAGCGGCACCGCCACTGGGGTGGCCAAGGGTGCGCTCGGCGCGGTCGGGTCCGCGGCCGGCGTGGCCAAGGCCGTCGCCAAGCTCGAGCTCAGCCGCGGCGAGGAGCACAAGAACCTCAAGGGCGGGTGGAGCGCGCCCGACTCGATCCTCAACCAGCGCACCAGCCGCACCCGCCGGTTCGCCACACAACAGTTCGATACCGCTCGGTTCAAGACAATCGCCAAGGCCTCGGGCGGCACCCTGAACGACGTGGTGATGGCGGTCTGCGGCGGCGGGCTTCGCGCCTACCTCGACGAGCTTGGTGAACTGCCGGAGAAGCCTCTGGTGGCCTTCGTGCCGGTCAACATCCGCGAGGGGGGAGACGAGGGCGGCGGAAACAAGGTCGCCGTGCTCATGGCCTCGTTGGGCACCGACGTGGTGGACCCGGTGCGCCGGCTGGAGGCAGTGATCGACTCGACCAGCCAGGCCAAGAAGCAGATGGCTGGGCTGGGACAGCTGCCCGCACTGGCCTACTCCGGTTACCTGCTCGCGCCCAGCCTCGCGCAGACGGTGGCCGCGATCGCCGGGGTCAAGAACCCGCTTCCCACCACCTTCAACCTGGTGCTCTCCAACGTGCCCGGGCCGAAGAAGACGCTGTACCTGCGCGGCTCGCGCCTGGAGGCGGTCTATCCGGTGTCGATCCCGGCGCACGGGATGGCGCTGAACATCACCCTGGAGACCTACGCCGGCACGATGAACTTCGGCTTCATCGGTGACCGGGAAGCGGTGCCACACCTGCAGCGGTTGGCGGTGTACACCGGTGAGGCGCTGACCGCGCTTGAGCGTGGCATCGGCCTCCCGTCCGACGCGGTGGACACCGGGGTCACCGTGCCCCGGGACCGGGCGCACAAGCGGGAAGGGAAGCCGGGAGCAGGCCCGTCGTCCGCGACCCGCGCCGCGCTGGCCAAGCCCGCGAAGAAGAGCACCGCGAAGAAGGCCACCGCGAAGTAACGCCGTCTTGTTGAACTGAGCGACGATGCTCGCCCGCTGTGGTGGTGCGCTGGCACTTGTCTGATCGTGCTCACCGCATCACTGCCGCCACGTTCGGCGTGCCTCAGACGAGCTACGCACGGTCAGTCGCACTCGCCTGGGCGGGGGCGGGATCACGGCGCCGTTCCTGCACGGCAGCTGGGCGCACCTGGGTTCTCTTCCGTCTAACTGTGGGCTGTAGGCATCGCGCCGTGGCCACGTGAGCATGTCGACCGATCGAGGACGTATGCGGTACGGGCCCCGGGGGTCCATAGCGGCGGATAGGGCGCCCCTTCAGCGGGTCGGCGGGCTCCCGGCTCAGACCCGCTCGAGCACCGTCCCGGTCGCCATCGCGCCGCCGGCGCACATCGAGATCAACGCACGGGTGCCGTCGGTGCGCTCGAGCTCGTGCAGGGCCGTGGTGATCAGGCGGGTGCCCGTGGAGCCGACCGGGTGGCCCAGGGCGATGGCGCCGCCGTTGACGTTGGTGCGGTCGAGGGGGGCGCCGGTCTGCTGCGCCCAGGAGAGCACGACGGCCGCGAACGCCTCGTTGACCTCGAACAGGTCGAAGTCGTCGAGCGACAGCCCGGTGCGCTCGAGCAGCCGGCGGGTCGCGTCGATGGGCCCGTCGAGGTGGTAGTACGGGTCCGAGCCGACCAGGGCGTGGTCGACGATGCGGGCACGGGGTGTGAGTCCGAGCGAGGCAGCGAGCTCGGAGTCCATCAGCAGCACCGCGGAGGCGCCGTCACTGATCTGCGACGACGTACCGGCCGTGTGCATCCCGCCCTCCAGCACCGGCTTCAGGCGGGCCAGGCCCTCGAGGGTCGTCTCGCGGAGACCCTCGTCGGCCGCGACGACCCGGATCTCGCCGGTGGGCTCGCGCGTCGCCTTGTCGACCACCGGAGCCTCGAGCGGGGTGATCTCGCGCTCGAAGCGACCCTCGGCGACCGCAGCGGCGGCACGCCGCTGCGACTCGGCACCGAACGCCTCGAGGTCCTCGCGGGTCAGCCCGCGGTTCTGCGCGATCCGGTCGGCACCGAGGAACTGGTTCGGCATGTCGATGTCCCACGACGCGGGGCGCGGGTCGCCCATGCCCTCGGGCACGTTGGCCCCGAGCGGGATCCGGCTCATCGACTCGACACCGCACGCGATGCCGACCGAGATGGTGCCGGCCTTGATCAGGTCGTTGACGAAGTGCGCCGACTGCTGGCCCGAGCCGCACTGGGCGTCGATCGTGGTCGCGCCCGTGGGCTGGGGGAGTCCGGCGTGCAGCCAGGCGCGCCGGACCATGTCGTTGGACTGCTCGCCCGCCTGGGAGACGACGCCGCCGACCACCTGCTCGACCAGGGCCGGGTCGACCCCGGAGCGCTTGAGCACCTCGCGCTGCACGTGGCCGAGCAGCTCACCGGGGTGGACGCCGGCCAGTCCGCCGCCGCGCTTGCCGAGCGGGGTGCGGACGGCCTCGATGATGACGGGATCTCCCATGCCACAAAACTAGAACACGTTCTGGTTCGCGGCAACGCCCACGCGGTGTGACGTAGGAGTTACCGGCGGGTCATGTCTTCCGAACAAACCGAAGGTATGCCACGATGCCCGACTAGAACACGTTTCAGTATTGAGCGAGGAAGACGCGTGGAGGTGCAGCCGTGACCGCAACGACACCAGCCCTGCCGGCCGGGTTCGACCCGACCGACCCGGACCTGTGCCAGGCGGCCGTCCCGCTGGAACAGTTCCTCGAGCTGCGCAAGACCGCACCGGTCTGGTGGGTCGAGCAGACGCCCGAGGCGCGGGCAGGGTTCCTCGACACCGGGTACTGGGCCGTGAGCCGGCACCAGGACGTCGCCGCGGTCTCCAAGAACAGCAAGGACTTCTCCTCGGCCGAGAACGGCGCGATCATCCGGTTCGGCCCCGACATGGAGCGCGACCAGATCGAGCTGCAGCAGATCATGCTGATCAACCAGGACCCGCCGGTGCACACCAAGACCCGCCAGATCATCAGCCGCGGCTTCACCCCGCGCTCGATCGGCGCGATGCACGACATCCTGGTCGAGCGGGCCGAGAAGATCGTCGACGACGCCCTGGCCAAGGGTGACGGCGACTTCGTCACCGAGGTGGCGGCCGAGCTGCCCCTGCAGGCGATCGCCGACCTGCTCGGCGTACCGCACGAGGACCGGCTCAAGCTCTTCGACTGGTCCAACCAGATGCTCGCCCAGGACGACCCCGAGTACGGCGGACAGCCGGACGTCGCCGCCGCCGAGATCCTGATGTACGCGATGGGGATGGCCGAGGACCGCCGCAAGAACCCCCGCGACGACATCATCACCAAGCTGATCAACGCCGACGTCGACGGCAATGCGCTGGGCGAGGACGAGTTCGGCTACTTCGTGATCATGCTCGCGGTCGCGGGCAACGAGACCACCCGCAACGCGATCACCCACGGCATGAACGCCTTCTTCGACCACCCCGACCAGTGGGAGCTCTACAAGAAGGAGCGGCCGAAGACCGCCACCGACGAGATCATCCGCTGGGCCACGCCGGTCACCGTCTTCCAGCGCACGGCGCTGAACGACGTGATGGTCGGCGAGCAGCTGGTGAAGAAGGGCGAGCGCGTCGGCATCTTCTACTCCAGTGCCAACCACGACGAGGCCGTCTTCGAGAACCCCAACGACTTCGACATCATGCGCGACCCCAACCCGCACCTGTCCTTCGGCGGTCACGGGGCGCACTACTGCATCGGCGCCAACCTGGCCCGGCTCGAGGTCGAGGTCATGTTCAACGTGATCGCCGACAGGATGCCGGACATCACCCGCACGGGCGACCCGGTCCGGCTGCGCCACGGCTGGATCAACGGCGTCAAGCACGTACCGGTGAAGTACTCCTAGACCGAGCCCGACCGGGGCGTGACCGCAGCACCAGCCACACCCCGACCGCACTGATCGCCAGTCCCACGAGGCCGGCGACGTGCACCGGCACGCCGAACATCAGGTAGACCCACAGCATCGTCGTGGGCGGCGTCAGGTAGAGCAGCGTGCTGACCACCGTGGCGCCCTGCGTGCGCGCGACGTGGACGTACATCACGTAGCCCCCGAGGCTGGCCAGGACGATCAGCCACACCACCGCGCGCCAGAAGTCCCACGTCGTCGGCACGGTGGCCTGCCTGGTCACCGCTGCGGCGACGTCGAGGACGACGGCTGCGACGACCGACTGCATCATGATCGTCTGGAGCACGCCCTCGGGCGGGCGCAGCCGCCGCGTCAGCACGGTGCCGGTCGTCAGGGAGAGCATCCCGGCGACCGGCAGCAGGTAGGCCCAGGCCGGCGCATGGCCCACCGACACGTCGCCGGAGACGACGATCGCCACCCCGATCGAGCCCGAGGAGCATGCCGACCCACATCCAGCCCGTGGTGCGCTCGCCGAGCAGCGGGCCGGCCACGGTGGCGACCAGCAGCGGCTGCAGCGCGGCGATCAGCGCCGCCGTGCCGCCGGCCACCCCGTGGCGCACGCCCTCGAAGATGCAGACGAGGTACAGGGGCTGGCACAGCACCCCGACCAGCGCCTGCCGGCGCCACGCAACGGCCGTCGGCCATCGGTACCCGCGAGCCCGCGCGACGACCGTCAGCAGGACGGCGAGGAGGGAGAACCGCCAGCCCAGGAGGTTGAGCGGATCGGCGTCGGCACGGCTGGCCAGCTCGGCTCCGACGAACCCGGAGCTCCAGGTCACCACCAGGGCCACCGCCGCCACCCGTGGTGAGTGGACGAAGGCGGGGACCGGCACGGTGCCAGCCAAGCACCCCGGGCGACAGGGTCAGGCGGCGGGCGGGCCCTCGTCGCGCAGCTTCTGCACGCTCGTCATCGCCTCGCGCAGCTGCTCGAGCCACTCGTCCGTGTGCTCGCCGACGAGGCGCACGCACCAGGCCAGGGCGTCGGCGCGGCTCCGCGCGACGCCGGCCTCCACGAGGGTGTCGAGCACCCGCCGCTCGGACTGGCGCAGCCGTGTCATCACGGGTACGGCGAGGTGGGTGAACATCACCCGTTCGGGGCCGCACTCGACACCCCACGCCACCTTGCGGCCGTACCGGTGCTCGGCCTCGCGAGCGATGCCGATCCGCTCGTCGCGGGTGTCCTCGCGGTAGCGGGAGATCCGTCCCTTCGCCGCCTCGGTCGCCTCCGGCCCGTCGGGGTCACCCTCGACGCCCTCGGGGGCGGCCAGGGTGCCGACGACGTAGATCTCCTCGCGGTCGACGCTCACCTCCGCCGGCCCGGTGAACCACTCGTCGGGGAGCCGGCCCTGGAGCCAACCCGCGACCTCTGTCTGATCCGTCATGCCATCCTCCTGCAAGCGTGTAATGAAGTAATCATGCGCCGTCGACCAGGGCCGGAGGCAAGGCGTTCTGCCCAGGGCAGCACCGCCCACGGCAGAACCGCTGGAGCGACGCGACGTACGACGGACAGGCTGGTCGCATGTCCTTCACCGCCACCCCCGCCGGCCTGACCGGCGGCTCGCTCGACGACCAGCTCACCGCCCGGCTGCTGCAGCAGCGGATCATCGTGCTCGGGCAGGAGGTCGACGACGCGATCGCCAACCGTCTCTGCGCCGAGATCCTGCTGCTCTCCGCCGAGGACCCGCAGCGCGACATCAGCCTCTACATCAACTCGCCGGGCGGCTCGGTCTCCGCCGGGCTGGCCATCTACGACACGATGCGGCTCGTCCCCAACGACATCAGCACGCTGGCCATGGGGCTGGCCGCGAGCATGGGCCAGTTCCTGCTCTCGGCCGGCACCCGCGGCAAGCGGTTCGCCCTGCCGCACGCCCGCGTGCTGATGCACCAGGGCTCCGCCGGCATCGGCGGGACCGCCATCGACATCGAGATCCAGGCCGCGAACCTCGAGCACACCAAGAACGTGATGATGCGGTTGATCGCCGAGCACACCGGCCAGTCGGTCGAGAAGGTCGAGCGGGACGCCGATCGCGACCGCTGGTTCACCGCCGAGGAGGCACTCGACTACGGCTTCGTCGACGAGATCCTCACCGACCTGACCGCCATCACGCCGTCGGTCCCGGAACGTCGCGTGGGCCTGCGATGAGCTCCTACACGATCCCCAGCGTCGTCGAGAAGACCCTGCACGGCGAGCGCGCCGTCGACATCTTCAGCCGGCTGCTGACCGACCGCATCGTCTACATCGGCACCGAGATCGACGACGGCGTGGCCAACGTCGTGATCGCGCAGCTGCTCCACCTGGAGTCCGAGAACCCCGCCTCGCCGATCAACCTCTACCTCAACTCGCCCGGCGGCTCGGTCACCGCCTCGCTCGCCATCTACGACACGATGCAGTTCATCGGCTCCGACGTGGCCACCACCTGCGTCGGGCAGGCCGGCTCCAGTGCCGCCGTGCTGCTCGCGGGCGGTACGCCGGGCCGACGGATGGTGCTGCCGCACGCGAGGGTCGTGCTGCACCAGCCCTCGACCGGGGGACAGGGCGCGCTGCCCGACCTCGCGGTCCAGGCGAAGGAGATCGTCCGCCTGCGCGCCGAGATGGAGCAGATCCTCGCCCGGCACACCGGCCAGAGCGTCGAGCGGCTGCGCGAGGACACCGGGCGGGACCTGGTGCTCGTCGCCGAGGAGGCGGTCGGCTACGGCCTGGTCGACGGCGTCCTCGGTGCCCGCAACAGCAATGCTGCGTGACGCGGAACATCTCGCCGCAGAACCCGGTTGCGCCCGACATGGCTGACTCCCTCGATCGCGCGATCACGTCCCTCCGCACCCACCACGACCGGCTCGCGGAGGTGGTGGGCGAGCTGACGCCCGACCAGCTCAAGGGCCCCAGCGCCGCGTCGGAGTGGTCCGTCGCCCAGGTGCTCTCCCACCTCGGCAGCGGTGCCGAGATCTTCCTGCCCCGCTTCGCCGCCGGCATCGCGGGCGAGCCCGCCCCGGACGGCGACAACCAGGCCGATCTGGGACCGGTGGGACGCCGCGAGCCCGGAGGACCAGGCGGCCGGGTTCCTCGAGCACGACGAGAGGCTCGTGCGCCTGCTCGAGGCCTTGTCGCCCGAGCAGCGGAGCACCGTGACGGTCGACCTCGGCTTCTCCCCGGAGCCGATGCCCCTGGTCCAGGCGGTCGGGTCGCGGCTCAACGAGGTCTCGCTGCACGCCTGGGACGCGCTGGCCGGGCTCGACGACACCGCCACGGTGGACGCCGAGGCGGCCGACCTGATGCTGGAGCAGCTCTCCGGTCCTGCGGCCTACATGCTGGGGTTCATCGGCAAGGCGGACCAGGCTCGACGAGCGCGTCGTGGTCGACCTGGACGGCTACACGCTGACGGTGGACGACGCCGTCGGCCTGGCGACCGGAACGGCGGACGGGGCGACCGCGACCTTCCACGGTCCGCACGAAGCCGCCTTCCGGCTGTTCACCGGTCGTCTCAAGGACGGCTACACGGCGGACGACGTCACCGTCAGCGGGAACGTCGACCTCGACGACCTGCGCCGCGTCTTCCCCGGCTACTGATCCTCAGGCGGCCAGCGCCAGCGGACCCTGTGGCGTGGCGGCGGTCAGGGTGCGCGCCACCCGGGTGGTCAGGTCGAGCAGGCTGAGCCCGAGCGCGCCGGAGACGGCGCCGAGGATCTCCGAGCTGGGCTCCTTGCGGCCGCGCTCGACCTCCGAGAGGTACTGCGTGGAGACGCCTGCCTCCTCGGCCACGTCGGCGAGCGTGCGTTCCTGGCGGTGTCGTTCCTCGCGCAGCTGCCGACCCACGACCTCACGCCAGAGCGGCTCGCGCGTGGACGGGTCCGGCTCCTCGAACGCCGGGAACGAGATCAGGTCTCCCATGATCGGAGCCTAGGCCTGTGACCCGGCGTAGGACGAGCACCGTTCGCGGTGGGCGTAAGGCTCAGTCGCCCAGCGAGACAGCTCGGTCGACTCGTTCGCCAGCCGGTCGGCGTCGACGCGCCGGCCGACCAGGCGGCGTACGTCGTCGATGGCGTCCCACTGGTTGACGTGCATGCCGGCGACCACCTCGTCGCCGCGCAGCCACCAGGCGGTGAAGTCGAGCCCGCTGGTGTCGCCGCGCACGACCACCCGGTCGAAGCCGTCCGGGCCGGAGTTGCCGACGTACTCCATGCCGAGGTCGTACTGGTCGGTGAAGAAGTACGGCAGCGCGTCGTGCACGGTGTCCTCGCCGAGCAGGTTCGCGGCGACGACACGGCCGTGCTTGATCGCGGTGTCCCAGTGCTCGACGCGGAGGGGCCGACCGAGCACCGGGTGGTCGGCGTTGGCGACGTCGCCGGCGGCGTAGACCGAGGAGTCGCTCGTGCGCAGGTGGGCATCGGTGCGGATGCCGTTGTCGAGGCGCGAGGCCCGCGGCGCCGGCCGAGCTCGACCACCGGCTCGACGCCCACGCCGACGACGAGCAGGTCGCAGCGCACCGGGTCGCCCTCGCGCAGGTGCACCAGCGCGCCGTCTCCCGAGCGCTCGATCCCGGTGACGTGCACGGAGGTGCGCAGGTCGACGCCGTGCTCGCGGTGCAGCTCGGCGAAGATCGCACCGACCTCCGGGCCGAGCACGCGCTCGAGCGGGTGGTCCAGCGCCTCCAGCAACGTGACCTCGGCGCCGTTGGACCTGGCCGCGGCGGCCACCTCGAGGCCGATCCAGCCGCCACCGATGACCCCGATGTGCGCCCCGTCGTGCAGGTGCTCCTTGAGCGCGAGCGAGTCGGCCATCGTGCGCAGGTAGGTCACCGGCGCTCCGCTGTCGTCGGCCATGGCCAGCCGGCGCGCTCGCGACCCGGTGGCGAGCACCAGCTGGTCGTAGGCCAGCCGCTCGTCGCCGCGACGACCTCCTTCGCCGTCAGGTCGACCGCGGTGACCCGGGTCTCGAGCCTCAGGTCGACGTCGTGCTCGTCGTACCAGGCCTGCTCGTGGACGAGCGCGTCGTCCGGGGTGCCCTTGCCGAGGAGCAGGTCCTTGGAGAGCGGGGGTCGCTCGTACGGCGGTCGCGACTCCTCGGTGAACACGGTCAGCGGTCCGTCGTACCCGCCCTCGCGCAGGCTGGAGACCGTCGTGCCCGCTGCCAGGCCACCGCCGACCACCACGATCCGTCCCGGCATGGCCGCTCCTCGCGTCGTTTCTAAAACAGATTCATGTGCACGTTAGTAACCGGGCCCGGCCCCGTCAAGGAGCGCCGGTCAGGGGAGGCATCATGAGCCCATGAGCGAGGTCGTCGTACGGAACCTGGAGACAGCCGACCGGGAGGACTGGCGGCGGATGTTCGCGGCCTACCGGGAGTTCTACGAGTGCGAGCCCGAGCAGGACGAGCAGGTGCTCGACCGGGTGTGGGGCTGGCTCCACGACGACGCCCACGAGCTCGGTGGGCTCGTCGCCCTCGTGGACGACCGGGTCGTCGGCTTCGCGCACCACCGGTCGTACTGCCGCCCCTGCGAGGGGGAGACCGGGCTGTTCCTCGACGACCTGTTCACCGACGCCTCGGTGCGTGGGCGCGGCGTCGGGCGAGCCCTGATCACGAGGCTGACCGAGATCGCGCGCTCCCGCGGGGCCGCCAAGGTCCGCTGGGTGACGGCGCCCGACAACCACACCGCGCAGCGCCTGTACGACGACATCGCCGCCCGGACCGACTGGCTCACCTACGACCTGGTCGTGTAGACGAGTCGACTCCGCTCGACCACCGGTGGTCGAGCGGAGTCGACACCATTCAGCTGGTGGGCCGCTCCGCGCCGACCACCCACATCGAGAAGAACTGGGAGCCGCCGCCGTAGGCGTGGCCGAGGGCGCGGCGGGCGCCGTCGACCTGGTGCTCGCCGGCCGCGCCACGCACCTGCAGGGCGGCCTCGGCGAAGCGGAGCATGCCGCTGGCCCCGATCGGGTTGGAGGAGAGCACGCCGCCCGAGCAGTTCACCGGGAGCTGCCCGTCCATCGCGGTCGCGCCCGACTCGGTGAGCTTCCAGCCGTCGCCCTGCCCGGCGAACCCGAGGCTCTCCAGCCACATCGGCTCGAACCAGGAGAACGGCACGTAGATCTCGGCCATGTCGATCTCGTCGATCGGGTTGGTGATCCCGGCCTGCTTCCAGATCGCCGCTGCCGCGTCGCGCGACGCCTGCGGGTTGACCTGGTCGCGCTCGGCGGCCGTGGTGGCCTCCGAGCGCATCACGGTGCCGTGGATCCACGCCGGGTTGGGGGAGGCCTTCGCGGTGTCCTCGTCGACGATGACGAGGGCGCACGCGCCGTCGGAGGACGGGCAGGTCTCGTCGTAGCGGATCGGGTCCCAGAGCATCTGCGAGGCGAGCACCGACTCGACGGTGGTGTCGGGGTTCTTCAGGTGTGCGTAGGGGTTCTTGAGCGCGTTCTGCCGGTCCTTGGCGGCGACGATGGCCCCCACGTGGGTCGGCGCGTCCGAGCGCCGGATGTAGGAGCGCACGTGCGGCGCGAAGTAGCCGCCGGCGCCCGCGTGCACCGGCATGTTGAACGGCACCGGCACCGAGAGCGCCCACATCGCGTTGGACTCCGACTGCTTCTCGAAGGCCACGGTCAGCACCCGCTTGTGCACGCCGGCCGACACGAGGGAGGAGGCGACGATCGCCGTCGACCCGCCCACCGAGCCGGCCGTGTGCACCCGGAGCAGCGGCTTGCCCGCGGCGCCGAGCGAGTCGGCCAGGAACAGCTCGGGCATCATCACGCCCTCGAACAGGTCCGGCGCCTTGCCGACCACGATCGCGTCGATGTCGTCGAGGGAGAGGTTCGCGTCCTCGAGGGCACGGTCGATCGCCTCGCGGCACAGGCCAGCCATCGAGACGTCCTCGCGCTTGGCGCGGTGGTGGGTCTGGCCGATCCCGACGACGGCCGCCAGCTCTTTCCTGTGACTCATGCGGTTGCCTCCATCGTGCAGACGAGGTTCTGCTGCAGGGCCGGTCCGCTCGTGGCATGGCCCAGCACCTTCGCGTGCTCGCCGGACCAGATCCGGTGGGCTGCCTCGCCGACCCGGTTGAGCCCGGCGGTGAACATCGGGTTGCCCGCGAGGGCGCCGCCCGAGGGGTTGATCGCGACGTCGTCGGCCAGGCCGAGCTCGGCGCGCAGCACCAGCTCCTGGTGGCTGAACGGCGCGTGCAGCTCGGCCACCTCGACCCCGTCGACGTCGACGTGTGCGGCGGCGTTGGCGGTCGAGGGGGAGCGGGTCAGGTCGCGCGTGCCCATGCTGATCGCGTCGACGTACGTCGAGAGGCCGGTGATCCAGGCCGGGTTGTCGCGCACCTCGCGGGCCTTGTCGCCCGCCGCCAGCACGAGCGCCGCGGCTCCGTCGGTCACGGGTGCGCAGTCGTGCTTGCGCAGCGGGTCGGCGTACATGGGCCGGGCGAGGAGCTCGTCGACGGAGGAGCCGCCCTTGCGCACGGCGTGCTCGTTGCCCTCGGCGTCGGTCAGCGAGCGCTGCACGACCTCGGCCATCGCCCGCTCGTCCCACTTCCCGGCGTCGATGCCGGCGCGGGCCTGCAGACCGGCGAGCGACACGGTGTCGGGCCACAGCGGCGTCATCGTGTAGGGGTCGAGCTGCAGCGCGAGCGTGCGACGCAGCACGCCGGCCGAGCTCTTGCCGAAGCCGTAGACCAGGGCCGTGTCGACCTCGCCGGTCTGGATCTTCAACCAGGCCTCGTACATCGCCCAGGCGGCGTCCATCTCGACGTGCGACTCGTTCACCGGCGGGATCACCCCGATGGCGTCGACCGCCGAGACGAACGAGAACGACCGGCCGGCCAGGTAGTCCGACGAGCCGGAGCACCAGAAGCCGATGTCGCGCCTCGTCCAGCCGGTCTGCTCGTAGCACTCGGCGAACAGGGGCACGAGCAGCTCCACGCACGTGGGCGAACCGTCGAACTCCTCCATCTGTCGCTGGGCGAACCCGACGACCGCAACGTCACGCAAATGCTCGCTCCTTCTAGAGGTGCTGCTTGTAGGTCTCGTAGTCCGCGTCCGGCTCGTCGGTCGGCGCGAAGTGGCTGATGTTCTCGATCGTGGTGCCCCACTCGTCGCGCGGCTTCCAGACCGCCTTGACCCGCATGCCCATCCGGACCTCCGCGGCCGGGATGTCGAGGATCAGGTGCAGGAACGCGATGTCCGCGCCGTCGAGCAGCACGTACGCCGAGACGTAGGGCGGGGTGATCTTCTGCCCCATGAACGGCACGTTGACGATGCAGAACGTCGTCACCGTCCCGATGTCGGGCAGCTCCACCTCGTCGGTGGTCGGCGTCCCGTCGGCGGGGCAGGCCGAGCGCGGCGGGATGTAGACCTTGCCGCAGGTCGGGCACCGCTGGCCGAGCAGCTTCCCCTCGGCCAGCCCGCGGTAGAACGCCGACTCCTCCGGGGAGGCGGCGTAGAGGTAGTCGAGCTCGACGGGGGTGATCACCCGGGTGATCGGGTGCGGCGTCGGTCGCCGCCTGGTGGTCGAGCGGAGTCGAGACCACGTCGTCATCCGCGGCGGGCTCGAAGCACGCGATGTCGGTGATCGCGCCGACCCGCTCCTCGGCCCACCGGATCCGCACCCGCATCCCGGTGCTCACCTCGTCGGGCGAGGCCACGTCGAGGGCGTGCAGCAGGGGAGTGTCGGCACCGTCCAGGGTGACCAGGGCGAAGGCGAACGGCCGGTCGAGCGGCTGGTGCTTGACCGGCTCGGGCACCCAGGTCCACGACGTGACCGTGCCGTGGTCGGCCACGTCGACGAAGTCGGTGACCGGGTCGTGGCTGACCGGGTCGAACTCCGGAGGCGGTACGACGACCCTGCCCTCCGACGTACGACCGCCGACGACCTGGCCGTCGCGAAGCCCGGTGAGGAAAGCGCCGATGACCGGACCGGTGGACCGGGTGTAGTCGAACGCTACGGTGACCGGGGCCGACAGAGTGCGTGCCATGGTGAGAAAGTAGAACACGTTCTACTATCCCGACAACCCATGGGCCGCAGGAGAAGGAGAAACCATGAAGCTCGGACTCCAGCTGGGCTACTGGGGAGCACAGCCGCCCGAGGGCGTCGGCGAGCTCGTCCACGCCGCCGAGGACGCCGGCTTCGACGCGATCTTCACCGCGGAGGCCTGGGGCTCCGACGCGTTCACGCCGCTGGCCTGGTGGGGCCGGGAGACCAGCAGGGTCCGGCTGGGCACCTCGATCGTGCAGATGTCGGGTCGGTCTCCGACCAGCATCGCCATGCACGTGCTGACCCTGGACCACCTCTCCGGAGGGCGCGTGGTGCTCGGCATGGGCGTGAGCGGGCCGCAGGTCGTGGAGGGCTGGTACGGCCAGCCGTTCGCCAAGCCACTGGCGCGTACCCGCGAGGTCGTCGAGATCGTGCGCCAGGTGCTGGCCCGCAAGGGGCCGGTGACCAACGACGGCCCGCACTACCCGCTGCCGTACACGGGGGAGGGCTCGGTGGGGCTCGGCAAGCCACTCAAGCCGATCGTGCACCCGCTCCGTGCCGACGTCCCGATCTGGCTCGGCGCCGAGGGGCCCAAGAACGTCGCGATGACCGCCGAGATCGCCGACGGCTGGATCCCGATCTTCTACACGCCGAAGTCGGCGGGCATGTACCAGCCCTGGCTGGACGAGGGGTTCGCCCGGCCGGGCGCCCGACGTACCCGTGAGGACTTCGAGATCGCGGCCACGTGCCACCTGCAGATCACCTCGAGCGACGAGGAGCGGCGGGGCGTGATCGACGCGCTCAAGCCCACGATCGCGCTCTACATGGGCGGCATGGGCGCCAAGGAGCAGAACTTCCACAAGAACGTCTTCGACCGGATGGGCTACGACACGATCAGCGACGAGGTGCAGGAGCTCTTCCTGGCCGGCAAGCGCGACGAGGCCACGGCCCTGATCCCCGACGAGCTGGCCGACGAGATGCACATCGTCGGCGACGCGGGCTACGTCAAGGAGCGGGTCGCAGCCTGGGAGGAGACCGGGGTGACCACGCTGATGGTGAGCCTGCGGTCGGCCGACGAGGTCCGGCTGGTCGCGGAGACGCTCGGTTGACCCTGGGCCGACCATCGTCGGACCGGCCGCCCGACCAGCGTGCTGGAACGGGTTCTAGGATCGCCGCGTGAGCAGCCTGCCGCCGGTCAAGGGTCCCGATGGACGACAGCTCGGAGTCGCGGAGTGGGGGGATCCGGCCGGCCTGCCGGTGTTCTTCCTGCACGGCACCCCGGGGTCGCGACTGCGCAGGCCGCCGAACGAGGCAGAGGTCCACGCCGCGGGTCTGCGGGTGCTGATGTACGACCGCCCGGGGTACGGCGACTCGGACCGTCAGGCCGGCCGCCGCGTCGTCGACTGCGTCCCTGACGTGGAGGCGATCGCCGACTCGCTCGGGCTCGCGGAGTTCCACGTGCTGGGCGGCTCCGGTGGCGGCCCGCACGCGCTGGCCGTCGCCGCGCGCCTCGCCGACCGGGTCATCGCCGCCGAGGCGCTGGTGAGCCCGGCGCCGCGGGACAAGATCGACTTCGACTTCATGGGCGGGATGGACCCGGAGAACATCCAGGAGTTCGGCTGGGCCCTCGAGTCGGAGGAGGTCCTGCACCGCGAGCTGGCCAAGGAGGCCGAGCAGATGCTGGGCCAGTTCTCGAACGAGTCCGGGACGCCGCTCGGCGAGGTCGACTTCGGTGAGGCAGACCTGGAGCTGATGGCCCGCTCCGACGTGGTGACCTCGATGGGGGAGATGGTGGCCGAGGCCTTCCGCACCGGTGTGTGGGGCTGGGTCGACGACGACCTCGCGATGGTGGAGCCCTGGGGCTTCGACGTCGACGAGATCACCGTCCCGGTCACCGTCGCCTACGGCAGGGAGGACGTGCTCGTGCCCGCTGCGCACGGTGAGTGGCTCAGCAGGCACGTTCCCGGCGCCCGGGTCGTCGTCGACGACTCCGCCGGGCACCTGGTCTCGCCCGAGTCGATGCTGGAGATCATGCTGGAGCTGACCCGAGCGCGTGGTTGACGCATGACGCAGCGCAACGTCCTCGGCGGTGAGCTCGAGCCGTGCGGGGAGGACCCGGTCACCGGGTTCTACCGGGACGGGTGCTGCACCGCCGGCCCCGAGGACGTCGGCAGCCACACCATCTGCGCCGTCGTGACCACGGAGTTCCTCGAGCACCAGCGCAGCATCGGCAACGACCTGGCCAGTCCGATGCCGGAGCACGGCTTCCCCGGCCTGGTCCCCGGCGACCGCTGGTGCGTGACCGCCCTCAATTGGGCCCGCGCCCACCAGGCCGGCGTCGCCGCCCCCGTCGTGCTGTCGGCGACCAACGAGATGGTCCTGAAGATCGTGCCCCTCCCGCTGCTGCGACAGCACGCCGTCGACGTACCCCCGGACGCGAGCGGGTTGGTGTAGCGAGGTCCTCCGGCGGCCGCCTCGAAATCCGGGAATGTGCCTTCACCACAGCCACGCGCCAGGGGTGACACTGACTCGATGAGCGAGATGAAGCAGGGCCGGTGGGCAGCGCACATCGAGGGCGACTTCGTGGTCTTCATCATCGGGACGAAGCTCGACTGGCGGCACCCGATCCGCTGGTTCCGCGACATCGGCGGCATCAAGGGGATGCCGTACATGCTCGCCGAGCTGGAGAAGAACCCCGAGCACGGCATGCTCGGCTACCAGTCGATGGGCCTGATCAACGTGCAGTACTGGCGCAGCTTCGACCACCTCGAGAAGTGGGCAGCGGCCCCGGCCGAGCCGCACAAGCCGGCGCTGCAGAAGTACTGGAAGCGCGTCGGCCGCAACCCGCGCTCGGCGATCTGGCACGAGACCTTCCTCGTGCGCGACGGCGAGTACGAGGCGATCTACGCCAACATGGCCCCTCGGGGCCTCGGGAAGGCCACCGAGCTGGTCCCGCTGAGCGAGCAGTCCACCGCCCGGGGCCGGCTGCGCAAGCGCGTGCTGACGCCTGATTGCCTGATTTCTGACTGTGCTATTTCTGAAACGTGTTCTAGTCTCGCGGGCATGACGGAACCGACCACTGGCATCCGCACGGGAACCCACAACGGCCACCTGATGGTGGCGGCCCTGAAGCGGCACGCGCACAAGCCGGTGATGTTCCTCGGCGACACCACGCTGACCGGCCAGGAGACGGCCGCGCGGATCAGCCAGTACATCCAGGCGTTCGAGGCTCTCGGTGCCGGCAAGGGCACCCCGGGCGCGCTGCTGGCGCTGAACCGGCCCGAGGTGCTGTTCATCCTCGGCGCCGGCCAGACCCAGGGCTACCGGCGTACGTCGCTGCACCCGCTCGGGTCCCTGGACGACCACGCCTACGTGCTCAACGACGCCGAGATCACCACGCTGATCATCGACCCGGTGCCGATGTTCGTGGAGCGCGCGCTGGGGCTGCTGGAGAAGGTGCCGGGCCTGACCCAGGTGCTCACCATCGGCCCGGTGCCTGACGAGCTGGCCCACATCGGCACCGACCTCGCTGCGACCGCGGCCGGCTTCGACCCGCAGCCGCTGGAGGCGGCACTGCTGCCCCCGGACCACATCGTCTCGATCACCTACACCGGCGGCACCACGGGCAAGCCGAAGGGCGTGATCGGCACCGCCGGGGCGATGAACACGATGACCCAGCTGCAGCTCTCCGAGTGGGAGTGGCCCGAGGACCCGCGCTTCCTGATGTGCACCCCGCTCTCGCACGCCGGCGCTGCGTTCTTCGTGCCGACCGTGATCAAGGGCGGCTCGCTCTACGTGCTGCCCCGCTTCGACCCCGCCGAGGTGCTGCGCACGATCGAGGAGCAGAAGATCACCGCGACGATGCTGGTGCCCTCGATGCTCTACGCGCTGATGGACCACCCCGACTCGCGCACCCGGGACCTGTCGTCGCTGGAGACCGTCTACTACGGCGCCTCGGCGATCAACCCGGTGCGCCTGGCCGAGGCGATCGAGCGGTTCGGGCCGATCTTCGCGCAGTACTACGGGCAGTCCGAGGCGCCGATGGCGATCAGCTACCTGGCCAAGGGTGACCACTCCGGCGAGCGGCTGTCGTCCTGCGGCCGGCCCTCGGCGTTCCTGCGCACGGCCCTGCTCGACGAGGACGGGAAGCCGGTCGCACCCGGTGAGCCGGGGGAGATCTGCGTGGCCGGCCCGCTGCTCGCGGCGGGCTACTGGAAGCTTCCCGACGAGACGGCCGAGACCTTCCGCGACGACGGCTGGATGCACACCGGCGACGTGGCCCGCGAGGACGAGGACGGCTTCTGGTACATCGTCGACCGCACCAAGGACATGATCGTCACCGGCGGGTTCAACGTCTTCCCCCGCGAGGTCGAGGACGTCGTGGCGGAGCACCCGGCCATCGCGCAGGTGGGCGTCATCGGCGTCCCCGACGAGCGGTGGGGCGAGGCGGTCACCGCGATCGTCGTACTGCGTGAGGGAGCGGAGCTCACCGACGAGGTGACCGCCGAGATCCAGCAGATGGTCAAGGACCGCAAGGGTGCCGTGCAGTCGCCCAAGCAGGTGATCGCCACCGACGCCCTGCCGCTGACCGGCCTCGGCAAGCCCGACAAGAAGGCGCTCCGCGCGCAGTACTGGGGAGACCAGCAGCGCAGCGTCGGCTGAGCGCCCTGCTGGTCCACACCGGCTGTGGACGACCCGGTTCGACCCTCCTACGTTGGGACGGCGGGGGATTCCACGAGGAGGACCGATGGGCGCCGCAGAGAACATCGAGAAGACCAAGGCCGCGTACGCCGCCTTCGGCAACGCCGACATCGACGGAGCGAGCGCCGAGATCGACGACAGCATCGAGTGGGTCGTGCCGGGCAACAGCGCGATCAGCGGGACCTACCACGGCAAGGACGAGGTCATCGGCTTCTGGATCAAGCTGGCCGAGAAGGGCTTCACCACCACGCCGGAGCACTTCCTCGGTGACGGCGACCTGGTCGTGGTGCTGACCCATGTCGTCGCAGACGGTCAGGAGTCGGACCAGGCCGACGTGCTGACGTTCCGCGACGGCAAGGTCGTCCGTTTCCAGAGTGCCGGCGACACGGCGCAGCAGGAACGGATCTGGGGCACCAAGTAGGAAGTGCTCAGGCGCGCGCGACGATCACGGCTGCCGCCAGGAGTCCGGCCTTCGTGGCCGCGATGTTGTTGCCGATGCGCTCCATGAAGCCGGGGCCGAAGACCACGGCGTTCGTCACCGGTCCCGGAGGGGGCGGGCCTGCCGTCGACGCCGTGCGGTCCTCCACCTCGGCGTCCGTGAAGCCAGCGGCCGCCAGGTGGCGCTGGTAGTCCTCGACCGACTCCACGAACGACGACCGCTCGTCCTCGGCCCACGGCAGCGGGTAGGTCAGGTCGCCGTCGGCGGCCCGCACCTGCTCGTAGACGGCGAAGGTGCCGCCCGGGCGCAGGACGCGGTGCACCTCGGCGAAGAGGGCCTCCTTGTCCGGGACGTTCATCCCGACGTGCACCATCACCGCGGCGTCGAACGAGCCGTCCTCGAGCGGCATCGAGTCCCCGTCGGTCGTGACGAACGTGGCCTTCTCCGCGAGACCGACGCGGCCCGTCAGCACCGTGGCGGCGTCGACGAACTCGGCGGACAGGTCGATGCCGGTCACCTGGGCGCCGTACATCGCTGCCATCCGGGAGGCGCCGCCGATCCCGCAGCCGACGTCGAGCAGCCGCATGCCCGGCCCGATGTCGAGACGGTCGAGGACGTGCTGCGTGGCCGGGGCGCCGCCGGCGTGCAGCTGGTCGACCGGGAAGAGGTCCTTCTCGCCGAGGTGATCGAGGTCGATCCCGGCCTCCGCGAGTGCCCGGAGGATCCGCTCACCCAGGTCTGCTTGCCCGTAGTGATCCCTGACCAGGTCCCTGACGTCCACGACAGGCACGCTAGCGGTTCACTCAGGGGGCGCGGGGAACTGGCCGCGGCCGAGCTGCCTGCGCTCGCGGCGGGACTGCTGCTCGAGACGCCGGCGGTCGCGCTTCTCCATGTTCTGCTCGATCGAGGCGACCGTGTCCTGGTGGCTGGTGACGAGACGCAGCCAGCCGAGCCCGGTGGCAACCGTCACGAAGACCGGCCAGGGGAAGCCGCCGAGCATGGTCGCGGCCCAGATCGCCCAGCAGATCAAGGTCGGCGTCAGGAACCCGCCGAGTGCGCGCTGGCGCATCTGGCGGTACTTGAGCTCGGCAGCGGTGTGGCGATCCGTCGCGGACATGGCGAGCCGTGACGGCGGGGAGGTGGCCACCAGGTCCTTGACCAGTGGCGGGAGCTCGCCCAGCGTGCGCGTGGCGGCCACCTGGTCGGCGCGCTCGTCGAGCTCCTCGCGGGTGAGCCGGCCCTCGGCGAAGGCGTCACCGAGCAGCTCCTGGACCAGGTCGCGGTCCCTGTCGGAGGCGCGCAGCGGTGCGTTCTCGGGGCGACGAGGATCGTGCTCGAAGCGCTCCCAGACGGTGCCGGCCATGCTCAGAGACTAGAAGGCGGAGTCACGGACGGGGACGTGCGGTCTGTCACGACTCCGCGAGCTCGCCCGGGAGGATGGACCACGACTGCAGGTCGACCCGCTTCCCGTCGATGTGGTGCATCGAGCGCAGCACGCCCTCGAAGGTGTAGCCGGCCTTCTGGGCGACGCGGCTCGACGCGTGGTTGTCCGGGGAGATCAGCGCGGTGACGCGGTGCATGCCGTGGTCGAAGGCCCACCGGGTCAGCTGCCGCAGCGTCTGCGTGGCCACACCCCGACCGCGGGCCGCAGGAGTGACCGCGTAACCGAGCTCGACCTCGAGGTCCTTGCGGTTCAGCACGCCGGTCACGGCGTACCCGAGGAACTGCCCGTCGGCGTCGACGATCGGCGAAGGCGTACCGGTGCTCGCCGTCGAAGGCCCCCAGCCACGTCTCGACCCATCCCTCGGGGATCGGGTCCGGGGTCCGGGTGAACCGCAGGATGTCGGAGTCACTCATCGCCTCCCGCAGGGCAGCAAGGTGCTCTGTCCCGAGTGGCACCAGACGAGTGGGCGTCACCGTGTCGACGCTAGCCGAGCCGGGCGTCGGACGCATGGAATCCGCGCATGGTGTGAGAGTCCCGCATTCCGGGGTAAACCTCGCGCATGCGACTACGGGGAAAGCTTCTCGCCGCGGCAGTGCCGACGGTGATCGTGATGACAGGTCTGGCCCAGGCGCCCGCGATGGCGGCGACGAACCACTTCACGACGCTCTACGAGTCGCCTCGGCACATCAAGGCGCAGGCCTGCCAGTACCCGTACAAGAGCTCCCAGGGCTACTACATCCGGTCGATCAGGTGGCGGGCCGATGCACGCTCCGCCAGCCTCGGCGGCTCGATCCAGTTCCACAACTCCGGAGGCCGCGGCGCCTACACCTCGGGGTGGGTGGGCTTCAAGAAGGGGACGGTCTCCAAGGTCACCAGCACCGGCTTCCTCCAGAACGAGGCCGCGACCATGTACCTGCGGATCAAGACGTCCAACGGCACCAGCAAGTGGAGCAAGGGACGCGCGATCACGTCCCTCCCGCACTGCTGAGCCGGCCGGCGCTCAGGTGCCGGTGAAGTTCGGGGAGCGCTTCTCCGCGAACGCCCGCGGGCCCTCCTTGGCGTCGTTGGAGGCGAAGACGGCTGCGCCGGTGGCCGCGTCGTCCTTCCAGCACTCGTCCTCGTGCTTGCCCTCGGAGCTCCGGATCGTCCGGAGCACCGCCTGGACGGCGAGCGGGCCGTTGGCGGCGATCTGACCGGCGATCTCGTGGGCCTTGGCCAGCGCCTCCCCGTCGGGGACCACGTGGCCGATCAGGCCGATCTCCTTCGCCTCGGGAGCCTTGATGTGGCGGCCGGTGAGCAGCAGCTCGGCGGCGACCGTGTAGGGCAGCTGGCGGGGGAGTCGTACGGCGGAGCCGCCGAGCGGGTAGAGGCCCCAGCGCGGCTCGGAGACGCCGAACCGTGCCGACTCACCGGCGACCCGGATGTCGGTCGCCTGGAGGATCTCGGTGCCGCCGGCGATGGCGGGCCCCTCGACGGCCGCGATGAGCGGCTTCTGCACCCGGTAGCCCTTCAGCAGCGACCTGATCACCGACGGGTCGAACTCACCGCTCTCGAACCGGTCGGACGGCGAGCTGGCCGACATGGCCTTCAGGTCCGCGCCGGCGCAGAAGTACCCGCCGGCCCCGGTGAGGATGACGACACGCACGTCGTCGTCCTCGTTGGCCCGCTCCCAGGCCTGCTCCATCAGGGCGAGCATCTCCCCGGAGAGGGCGTTGCGGGCCTCCGGCCGGTTCATCGTGACGACCAGCGTGTGGCCCTCGAGCTCGACGAGGCAGTGCGGTGCGGATGGGGGGTCCGTGGGCGCGTCGGTCATGGGGGCGATGCTAGTCAGAAACAAGAACGTGTTCTAGTCTGGCCGCCATGGCCCTGAACATCGCCGACCTGTTCGAGCATGCGGTCGACGCGGCTCCCGACAACCGCGCAGTCATGGTGGGGGACCGGGTGGTCACCTACGAAGACCTCGAACGCGACTCCAACAAGCTCGCCCACTACCTCGCCGCGCAGGGCATCGGTCCGGGCGACCACGTGGGGCTCTACGCGAAGAACAGCATCGAGCACGTCGTCGCGCTGCTCGCGGTGCTCAAGATCCGCGCGGTGAGCATCAACGTGAACTACCGCTACGTCGAGGGCGAGCTGAACTACCTCTTCGACAACGCCGACGTGAAGGCCCTGGTCTTCGAGCGCCCCTACGCGCCGATCGTGGCCAACTGCGCCCCCCAGCACGAGCAGCTGACGGTGTTCGTCGCGATCCCCGACGTGGCCGACCCCGACAACGACGCCGACATCAGCTCCTTCGGCGGCGTCTCGCTGGCCGACGCGATCGAGGGGCAGAGCGAGACGCGCGACTTCGGCGAGCGCAGTCCCGACGACCTGCACATCATCTACACCGGTGGCACGACCGGCTTCCCCAAGGGCGTGATGTGGCGCCACGAGGACTTCTGGCGGGTGCTCGGCGGCGGCATCGACTTCTACACCGGTGAGCCGCTCGAGGAGTACGACCAGTCCGGCCAGGCGAACGACCCCCGGATGGTCACCTTCCCGCTCAGCCCGCTGATGCACGGCGGCGCGCAGGCGGGCCTGCTGATGCACCTCTTCGCCGGGCACCTGACGATCCTCGAGCCGAAGTTCGACGCCAAGCGCACCTGGGAGCTGATCGACCGCGAGAAGGTGCAGCTGATCTTCATGACCGGTGACGCGATGGCGCGGCCGCTCATCGAGGAGTTCGACCGCCAGGCAGCCACCGGCACGCCGTACGACGGCTCCAGCCTGTTCGCGATCTCCAGCAGCGCGGCGATCTTCAGCCCGCCGGTGAAGAAGCGCTGGATGGACGCCTTCCCCAACGCCGTCTTCACCGACTCGGTGGGCGCCTCCGAGACCGGCTTCCAGGGGATGGGCCTGCAGGACAAGGACCACATCAGCACCGACGGCCCCGTCGTCGGGCTCGGCCCCAACAGCGTGGTCATCGACGACGACAACCACGTGCTCGACATCGCCACCAGCGTGGGCGAGGTCGGCCGGCTCGGCCGCGGCGGCTCGGTGCCCGTCGGCTACTACAAGGACCCCGAGAAGTCCGCGCGCACCTTCCTCGAGCTCGACGGCGTGCGCTACTCGGTGCCCGGTGACTACGCCCGCATCGAGCCGGACAACAAGGTGACGCTGCTCGGCCGAGGCTCGAACTGCATCAACACCGGCGGGGAGAAGGTCTTCCCCGAGGAGGTGGAGATGGCGATCAAGGGGCACCCCGACATCTACGACGTCCTGGTCGTGGGCATCCCCGACGAGCGCTACGGCCAGTCCGTCACCGCGGTGATCCAGCCCCGCGAGGGAGCCGACGTCGAGCTCGAGGAGCTGCGCACGTTCCTGCGCCAGCACCTCTCCGGCTACAAGCTGCCGCGCGCGATCACGCTGGTCGCCGAGATCCCGCGCAACGCGACCGGGAAGGCGCAGTACCCCCGCGCCAAGGAGCTCGCCCTGGCCTCGTTCGCCGCCAAGGTCGCCACCTCACCGACAGGGGCGTGACCCGCATGCGTACCGACCTGTGCGAGCGGTTCGGCATCGAGTACCCGATCTTCGCCTTCACGCCCTCCGAGCACGTCGCGGCGGCGGTCTCCCGCGCCGGCGGGCTGGGCGTCCTCGGCGCGGTGCGGTTCAACGACGCCGAGGAGCTCGACGAGACGCTGACCTGGCTCGACGACAACACCGACGGCAAGCCGTACGGCGTCGACGTGGTGATGCCGATGAAGATCCCCACCGAGGGCAAGTCGGTCGACCTCAAGGCGATGATCCCCGAGGCCCACATCACCTTCGTCCAGAAGACGCTGCAGCAGCTCGGCGTACCCCCGCTCCCGGACGGCGAGGGAGGCGAAGGCGTGCTGGGGTGGCTGCACTCGACGGCGCGGTCGCACGTCGACGTCGCGCTGAAGCACCGGCCCGTGCTGATCGCCAACGCGCTCGGGTCGCCGCCGGTCGACGTGATCGAGAAGGCCCACGAGCACGGCGTCCAGGTGGCCGCGCTGGCCGGAGCGGCCAAGCACGCGCTGTCGCACGTGAAGAACGGCGTCGACATCATCATCGCCCAGGGTTACGAGGCCGGCGGGCACACCGGCGAGATCGCCAGCATGGTGCTGACCCCCGAGGTGGTCGACGCGGTCGGTCCCGACGTACCCGTGCTCGGCGCGGGTGGCATCGGCTCAGGTCGCCAGGTCGCGGCGTCGCTGGCCCTCGGTGCCCAGGGCGTGTGGACCGGCTCGGTGTGGCTGACCACCGAGGAGTACTCGAACCTCAACACCAACAAGGGCATGACCGAGGCCTTCCTGCGTGCCTCGAGCTCCGACACCGTGCGCACCCGCGTCTACACCGGCAAGCCGGCCCGGCTGCTGAAGACGAAGTGGACCGAGGCCTGGGCCGAGGACGACGCCCCCGAGCCGCTGCCGATGCCGCTGCAGAACCTGCTCGTGGCCGACGCGCACAGCCGGATGAACCAGCACGGCGACCCCGACGTGATCTCCATGCCCGTCGGCCAGATCGTCGGCCGGATGAACGAGGTGCGCTCCGTCGCCGACGTGATGGCCGGGCTCGTGAGCGAGTACGAGGAGGCCGTCAGCCCGGCTGGAGAAGATCCGCGGCTGAGGCCGGCGCCTGGCAATGGCTCAGGCATCTCGGCGGTGCAGCAGCACGCCCGCGAGCAGGTAGGCGAGGGCCACCCACGCCACCATGACCGCGAGGCCGGGCCACGGCGCCAGGGCGTCCGGCATCCTCAGGCTCGTGGAGAAGCTGGAGCCGGCTCCTGTCGGGAGCCAGGCCCCGACGTGCGTGGCCCATGCGCCGTGGAACAGCAGGAGCAGCACCGGCAGGACGAGGATCATGGCGAAGAGAGTGACCAGGGAACCCGGTGTGCTGCGGACGATCCAGCCGATGGCGCCGCCGAAGAGGCCGATGAGCGTGAGGTACACGCCCGTGCCGACCACGACCCTCAGCACGCTCGGGTCGGACAGCGAGTAGGTCGGACGGTAGCCGGACAGGAACGCCTGCGCGACGAGGAAGCCGACGATCGACGCCGCGATCATCGCCGTCCCCACGACCACGGTGAAGACGACGAGCTTGGCCACCAGCACCGGCAGCCGTCGTGGTACGGCGGACAGAGAGGCCCGGATCATGCCGGAGGAGTACTCACCGCTCACCACGAGGACGCCCAGCGAACCGATCAGCAGCTGTCCGAGGTAGTAGCCCTGCAGGGGGCCGGAGGCAACCAGGTCCTCCGGGTCGAGCCCGGCGGGATGGCGGGTGTTGTGGCCGATGATCGCGCCGAAGACCACCATGGCCAGCATCGCCGCGAACAGGATCAGGAGCGTGGAGCGCAGGGTGCGGAACTTGAGCCACTCCGAGGCGATGACTCCGGGCAGGGAGACGTGACCGTCGACCCGGCCTTCTGGCAGCGGCATCCGTCGGGGGCGGTCGGCAACGGTGCTCGCGGTGTCGCTCATGCCGCGCCCTCGTCACTGACGAGGTCGCCGAGCTGCGCGGGGCGACCGTAGGCGTCGTCGGTGCGGTAGTCGACGGTGTCGCGGGTCAGGGCAAGGTAGGCGTCCTCCAGGGAAGCGGCTTGGGGAGACAGCTCGAAGACGGTGATCTGCGCAGAGGCCGCCAAGGTGCCGATCTCGTCGCTGGACAGGTCTGCCACCGTGAGCACGTCGGTGTCCAGCGTGGTGTGGCCCCCGGCCTCGTCGACGAGCCGCGCAAGCTGGCCGAGGCTGGAGGCGCGTACCCGCACGGTCTCGGTGCGCGCATCGTCGATGAAGTCGCCCATCGGTTCGTCCCTCAGGAGCCGGCCCTTGCCGACGACGATCACGTGGTCGGCGGTCACGGCCATCTCACTCATCAGGTGAGAGGAGAGGAAGACGGTGCGACCCTCCGCGGCGAGCGCCTTGAGCAGCGACCGGATCCAGCGGATCCCGTCGAGGTCGAGTCCGTTGACCGGTTCGTCGAGCACCAGGGTGGCCGGGTCTCCGAGCAGGGCCGCGGCCATCCCGAGCCGCTGCCCCATCCCCAGGGAGAACAAGCCGACTCGCTTGTCGGCGACGTCGGCCAGACCGACGAGCTCGAGGACCTGGTCGACGCGCGCACGACCGATGCCGCACGTGAGAGCCAAGGCACGTAGGTGGTTGCGTGCCGACCTCCCGGGGTGCACAGCCTTGGCCTCGAGGAGAGCCCCCACCTCATGGAGCGGGGCAGCATGCGCTGCTGGCGCCCTGCCGTTGACACGCACCGAGCCGGACGTGGGTCGGTCCAGGCCGACCATCATCCGCATCGTCGTGGACTTGCCGGCCCCGTTGGGCCCCAGAAACCCGGTGACGACGCCAGGCTGCACATCGAAGGTGAGGTCGTCGACGGCCAGCAGATCGCCGTAACGCTTGGTCAACGCGTGCGCCTCGATCACAGGTGCGCTCCTGGAGACTAGGGAAGAACGGAGGGACAAGGCTGAGGCCTGACGCAGGTGTCGCCAGCCCTGCCATCCTGCCCCTCGCACCTGACCGCCGCCTAAACGATGCACCGGGCACGAGCCGGGTGTTGGTGCCGGTGTGCGGACGTCGCTTGTCGATCGCACACATGGACTTCCCCGACTTCGCCGATTCCGCCGGTGACGACGGCGTGTTCCGGGGCTTCTGGCGCACTTTTCTGCCGCGATCCGCTCGTGCCTCCGCTGGAGGAAACTAGCCCAGGTTCGGTCCACACAGTTCTGTGCCGCACACTGGCAGTAATGACAACCTCATCCGGGGCGCGGCGTCGACACCTCGCCAGCAGCCCCTTCCCGCCAGATCCCGAGCCGATCATCGAGCACTTCGAAGTCGAGGACCTGGTTTCCCACGACTCGTACGGGCTGGGTCGCGTGACGGGGGCCGATGCGGGCGGGGTGACCGTCGACTTCAGGACGCACACGGTGCGCATCAAGAGTCCCTTCCAGAAGATGGCCAAGCTCTAGCACGAGCTCGGCGGATCTCCAGGATCCGGTGCTCACGTCCTGCGGTGGTAGCGGACCTGGCCGTTCGGCAGGGTCTCGTGCGAGTAGTCGGGGTCGTGGGTGCGGCGGTGGTGGTGGCCGCAGAGCAGGCGCCCGTTGGCGACGCTGGTCGGGCCGCCCTTGCTGAACGGGACGTCGTGGTGGGCATGGCACATGGCGGCGGGGACGTCACAGTGCTCGGCGGTGCAGGTCTTGTCGCGCAGGCCGAGGGCTAGTCGCATCTGCTCGGTGTGGAAGCGGGTCTTCTGACCGGCGTCCAGCACCACGGACCTGCCGCCGAGGACGACGGGGATGATCCCTGCCCGGCAGGCGAGCCGGCGGGCTTCGGCGGCGGTGATGGTGCCGCCGGTGTCCAGTGAGCACACGCCGGCAGCGGCGAGGTCGGCCAGGAGCTGGTCGAGGGTCATCGTGACCACGACGGTGGCGCCGACGCCGCCGTGGGTGGGTAGCCAATGGGCGTCGACGGCTTCGATGATCTGCGTCAACGCGACTCCCTGACGCACCGGGACCGGAAGGTCGGGGTCGATCGGACTGTGCTGCGTGGAGCCGCGACGTACGGGGTTGGTGAGGGCCCAGATCATCGTGCGCAGCATCTCGCCGTGCCGGCGGGGGATCCGGAAGCGGCCGTGGGCAACGCCCTGGTCGTCGGTGGTCATCTCGAAGCTGGTCTTGCGCGCAGCCCTGGCCTCCTCGGCCTCGAGCACCGTGCCTTCGTAGGCCTCGGCCGCCTCGGGGGCGATCACCTCGAACAGGTGCCGACCGAGTGCCTCGACCTCGCGTGCGTCGTACGTCGCGCACAACCCGACGAGGTGGACCTCGGCCTGGACCAGCTGCTCTCGCGAGACCGCGAACTCACCGGAGCCGGGCAGCCGGTCCAGTGACTTCACGACCGCCCGGGCCTGGGCGGAGCTGACGGCACCCGTGGTCATCGCCGCCGCGAGGATCGGCAGTGACTCCATCCGCTTGCCGAGGTCGAGATCTGCCCGCGCTTCGCGTCGGGTCTGGTGGGTCTCGGCCGCCATCCACCCGGCCGCAGTGGCGGCGCCGTCGTCGAGGCACGCCCCGGACGCGTCGGCGTGAGCCATCAGCCGGAGCTGGAGGGCCTCGTACTTGGACTTCCCTCGCGCCAACCCGATCATCGTGCGACGTTGCTCGGCCGGGGTCATCGCGTGCAGCGGCTGGTCGGCCAGCTCGTCGAGCCGGCTGTTCACCCGGTCGGCGAACGCCGCGACCGGGTGCGTGACCCCGTGCCCGGCGGGTCGAGGACCTGGCTGCTCATGGGTCAATCCAAGCACCCAGGTCTGACAGTCCCGTTTCTGCCAATATGCATGCTGACCTGCGTGTTCACGAGTTCGGCGGAGCCTCGGCGACAATGGTCGGGTGCACGAGAAGAGGGGGCGTTCGTCCCGTGCTGCCTGGCTGGTCTCCGCGCTGGCGCTCGCCTGCCTCGCGTTCCTCGCGTGGGGTGGCTACGCGAAGCACTGGGCGTGGACTGGACTGTCGACGCAGGTCAAGCTCTGGGACTGGTTGGAAGCCCTGGCGCTGCCCGTGACGGTTGCGCTGATTCCCTTGTTCCTGCTCCATCGACGCCACCTGCATCGACGTCACAAGGCGCTGGGAGCCGTCGTCCTGTGCGCCTTCGTGGCCCTGGTGCTGGCCGGTTACCTGGTGCCGTGGGAGTGGACCGGCTTCACCGGGAACACCTTGTGGGACTGGCTGAGCCTGGCCCTGCTCCCGCTCGTGATCGCCACCTCCAGCCTGTGGCACCCACCCGAGCGGCTGACCCCTCGCGCGGTGTGGCTGCTGAGCCTGGGCACGGTCCTGGCCGTGGGGCTCGTGGCCGCCGGCTACCTCGTGCCCTGGGAGTGGACCGGGTTCACGGCAACACCGCCTGGGACTGGCTGCAGCTGCTGCTGATCCCCGTGCTCCTGCCGATCGTCGTGCTGCCGGGCCTGGTCGAGCGTGGCGAGGCCTGGCTGGCGCAACAGGGTCAGCCCTCTAGAGCTCCCTGATCCCCGCGCGGTGGCGCTGCGCGAGGTCGCGGTAGACCTGCGGGTTGGCGGCGACCCAGAGCTCGCCGTTCGTGCCCTCGAGCGGGCCCTTGACGCGAGCTGGCGCACCGAGTGCGAGGACGCCGGCCGGGATGTCGCCGGTGACCACGGAGCCCGCGGCCACGAGGGTGCGCTCGCCGACGCTGGATCCGTCGAGGACGATCGCGCCGTTGCCGATCAGCGCCTCCTTGCCGATGGTCGCGCCGTGGACCATGCACGAGTGGCCGATCGTCGCGCCCTCGCCGATCTCGCAGGTGAGGTGCTCCGGGCTGTGCAGCACCGACCCGTCCTGCACGTTCGCGCCCGCTCGCACGATGATCGGGCCGAAGTCGGCACGCAGCACGACGCCGTACCAGACCGAGGCGTTCTCCTCGATCGTGACGTCGCCGATGATGCTGGCGGTCGGGGCGACGAACGCGGACGGGTGGACGGACGGGGCCTTGCCCTCGAACTCGAACAGCGGCATGCGGCTCACCCTAGGAGTACGACGTGCCGCGCTCCTCGCGCACCCACACGGCTCCCGGGACGCCCTCGATGCCGTCCGCCTGGAGCTCGCGCTTGAGCACCTTGTTGGTGGCGGTGCGGGGGAGTGCGTCCAGGAGCCGCACGAACCGCGGGCGCGACTTCGTGCCGAGATCGGGTTGTGCGTCGAGGAAGCCCTCGAACTCGGCGGGATCCAGAGTCCCCGACCAGCACGAGCGCCGCGACGAGCTGGTCGCCCGACACCGGGATCGGGCACGGCGTACACCGCTGCCTGGCCGATCGAGGGGTGCCGCAGCAGGATCCGCTCGACGGGCGCCGCGGCGACGTTCTCGCCGTCGACGCGCAGCCAGTCCGCCGTGCGCCCGGCGTAGTAGACGAAGCCCGCCTCGTCGCGGTAGGCGAGGTCGCCGCTCCAGTACATGCCGTCGCGCATCCGCTCGGCGGTGGCGGCCGGGATCGTTGTAGTAGCCGGCGAACTGGCCCGTGCCGGCGGTGTTCACGAGCTCGCCCGTCGCCTCGTCGAGGTTGGTGACCTGGCCGGAGTCGTCGAGCACCGCCCGCGGGCACTCCTGGCCGGTGGCCCGGTCGAGCACGGCGACACCTTCGAGCGGCATGCCGATCGAGCCGGGCGGCGTCCCGGGGGCGCGGGTGACGATCACGGCGTTCTCGGTCGAGCCGAAGCCGTCGACCACCACGCACCCGAAGCGGCGCGCGAACCCCTCGATGTCGCGGTCACCGGCCTCGTTGCCGAACGCGATGCGCAGCGGGTTGTCCGCGTCGTCCGGCCGCTCGGGCGTGGCCATCACGTAGGAGAGCGGCTTGCCGACGTAGTTGAGGTACGTCGCCCCGTAGCGCCGTACGTCGTCGAGCAGCCGTGAGGCCGAGAACTTCTCGGCGAGCGCGACGGCACCGCCGCTCGCGAGCGCGGGACCCCATCCGGCCATCACCGCGTTGGAGTGGAACAGCGGCATCGAGACGTAGAGGACGTCGTCGGCGCCGAGCCCGAAGCGCCCGGCCAGCATCTCCCCGGGGAAGGTGACCTTCTCGTGCGTGATCCGGACCGCCTTCGGCTCCCCGCTCGTCCCGGAGGTGAAGATCAGCATGAACAGCGAGTCGTCCGCCGGGTCGGCGGCCGGCGGCTCGCTCGGTGCGGCCGACACGGCCTCGTCGCCAGGTGGTGTCGTCCGTGCCGAGCACGGGCACGTCGTCGAGGCCCTCGAGCAGCGGAAGCAGCCGAGGGTCGGCCAGGACGAGCTGACAGTCGGCCTTCCGGACGTCGGCGGCGAGCGACTCGCCACGCCGGGTGGTGTTCAGCCCGACCACGACGAGGTCGCCGAGCCCGGCCGCGCCGAGCAGGAAGGCCATCTCCGGGGTGTTGTCCATCAGCACGCCGACGTGCGGCGGCTCACCCGTGCCGAGGAGCTCGCGCAGGGCGTGGGCGCGTCGGGAGCACTCGGCGACGTACTCCGGCCAGGTCCACCGGGACTCGCCGGAGAGCAACGCGAGGCCAGGGTCGGTGGCGCGGGCGAGGAGCACCTCGCGGATCGAGCTCATGCGGCGGTGCGGCTCATATCGAGCGGCGCGCGAGGATCCCGCCGATCAGCCTGGCCTGGTCGGTCGCCCCGCCGAGCTGGAACTCCAGCCGCTTGGCCGCGGTGAAGTAGCGGTGGGCCTCGCCGTCGAGGTCGATGCCGACACCGCCGTGCACGTGCACCGTGGTGTGGGCGAGCCGGTGACCCGCGTCGGCGGCCCAGAGCTTCGCGATCGCGACCGCCTCGGTCGCCGGCAGCCCCTGGCTGAGCTGCCACGCCGCCTGCCACAGGGTCAGCCGGGCACCGAGGACGTCGATGTAGCCGTCGGCCAGACGCTGGGAGACGGCCTGGAAGGTGCCGATCGGGCGGCCGAACTGCTCGCGGGTCTTGGCGTACTCCGAGGTCAGCCGCAGGGCCCCTTCGAGCGTGCCGAGCTGCTGCGCGCACAGCGCGACGGTCAGGTGCTCACCGAGCCAGCGGACGATGTCCTCGCCGTCGCCGACCACGCCGAGCACCCGGTCGAGTGGCATCGCGGCCCGGTCGAGGTCGACCCGCGCACCGAGCTCGCCACCGCTCAGCTCCTGGTTGGTGATCACCACGCCTGGGTCGTCGGCGTGCACGAGGAAGACGGTGACGCCGTCGCTCGTGCTGGCGGGTACGACGAACAGGTCGGCCAGCGGACCCACGGGGACCACGGTCTTGCTGCCGGTCAGCATCCACTGCGACCCGTCGTTCTCGGCCCGGGTGATCGGCTTGATCGGGTTGTGGAAGAAGTCCTCGGACAGGGCCGGGGTGAGCATCAGCTCGCCCTCGCCGCCCTCGCGGAGCCAACGGGCCTTCTGCGGCTCGGAGCCGAAGCGGGCGATGGTCATCCCGGTCACGAGGTGGGTGGCCAGCGGGATCGGGGCCACCGCGCGCCCGGTCTCGATCAGCACGCTGCACGCCTCGAGGATTCCCAGGGCGCTGCCGCCCTGCTCCTCGGGCACGGCCAGCGAGATCAGCTGGGAGTCGGCGAAGTGTCGCCACAGCTGGTAGTCGAAGCGGATCGCGAACTTGTCGACGAGACGCAGCCGCTCCGGCGCCGAGTGCTTCTCCAGGATCGAGGCGGCGAGCTCGGCGGCGGCCCGTCCCTCGGGAGTCTGCTCGAAGTCCATGCCGGCCCCTACTGCTTGCCCTGCCGGGACACGGCCGGGAGGCCGAGTCCGACGTAGCCGATGATGTCGCGCTGGATCTCGTTGGTGCCGCCGCCGAAGGTCATCACCAGCGAGGAGCGGTAGTAGCGCTCCAGCCGGCCGCGCAGCACGGCACCGGAGGAGCCCGCGGTGATCAGGGCGTTCGGGCCGACGACCTCCATCAGCGAGCGGTAGACCTCGGTGGCCATCTCGGAGCCGTAGACCTTGGTGGCGGAGGCGTCGGCGGGGGAGAGGTCGTCCGCTGCCGAGGCGAGCTGCCAGTTGAGCAGCTTCAGCATGTCGGCGCGCGCGTGCGCCCGCCCGAGCAGCACCTGGACCCACTCGGAGTCGATGACCCGCGAGCCGTCGGGCTTGCGGGTCTGCTGCGCCCACTGGCGCACCAGCCTGATCGAGTGGGTCACCGGCGCCGACGAGGTCAGCGCGACCCGCTCGTGGTTGAGCTGGTTGGTCATCAGGGCCCAGCCGCCGTTGAGCTCGCCGACGAGGTTCTCGCGGGGGACGCGCACGTCGTCGTAGTACGTCGCGCTGGTGCCCACCCCTGCCACCGTGTGGACCGGCGTGTAGGAGAAGCCCTCGCTGTCGGCCGGGACCAGGATCATCGACAGGCCCTTGTGGCGGGGCAGCTCGGCGTCGGTGCGGCAGGCCAGCCAGATGTAGTCGGCGTACTGGATCAACGAGGTCCACATCTTCTGGCCGTTGATCACCCACTCGTCGCCCTCGAGCCGGGCGCGGGTCTTCAGGCTGGCGAGGTCGGTGCCCGAGGAGGGCTCGGAGTAGCCGATCGAGAAGTGCATCTCGCCGAGGAGGATCTTCGGGAGGATCTCCTCCTTCTGGGCGTCGGTGCCGAAGCGCATGATCGTCGGGCCGACGGTGTTCAGGGTCAGGTAGGGGATCGGCACGCCCGCGATGGCCGCCTCGTCGGTGAAGATCAGCTGGTCCATCATCGAGCGGTTCTGGCCGCCGTACTCCTCCGGCCAGCCGATGCCGAGCCAGCCGTCCTGGCCGACCTGGCGGATGACCTCCTTGTAGACCGAGGCATCGCCGAATTCACCCGAGGACGCCTGCAGGGCGGCGCTCCGCTCGGGGGTGACCAGCTGGTCGAAGTACTCCCGCAGCTCGGTCCGCAACCGCTCCTGATCCCGGGTCAGCGCGATGTGCAAGTGAAGCTCCTGACGATCACTCGGCTGCGCGGAAGACTGTCTTTCTTCCGCGCAAAACTATAACCTGTTCTTGTTTTGGGCCCACGAGGCCATCTGTCCGACGGACAGCACAATGGAGGATCCCATGACGAGCAGCACGGCGCCCAGTAAAGCCACCAAAACGGACAGCGGATCCGCACAGCCGGGTGGAGCCGCCCGGTCGCTGGACCACGGCACCGCGCCGGAGCGCTTCGCCCGCGGGTGGCACTGCCTCGGCCCGGTGACCCAGTTCGGCGACGGCAAGCCGCACGGCATCGAGGGCTTCGGCGGCAAGCTCGTGGTCTGGCAGGGCGCCGACGGCCAGCTCAACGTGCTCGACGGCTACTGCCGGCACATGGGCGGCGACCTCACCCAGGGGACCGTCAAGGGTGACGAGATCGCCTGCCCGTTCCACGACTGGCGCTGGGGCGGCGACGGCAAGTGCAAGGCGATCCCCTACGCCCGGCGCATCCCGCTGCGCGCGCGCACCCAGAAGTACGAGACGGTCGTGCGCAACGGCCTGCTGATGGTCTGGCACGACACCGAGGGCAGCCCGGCCGACCACGACGTCCTGCCCCCCGAGCTCGAGAACATCATGGACTCCGACGTCTACACCGACTGGAGCTGGAACGTCCTCGACGTCCCCACGGCCCACTGTCGCGAGATCATCGACAACGTCGTGGACATGGCGCACTTCTTCTACATCCACTTCGCCTTCCCGACGAGCTTCCGCAACGTCTTCGAGGGGCACATGGCGACCCAGTTCATGGAGTCGACCGGGCGCCCCGACATGGCGGGCGAGGGGTACGGCGACGAGGACCTCGTGCTGAAGTCGGAGGCCACCTACTACGGGCCGTCGTTCATGATCAACTGGATCAAGAACGACTACAAGGGCTTCGTCACCGACGTCGTGCTGATCAACTGCCACGTGCCGACCAGCGACAACTCCTTCAAGCTGATGTACGGGCTGAAGGTGCTCAAGCCCGAGGGCACCGACGAGAAGACCACCGAGTACATCGGCAAGCGCTACACCGAGATGTTCGGCGACGGCTTCATGCAGGACGTCAACATCTGGCTGAACAAGGCGCCGGTGCAGAACCCCCTCCTGTGCGAGGAGGACGGCCCGGTCTACCAGCTGCGCCGCTGGTACGAGCAGTTCTACGTCGACGTGGCCGACGTGAAGCCGGAGATGACCGAGCGGTTCGAGTTCGAGGTCGACACCACCAAGGCCAACGAGTACTGGCACGCCGAGGTGGAGGAGAACCTCGCCAAGAAGGCGGCCGAGGACGCCTCCGACAGCGCATCGTCGGTCGAGCCTGTCGAGACCCCGTCCCCGACGGCTGCCGGCGGCGTCTGAGCCGGCGCCGAGACCACCATGGCCTCCTTCTCCCCGACCAGCGACGAGACGCTGGAGGATCAGCGTCTCTACACCCAGGCGCGCCTGACCGAGGTGGCCTGCCTGGACTGTCTCGCGCGCGTGCGGGTGAAGAAGAACAGCGAGCACCACACCTCGATCCAGTGGGACGCCGAGTCGCTGGGCGCCTGCGCCGAGTTCGCCCGGATGGCGAGCGAGCCCGGCGGGCGGCAGGTCTACGAGGGCTGCCCGCGGCTGCGCTCCTCCATCGAGCGCGCCGTCGCCGAGGGCCAGGTCGAGATCGGGGCCCTCGATGGCTACTGAGTCCTACGTCCTCAACGTGCTCGAGGTGATCGCGGAGACCGACGACGCGAGCTCGGTCGTCTTCGAGGTGCCCGACGAGCTGGCCGAGGAGTTCACCTACACCCCGGGCCAGTTCCTGACCGTCGCGGTGCCCAGCGACGAGACCGGTCTCGCGGCGCGCTGCTACTCGCTGTCCTCGGCGCCGCACTCCGGCCGGCACCAGATCACCGTCAAGCGCACCGCCGACGGCTACGCCTCCAACTGGATCAACGACAACCTCCGGGCCGGCGACACCCTGCGCGTGCTGCCGCCGAGCGGGATCTTCACCCCCAAGGACTTCGACGCCGACCTGCTCCTCTTCGCCGGCGGCTCCGGCATCACCCCGGTGATGTCGATCGTGCGGACCGCCCTGGAGAAGGGCTCCGGCCGCGTGGTGCTGCTCTACGCCAACCGCGACGAGCGCTCGGTGATCTTCGCCGAGGAGCTCGGCGAGCTCGCGACCGAGTACGCCGACCGGTTCACGCTGGTGCACTGGCTCGAGTCGGTGCAGGGCCTCCCGACGCAGCGCCACCTGCAGCTGTTCGCGTCGTACTTCGCCGAGTTCACCGCCTTCACCTGCGGCCCGGCGCCGTACATGAAGGCCGTGACCGACGCGCTCAAGGAGCTCGACTTCCCGCGCGAGCGGCGCCACGTCGAGAAGTTCGTGTCGCTGGGCGGCAACCCCTTCGGCGACGTCGAAGAGGTGCTCGCCGTCCAGGAGCAGCTGCGCGACGCCGACGACCACGAGCCTGAGGACGATTCGGCGAGGACGACACCGCCGACGACACCCCGCGGATCGAGGGCCCGATCTCGGTCGAGGTCGAGCTCGACGGCGTGGACTACTCGTTCGACGACTGGCAGGGCGACAAGGTGCTGCTGGAGTTCCTGGAGGAGAAGGGCATCGACGCCCCGTTCTCCTGCCGCGAGGGCCAGTGCAGCGCCTGCGCCTGCGTCGTCCTCGAGGGCGAGGTGACCCTGAAGCACAACGAGGTCCTCGACCAGGACGACCTCGCCGAGGGCATCCGCCTGGTCTGCCAGTCCCTCCCCGCCAGCGAGAAGCTGAAGATCACCTACAGCGGCTGACACTTTCTGCGGCCCGCCCGGACGTCATACGACGTTGGCTGCTATAGGGACCACTACGTATGACGTCCGCCGCCGTCCACCGATGAGAACCGACGCCGCCTCTGGTCAGATGGAGCGACCCCCCACCTGAGGAGCTCGCCATGGGCCGCATCGTCGCCAACTTCTTCATCTCCCTCGACGGCGTCGTGGAGGCGCCCAACGAGTGGCACTTCCCCTACTTCGACGACGACATGGGAGCCGTGATCGGGTCGGGGATGGAGACCCAGGGCGCCTTCCTGCTGGGTCGGCACCTCTACGACGAGTGGTCGGAGTACTGGCCCGCGCAGGGCGACGACGTGCCGTTCGCGTCGTACATCAACAACCTGCCGAAGTACGTGCTCACCAGCCACCCCGTCGAGGGCGAGCCGTGGAACGCCACGACCGTGATCGACCACGACCACGAGGCCGCCGTACGACGGATCAAGGAGACCACCGACGGCGACATCGGGATGTCGGGGTGCGCGACCACGGTTCGCTGGCTGATCGCGCACGACCTGCTCGACGAGCTCGCCCTGCTGGTCCACCCGATCGCCGTGGCGAAGGGCCAGCGGCTCTTCGAGGACACCGGCACCGTGCCGCTCCAGCTGACCGAGCACCGCGCCCTGTCGAGCGGAGTGCTGCTGCTGCGCTACTCGCCGGCTCCGGCAACGGACTGAGCCACCGCCGGCACGATCACGTGGTCGACGAGGAAGGTGAGCTCGGCGGCGAAGAACCCACGCACCAGGTTGGTGGGGTCCTGCTCGGTGAGCACCACGGCGACGAGGTGCTGCTGGGGCAGGACCTCGAGCAGCTGGCCGCCGTACCCCCAGGCGAAGTACGTCGTCCGGGCGTTGCGCTCGTCGACCCACCACCCGTAGCCGTAGCCGGGCGCCAGCTCGTAGCCCGTCGCGACCCGGGTGAGCGGGGCGACCCGGGCCCAGTTCTCGGGCACCACCTGGTGGCCGTGCCAACGCCCCTCGTCGAGGTACACCTGCCCGATGCGGGCCAGGTCCCGCGGGCGTAGCCGCAGCCCGTTCCAGCCGTCCTGCAGGCCCGACCGGTCGACGGCCCAGCCGAAGTCGTGCTGGTCGCCCTGCGCGAGCGCCCGGGCGGTGCCGAGCGGCTCGTCGGCCGGGCGCGAGGGGATCCCCAACGGGTCGAGCAGGCGCGACCGCGCGTAGTCGAGCACCGACATCCCCGTCGCGTGCTCGAGGATCGCGCTGAGCAGGTGGGCTCCCTGGTCGGAGTAGTCGAAGAACCGGCCCGGCGTGTTCACCTGCGATCGCAGGATGCCGGCCACCGGGTCGGGCTCGTCGACGAAGGGTTCGACCCGGTTGTTCGCCGGTACGTCGAAGCCGGCGGTCATCGTGAGGAGCTGGCGCAGGTTGGTGTGGGCCACCTGCCGCGACATCGACGCGGCGCGGTCGGGCAGGAGCTGGGCGAGCGTCGCGCCGAGACCGGAGATGCGGCCCTCGTGGAGCGCGATGCCCACGAGCGTGGCGAGCACGGTGGTGGTGGCCGCGTCGATGTTCCAGTGGTCCGCGGCATCCGCATGGTCGTAGTGCTCGTAGACCACCCGTCCCTCGTGCATCACCACCACGGCACGCAGCCGGTTCCTGGCCGGGCTCAGCGCCAGCTGCTGGTCGATGCGGTTCGTCAGGCCGGAGGCGTCGACGCGCGGCCGTGCCTCGGGGCTGTGCGCGCCGCACGCCGCGACGGGGACGAGGGCGATCGACGAGCGCCACCGAGCACAGGGGTCCGGCGCCCGCCCATGGGCCTACCAGCCCCGTTCGCGCCACTCGCCGAGGTGCGGGCGCTCGCGGCCGAGGACACCGTCGTTGCCGTGGCCGGGGTAGAACCAGGTCTCGTCGGGCAGCCGCCCGAAGACCTTCGTGTCGACGTCCTCGATGAGCGTGCGGAAGGCCGCGTCGTCGCCGAAGGTGTTGCCGACTCCTCCCGGGAAGAGGCTGTCGCCGGTGAACAGGTGCGGCGTCCCCTCCGGGTCGTCGTAGAGCAGGGCGATCGAGCCGGGCGTGTGGCCGACGAGGTGGATCACGTCGAGACGGACGTCGCCGAGCTCGATCGTGTCGCGGTCGCGCACCGCGTTCGTCGACGCTCACCCCGGTCTGCTCGGTGATGGCGTCCGCGTCGTCCGCACCCGCGACCACCACGGCACCGGTCGCCTCGACGACCTCGGCGAGCGCGCGGTGGTGGTCCCAGTGCTGGTGGGTGGTGATCACCTTCGTGATGCCCGGACGTGCCGATCAGCTCGAGGAGCTTCGGCGCCTCGGCGGCAGCGTCGACGAGGACCTGCTCGTCCGTGGCGCGGCAGCGCAGCAGGTAGCAGTTGTTGGACATCTCCGGGTCGACCGCGACCTTGGTGATGACCAGTCCGGCCAGCTCCCGGACGTCGGGCGGACCGCCCGGGGTCACTTCTCCGGTGTAGGGCCCGCCGTCGCCGATGCTCGTCGCCATGGGCCCAGCCTAGGCAGTGCGCCGGCGTCGGAGGAGAGTCCGCTGCCCTCGCCGCGGCCGGTGAGCCACCAGCCGAGGTCGGCGCCGGTGCCCGTGACGGTGGCACCGCCCGCTCCGCCGACCTCCCACGAGCGGTCGAGGTCCGAGGCGTACGCCGTGAACGGGCCGGCGTCGGCCTGGTCGGCGCAGAGCAGGTCCATCACCTCGAGCCACGAAGTCCTGCGGCCAGTCCTGGCGGGCGTAGACGGCCCCGAGGTCGGCATGGTGGATCTCGATCTCGTAGCGCCGCATCGACGGGATGCGGGCCGCCGGGACCGGGTCGGCGCCCGGCGTACGGCTGAAGGTGCCGGTCCAGGCCTTCTCGTCCATGGCCCGCGCGGCGTCGAGGAACTGGGTGGTGGCCGCGAGCAGGTGGTCGAGGAGGTCCGCCTGCTCGGCGCCGGCGAGCTCCTCGATGTCGGTGTCGCGCTGCTCGTCGGACTCGTACATCGCGACCGGCTCCTCGCGCAGGATCGCGTCCATCACCCCGGCGAGCGCGGTGCCGTTGAGGGCGAGGTGGGCGACGACGTGGGCGCGGGTCCAGCCCGGGAGCAGCGACGGCGCGGCCAGCTCGTCGGACCCGAGGGCGTCCACGGTGCGGATCAGGGTGTTGGCCGAGGACTCCAGGCCCGAGAGGTCGATGCTCATGGTGCTTCGAGGTTATCGCTCAGCTCGTCCGGATCGCCCGTGGCGGGCAGGAACACCGACTGCATCCGTCGCCGCGGGGGAGCGACCGACTGGGCGCCGAAGACGCGTTCCCGGGCCGAGGCGGTCACGACGCCGAGCGGGGCGGTGAGCAGGTAGGCGCAGGCGACGACCAGGCAGGTCGCGGCCGGCTCGACGACCAGCCCCACGACGAGGGCGACCGCCAGCACCAGCGTGGTGGCGCGGGCCTCGGTCGTCTGCGGCGACAGCAGCCCGCGGAACGAGCGGAACCTGATCGAGGTGATCATCAGCGTGGCGGGTACGACGCTGACGGCGACCGGCACGAGCATCCCCGGTCCGTGCTCCGGCGTCCGCAGCGCCAGGATCGTGGCGATCACGACGAGGGTGGCGCCGGGGCTGGGCAGCCCGACGAAGTACTTCTTGTCCGCGAGCGGGTCGACGGTCACGTTGAAGCGGGCGAGCCGGAAGGCCGCGCAGGCCAGCCAGAAGAAGGCGGAGCTCCACGCGAGCACCGGGTTCTCGGGCAGGGCCCAGGTGTGCACCAGCACGGCCGGCGCGAGGCCGAACGAGACGAGGTCGGCGAGGGAGTCGAGCTGGACACCGAACGGCGACGTCGCTCCCACGAGTCGGGCCACCGCCCCGTCGGCGATGTCGAGCACGATGGCCCCGGCCAGCATCGCGGACGCCCAGACGAACTTGTCGCCGAAGGCCAGCAGGATCGCCGAGAACCCGCAGGCCATGTTGCCGGTGGTGAAGAGGCTCGGTGCCACCACGCGCAGCCGCTCGCGGGGGCTGAGCTGGCGCATCGAGACGACCTCGGCACCCGAGGGTGACTGGAGCCGCCACCGGTCGAAGCGCCGACGTGGTGCGTTCATCGGGGCCACCGTGCGAGCACGGACTCCCCGGCGACGGCCCGCTCGCCCTCCGCGACAAGGAGCTCGACGTGCGGCGGCACGAAGACGTCCATCCTCGAGCCGAACTTCATCACGCCGATGCGCTGCCCGGCCCGGAGCACCTCGCCGGGGGAGACCCGGGTGACCACGCGGCGGGCGACCAGGCCCACCACCTGCCGGAAGACGACGCGTCGTTCCTCGCCGGCGACCGTGTCGAGCAGGGTGATCTCGCTGCGCTCGTTCTCGGTGGCGCTCTCGAAGCGGTACGCCGCGTGCCACTTCCCGGGGCGGTAGGTCACCGACTCGACCCGGCCGCTCGCGGGCGTGCGGTTCACGTGCACGTCGAAGAGCGACAGGAAGATGCTCACCTGCTGCCATTCGCCGGCCGGGGCGATGCCCTCCTGGCCCGGACCGGCGTACATCACCCGGCCGTCGGCGGGGGAGAGGACCGCGTCCGGATCGGGCTGTCGGTGGTCCGGCGTACGGTCGGGGTCGCGGAAGAAGGCCAGGATTCCGGCAGGAAGGGCGAGCAGCGAGATGGCGGTGCGAGGGTGCCCGAGGAGAGCCGCGGCCAGGGCCGGCACGGCACCGACGGCGGCCGTGGGAGCGGCGGCCGGATCAAGGCGCCCCAGAAGGGGTACCGAGACGCGGTGGGCGAGTGCGGACACGGGGGAACAGCCTACGGTCCACGGGCGTTCAGGCGTCGCGACGGCCCGCGTGGCGCCGCGTGGAAGCCGCCGAACGATGCCGTTATGATGACGAACACGTGTTCGAACCGACCAGGCAGGGATTGATCTGTGGCTGACCAGCTCGTCATCCGGGGCGCACGCGAGCACAACCTCAAGGACATCTCCCTCGACCTGCCCCGAGACGCCCTGATCGTCTTCACCGGGCTCTCCGGCTCGGGCAAGTCGAGCCTGGCGTTCGACACGATCTTCGCCGAGGGGCAGCGCCGCTACGTCGAGTCGCTCTCGGCGTACGCCCGGCAGTTCCTCGGCCAGATGGACAAGCCCGACGTCGACTTCATCGAGGGCCTCAGCCCGGCCGTGTCGATCGACCAGAAGTCCACCTCGAAGAACCCTCGCTCGACCGTCGGCACCATCACCGAGGTCTACGACTACCTGCGGCTGCTGTACGCCCGCGCGGGGCGCCCGCACTGCCCCCAGTGCGGCTCGCCGATCGAGCGGCAGACCCCGCAGCAGATCGTCGACCGGGTGCTCCAGCTCGACGAGGGCACCCGCTTCCAGGTGCTGGCCCCGGTCATCCGCGGCCGCAAGGGCGAGTACATCGAGCTGTTCCGCAGCCTGCAGTCCCAGGGCTTCAGCCGGGCCCGGGTCAACGGCGAGACGATCCAGCTCGCCGACCCGCCCAAGCTCGAGAAGCAGCGCAAGCAGACCATCGAGGTGGTCGTCGACCGGCTGGCGGCCAAGTCGTCGGCCAAGCGGCGGCTGACCGACTCGGTGGAGACCGCGCTCAACCTCGCCTCCGGGCTGGTGATCTTCGACCTCGTCGACCTCGACGCGAAGGACCCCCAGAAGGAGCTGCGCTTCTCGGAGAAGATGTCGTGCCCCAACGAGCACGACATCGACACCGACGACCTCGAGCCGCGCTCGTTCTCGTTCAACTCCCCGTTCGGCGCCTGCACGGTCTGCCACGGCCTCGGCACCCGGATGGAGGTCGATCCCGACCTGGTGATCACCGACCCGCAGGGCACCCTCGGCGAGGGGGTCATCCAGCCGTGGTCGGGCGCGCACGTCAGCGACTACTTCATCCGCCTGCTCGGGGCGCTCGGCGACGAGCTCGGCTTCGACCTCGACACCCCCTGGGAGAAGCTCCCGGCGAAGGGGCGCGCGGCGATCCTGCAGGGCCACCCGACCAAGGTGCACGTGCGGCACACCAACCGCTACGGGCGGGAGCGGTCCTACTGGACCAACTTCGAGGGCGTCATCCCCTACATCGAGCGACGGCACGGCGAGGCCGAGAGCGACACCAGCCGCGAGCGGTTCGAGGGCTTCATGCGCGAGGTGCCGTGCCCGGCCTGCCACGGCACCCGCCTCAAGCCGGTCTCGATGGCGGTCACGATCGGCGGGCCGCTCAAGGGCAGGGCCGCGGTCCGCGGCAAGAGCATCGCCGAGGTGTGCGCGCTGCCGATCAACGAGGCCTCCGCCTGGCTCGCCGACCTCGAGCTCTCCGACCGGGAGCGCCAGATCGCCGAGCGGGTGCTCAAGGAGATCCAGGAGCGGCTGCGCTTCCTGCTCGACGTCGGGCTCGACTACCTCTCGCTCGACCGGCCCTCGGCCACGCTGTCCGGCGGCGAGGCCCAGCGGATCCGCCTGGCCACCCAGATCGGCGCCGGCCTCGTCGGCGTGCTCTACGTCCTCGACGAGCCGAGCATCGGCCTGCACCAGCGCGACAACCAGCGGCTGATCGAGACCCTGGTCCGGCTGAAGAACCTCGGCAACACCCTGATCGTGGTCGAGCACGACGAAGAGACGATCAAGACCGCCGACTGGGTGGTCGACATCGGTCCCGGTGCCGGCGAGCACGGCGGCCAGGTCGTCCACTCGGGCACGGTCAAGCAGCTGCTCAAGCACCGCGACTCCGAGACCGGGCTCTACCTCTCCGGCCGCAAGTCGATCCCGGTGCCCGCCGTACGCCGCCCGCCGACGAAGAGCCGGATGCTCACCGTCCACGGTGCCCGCGAGAACAACCTCAAGGACATCGACGTCAGCTTCCCGCTCGGCTGCTTCGTGGCCGTCACCGGGCGTCTCGGGGTCGGGCAAGTCGACGCTGGTCAACGACATCCTCTACACCGCGCTGGCCAAGCAGATCTACAACGCCCGCACGGTCCCGGGCCGGCACACCAAGATCACCGGCGTGCAGCACGTCGACAAGGTGATCCACGTCGACCAGTCGCCGATCGGGCGTACGCCGCGGTCCAACCCGGCCACGTACACCGGCGTCTTCGACCACGTGCGCAAGCTCTTCGCCTCGACGCCCGAGGCGAAGATGCGCGGCTACCTGCAGGGCCGGTTCTCCTTCAACGTCAAGGGCGGGCGCTGCGAGGCCTGCTCGGGCGACGGCACGATCAAGATCGAGATGAACTTCCTGCCCGACGTCTACGTGCCGTGCGAGGTCTGCCACGGGGCGCGCTACAACCGCGAGACGCTCGAGGTGCACTACAAGGGCAAGACCATCGCCGACGTGCTGGACATGCCGATCGAGGAGGCGGTGGACTTCTTCGCCGCGATCCCGGCGATCTCACGCCACCTCACCACCCTGCTGGAGGTCGGCCTCGGCTACGTCCGGCTCGGCCAGCCGGCCACCACGTTGTCCGGCGGTGAGGCCCAGCGGGTGAAGCTGGCCAGCGAGCTGCAGAAGCGCAACACCGGCAACACCGTCTACGTGCTCGACGAGCCGACCACCGGGCTGCACTTCGAGGACATCCGCAAGCTGCTCGACGTGCTCTCCAGCCTGGTCGACAAGGGCAACACCGTGCTGGTCATCGAGCACAACCTCGACGTCATCAAGACCTCCGACTGGATCGTCGACATGGGTCCGGCGGGGGGCAACCGGGGCGGCACCGTCGTCGCGGAAGGCACCCCCGAGGACGTCGCGGAGCACGAAGGCAGCTTCACCGGCGAGTTCCTCGCGCCGCTGCTGTCGCGCTGAGGCGTTCACAGGAGACTCACAGCGGTCGTACGACCAATGTCCACAGGTGAGTGTCAGGTTGTGTCCATAAGGTTGCACCCACAACCGATCGGCGACGCAGGGAGTGCAGTGATGACGGACTCGGAGAGAGTGGCCTCGCGACGGGCCGTGGTCGGCGGCATCGTCGGGCTCGGCATCGGAGGCCCGCTCGTCGCCGCCTGCGGGGGTTCCGGCGGCTCGGGCAGCGGCGGCTCACCGTCGACGGGCGCGGTCGGCAAGACCTCAGAGGTCCCGGTCGGGAGCGGCAAGATCTTCGCGGCCGACAAGGTCGTGGTCACCCAGCCGACGGCCGGCGACTTCCAGGCCTTCAGCGCCATCTGCACCCATCAGGGCTGCGTCGTCGCCGACATCAAGGGCGAGGACATCGACTGCACCTGCCACGGGTCCAAGTTCTCCATCAAGGACGGCAGCGTGGTGCAGGGCCCCGCGACCAAGGCGCTGGAGAAGCTCACCGCGACGGTCAAGGGCGGGAGATCACCGTCAGCTGAGCCGTGGCGGCCACGGGTCACAGTGCTCAATTGATCAAGGACGGCAGCGTGGTGCAGGGCCCGCGACCAAGCCCTGGAGAAGCTCACCGCGACGGTCAAGGGCGGGGAGATCACCGTCAGCTGAGCGGCTCAGGGAAGGGCCTGCTCGTCCTCAGGCACCGTCATGGCGCCGGTCATGATCGCGACGGCGTCCTGCATCGAGTGCGTCTGAGGGGTGATCACGGCGGCACGGCCACCGAGTCGCTGGACGTGGATCCGGTCGGCTGTCTCGAACACGTTCGGCATGTTGTGGCTGATCAGGATCACGCCGAGTCCCTGGTCGCGGAGGTCCCGCACCAGTCGGAGCACCTGCGCGGTCTCGCGCACGCCCAGCGCGGCCGTGGGCTCGTCGAGGATGGCCACCTTGCTGCCGAACGCACCGGTGCGAGCCACCGCCACGATCTGACGCTGGCCACCCGAGAGCGTCTCGACCGACTGGTTGATGTTCTGCAGCGTCGAGATGCCGAGGCTCTTGATGTGCTCCGAGGCGTGCTCGCGCATGGCCTTGGTGTCCAGCATCCGCAGCACCGAACCGGCAAGGCCGGGCCTGCGGATCTCGCGGGCGAGGTAGAGGTTGCTGGCGATGTCGAGGGCCGGGGCGACGGCGAGGGTCTGGTAGACCGTCTCGATCCCGGCGACCCGGGCCTCGGCGGTCGACTTGAAGCTGACCTGCTGGCCCCCGACCTTCATGGTGCCTCGATCGGGGATCATCGCGCCGGAGAGGCACTTGATCAGGGTGGACTTGCCGGCCCCGTTGTCACCGATCACGGCCAGCACCTCGCCGGGGTACAACCGCAGGTCGACCCCGCGCAGGCCGACGACGCGGCCGAAGAGCTTGACCATCCCCTCGGCCTCGAGGATGGGTTGCTGCTCGTAGTCCGGGGCCGAGCGCTCGCTGGTCGCGGTGTCGTCCTGTCTCGCTCATGCCTTGACCCTCCTGATCCACTGGTCCACGGAGACCGCCAGGATCACCAGGATCCCGGTGGCGAGCACCTGGTAGTTCGGGTCGACACCGGCGAGCGCCAGCCCACTGTTGAAGACCTGGACGATCAGGGCGCCGATCAGGCTTCCGATGACCAGGCCGCGTCCGCCGAACAGGCTGGTGCCGCCGATGACCACTGCGGTGATGCTCTGCAGGTTGTAGTTGAGGCCGGCATTGGGGTCGGCGCCACCGACGCGACCACAGACGATCCAGGCGGCCACCCCGACGGTGGCGCCCGCGACGACGTAGGCGCTCAGCAGCACCCGGTTGGTGTTGATCCCGGCGAGCTGGGAGGCCTCTCGGTCGTCGCCGGTGGCATACAGGTGTCGTCCCCACGCCGTGTTGCGCAACGCGAAGCCGACCACCAGGTAGAGCAGCAGCATCAGGATGACTCCCCAGGTGATGCTGACGCTGCCGATGCTGATCGTCTTGCCGGTCCACACGAGGAGCGCGTCGGGGTCGAGCGCGATCGTCTGCCCGTTGGCGTAGAGCAGGGAGACGGCGGTGAAGATCGAGAACGTCCCGAGCGTGACGATGAACGGCGGCAAGTTGAGCCGCGTCACCAGGACACCGTTGAGCAACCCGGTCAACAGGCCGACTCCGATGCCGATCAGCAACGCGATCAGCCCCGGGACCCCCTGGTCGCTGTTGAGCTTGACCATCACCAGCGACGCGAGCACCATCGCCATCCCGATGGAGAGGTCGATGCCGGCAGTCAGGATGATCACGGTCTGACCGACGGCCAGCGCACCGACGACGGCCACCTGTTGCACCAACAGCGAGAGGGCCTGGGGCCGCAGGAAGTTGTCGGAGAAGATGCCGAACACGATCAGGGCCACGACCAGCACGATCAGGGGGCTGAGCGCCGGGTTGCCGTGCAGGAGGTGCTGGAGGCGTTGGGCAGGGGTGTGCCGCGTCGGCACCAGGTCCTCTGCCGAGGCGGGTGTCTCGGCGGTCGTCGACGTGTCGCTCACGGTCTGCTCCTCTGCTCGTCCAGCCGTTCGGTGCTCACCCGGTCATCCACCTGCCGTCCCCCAACAGGCCTTCTTGCCCTGGTCCGTCGTCTGGCTCTTGATGCCGGGCAGAGGCTTGGCGGTGACGAGCTTGGTGCCGGTGTCGAGGTAGTCCTTGCCCGGTGGGAGCGAGGGGGGATCCTCGCCCTGCCCGATCTTCGCGACGGCGTCCACGCCGAGCGTGGCCATCTTCCCGGGGTACTGCGTCGCATCGGCGGCGAAGATCCCCTTCTCGACGTCCTGCATCCCCTGGCAGCTACCGTCGATCGAGACGATGAACGTCTTGTCCTGGTGGTTGTCGGCCTTCAGCGCGGCGTAGGCACCTTCCCCCGCCGGCTCGTTGATCGTGTAGACGACGTTGATGTCGGGGTTGCGCGACAGGCACTGCTCCATCGCCTTGCGTCCGCCGTCGACGGCTCCCTGGGTCGCCTGGTGACAGGCGATCGTGTAGCTGCCACCCTTGCCGCCGGTGTACTTGCCCGACCTGGCCTCCTTGGCGTTGAGGGTCTTGCTGCCCGGGTCGATGCCCATCCCGGTGAGGAAGCCGTGGTCGCGGTCGACGTCGACCGAGACGACCTGGTCGTCATAGAGGTCGAGCATCGCGATGACGGCCGGCTTCCCGTCGAGCCGCTTCGAGGCGTAGGCGCCGATCAGCTTGCCGGCCTCGAAGTTGTTGGTCGCATAGGTGACGTCCGCGGTGTTGGCCGGATCCAGGGGAGTGTCGAGCGCGATCACGAACAGGCCGTAGTTCTTCGCCTGGCGGAGCGCGGCGTTCACCGCAGGCCCGTTGGACGTGATCATGATGCCCTTGTCGCCCCGCGCGATCGCGGTGTCGATGGCGTTGATCTGGGACTGCGTGTCACCGTCGGCCTGGCCGGAGGCCACGGACAGATGTGCTCCGGTCTTCTTCGCCTGCGCCTGGGCGGCCTGCTTCATCGAGACGAAGTAGGGGTTGGTCTGCGTCTTGATGATCAAGGAGACGCCGGTCTTGTCGCCGTTGCCACCGCAGCTCGACAGCACGGCGCACAGGCCGAGGAGAGCCGCCACGGCCACGGTACGGAGCACGCGTCCGCGTCGTCCTTGCCTCATGCCACCTCCCGAGGAGCCACCTGTCAGGTCTAGTGCCCGCCGTGTCCCGTGCGCAACCCCCGGGTGAGCTCCTAGTCGACCCTGGTCGCCAGCAGGGCAGCCCTCGGTGGCCGCGGTGCGTGCCTCCTCCAGGAAGTCCGGCGCGGTGCACAGGAAGAGGGTGTGGCCGTCCCTCCCGCCCACCGTGCAGGCGAAGACCCCCGTGCCCGGGCTGCGCTCGTCGGTGATCTCGCCGCCCTCGACGACCCGGATCGCGCGGCCGTGCGTCGCGTCGGCGACCCACACCCCGCCTCGAGCGTCCACCGTGGAGATGCCGTCACTGGCGACCACGAGTGCCGCGAGCATCTCCTCGAGCGAACCCTGCTCCGGCGGGTCGGCGAAGCCGGCCCAGACACGACGGTTGCCCAGCGACCCGTCGTCGGCGACGTCGAAGGCGGTGAGCCGGTTGCCCCAGGTCTCCGCGACGAGGAGCGAGCCGTCAGGGAGGAAGGCCATCCCGTTGGGAAACATCAGGTCGCCGGCCACCTCGGTGACCGAGCCGTCGGGGTCGACCCGGTGCAACGACGCGGGTGCGGGATCGTCGCCGGACATCAGGTCGAAGCCGAAGTTGCCGACGTAGGCGCGCCCCTGGTCGTCGACGATCATGTCGTTGACGTGGCCGGTCGCGTGCTCCGCGAGATCGGCGTGGACCACCAGGGTGCCGTCGTCCTCTCGGCGCAGCACGCGGCGGTCGGTCATGGACGCCACGAGCATGCGTCCGTCCGGGCAGCCATCCCGTCCCCGACGGCTGCCCGGGCACCTCGGCCTCCGTGCGCAGGTCGGAGCCGTCCTCCCGGGCCGATCGCACCAGGAGCCCGTAGAAGTCGGAGAACCAGATCCGGTCCTCGTGCCAGCGTGGTCCCTCCAGGAAGTGACCCCCCTCGAAGACCGTGCGGAAACCTGCTGCCTCGTTCTGGTCGCTCATGGATCCGTCGTACCACGCCCGTAGGGTTGGAGGGTTCCTCGCTTCGCTCGTCAACGGGACTCGGCCACTCGGTCGCGAGCAGCATGCTCTTCGACCTCTGCTCACGGGCGGCATGCTGCTCGGACGCTCGCTAGCCTCGTCCCGTGGCAGATCCCGCGACGTACCGACCGGAACCGGGGTCGATCCCTACCCGGCCGGGCGTCTACCGCTTCCGCGACAAGGACGGGCGGGTCATCTACGTCGGCAAGGCGAAGAGCCTGCGGGCACGCCTCTCGTCGTACTTCCAGGACCTCGCGAACCTGCACGTCCGCACGGCCACGATGGTGACGACGGCCGCCTCCGTCGAGTGGACCGTCGTGGGCACCGAGGTCGAGGCGCTGCAGCTCGAGTACTCCTGGATCAAGGAGTTCGACCCGCGGTTCAACGTGAAGTACCGCGACGACAAGTCCTACCCCTGGCTGGCCATCACGATGAACGAGGAGTTCCCGCGCGTGATGGTGGGGCGCGGAGCCAAGAAGCGCGGGGTCAAGTACTACGGCCCCTACAGCCACGCCTGGGCGATCCGCGACACCGTCGACACCCTGTTGCGGGTCTTCCCGATGCGCACCTGCAGCAACGGTGTCTTCAAGCGGTCCTCCCAGATCGGCCGGCCGTGCCTGCTCGGCTACATCGACAAGTGCGCGGCGCCCTGCGTCGGCCGCGTCGACGCCGACGAGCACCGCGCCATCGCCGAGGACTTCGCCGACTTCATGGGCGGCCGCACCGACCAGTTCGTCAAGCGCATCGAGCGCGAGATGTACGCCGCGTCGGAGGCCGAGGACTACGAGAAGGCCGCGATGCTGCGCGACGACCTCGGAGCCCTGAACAAGGCGCTGGAGAAGCAGGCGGTGGTCTTCGGCGACGGCACCGACGCCGACGTGATCGGCCTGGCCGAGGACCCTCTCGAGGTCGCCGTGCAGATCTTCCACGTCCGGTCCGGTCGCATCCGGGGGCAGCGCGGCTGGGTCGCCGACCGGGTCGAGGACCTCGACACCGGCGGGCTGGTGGGGGAGTTCCTCCTGCAGCTGTACGCCGGCGAGGAGGCCGACGGCATCCCGCGCGAGATCCTGGTGCCCGCGATGCCCGACGACGCCGCGACGTTCGAGGAGCTCCTGCGCGAGACCCGTGGCGGCCGGGTGACGATCCGGGTGCCTCAGCGCGGCGACAAGCGCACCCTCCAGGAGACGGTGGCGCAGAACGCCGCGCAGTCGCTCACCCTGCACAAGACCCGGCGCGCGAGCGACCTGACGGTCCGCAACCAGGCCCTCGAGGAGATCCAGCACGCGCTCGAGCTGCCCGCTGCCCCGCTGCGGATCGAGTGCTACGACATCTCCAACCTCCAGGGCACCGAGGTCGTCGGCTCGATGGTGGTCTTCGAGGACGGCCTGGCTCGCAAGAGCGAGTACCGCCGCTTCGTGATCCGCGGCGTCGAGGGCCAGAACGACGTCGCCTCGATGCACGAGGTGATCACGCGCCGGTTCCGGCGCCTGCTCGACGAGCGCATCGAGAGCCCCGACCTGACGGGTGGCGAGATCAACCCGGACGACCCCGCGGGGCCGCTGCTGGTCGACCCCGACACCGGACGCCCGAAGAAGTTCGCCTACACGCCGGGGCTGGTCGTCGTCGACGGCGGACCGCCCCAGGTGGCCGCCGCGCAGCGGGCGCTCGACGAGCTCGGCATCGACGACATCCCGGTCTGCGGGCTGGCCAAGCGGCTCGAGGAGGTCTGGCTGCCCAGCGAGGCCGACCCGGTGATCCTGCCGCGCTCCAGCGAGGGCCTCTACCTGCTCCAGCGCATCCGCGACGAGGCCCACCGCTTCGCCATCACCCACCACCGCTCCCGGCGCTCGAGGTCGATGGTCGAGAGCCTCCTCGACGACGTCCCGGGCCTCGGCGAGGTCCGGCGCAAGACGCTGATCAAGCATTTCGGGTCACTCAAGCGGCTCCGGGCTGCCACCATCGAGGAGATCGCGGAGGTGCCGGGCATCGGCCAGCGCACCGCCACCGCGATCGCCGAGGCCGTGGCGGCCCAACCGAGCCCGGTGTCGGTCAACACGGCGACAGGTGAGATCCAGGAGTGAGCGTGAGTCCAGCCCAGGGCGAGCTCGTGGTGGTCACGGGCATGACCGGTGCCGGCCGGAGCACCGCGGCCAAGGAGCTCGAGGACCTCGGCTACTACGTGGTCGACAACCTGCCGCCCGAGCTGGTCAGCTCGGTGGTCCGCCTCGTCGACGAGAAGCAGGGCCTCGACCAGCCGGTCGCGGTCGTGGTCGACGTCCGCGCGGGCGTCTTCTTCGACACCCTGCGCGAGCAGCTCGCCAAGGCGCTGCCCACGCGCCGTACGACGCTGCTGTTCCTGGAGGCCGACGACGACATCCTGGTGCGCCGCCAGGAGGCCGCCCGCCGCCCGCACCCGCTGCAGGGCTCGGGCCGCCTGCTCGAGGCGATCACGCGGGAGCGCGCCGTGATGGGCGACCTGCGCGGCGACGCCGACCTGGTCATCGACACGACCGCGCTGAACCTGCACCAGCTCAAGGCCAAGGTCGCGCGCGCCCTCGGCACGCCCGACACCGTGCGGCTGCGGATCACGGTGGTGAGCTTCGGCTTCAAGTACGGCGTCCCGGTCGATGCCGACCTGCTGGCCGACATGCGCTTCCTGCCCAACCCGTTCTGGGTGCCCGAGCTGCGCGACCTCACCGGTGAGGACCCCGCCGTGGCCGCCTACGTGCGCGACCGCCCCGACGCCCAGGAGTTCCTGGACCGCTACGTGCCGGTGATCGAGACCGTCGGCGACGGCTACCTCCGCGAGGGCAAGCGGTTCATGACCGTGGCCATCGGGTGCACCGGCGGGAAGCACCGCAGCGTCGCGATGTCCGAGGAGATCGCCAGCCGGCTTCGCGCCTCGGGCCTGCTGGCCGACACGATCCACCGGGATCTCGGCCGGGAGTGACCTCGGGGCATGATCACGCCATGACGTGGTCGACCGAGCCCTCCGTCGTCGCCCTGGGGGGCGGTCACGGACTTGCCGCCTCGCTGACCGCCCTGCGCTCGCTGACCACCGACCTCACCGCCGTGGTGACCGTCGCCGACAACGGTGGCTCCTCGGGCCGGCTCCGCCAGGAGTTCGGCGTGCTGCCGCCCGGTGACCTGCGGATGGCGCTGGCGGCGCTGTGCGGCGACGACCGGTGGGGGCAGACCTGGGCGAAGGTGCTGCAGCACCGCTTCGAGTCCGGTGGCGAGATGGACGGCCACTCGATGGGCAACCTGCTGATCGTCTCGCTCTGGGACCTCCTGCAGGACCACGTCGACGGCCTGGACTGGGTCGCCGGGCTGCTCGGGGCGCGCGGCCGGGTGCTGCCGATGGCCACCTCGCCGCTCGACATCACCGCCGAGGTGAGGGGCGCCGGCGCCGACCCGGACGAGGTGAGCACGGTCCGCGGCCAGGTGGAGGTGGCGACCACGCCGGGCGAGGTCCTGTCCGTGGCGATCGAGCCGCTCGGGGCCGCGGCGTGCCCGCAGGCGGTGGAGGCGATCACCGAGGCCGACTGGGTCGTGCTGGGCCCGGGCTCCTGGTACACCAGCGTGCTGCCCCACCTGCTCGTGCCGGGCCTGCGCGACGCCCTGTGCCGTACGCCGGCCAAGGTGGTGGTCTCGATGAACCTGGAGCCGCACACCGAGGAGACCCGCGGCTACGACCTGGCCGACCACCTCGAGGTGCTGCACCGGCACGCTCCCGACCTGCGGGTGCACGCCGCCCTGGTCGACCCGACGGCGGTGCGCGACCGGGTCCGGCTGGGCGCCGTCGCCGACCGTCTGGGTGCCCGTTTGGTGGTCGAGGACATCGCATCGCGCAACCCGGGTGTCCACGATCCACAAAAACTCGGTTCTGCGTACGCGCGGCTCATGGAGACGGCCTAAGGTGACGACATGGCGATGACGGCACAGGTCAAGGCAGAACTGGCCAACACTCAGGTCACCAAGACATGTTGCCGCAAGGCCGAGGTGTCCTCGATGCTGCGCTTCGCCGACGCCCTGCACCTCGTCAACGGCGGGCATCGTGGTCGAGGCCGAGCTGGACACCGGAGCCGCCGCCCGGCGGATGCGGCGCGACATCACCGAGGTCTTCGGGCACCACCCGGAGGTCGTGATGCTCAAGGGCAGCGGCATCCGGCGCGGCTCGCGCTACATCGTCCGCGTCTCCCGCGAGGGCGAGTCGCTCGCCCGCCAGACCGGCCTGATCGACACCCGCAACCGCCCGGTCCGCGGCCTGCCCCCGGTCGTCGTCAACGGCTCCGGCTGCGACGCCGTCGCCGCCTGGCGCGGAGCCTTCCTGGCCCACGGCTCGCTCACCGAGCCCGGCCGGTCGAGCTCGCTCGAGGTCACCTGCCCGGGTCCCGAGGCCGCGCTGGCCCTCGTCGGCTCCGCGCGCCGGCTCGGCATCTCGGCCAAGGCCCGCGAGGTCCGCGGCGTCGACCGCGTCGTGATCCGCGACGGCGACGCGATCGGCCAGCTGCTCACCCGCCTCGGCGCCCACGAGTCCCTGCTCGCCTGGGAGGAGCGCCGGATGCGGCGCGAGGTCCGGGCCACGGCCAACCGGCTGGCCAACTTCGACGACGCCAACCTGCGCCGTTCCGCGCGTGCCGCGGTGGCCGCGGGTGCCCGCGTCGACCGCGCCCTGGAGATCCTCGGCGAGGACATCCCCGACCACCTGCGCCAGGCCGGTCAGCTGCGCCTGGAGCACAAGCAGGCCTCCCTCGAGGAGCTCGGCCAGCTCAGCGAGCCGGTGCTGACCAAGGACGCCATCGCCGGCCGGATCCGTCGGCTGCTGGCGATGGCCGACAAGCGGGCCGAGGACAGCGGCATCCCCAACACCGAGGCGTCGCTGACGCCCGAGATGCTCGCCGAAGAGGCCTGAACCAGGCACGTCGCGTAGTTACCGACGCGTACCAACTGCGCCTTCTGGAACGATCCAATTGCGCGATAGGGTCGTCGTCTCGCCCTGACATCTGTGTAGTAGGAGACCACTGCTGTGACCGTCCGCGTTGGCATCAACGGCTTCGGCCGCATCGGCCGCAACTTCTTCCGCGCCGTCCGTGCGCAGCAACTGGCGGGGGAGTCCGACATCGAGATCGTCGCGGTGAACGACCTCACCGACAACGAGACCCTCGCGCGCCTGCTCATGTTCGACTCGATCCTCGGCCGGCTCGACGTACGCGTCGAGCTCGTCCGAGTCGGCCATCAAGGTCGGTGACCAGGAGGTCACCGCCTTCGCCGAGCGCGACCCTGCCGCGCTGAAGTGGGGCGACGTCGGTGTCGACGTGGTCGTCGAGTCGACCGGCTTCTTCACCGACGCCACCAAGGCCCACGCCCACGTCGACGCCGGGGCGAAGAAGGTGATCATCTCGGCGCCCGCCTCCAACGAGGACTTCACCGTGGTGATGGGCGTGAACCACGAGGACTACGACCCCGAGCAGCACACGGTCATCTCCAACGCCTCGTGCACCACCAACTGCCTGGCGCCGATGGCCAAGGCGCTCGACGACGAGTTCACCATCGTCAAGGGCCTGATGACCACGGTGCACGCCTACACCGCCGACCAGAACCTGCTGGACAACATCCACAAGGACCCGCGCCGCGCCCGCGCCGCCGCGATCAACGTGGTGCCCACGTCCACCGGCGCGGCCAAGGCGATCGGCCTGGTGCTGCCCGAGCTCAAGGGCAAGCTCGACGGCTACGCGCTGCGGGTGCCGGTGCCGACCGGCTCGGCCACCGACCTCACCTTCGAGGCCGGCCGCGAGACCTCGGTCGACGAGGTGAACGCCGCCGTGGAGGCCGCCGCCGACGGTCGCTACCTGCGCTACTCCACCGACCCGCTGGTCTCCTCCGACATCGTCACCGACCCGGCCTCGTGCATCTTCGACGCCCCGTTGACCAAGGTGATCGGCAACCAGGTCAAGGTCGTCGGCTGGTACGACAACGAGTGGGGCTACTCCAACCGCCTCGCCGACCTGATCACGCACGTCGGCGCGACACTCTGAGGTGGGGGACTACCAAGGCCTCGCCAAAAAAGTCGGGGGGAGTGTCACCGGCAAGCGGATCCTGGTCCGATCGGACCTGAACGTGCCGCTGGACGGCTGACGCAGAGGCGCATCACCGACGACGGCCGCATCCGGGCGAGCGTCCCGACGATCAAGGCGCTGTCCGAGGCGGGTGCGCGCGTCGTCGTGATGGCCCACCTCGGCCGGCCCAAGGGCGCGCCGGAGGACAAGTACTCCCTGCGCCCGGTGGCCGACCGGCTCGGCGAGCTGCTCGGCACCGACGTCGCCTTCGCCACCGACACGGTGGGGGAGTCGGCCCACGCGGTCGTCGACGGCCTCGAGGACGGTCAGGTCGCCCTGCTCGAGAACGTCCGCTTCAACGCCGGTGAGACCAGCAAGGACGAGTCCGAGCGTGGTGCCTTCGCCGACGAGCTGGTCTCGCTCGGCGACGCCTTCGTCAGCGACGGGTTCGGCGTGGTCCACCGCAAGCAGGCCAGCGTGTACGACGTACCGCAGCGGCTGCCCCACGAGATGGGCGGGCTCGTGCGCGACGAGATCGGCGTGCTGCGCCGGCTGACCGAAGACCCGGAGCGGCCCTACGTGGTCGTCCTCGGGGGCTCCAAGGTCAGCGACAAGCTCGCCGTGATCGACAACCTGCTCGGCAAGGCCGACAAGCTGCTCATCGGCGGCGGGATGGTGTTCACCTTCCTGAAGGCCGAGGGCCACGACGTCGGCAACAGCCTGCTCGAGGCCGACCAGGTCGAGGCCTGCCGCGGCTACCTGCAGCGGGCGAAGGACACCGGCGTCGAGCTGGTGCTGCCGACCGACGTGGTCGTGGCGCCGGAGTTCCCCTCCGAGGGCAAGCAGCCCGAACCGACCGTGGTCGGGGTCGACGCGATCCCCGACGACCAGATCGGCCTGGACATCGGCCCCGACTCGGCGGCCGCGTTCGCCGAGGCCATCGCGGGGGCGCGGACCGTGTTCTGGAACGGCCCGATGGGCGTCTTCGAGTTCGACGCCTTCGCCGAGGGCACCCGCGTGGTGGCCGAGGCGCTGACGAAGATCGAGGGCCTGTCCGTGGTCGGTGGCGGCGACTCCGCGGCCGCCGTACGCAAGCTCGGATTCGACGAGGACGCCTTCGGGCACATCTCCACCGGCGGCGGCGCCAGCCTGGAGTACCTCGAGGGCAAGGAGCTTCCCGGGCTCGCGGTTCTGGAGGACTGATGGCGAACAAGACGCGCGTCCCGCTGATGGCGGGCAACTGGAAGATGAACAAGAACCACCAGGAGGCCGTGGTCCTGGTGCAGAAGCTGGCGTGGACGCTGGCCGACAAGAAGCACGACTACGGCAAGGTCGAGGTGGTCGTCGTGCCGCCGTACACCGACCTGCGCAGCGTGCAGACCCTGGTCGACGGCGACCGGCTGCAGATCCGGTACGGCGCCCAGGACGTGTCGATCCACGACGACGGCGCCTACACCGGCGAGATCTCCGCAGTCATGCTGGCCAAGCTCGGCTGCTCCTTCGTGGTGGTCGGTCACAGCGAGCGGCGCGAGCACCACGGCGAGGACGACGCCCTGGTCAACGCCAAGGCGCACAAGGCCCTGGCCACCGGCCTGGTGCCCATCGTGTGCGTCGGCGAGGGCCTGGAGGTCCGCCAGGAGGGACGCCACGTCGAGCACACCCTCGCGCAGGTGGACGGCTCGCTCGCCGGGTTCACCCCCGAGCAGCTCGCCGGTCTGGTGGTGGCCTACGAGCCGGTGTGGGCCATCGGCACCGGCGAGGTGGCCACGCCCGACGACGCCCAGGAGGTCTGCTCCGCCATCCGCGCCCGCGTCGCCGAGACCGCGGGGGACGCCGCCGCTGCCGGACTCCGCCTGCTGTACGGCGGGTCGGTGAAGGCGGCCAACGTGGGCGGCATCATGCAGCAGGCCGACGTCGACGGGTGCCTCGTCGGCGGTGCCAGCCTCGAACCCGACGAGTTCGGCGGGATCTGCCGCTACTACGACATGCCTGTGCTGCCATGACCTGGCAAATACTGGCGTGGCGCATCGGTTAGGCTCGCCCGCGTGGCTATCGTCTTCGAGGTCTTGCTCGTCATCTCGAGCATGCTGATGATCGTGCTGGTTCTCCTCCACAAGGGGAGGGGCGGCGGGCTCTCCGACATGTTCGGTGGCGGTGTGTCGAGTGGTCTGGGCGGATCGTCCGTGGCCGAACGGAACCTCGACCGCATCACCATCGGCATCGGGCTGGTGTGGTTCGCGTGCGTGGTCGGACTCGGGCTCCTGCTCAAGACCGGCAACTGAGCTCTTCAGACATCTAGAACTCTCGAAGGAGACGTAGCGTGGCAGGCGGTGGAAATGCCATCCGGGGCAGCCGTGTCGGCGCCGGCCCCATGGGTGAGGCGGAGCGGGGCGAGGCAGCCCCACGCCAGAACGTCACGTACTTCTGCTCCCACGAGCACCGCACCCTGATCGCGTTCGCGGTCGAGGCGGTCGTCCCGGACACCTGGGACTGCCCCACGTGCGGGCTCCCGGCGAGCATGGACTCCGACAACCCGCCCCCGGCGCCGAAGATCGAGCCCTACAAGACCCACCTCGCCTACGTGAAGGAGCGCCGCTCCGACGCCGAGGCGAAGGACATCCTCGACGAGGCTCTCCAGACCCTCCGCCAGCGCCGCAAGGCCGGCGAGGTCATCTTCTAGGCCCGCCGAGCGGGGCATTGCTGCACGCTGTAGCACGCCGAGCGGGGCATTTCTGCTCACTCCTGGGCGCCGACCGGGGAGTTCGTGTACGCCGGCGCAGCGGGCCTGTGGATGACGCAAGCGCAGCACGTCGGCGTCTTCGTCCATGGTGTGGCCATGGACGATTCGTGGCTCGACGACACCGGCAACCCTTCTCGGCCCCCGATGCCCCTTGCCGCTGGACGCACCGTTCACACGGGCACAGGCGCATGACTCTGGCGTCTCGCGTCGTGCATTCGAACGGATGGTGCGCACGGGCATGATCCGGAGCGAGCTGCACGGCGTGTACGCAGTCACCCAGGCTCCCAACGATCCGCTGATGCGTGCGACGGCGCTCGGTCTGGTACTTCCTCCGGACGCGGTGGTCGTGGATCGCACCGCCGCTTGGTTGCACGGTCTCGATGCTCTACGGCGCAGTGCCTTCTACGAGGCGCCGCCTCTCGACGTCGTCCATGTCACGGACACGAGGATGAATCGGCCAGACGTCGACGGACGACGTCGTGGGCTCATCCCCAGCGACATCACCACGGTGCACGGGATCCCGGTCACCACGGGTCTGCGGACCGCGCTCGACTGTGGACGACTGCTGTGGCGCTTCGACGGGTTGGCCGTGATCGACGGCTTCCTACGCCTCGGAGTGCCGCACGACCTCATGAGGCTCGAGCTGGGCCGCTTCAAAGGCTTCCGAGGCGTCATCCAGTGTCGGTACCTGGTGTCCATCGGCGACGGTCGCGCCGAATCCGGGCCCGAGTCGGCCCTCCGGCTGCACTGGTACGACGCAGGACTGGGCCGTCCCGAGCTGCAGTGGTGGGTCTACTCCGACACCGGTGTGCCGCTCTTCCGGATCGACATCGCCGATCCCGCCGTCCGCTACGGCGCCGAGTACGACGGCGAGGAGTTCCACACGCGAGGACGACGACGCGAGGCACGACGAGGCGCGACGCGAATGGCTCGCGAGGGAACGCGGTTGGAAGATCGACGCGTTCCGCAAGGATCCCGTGTTCACCCGCCCACACCTCGTGCCGGATCTGCTGCTGGCAGGCCACGCGAAGGCACGTCGGAACATCAGCCGCTGGACGAGCACTCGGCGTACACCAAGGCCCCGCTCAGCGTGATCCGGCGTACACCCACACCCCGCTCGCCGGCCTGTGGCGTGCAGGAATCCCCCGGTCGGCGGGAACTCAGAGGAGGGAGGCGGCGGCGGCGTCGAGGAACCAGGTGGTGTTCTCGACGGTGATGCCGCGGGCGGGGGTGGCGTGCACGGTGCCCTCGCGTCGACAGCGCGCGGGCCACGGCGTCGGCCTTGCCGTCGCCGGAGACGAGGAACCACACCTCCGTGGTCCGGTTCAGGGCCGGGAAGGTCAGCGAGATCCGCTCGGGTGGCGGCTTCGGCGATCCCGTGACGGGTACGGCGATCCGGTCGGTCACGTCGAGCTGCGGGTGTCCGGGGAACAACGAGGCGATGTGCCCGTCGGGGCCCATCCCCAGCATCACCACGTCGAAGGACCCCGACCCACCGTGCGCACCACGTCCTCGTAGGCCGCTGCGGCCTCCTCGAGCGACTCGTACCGGTCGTCGGACGCCGGGATGGCGTGCACCCGGGCCGGGTCGACACCGACCTTGTCGAGCAGGTCGAGGCCGGCAGCGCGGTCGTTGCGGTCGGAGGAGTCGGCGGGCACGTAGCGCTCGTCGCCCCAGAAGAAGTCCACCCGCTTCCAGTCGACCTCGGTGCTCTCCAGCGCCGCGACGGCCTGGTGGATCTTGTCGGCGATGCTGCCCCCGGTCAGGCACACCGCCGGCACCTTCCCGGTCGACTGGATCTGCGCCAGGCGGGCGACGAACCACTCGGCGACCGCCTGGGCCAGGGCATCGGCGTCGGGGAACTCCTCGAGCGCCGTCATCGACCCACCTTCGCGGGAGGCTTCTTCGCGAGCCGCTTCGCCGTCTCGGCGTAGACGTCGTCCTCGTCGAGCCGACGCAGCTCCTCGGCGAGCAGCTCGGGGATGTCGCGACGCTTCAGCGCGACCGGCCGGTCCGGCTGGCCGGGGGAGATGAACGAGGCGAGCTTGCCGTCGGGGCGGTCGATCTTGATGTCGCCGCTCTTCGTCGACATCACCACCTCGGTGATGCCGGGCCCACGGGACCCGATGCGCTCCACGGGCACGCGCAGCCGGGAGTTCAGCCACGCCACCAGCAGGTCGGCGCTCGGGCTGATCCGCTCGGCCGTGACCGAGGCCGACTTCACCTTCTCGGGGTGCTGGTCCAGCGCCGCGGCCAGCAGCGCGCGCCACGGGGTCAGCCGCGTCCAGGCGAGGTCGGTGTTGCCGGCGGCGTACGACGCGCACTGCCGGTGCAGCGCCCTGCCCTTCGCACTGCGGGCCGCCGCGGCGTCGGTGATCCGGCGCTGCGCCAGGGCACCCAGCGGGTCGCTCGCGGGGTCCTCGGGCGCGTCGGAGGGCCACCAGCAGGCGACGGGGGAGTCGGGCAGCAGCAGCGGCAGCACGACCGAGTCGGGGTGCTTCACCGCCTCGCCCTTGAGCCAGATCAGGGCGTGCTCCCCGCTCCAGCCGGAGCCGATGCCCACCTGCGCGTGGATGGCGCCCTTGCCGCGCGCGTCGCCGATGATGACGCCGAGCACGCGTGCCGGGTGCTCCTGCGAGGCGGCGCGAGCGGACTCCATCGCCTCCTCGGCGGCGTCCTCGTCGACGACGACGACGAGCGTCATCACCATCCCCATCGCGGACGACCCGGCTCGCTTGCGTGCCTGCATCAGCGCGGCCGCGATGCCGGAGGCGTTGGTGTCGGTCAGCTCGATCACTACGGTCGCCTCCACTGCCGGCCCTCGCGGGCCAGCATCGCGTGCGCGGACTCCGGGCCCCAGTTGCCGGGCTCGTACTGGTCGATCCTGGCCCTGCTCTTCGCGTCCTTGTCGGCCCAGTGCTCCAGGATCGGGTCGAGGATCTTCCAGCAGAGCTCCACCTCGGCGTTCTGGGGGAACAGCGGTGGGTCGCCGAGCAGGACGTCGAGGATCAGCCGTTCGTACGCCTCCGGACTCGACTCGGTGAACGAGCCGCCGTAGGCGAAGTCCATGTTCACGTCCCGGATCTCCATGGCGCTGCCCGGCACCTTGGAGCCGAACCGGATCGTCGCGCCCTCGTCGGGCTGGATCCGGAAGACCACCGCGTTGTGGGTGAGGTCCTCGGTGGCCGTCGCGGCGAAGGGCAGGTGCGGGGCCCGCTTGAAGACCACGGCCACCTCGGTGACGCGGCGGCCCAGGCGCTTGCCGGTGCGCAGGTAGAACGGGACGCCGGCCCAGCGCCGGGTCTCGACCTCGAGCCGGATGGCGGCGAACGTCTCGGTCGTCGAGGACAGCTTGATGTCCTCCTCGTCGAGGTAGCCGATCACCTTCTCCCCACCCGCCCACCCGGCGGCGTACTGGCCGCGGGCGGTGTGCAGGTCGAGACGACGGGGGAGCGTGACGGAGGCGAGGACCTTCTCCTTCTCGGCACGCAGGTTCTGTGCCTCGAAGTTGAGCGGCTCCTCCATGGCCACGAGCGCCAGCAGCTGCAGCAGGTGGTTCTGGATGACGTCGCGGGCGGCGCCGATGCCGTCGTAGTAGCCGGCACGACCGCCGATGCCGATGTCCTCGGCCATGGTGATCTGCACGTGGTCGACGTAGTTGGAGTTCCAGATCGGCTCGAAGAGGTTGTTGGCGAAGCGCATCGCGAGGATGTTCTGCACCGTCTCCTTGCCGAGGTAGTGGTCGATCCGGAAGACCGACTCGGGCGGGAACACCGCGTTGATGGTGGAGTTGAGCTCGCGCGCCGACTCGAGGTCGTGCCCGAACGGCTTCTCCACGACCACGCGGCGCCAGGTGCCCTCGCCGCCGTCGGTGAGGCCGTGCTCCTGGAGCTGGGTGATCACGTCACCGAAGAACTTCGGCGGGATGGAGAGGTAGAACGCGTGGTTGCCCGCCGTACCGCGCAGGTCGTCGAGCTCCTCGATGGTGCGCCGCAGCTTGTCGAACTGGACGTCGTCGGCGAAGTCGCCGGGCACGAACCGGAAGCCCTCGGCGAGCTGGCGCCAGACCTCCTCGCGGAACTCCGTGCGCGAGTGCTCCTTGACCGCGTTGTGCACGATCTGGGCGAAGTCCTCGTCGGCCCAGTCGCGCCGGGCGTACCCGACCAGGCTGAACCCGGGAGGAAGCAGCCCGCGGTTGGCGAGGTCGTAGATCGCCGGCATCACCTTCTTGCGCGCCAGGTCGCCGGTGACGCCGAAGAGCACCAGGCCGCAGGGCCCGGCGATGCGGGGCAGGCGCCGGTCGGAGGGGTCCCGCAGCGGGTTGACCCAGTCAGCGGTCACTGCCGGTGCTCCCTGTAGTAGCCGATCAGTGCCTGGGTGGAGGCGTCCTGGCCGGCGAGCGCCTCGGCGTCACCGTCGATGGCCGGGCCCACCTGCTGGGCCAGCTGCTTGCCGAGCTCGACCCCCCACTGGTCGAAGCTGTCGATCCCCCACACCACTCCCTGCGTGAAGGTGATGTGCTCGTAGAGGGCGACCAGCTGGCCGAGCACCGACGGGGTGAGGGCCGGCGCGATGACCGAGGCGGTCGGCCGGTTGCCGGTGAAGACCCGCGCAGGCACGATCTCCTCGCGAGTGCCTTCCTCGCGCACCTCGTCGGCCGTCTTGCCGAAGGCCAGCGCACGGGTCTGGGCGAGGAAGTTGGCGAGGAACAGCTCGTGGACGTCCGTCTCGCCGTCCTTCAGCGGGTACGCCGGGTTGGCGAACGCGATGAAGTCGGCCGGGATCAACCGGGTGCCCTGGTGGATCAGCTGGTAGAAGGCGTGCTGCCCGTTGGTGCCGGGCTCGCCCCAGAAGACCTCACCGGTGTCCGTGGTGACCTTGCTGCCGTCCCAGCGCACGCCCTTGCCGTTGGACTCCATCGTCAGCTGCTGGAGGTACGCCGGGAAGCGGTGCAGCAGCTGCGAGTACGGCAGCACCGCATGGGTCTGGGCGCCGAGGAAGTTGGTGTACCAGACGTTGAGCATCCCCATGATCGCCGGCACGTTGCGGCCGAGCGCGGTGGTGCGGAAGTGCTCGTCGATCTTGTGGAAGCCGCGCAGGAACTCCTCGAACCGCTCCGGGCCGATCGCCACCACCAGGGAGGTGCCGATGGCCGAGTCGAGGGAGTAGCGCCCACCGACCCAGTCCCAGAACCCGAAGGCGTTGTCGGTGTCGATGCCGAAGTCGGCGACCTTGTCGAGCGCGGTGGAGACGGCCACGAAGTGCTTCGCGACGGCCTCCTTCTCGTCGGAGCCGGCGAGCCCGTCGAGCAGCCACGCCTTGCACAGCCGGGCGTTGGTCAGCGTCTCCAGGGTGCCGAAGGTCTTGCTGGAGACGATGAACAGGGTGCTGGCCGGGTCGAGCCCGGCGAGCTTGGTCGCCGCGTCCGTCGGGTCGATGTTGCTGATGAACCGGCACTCCAGACCCTCCTGCCGGTACGGCGCCAGGGCCTCGTAGGCCATCACCGGGCCGAGGTCCGAGCCGCCGATCCCGATGTTCACCACCGTGCGGATGCGCTCGCCGGTGGCGCCGGTCCAGCTCCCGTCGCGCACCTTGCCGGCGAACTCGTAGATCCGCCGCAGCACCTCGTGCACCTCGGGCACGACGTCGGTCCCGTCGACCTCGAGGTGGTCGCGAGCCGGTCGCCGCAGCGCGGTGTGCAGCACGGCGCGGTCCTCGGTGGGGTTGATGTGCCCCCCGGAGAACATGGCGTCGCGACGCTCCTGCAGCCCCACCTCCGCGGCGAGGTCGAGCAGCGCCTCGAGGACGTCGTCCTGCACGAGCGCCTTGGACAGGTCGACGTGCAGGTCGCCCGCGTCGAAGGTGAGTCGCTCGACCCGGTTCGGGTCCTCGGCGAACCAGCCACGCAGGTCGGGCTCGAGCTTGTCGGCCAGGTTCTGGAGCCGTGCCCACGCCTCGGTGGCCGTGGCGTCCCGGGGAGCGCCGCTCACGACTTCTGGGCCTCCAGGTTGGCCTTCACGGTCTCGAGCAGCTCGTTCCAGGACTTCTCGAACTTCTCGACGCCCTCCTCCTCGAGCACGCTGATCACGTCGTCGTAGTCGATGCCGGCGTCGGCGAGGTCCTTCATCACCTGGTGCGCCGACTCGTAGTTCGGCCGGACCTGGTCACCGATGATCTCGCTGTGGTCGCGGACGGCGTCGAGGGTCTTCTCCGGCATCGTGTTCACGGTGCGCTCGACGACCAGGTCGTCGACGTACATCGTGTCCTTGTAGTCGGGGTTCTTGACGCCGGTCGAGGCCCACAGCGGCCGCTGGGTGTTGGCCCCGGCTGACGCGAGCTTCTCCCAGCGCTCCCCGCTGAAGAACTTCTCGTAGAGCTCGTAGGCGAGCCGGGCGTTCGCGATCCCGGCCTTGCCGAGCAGGTCGTCGGAGGCGCCGGTCTTGTTCAGCCGGTTGTCGATCTCGGTGTCGACCCGGCTCACGAAGAACGAGGCCACGGAGTGGATCGCGGAGAGGTCGTGGCCGTTCTCCGCGGCCTTCTCCAGGCCGGTCAGGTAGGCATCCATCACGGACGAGTAGCGGTCGAGGCCGAAGATCAGGGTCACGTTCACGCTGATGCCCTCGCCGAGGGTGTCGGAGATGGCCTCGCCGCCCTCGGTGGTGGCCGGGATCTTGATGAACAGGTTGGGTCGGTCGACCTCGGCCCACAGCTCCTTGGCGGACGCGAACGTCGCCTCCGCGTCGTGCGCCAGGTCCGGAGCGACCTCGATGGAGACGCGGCCGTCGACGCCGTTGGTGGCGTCGAAGACCGGCTTGAGGACGTCGCAGGCGTTGCGGACGTCGGTGGTGGTGAGCGCGAAGACGGTCTTGTCGACGTCGGCGCCCTCCGAGGCGAGCTTCTTCACCTGCTCGTCGTAGCGCTCGCCGTCGGCGAGTGCCGCCGCGAAGATCGACGGGTTCGTGGTGACCCCGACGACGTGGTCGTTCTTGATCAGGTCGGCGAGGTTGCCG
>CAWCFR010000033.1:0-76388 GCA_963794725.1 uncultured Actinomycetota bacterium
GGCGCAGCGCCGGCCACGACGTGCGGTACGTGCAGAACGTGACCGACGTCGACGACCCGCTCCTGGAGCGGGCCGAGGCCACCGGTCGCGACTGGGTCGAGCTCGCCGAGCAGGAGACCGCGCTGTTCCGCACCGACATGGAGGCGCTCCGGGTCCTCCCGCCCGACGCCTACATCGGTGCGGTGGAGGCGATCCCGCTGATCGTCCCGATGATCGATCAGCTCCGGGATGCCGGCAGCGTCTACGAGGTCGCGGCAGATGACGCCGGCCCGGACGGCAACGACCTGTACTTCGCGGTGACCCACGACCCGGCCTTCGGCGAGGTGAGCGGCTGGACGCGTGAGCAGATGATGGAGGTCTTCGCCGACCGCGGCGGCGACCCCGACCGGGCGGGCAAGAAGGACCCGCTCGACTGCCTGGTCTGGCGCACCCACCGCGACGGTGAGCCGTCGTGGGACTCACCCTTCGGAGCGGGACGCCCCGGCTGGCACGTCGAGTGCTCGGCGATCGCCCGTCACCACCTCGACTCCGCGACCCTCGGACCGATCGACGTCCAGGGCGGCGGCAGCGACCTGGTCTTCCCGCACCACGAGATGAGCGCCTCCGAGGCGCAGGTGGTCGACCCTGACGAGCGGTTCGCCCGGGCCTACGTGCACGCCGGGATGGTGGGCCTCGACGGGGAGAAGATGTCGAAGTCCAAGGGCAACCTGGTGCTGGTCTCGACCCTTCGTGAGAGCGGGCTGGACCCGATGGTGATCCGCCTGCTGCTGCTCGCGCACCACTACCGCACCGACTGGATGTGGGACGAGGCCGAGGTCACCGCGGCTGCGGACCGCCTGGACCGCTGGCGAGCAGCCGTCTCCCGTGGCGACGGAGCCGCGACCGCCGAGGTCGCTCGTCAGGTGCTCGGCGCCCTCGCCGACGACCTCGACGCCCCGACCGCCCTGCGCGCCCTCGACCGCTGGGCCGAGGAGACCGAGGCCGGCGACTCCGCCGAGCAGGGTGCGGGGGAGCGGATCAGCCAGCTCGCCGACGCCGCCCTGGGAGTGCAGCTCTAGGCCCCCTAGGTGTCGGAGTCGCGCCGCTTGAGGTAGCGCTCGAACTCGCGGGCGATGGCCTCGCCACTGGCTTCGGGGAGCTCGGCGGTGTCCTGGCTCTCCTCGAGGCTCCTCACGTACTCCGCGACGTCCTCGTCCTCCTCGGCGAGCTCGGCCACGCCGCGCTCCCAGGCCCGGCTCTCCTCGGGCAGGTCGCCGAGCGGGATGGCCGTCTCGAGCACGTCCTCGACCGGGCCCAGCAGGGCGAGGGTGGCCTTCGGGCAGGGCGGCTGCGGCAGGTAGTGCGGTACGGCGGCCCAGAACGACACGGTCGGCACGTCCAGCCGCATGCAGGCGTCGTTGAGGACGCCGACGATCCCGGTGGGTCCCTCGTACGTCGCCGGCTCGAGCCGCAGCCGGTCCTCGAGGTCGAGCTCGGTGGCCGTCCCGCTGACCTGGATCGGCCGGCTGTGCACGGTCTCGGCCAGCAGTGCGCCCACCGTCACGACCAGCCGCACTCCCAGCTCGTCGGCGCACGCGAGCAGCTCGGCGCAGAACTGGCGCCACTTCATGTTGGGCTCGATGCCGCGCAGCAGCACCACGTCACGCAGGGCACCGGGCGGCCGGGCGACGTAGACCTGCGACGACGGCCAGGTGATCCGCCGCATGCCGTCGTCGGTGGTGGCGACGGACGGCCGGTTCACCTGGAAGTCGTAGAACTCCTCGGGATCGACGACCGCCACGACCTGGGCGTCCCACACGTCGATGAGGTGGTCGACCACGCCCGTGGCCGCACCTGCCGCGTCGTTCCAGCCCTCGAATGCCGCCACCATCACCGGGTCGTTGAGGTGCGGCACGTCCTCGATCTCGATCACGGTCCCAGCCTAGGACCCGTGTCAGGATCCGGTATCTGTGACGGGCCCGCCGAGCCGCGTCCGTACGCTTGACCGTGCGCCGCCCGCGCGCAGGATCGAAAGGTAGCCCGTGCCCGACACCGTGTTCCACCGTCCCGACTGCACCCGGGAGCTGGGCGAAGCGCTGCGCCAGCGCATCCTGGTGGTCGACGGAGCGATGGGGACGGCGATCCAGCGTGACCGACCGGACGAGTCCGGCTACCGCGGCGAGCGCTTCGCCGACTGGCCCTCCGACGTCCAGGGCAACAACGACCTGCTCTCGCTGACCCAGCCCGACATCATCCGCGCGATCCACCGGGAGTACCTCGAATCGGGCGCCGACATCATCGAGACCAACACCTTCAACGCCAATGCGATCTCACTCTCCGACTACGGCATGGCCGACCTCGCCTACGAGTTCTGCTACGAGTCCACCCGACTCGCCCGAGCCGCCTGCGACGAGGTCACCGAGCGCACCCCCGACCGGCCCCGGTACGTCGCCGGAGCGCTCGGGCCGACGACGCGCACGGCCTCGATCTCGCCCGACGTCAACGACCCGGCCACCCGGAACGTGACCTACGAACAGCTCGTCGAGGCCTACAGCGAGGCCACCCGAGGGCTGCTCGACGGCGGGTCCGACCTGCTGTTCATCGAGACGATCTTCGACACCCTGAATGCCAAGGCCGCGATCTTCGCCGTGGAGTCGGTCTTCGAGGAGTACGAGCGTCGCTGGCCCGTCGTGGTCTCCGGCACCATCACCGACGCGTCGGGCCGCACGCTCTCCGGCCAGACCACCGAGGCGTTCTGGAACTCCGTGCGCCATGCACACCCGCTGCTCGTCGGGCTCAACTGTGCGCTGGGGGCCAAGGAGATGCGCCCCTTCCTCGCCGAGCTCGCCCGGGTCGCGGACACGTTCGTGTCGGCGTACCCCAATGCCGGCCTACCCAACGCCTTCGGTGAGTACGACGAGGCAGCGGCGGAGACCGCCGAGACCCTCAGCGAGTTCGCCGAAGCCGGGCTCGTGAACCTCGTCGGCGGCTGCTGCGGCACCACCCCGGACCACATCGCGGCGATCGCCAAGGCGGTCGACAGCAAGGCCCCGCGGGTCGTTCCCGAGATCGGCTCCGCGATGCGCCTCTCCGGACTCGAGCCCATGAACATCACCGACGACTCGCTGTTCGTCAACGTCGGCGAGCGCACCAACATCACCGGCTCCGCCAAGTTCCGCAACCTGATCAAGGCCAACGACTACGAGGCCGGCCTTGCGGTGGCGGTCCAGCAGGTCGAGGCGGGTGCGCAGGTCATCGACGTCAACATGGACGAGGGCATGATCGACGGCGTCGCGGCCATGGACCGCTTCACCAAGCTGATCGCCAGCGAGCCCGACATCAGCCGGGTGCCGATGATGGTCGACTCCTCCAAGTGGGAGGTGATCGAGGCCGGATTGCGCAACGTCCAGGGCAAGTCGATCGTCAACTCGATCTCGATGAAGGAGGGCGAGGACAAGTTCCGCGAACACGCCCGCCTGTGCCGCAAGTACGGCGCGGCAGCGGTCGTGATGGCGTTCGACGAGGACGGCCAGGCCGACAACCTCGAGCGACGTACCCAGATCTGCGAGCGCGCCTACCGGATCCTGGTCGACGAGGTCGGCTTCCCGTCCGAGGACATCATCTTCGACCCCAACTGCTTCGCACTGGCCACGGGCATCGAGGAGCACGCCAACTACGGCCTCGATTTCATCGAGGCGACCCGCTGGATCAAGCAGAACCTCCCGGGCGCACGTGTCTCCGGAGGCATCTCGAACGTCTCGTTCTCCTTCCGCGGCAACAACCCGGTGCGCGAGGCGATCCACGCGGTCTTCCTGTTCCACGCGATCAAGGCCGGTCTCGACATGGGCATCGTCAACGCCGGTGCCCTGGTCGTCTACGACGAGATCGAACCCGAGCTGCGCGAGCGGATCGAGGACGTCGTGCTGAACCGCCGTCCCGACGCTGCCGAGCGGCTGCTCGAGATCGCCGAGCAGCACCGCGGCTCAGGTGAGCAGCAGGAGGTGGCTGCCCTCGAGTGGCGCTCGCTGCCGGTAGGGGAGCGGATCACCCACTCGCTGGTCAAGGGCATCGACGCCCACGTCGAGGGGGACACCGAGGAGCTCCGTGCGGAGATCGCCGAGCGAGGCGGTCGCCCGATCGAGGTGATCGAAGGGCCCTTGATGGACGGCATGAACGTCGTCGGCGACCTCTTCGGCTCGGGCAAGATGTTCCTGCCCCAGGTGGTGAAGTCCGCACGCGTGATGAAGAAGGCGGTCGCCTACCTGATCCCCTTCATCGAGCAGGAGAAGCTCGACAACCCTGAGTACGCCACGGCGAAGGACACCAACGGCACCATCGTGATGGCCACGGTGAAGGGTGACGTGCACGACATCGGCAAGAACATCGTCGGGGTGGTGCTGCAGTGCAACAACTACGAGGTGATCGACCTCGGCGTGATGGTGCCCGCCCAGAAGATCATCGACAAGGCCAAGGAGGTCGGCGCCGACCTGATCGGCCTGTCCGGGCTGATCACGCCGTCGCTCGACGAGATGGTCAACTTCGCCAGCGAGATGGAGCGCCAGGGGTTCGACATCCCGCTGCTGATCGGTGGCGCCACCACGTCGAGGGCGCACACCGCCGTCAAGGTGACGCCGCGCTACAAGGGGCCGGTGATCTGGGTCAAGGACGCCTCCCGGTCTGTTCCGGTCGCTGCGGCCCTGCTCTCCCCGGACCAGCGCGACAAGCTGCTCGCCGACACCGAGGCCGACTACCAGTCGCTGCGAGAGCGTCACGCTTCGAAGACGAACCGACCCCTGTCCACCCTCGAGGACGCCCGTGCGAACCGGACCCCGATCGACTGGTCGTCGTACGAGCCGACTGCCCCGGCGATCGGCACGGGCACCCGTGTCTTCGAGGACTACGACCTCGCCGAGCTCCGCGAGTACATCGACTGGCAGCCGTTCTTCAACGCGTGGGAGATGAAGGGCAAGTTTCCCGACATCCTCAACAACCCGACGTCGGGTGAGACCGCGCGCAAGCTGTACGACGACGCGCAGGAGATGCTCGACCGGCTGATCGAGGAGAAGTGGCTGACCGCCAACGGCGTGATCGGCTTCTTCCCGGCCAACGCGGTCGGCGACGACATCGAGGTCTACCGCGACGACGACGCGGACCGAGGTGCTCGCGACACTGCACAACCTGCGTCAGCAGGGACAGCACCGCGAGGGCGTGCCGAACCGCTCGCTGGGCGACTTCGTGGCGCCCAAGGAGACCGGGCTCGCCGACCACGTGGGGGCGTTCGCCGTCACCACGGGGCTCGGCGGCCAGGACAGGATCAAGAAGTTCAAGGACGACCTCGACGACTACAGCGCCATCCTGCTGGAGTCGCTGGCCGACCGGCTCGCCGAGGCCTTCGCCGAGCGGTTGCACCAGCGTGTGCGCATCGAGCTCTGGGGCCACGCGGCCGACGAGTCGATCCCGACCGAGGACCTGATCGCCGAGAAGTACACCGGCATCCGTCCGGCTCCCGGCTACCCGGCCTGCCCCGAGCACACCGAGAAGCTCACCCTGTGGGAGCTCCTCGACGTGCAGGAGTCCACCGGCATCGAGCTGACCGAGTCGATGGCGATGTGGCCCGGGGCGTCGGTCAGCGGCTGGTACTTCTCCCATCCCCAGTCGCAGTACTTCGTGGTCGGCCGGCTCGGGCGGGACCAGGTCGCGTCGTACGCCGAGCGGAAGGGCTGGAGCCTCCCGGAGGCGGAGAAGTGGCTCTCCGCGAACCTGGGCTACGACCCCGACGACTGATGACACGGTGATCTCCGGCCGCCCGGAAGCGGTCCTCTGGGACATGGACGGCACCCTCGTCGACACCGAGCCGTACTGGATCGACGAGGAGTACGACCTCGCCCGCCGCTACGGCGGCACCTGGACGCACGAGGACGCGATGGCCGTCGTCGGCGGCGACCTGATGGACTCGGCGTCCTACATGCGCGAGCACATGGGCATCGACCGGACGCCGCGGGAGATCGTCGAGGAGCTGCTCGACGGCGTCGTCGCCAAGGTGCAGCGAGAGGTGCCGTGGTGCCCGGGTGCCCGCGAGCTCCTCGCCGACCTGCGCGCCCAGGGCGTTCCCTGCGTGCTGGTGACGATGTCCTGGCGGCGGTTCGTCGATCCCGTCCTGGACGCGCTCCCTCCGAACTCCTTCGACGCGGTGATCTGCGGGGACGAGGTCTCCCGCGGCAAGCCGCACCCCGAGCCGTACCTCGCGGCGGCCGCCCTCGTCCGGTGCGCCCCGGAGGACACCATGGCCATCGAGGACTCGCCGACCGGCGCCGCCTCGGCCGGTGCAGCGGGATGCCGGGTCCTGGTCGTGCCGAACCACGTCGACGTACCGTCGGCCCCGCGCCAGGTCGAGCGCAGCACGCTGCTCGGCCTCGGGACCGACGAGCTGGCCCGCCTCTACCAGGACGCCGGCCGGGCCTGAGCCACCGGCGCGTGGGTCCTAGTACCGACGTCCAATGGCCGCTGCCTCGTGCCCCGGCCGCACACTGCTCGCATGAGCATCACGACCGGACCCGGCGACCGGCTGCGACCGGCTGCCCGGCGCCATCCTGTTCGTCAGCGCCTGACCGTGCCGCGCCGCCATACTGGACGCCCGTCGACCGAAGCGGAGTCCAGCGACCGATGCGCCGCATGCTCGGGCACCCCGTCACCCAGGTCGCTGCTGCGCTGCTCATCGCGTTCCTGCTCGTCACCTCGCTCACGGCGTGGCTGGGGTCCCGGGCCGCGCAGCGCGAGGCGATCGCGGACGCGCGCAGCGTGAACCGCGTGCTCGGTGCCGCCGTCGTGCAGCCGGCCATCCCTCGCGGCCTGGTGACCCAGGAGGCGGGGACGGCCACCGACGCTCGACGACCGCGTCCGCGGGCACCTCGACGTCGAGGGCGTGCGCCGGGTGAAGCTGTGGCGCGAGGACGGCACCATCGTGTACTCCGACGAGCCGCGGCTCGTCGGCAGGCGGTTCGACCTCGGGCGACGACGAGCGGGCCGTCCTCGAGCACGGGGGAGCCGACGCCGAGGTCTCCGACCTCGACGAGCCGGAGAACGAGTTCGAGCGTGGCTTCGGCAAGACGGTCGAGGTGTACTCCCGGGTCCGCTCGCCCGAGGGTGAGCCCCTGCTGTTCGAGAGCTACGTCTCGCTGGCCGACGTCCACCAGCGCCAGGCCGAGCTGACCCGGTCGTTCCGCCCGGTGACGGTGGTCGGGACCGCCGTGCTCACCCTGCTGATCGCGCCGCTCGCCTGGTGGCTGAGCCGGCGGCTGCGCCGCGACGCGGAGTCGCGCGAACGACTGCTGCGGACCGCGATCGAGGCCTCCGACGCCGAGCGGCGGCGGATCGCGCGCGACCTGCACGACGGCGTGGTGCAGGACCTCGCCGGCGCGGCCTTCACGCTGGCGGGCGCCGCGCGCACCGAGCCGGTCCGGCCCGAGGTGGTCGAGGACGTCGGCGACTCCGTGCGCCAGAGCCTGCGCTCGCTGCGGTCGCTGCTCGTGGAGATCTACCCGCCGGACCTCGCCGAGGTGGGCCTCCAGGGCGCCCTGGACGACCTGCTCGCGCCCGTCGAGGCGGCCGGCACCACCACCGTGCTCGAGGTGGACGACGTGCCCGACCTGTCCCCGACGAGCGCCGCGCTGGTGTGGCGGGTCGCGCAGGAGGCGATCCGCAACGCCGTACATCATGGGAGTCCGCAGCCGGTTGGTCGTGCAGGTGCAGGCCTCGGGCGCCCGCGGCGTGCGTCTCGTCGTCGAGGACGACGGGGTCGGCTTCGACGTGGCGCGGCAGCCCGAGGCGGGGCACATCGGGCTGCGTGGCCTGAGGGACGCTGTGAAGGAGGCCGGTGGCCGGCTCGACATCGACTCGGCGGTCGGACGGGGTACGCGGGTGGAGCTGGAGGTGGCGCGATGACGGTGCGGGTGCTGGTGACCGACGACCACGCGATGGTGCGGCGGGGCCTGGTCGAGCTGCTCTCCGCGGCGGAGGGAATCGAGGTCGTCGGCGAGGCCGCCAACGGCCGTGAGGCGGTGACGCGTGCCGAGGAGCTCGCTCCCGACGTCGTGCTGATGGACCTGCAGATGCCGGAGATGGACGGCGTCACCGCGACCAAGGCGATCGCGGCCGAGGCAGGCGTCGGCGCAGGTGCTCGTGCTCACGTCGTTCTCCGACGCCGAGCGCATCGTCGACGCCCTCGACGCGGGCGCCGTGGGCTACATGCTCAAGGACGCCGAGCCCGACGACCTGATCGATGCCGTCCGCTCCGTGGCCCGGGGCGACTCGCCGCTGCACCCGCGGGTGGCCCGCCAGCTGCTGACGGCGCGGTCCGCGCGCCGGCCGGTCGACCAGGAGCTGACCTCCCGCGAGCGCGAGGTGCTCCTGCTGGTGCGCGACGGCCTGGCCAACAAGCAGATCGCCCGCCGCCTCGGGATCAGCGAGCGCACCGTCAAGGCCCACCTCACCTCGGTCTTCGCCACGATCGGCGTCGCCGACCGGACCGCCGCCGCGCTCTGGGCCGAGCGCCACCAGGTCACCCGGGAGGGCTGACCGCCGGCTCGGCCGTGGGGAACGGGGGCGGGGTGCCGCCGAACTCCGGGCAGAGCGCCTGGAAGCTGCACCAGCCGCACGCCCAGCCGCGGCGGGGCAGGAACTCGCCGGTCTCACGGGCCAGCCGGATCGCCTGCCACACGGCCTCGACGAGCCGCTCGGTGGCCAGCAGGTCGTCCTCGTCGGGCTGGTAGCTGAGCACCTGGCCGTCGCCGAGGTAGATCAGCTGCAGCAGGCGCGGCACGACGCCGCGGGTGCGCCACAGGACCAGCGCGTAGAAGCGCATCTGGAACAGCGCCTTGCCCTCGAAGCCGACGCCGGGCGAGCTGCCGGACTTGTAGTCCACCACCCTGACGGCGCCGTCGGGGGCGACGTCGATGCGGTCGACGAAGCCGCGCAGCAGCAGCCGCGAGTCGAGCAGCGCCTCGACGTAGAGCTCGCGCTCGGCGGGCTCGAGACGGCGCGGGTCCTCCAGCGCGAAGTAGGCGCGCACGCTCTCCTGGCACGCGGCCAGCCACTCGACGATCCCCTCGCCGTCACCGGTGAACAGCTCGGCGGCCTCCGGCTCGGCGTCGAGCACGAACTCCCAGGCGGCCTGGACCATCGACTCGGCCCGCTCGGGCGTGCGCTCGAGCGCGGGGAGGTCGAAGAGGTCCTCCAGCACCTTGTGCACGACCGTGCCGCGCAGGGCGAGGGGCGACGGCGCCTCGGGAAGACGGTCGATCGTGCGCAGGCGGTAGAGCAGGGGACAGGTGCGGAAGTCGGCCGCCCGGCTGGGCGAGATCGAGCCGATCACCTCGACACCGTCGACCGGGGTGCCGATCCGGGCACGCGGCTCGGTGTCGGCCTCAGTCATGGGAGCCACGATAGGTCGCGGCGCCGACAGCCCCGGCTCGCGCTAGCGTGGTGGGGTGAACAAGCCCGCGACCGGCGCTCCCGCCGGCCACGACGGTGGGCCCGACGACCCGCAGGGGCCGCAGGGCGAGCCACCCCGGGCGTCGTACCCTCCCGGCACCTGGCGGATCGGGACGTTCCGGGGCATCGACGTCCTGGTGCGCTCCTCGTGGCTCCTGGTCGCCCTGCTGATCGCGGTCCTGCTCGCTCCTCGCGTCGAGGAGGTCCAGCCCGGCCTCGGCCCGCTGAAGTACGTCGCCGGCGTGGCGTTCGCGGTCCTGCTCTACCTCTCGGTCCTGCTGCACGAGATGTCGCACGCGGTGATGGCACAGCGCTACGGCCTCGGCGTGCGCTCGATCAGCCTGCACTTCCTCGGCGGTGCCACCGAGATCGACTCCGAGACGCGCACCCCCGGCCAGGAGTTCATCGTGGCGGTGGTCGGTCCGCTGACCTCCATCGCCGTGGGCGCCGTGGCCCTCGGGCTGCTGTTCGTCGTCCCCGACGGGCTGATCGCGCTCACCGTCGGTGGACTCGCGGGCGCCAACCTCGTGGTCGGCGTCCTCAACCTGGTGCCCGGCCTGCCCCTCGACGGCGGCCGGCTCCTGCGCGCCGGGGTGTGGAAGGTGACCGGCAACGTGCACCGCGGCACGATGGTCGCCGGCTGGGGCGGCCGCGTCGCCGCGGTGCTCGTGCTGCTGTACCCGACGCTCGCCGGCTACTTCACCGACTTCCGCCCCGACGTCTACGACTACGTGATGGCGGTGGTCCTGGCCCTGTTCCTGTGGTCCGGTGCGAGCGCGTCGATGCTCAATGCCCGCATCCGGCGGCGGCTCCCGTACCTGAAGGCCCGCCCGCTGGCCAGGCGGGTGATCGCCGTGCCCGGCGAGCTCCCCGTCGCCGAGGCCGTGCGACAGGCGCAGGAGAGCGGCGCCGGGGCGATCGTGGTCCACGCCGGCGACGAGCGCCTCAACGGCATCGTCAGCGAGGCGGCCCTGGTGGCCACGCCGGAGGACCGTCGCGCGTGGATGCCGGTGAGCTCGGTGACCCGGTCGATCGAGCCCGGGCTGCTCCTCGACGTCGACATCGCCGGCGAGGAGCTGCTGCGCGCGATGTCGGGGACGCCGGCCGAGGAGTACGTCCTCGTCGAGCCGGACGGCACCATCTTCGGCGTGCTGTGCACGACCGACGTCGACCGCGCGTTCGCCCAGGGCGGAGGCCAGTGATGAGGAGGGCACCCGCTCGTGAGCGACTGGTCCGGCGTACGCCGGGGGCCGCTGCAGGCGGGGGAGTGGGTCCGGCTCGTCGACGGCAAGGGCCGACGCCACAACATCTGCCTCGCGCCCGGTACGACCTTCCACACCAACAAGGGCGGCCTCTCCCACGACGACATCATCGGTCGCGACGAGGGCTTCACGGTGACCTCGACCTCCGGCGGGGAGTACCTCGTGTTCCGCCCCCTGCTCAGCGAGTTCGTGGTCTCGATGCCGCGCGGCGCCGCCGTCGTCTACCCCAAGGACGCCGCGCAGATCGTCGCCATGGCCGACATCTTCCCGGGGGCGAGGGTCGTCGAGGCCGGAGCGGGATCGGGGGCGCTGACCTGCTCGCTGCTGCGCGCGGTCGGCCCGACCGGGTGCGTCTCCTCCTTCGAGCGCCGCGAGGAGTTCGCCGACGTGGCCCGGCGCAACGTCCGCCAGTTCTTCGGCGCCACCGACGGCCACGAGCACCCCGCGTGGCAGCTGACCGTCGGCGACCTGGTCGAGGAGCTGCCCAGCCACGTGGAGCCCGGCTCGGTCGACCGGGTGGTGCTCGACATGCTCGCTCCGTGGGAGTGCGTCGACGTCGTCGCCGACGCGCTCGCGCCAGGTGGCGTCGTCGTGGCCTACGTCGCCACGACCACCCAGCTCGGCCGGACGGTCGAGACCCTGCGCGCTCACGGTGAGTTCACCGAGCCGCAGCCGTGGGAGACCCTCGTGCGCGAGTGGCACGTCGAGGGGCTCGCCGTACGCCCGCAGCACTCGATGAACGGGCACACCGGGTTCCTGGTGACCACTCGACGGATGGCACCGGGGCAGCGGGCGCCGCTGCGCAAGCGGCGTCCCGCTCCCGGGGCCTACGGGCCTGACTACGAAGGACCGCGCCCGGCCGGCGTGTGACCCGTCGTGGGTGTCGCCCACGTGACAGTTGAGTTACCAAGCGAGTGAGACACGGCTAACACTTGCCTTTTCCTGCGGTCCGGCCGAGTAGGTTGGAATTCAGACCCAGCCCCAGGAGGTGGTTCCCGTGAGTGAACCCGATGAGGATCGTGGGCCGACCCAGGCCCAGCTGCTCAACCAGGTGTCCTTCCTCGAGGCCGAGGTCGCCGAGCTCCGCCGTCGCGTGGCCGATGCGCCGGGAAGCGCCCGGGCGCTCGACCAGAGGCTGCTGGACACCCAGCGCTCGCTGGCCGCGGTCACCTCGCAGAACGAGCGCCTCGCCCAGACCCTGCGCGAGGCCCGCGACCAGATCGTCACCCTCAAGGAGGAGGTCGACCGGCTCGCCCAGCCCCCGACCGGCTTCGGGACGTTCCTGCGCCGCAACGACGACGACTCCGTCGACGTCTTCACCGGTGGCCGCAAGCTGCGGGTGAACGTCAGCCCCTCGGTCGAGCTCGACGAGCTGACCAAGGGCCAGGAGGTCATGCTCAACGAGGCCCTGAACGTCGTCGCCGCCCTGGAGTTCGAAGAGGTCGGCGAGGTCGTGATGTTCAAGGAGATGCTCGCCGACGGCGATCGTGTCCTGGTCATCGCCAACGCCGACGAGGAGCGCGTCGTCCGCCTCGCCTCGCCGCTGCGCGAGCAGACGTTGCGCGCCGGCGACTCGCTGCTGCTCGACGCGAAGTCGGGCTACGTCTACGAGAAGGTCCCCAAGTCCGAGGTCGAGGAGCTCGTCCTCGAAGAGGTTCCCGACATCGCCTACGAGTCGATCGGTGGCCTGGGCAACCAGATCGAGCAGATCCGCGACGCCGTCGAGCTGCCGTACCTGCACCCCGACCTGTTCAAGGAGCACCAGCTCAAGCCCCCCAAGGGCGTGCTGCTCTACGGTCCGCCCGGGTGCGGCAAGACCCTCATCGCCAAGGCCGTGGCCAACTCGCTGGCCAAGAAGGTCGCCGCCAAGACCGGCCAGGAGGGGAAGTCCTACTTCCTGAACATCAAGGGTCCTGAGCTGCTCAACAAGTACGTCGGCGAGACCGAGCGCCACATCCGGCTGGTCTTCCAGCGTGCCCGCGAGAAGGCCAGCGGCGGCACCCCGGTGATCGTGTTCTTCGACGAGATGGACTCCCTGTTCCGCACCCGCGGGTCCGGGGTCTCCTCCGACGTGGAGAACACGATCGTTCCGCAGCTGCTCAGCGAGATCGACGGCGTCGAGCTGCTCGAGAACGTCCTGGTGATCGGTGCCTCCAACCGCGAGGACATGATCGACCCCGCGATCCTGCGACCGGGTCGCCTCGACGTGAAGATCAAGATCGAGCGTCCCGACGCCGAGTCGGCGCGCGACATCTTCTCCAAGTACCTCGTGCCGTCGCTGCCCCTGCACTCCGACGACCTCACCGAGTTCAACAACGACCGCGACGCCTGCGTCGCCGGGATGATCCAGGCCACGGTGGAGCGGATGTACACCGAGACCGAGGAGAACCGGTTCCTCGAGGTCACCTACGCCAACGGCGACAAGGAGGTCCTGTACTTCAAGGACTTCAACTCCGGCGCGATGATCCAGAACATCGTCGACCGGGCCAAGAAGATGGCGATCAAGGACTTCCTCGACCAGGACCAGCACGGACTGCGCGTCTCGCACCTGCTGCAGGCCTGCGTCGACGAGTTCAAGGAGAACGAGGACCTGCCCAACACCACCAACCCCGACGACTGGGCGCGGATCTCGGGCAAGAAGGGCGAGCGGATCGTCTTCATCCGCACCCTGATCACCGGCAAGCAGGGCACCGAGCCCGGCCGCTCGATCGACACGGTCGCCAACACCGGCCAGTACCTGTAGGCAGCGCACCTCGAAGCAGCAGAAAGGGCCCCGACCAACCGGTCGGGGCCCTTTCTGCTCGTGTCGTCAGTCCTCTGACATGTACTTGTAGACGCCCTTGCCCCACGGGATGTTGCTCTCGGGCAGGGGAGTGACGCGGCCCTCGGCGATGTAGGCCAGGGTCGGCGGACCGGAGGTCCGCTGCGCCCACGTGGCGGCGAAGTTGCCGTTGTAGTTGCGTGCGTTCGAGTAGCCGTCGACGATCTGCATCTGCTCGTCGGAGGACAGCGCCAGGTTGGCCCAGTTCGCCGAGCCGGAGATCGACTTCCACTGCGCCGGCTTGCCGCCGTAGTTTCCGGCGATCGTCATCCACTTGCTGTGGTTGTACTTCACGATCTGGCCCTGGCCGTTCTTGATCACCGACTCCTTCATCGGGATCGCGCCGCGCCCGGAGTGGTTGCGCAGGATGCTCAGCACCGGGCGCGTGGTCACCGAGTAGATGATCTGGATGTCACACCCGGCGTTCCACAGCTGACGAAGCTTCTTGGCGATGAGCTCTCCGCGTGACTGGTAGATCGCGTACTGGATGATCCGGATGTGCGTGCGGCCGTTGTACACGCCGGCATTGGTGCAGCTCGTGCGGTTGAGCATCCGCAGGACCGGGTCGCGTCTGTGACGTCCAGTTGCCGATGGGGAAGAAGATGTTCTCGAAGCGTCCCGGTGACGTAGTCGCGGTACGGCGAGACGTTGTACGTCGCCGGACGCATCTCCCGGTAGATCGCCATGAACGCGTTGTACACCTGCGGCGAGGAGTACACCTGCGCCTGGTTCCACTGGCCGTGCCAGGCGAACGAGGTCAGGTTCATCGAGGACTGGATGACGATGTTGCGCGCGTGCGCGGAGCCCACGTTGTCGAAGAGGAAGAACTTCGAGTGCGGCGTACCACCGCGACCGCGGCACGAGCCCGGGCAGGTGCGGACGAAGCTCTTCCGCTCCTGGGAGCCGGCCACCCCGCGGGTGTAGTAGGTCGAGCCGAGCCGCTTCCTGAGCCAGCGCAGCTCCGGGTGCGTCTTGTTGATGTCGGAAGCCGCCATCACCTGGACGCTGACGCCGCGGTTGCGCGCCGCGAGCAGCGCCTTGGCGATGCCCATGTCGCCGAAGGACCACGTGGCGATCCGGATCTTGCCGTTGGAGGGGAGGGGCAGCCCGTAGCGGTCGCGCGGCCCACCCCAGGTGCTCTGGATGGTGCCGAGCACGGTGTTGCGGATGCGCGACTGGTTGGCCTTGCCGGCCTTCAGGTAGCCGAAGCGGGTCCCGGAGTAGGGCACGTAGTTGCGGAGCGGCGCGTAGGGGTTGCGCCGCGCCGAGGTGGACCTCGCGGCGACCGTGTGCGTCGGGGCCGCGGTCGTGCGCACGCCGGGCGCCGGGGCGGCCGATGCCGTGGTCGACGGCGCGTGACCGCCAGGCCACCGGTCAGCAGCAGCAGAGAGGTGAGGACAGCCGAACCCCGCAGGGTGGGGCGGAGGAGCGACATACGAGTCTCCTGGAAAGAGATGAACACCGAGAGGCCGCGCGAAGGGCGATCGAAAATCTAACACGCGTGGTAGGTCGCGACCCCCAATCGGCGACGTCGCCCGCCGGGCAGCGGTCTAGACGACAGGGGGCCAACTACGCTGGCACCGTGAGCGTGCGGAGAGTCATGGGGACCGAGACCGAGTTCGGCATCTCGGTGCAGGGACACCCGCACGCGAACCCGATGGTGGCGAGCACACGATTGGTCAACGCCTACGCCAGCGCCACGCTCAAGGCCCGCCGCGCCCGCTGGGACTTCGAGGAGGAGTCGCCGCTGCGCGACGCCCGCGGCTTCGACATGTCGCGCGAGGTGGCCGACCCGACCCAGCTCACCGACGAGGACCTCGGCCTGGCCAACGTGATCCTCACCAACGGTGCGCGCCTGTACGTCGACCACGCCCACCCCGAGTACTCCACCCCCGAGTGCACCAACCCGCTGGCCATCGTCACCTGGGACAAGGCGGGGGAGCAGGTGGCCCTGGACGCCGCCCGGTTCGCTGCCGGGACCGGGGAGGGCGACCTCCTGCTGTACAAGAACAACACCGACAACAAGGGCGCCTCCTACGGCGCGCACGAGAACTACCTCGTCCGGCGCTCCACCCCCTTCGGCGACATCGTGCGCCACCTGACGCCGTTCTTCGTGAGTCGTCAGGTCGTCTGCGGCGCCGGCCGGGTCGGCCTGGGCCAGGACGGCCACGGCGACGGCTTCCAGCTCAGCCAGCGCGCCGACTTCTTCGAGGTCGAGGTGGGCCTCGAGACGACGCTCAAGCGGCCGATCATCAACACCCGCGACGAGCCGCACGCCGACCCCGAGAAGTACCGCCGGCTGCACGTGATCCTCGGCGACGCCAACCTCGCCGAGACCTCGACCTACCTCAAGGTGGGCACCACGTCACTGGTGCTGGCGATGATCGAGGACCGCTTCATCAGCACCGACCTGGGCGTCACCCGCCCCGTGGCCTCGCTCAAGCAGGTCTCCCACGACCCGTCGCTCACCCACCTGCTCGAGGTCGGCGACGGTCGGATGATGACCGCCGTCCAGCTCCAGTGGGAGTACCTCACGCTGGCCCGCAAGTACGTCGAGGAGAAGCAGGGCTCCGACGTCGACGCAGCAGACCCGCGACGTGCTCGAGCGCTGGGAGTCGGTGCTCAACCGCCTCGAGCGCGACCCGTTCGAGCTCGCCGAGGAGCTGGACTGGGTGGCGAAGCTGAAGCTGCTCAACTCCTACCGCGAGCGCGACGGCCTGGCCTGGTCCGACGCGAAGCTGCACCTGATCGACCTGCAGTACGCCGACCTGCGCCCCGAGAAGGGGCTCTACCACCGCCTGGTCAAGCTGGGCCGGATGCGACGCCTGGTCGAGGAGGCGGTGGTCGAGGAGGCGATGCACGAGCCCCCGCACGACACCCGCGCCTACTTCCGCGGCCGGTGCCTGAGCAAGTACGCCGACAGCATCGCCGCCGCCTCGTGGGACTCGGTCATCTTCGACCTGCCCGGGCACGAGTCCCTGCAACGGGTGCCCACCATCGACCCGCTGCGAGGCAGCCGCGCCCACGTCGGCGCCCTGCTCGACAGCCACGACACGGCACTCGGGCTCTTCGAGGCGCTCACCCGGCACTGAGCACGTCTCGACGCCCGGCCGGGCCTCAGTCCGGGGTCATGTACCGGAAGACCCCGCGACCCCAGGTCGGCGCGCTCTCGGGCACGTCGCGGGCGAAGTAGGGGATCACCCGGCCGGTGATCTCCGGCAGCACGCCGTACCCCGGCATGTGCGAGCTGCTCTGGCGCCAGGTGGCGGCGAAGTTCGACAGGTGCGCCGCAGCCGTCGGGACGCCCGTCGATGCGTTGCATCTGCTCGTCGTCGCCGAGTGCCGAGGTTGGCCCAGTTGGCCGAACCGGAGAAGGTCAGGTAGGTGTCCGGCTTCGTGCCCCAGCGCCCCACGATCGTCATCCACTTGCTGTGGTTGTAGCTCATGATGATGCCGTAGCCGTTGGTGATCACGGACTGGCGCATCGGGATGGCGCCACGACCGGAGCCGCTGCGCAGGATGGACAGAACGGGTCTGCTGGCGACCGAGTAGATGATCGCGACGTCGCAGCCGTGCTCCCACAGGTAGCGCAGGCGCCGCGAGATCCACTCCCCGCGGTCGCCGTAGATGGCGTACTGGATGACGTTGATCCTGCGTCCGGCCGGTGCCGCCCGCCGTCGCGCCGTAGCAGGACGTGATGCCGTTGAGGATCGAGGAGACCGGGTCCGTGGCCGGCGTGACGCTGTAGCGCGGGAAGAAGTAGTCGACCAGGTAGCCGTACCTCTTGACGCGGTACGGCTGCGCGACCGGCTGGTTCAGCCGGGACTGCCGGAAGATCACGTAGAAGTCGTTCCAGACGGCGCGGGAGTAGGCCACCTGCGCCTGGTTCCACTGGCCGCTGGAGGCGAACGTGGTCAGGTTCATCGACGTCTGCACGGTGATGTGCCGGCACGTGCCGGGCACCGACGTTGTCGAAGAGGAAGTACTTCGAGTGGGCGGTGCCGAAGCGTCCTCGGCACGCGCCCCGGCACTGCCGGGCGAAGCTCCACATGGTGTTGGTCGCGGGGTAGTGCGGGCGGAACAGGTCTGCGGGCCGAGCTTCTTGCGCAGCCAGCTCCACGACGCGTGGCCGCGGTTGGCCTTCTTGGCCCCGACGATCTGCACGCTGACGCCGCGCTTCTTCGCGGCGACCAGCGCCCGCGCGACGGCCCAGTCGTCGAAGGACCAGGTGGCGATCCTGATCGTGCCGTTGCCGGCGCGCGGGGCGCCGTACGCGTCGCGGGGACCGCCCCACACGCTCTGGATCGTGTAGAGGACCCGGCTACGGATCGCCTGGCGCGCCTTCTTTCCCTTGTTCGGGAAGCTGAAGAAGCTGCCCTGGGGGATGGCGTAGTTGCGCGCCGGCTGGCCGACGATCCTCGGCGGACGTGGCGGCTTCTTCTTCTTGTGAGCGCGGGCAGCCTTCGCCCGGTGGGCTGCGTGATGTGCCGCGTGGTGACTCGCGTGATGGGCGCGGTGGTGGTGCTGCTTCTGCCGGGCCTGTGCGCTGCCTGCGGCCGGCAGCGCCACGACGACGAGCGCTGCCGTGAGCGCGATCGCCAGGGTCGTGCGGGGTCGGCCCGGGGCGCGCGGGCGACGGGGCCTGCCGTGGGGGAAGGCCTTGAGCAGGAGGGACATCGGTTCCTCTTCCCAAGTACGTGGCTGACTCGTCGCCCATACCACCACGACTCGGGCGGGAACCACGGGAGGCGGGCCGGGGGATCAGCGGGATTTGCCGTGGGCGTGTGGATAGGGTCGAGTCGACGAGGTGCTCACGCACCTCCCGGAGGAGGATCGCCATGGCGCAGGAGCAGAAGCAGCCGCGCAAGTCGCACGACGAGGAGCCGGCCGACGCCGCCCCCGCACCGGCTGAGGCAGTCACCGAGCGCAAGGAAGCAGCTCGACGACGACATCGACGCGATCCTCGAGGACATCGACGACGTGCTGGAGACCAACGCCGAGGACTTCGTGAAGTCGTTCATCCAGAAGGGCGGCCAGTGAACGCTGAGTCCTCCCAGCGGGGCTTCGGCCGTCTGCCGGACGCGTACCTGACCCCGGGGTCGTCCTCGTTCGCGGACTTCCTGGGCACCGTCGCCCCCGACCTGCTGCCGACGCGCCGCTCGCTGCCGCCGGGCAGTGCGGCCGACCTGGCGCCGCACGCCACCACGATCGTCGCGGTGACGTTCGCCGGCGGCGTCGTGATGGCCGGCGACCGGCGCGCCACGATGGGCAACATCATCGCCCAGCGCGACATCGAGAAGGTGTTCCCCGCCGACGAGTACTCCTGCGTGGGGATCGCCGGCACCGCGGGCCTCGCCGTGGAGATGGTCCGGCTGTTCCAGACCGAGCTCGAGCACTACGAGAAGATCGAGGGCACGACGCTCTCGACCGACGGCAAGGCCAACCGCCTCTCGGCGCTGATCCGCGGCAACCTCGCGATGGCGATGCAGGGCCTGGCCGTCGTACCCCTCTTCGCCGGCTACGACCTCGAGACCAGCCAGGGCCGGATCTTCTCCTACGACGTCACGGGCGGTCGCTACGAGGAGACGGCCTTCCACTCCGTCGGGTCGGGCTCGATGTTCGCGCGCGGGTCGCTGAAGAAGCTCTACCGCGACGGCTTCGACCAGACCCAGGCCGTGACCGCCGTCGTCCAGGCGCTGTACGACGCGGCCGACGACGACTCGGCGACCGGTGGCCCGGACATGGCCCGGCGGATCTTCCCCGTGGTCAGCGTGATCAGCGCCGACGGCCACACCCGCCTCTCGCAGGACGAGGTGGCCACCATCGCCGACGCCGTGGTCGCCGGCAGACACGAGCGCCCCGACGGTCCCGAGGCGGCGCTGCTATGACCGAGCGAGCGCAGCGAGTGAGCAATCAGCAGAGCGCCCCGGCATGGTCATGCCCGACCCGAGCGAAGCGAGGCCCGCATGACCATGCCTTTCTACGTCTCGCCCGAGCAGCTGATGAAGGACCGGGCGGACTTCGCCCGCAAGGGCATCGCCCGTGGTCGCTCGGTGGCGGTCGTCCGCTACGCCGACGGCGTGCTCTTCGTCTCCGAGAACCCCTCGGCCGCGCTGCACAAGATCAGCGAGATCTACGACCGGATCGCCTTCGCCGCCGTGGGCCGCTACAACGAGTTCGAGAACCTGCGGATCGCCGGCGTGCGGCTGGCCGACATGCGGGGCTACTCCTACGACCGGCGCGACGTGACGGGTCGTGGCCTGGCCAACGCCTATGCCCAGACGCTCGGCACGATCTTCTCCAGCGGGGGCGAGAAGCCCTACGAGATCGAGATCTTCGTCGCCGAGGTGGGTGACACGGCCGACGACGACCAGGTCTTCCGGCTCACCTTCGACGGGCAGGTGGTCGAGGAGCACGACTACGCCGTGATGGGTGGCGCCGCCGAGGCGGTCACCGAGTACCTCAAGGAGCGCTACTCGACGGGTCTCTCGCGCGACGACGCCCTCGTCCTGGCAGCGGCGGCGCTGGGCCAGGGGGAGAGCGGCCACCGCGACATCCCCGCCCGCGACCTCGAGGTGGCGGTGCTGGACCGCACCCGCACCCAGCAGCGGAAGTTCAAGCGCATGGACGTGCGCGTCCTGGCCTCGGTGCTCGAGCGCCGCCGACGCCACGGCCGGCGAGACCGCGGAGGCCCCCGAGACGGCAGCGACACCGACGGCTCCGGACGAGGAGCCACCGGTGTCGCCACCTGTTTCCTAGGCGGCCTCAGGCGGCCAGCTCGACGTCGTCGAGCTCGGGAGCGCCCTGTCCCTCCGGGCGGGTGGGCAGGGCCGCCTTGGCGGGTCGCAGCACCAGCAGCGCGACCAGGAAGGCCGCGGTGAGCAGCCCCGCACCGACGGCGAAGGTCTGCGACATGCCGGCCACCACGTCGCCCACGGCGGTGTGCGAGGCGTAGACGGTGACCAGCACCGCCAGGCCCAGCGAGCCGCCGACCTGCTGCGACATCTGCAGCATGCCCGACGCGGAACCCGCGTGGATCGGCTCGACCCCGTCGAGCACGGTCACCGTGACCGGCATGAAGGTCAGCCCCGCGCCGATGCCCACGAGCATCAACGGCAGGAGCAGCGTGCCGACGTAGGTGCTGTCCTCGCCGATGCCGGTCAGCCACAGGTTGGCCGCGCCGACGAGCAGGGTGCCGGTCACCAGCAGCGGGCGGGTGCCGAAGCGCTGGACCAGGCGGGGAGTGACCCGCGAGGTGGCGAAGATCAGCACCGTCAGCGGCAGGAAGGCGAAGCCGGACTCCAGCGCGCCGAACCCCAGGACCGCCTGCATGAACTGCACGAGGAAGAAGAACAGCGAGAACTGCGCCGCGATGAACAGCGCCATCACCGCGATGGCACCGAGCCTGGTGCGGCTGCGCAGCACCTCCGCCGGCAGCAGCGGGGCCGACGTACGGCGCTCGTGGACCACCAGGGTGGCCAGCAGGACCGCGGCCACGGCGAACGCCGTGAGGGTGCCGGGTGAGGTCCAGCCGTGGTCGGGGGCGTGGATGAACCCGAACACGAGGGCGGCCGAGCCGAGGGTGGCGGTGACCGCTCCGAGCACGTCGAAGCGACCGTGCTGGCGCTCGGTCTCGGTCACGTGGCGCGGCACGAGCGCCAGGACGAGCAGGCCCAGCGGGACGTTGATGAACAGCGACCAGCGCCACGAGGCGTAGCCGGTGAGCACGCCACCGAGGATCAGGCCGATCGACCCGCCTGCCGAGGAGACGGCGCTGAACAGCGCCAGCACCTTGGTGCGGCCGGCGGCGTCGGGGGCGGACGTGCTCAGCAGGGCCAGCACGCTCGGCGCGGCGATGGCCGCGCCGACGCCCTGGAGGGCACGGGCGCCGACGAGGATGCCGGCCGTGGGGGCCAGGCCGCCGGCGAGGGAGCCCAGGGTGAAGACGGCCAGGCCCACCATGAAGGTGCGGCGGCGGCCGAAGACGTCGCCGAGGCGGCCGCCGAGGAGGAGCAGCCCGCCGAAGGCGAGCGTGTAGGCGTTGAGCACCCAGGAGAGTGCGGAGGGGCTGAAGCCGAGCCCGGTGCGGATGTCCGGGAGCGCGACGTTCACGACGGTCATGTCGAGGATCAGCATCAGCTGGACCGTCAGGATCAGCGCGGTGCCGAGGGCGCGCGACCGGGTCCGTGACACGGGCCCAGAAAGTACGGAAGTCATGGTGTTCCTAGTCTCGAGAGTGATGACGTAGACTTGCGGAGAGTTCCTCCGGTTAGTCCAGAACTATACGGAGACTGTCTCCGTTTAGCAAGGGAGTTGTGCGACCGATGTCTGCGGACACGTCTGTCGATGACGGCGTCACCGAGAACGAGGTGGAGCCAGGGCGCAAGCCGCTGCGCGCGGACGCCCAGCGCAACTACGACAAGATCGTCGAGACCGCGCGTGTGCTGTTCCGCGAGAAGGGCGCCGACGCCTCCCTGGACGAGATCGCGAAGCGAGCGGGGGTCGGCCCGGCACCCTCTACCGGCACTTCCCGACCCGCGACGCGCTGGTCGACGCGGTGATGAAGGACTGGGTCGACCGGGTCCACGGCGACGCCCAGGAGGTCCTGGATGACGGGCTCGAGCCGCGCGAGACCCTGACCACGTGGCTGGACCGCCTGGTCGAGCACATGAGTCGCTACCAGGGGGCGCCGGCCAAGTTCGCCTCCGCCCTCGACGACACCGGCACGCCGATGCACCACAAGTGCACGGCCCTGGTGGCGGCCAACAAGATCGTCTTCGACGCGCTGGACGCCCAGGGTGCCGTCCGCGCGGGGGTCGAGCCCCGCGATGTCGTGCGCATGGTGACCGGGATCGCCGACCGCTGCGGAGAGGTCCGGGCTCGGGCACGAGACCGCGACGCCGATGCTGGCCATCGTCGCCGACGGTGTGCTGCGGGCCTGACGCGCTCCGGCCGCATAGGCTGTCGACGTGGACCGGCGCATCTTCGGCATCGAGAACGAGTACGGCGTCACGTGCACGTTCAAGGGCCAGCGCCGGCTCTCGCCCGACGAGGTGGCCCGCTACCTGTTCCGCAAGGTGGTCAGCTGGGGCCGCAGCAGCAACGTCTTCCTCGCCAACGGGGCCCGGCTCTACCTCGACGTGGGCAGCCACCCCGAGTACGCCACCCCCGAGTGCGACGACATCATCGACCTGGTCACCCACGACAAGGCGGGGGAGCGGGTGCTCGAGGGCCTGCTGGTCGACGCCGAGCGCCGGCTGCGTGACGAGGGCATCTCCGGCGACGTCTACCTGTTCAAGAACAACACCGACTCGCGCCGGCAACTCCTACGGCTGCCACGAGAACTACCTGGTCAGCCGGCACGGCGAGTTCAGCAAGCTGGCCGACGTACTGATCCCGTTCCTGGTGACCCGGCAGATCCTGGTCGGGGCCGGCAAGGTCACCCAGACACCGCGCGGGGCGTCGTACTCGGTGAGCCAGCGGGCCGAGCACATCTGGGAGGGCGTCTCCAGCGCCACCACCCGCTCGCGCCCGATCATCAACACCCGCGACGAGCCGCACGCCGACGCCGAGCGCTTCCGGCGGCTGCACGTCATCGTCGGCGACTCGAACATGAGCGAGACCACCACCATGCTCAAGGTGGCCAGCTGCGACCTCGTCCTCCGGATGATCGAGGAGGGCGTGGTGATGCGCGACCTCACGATGGAGAACCCCATCCGCGCGATCCGCGAGATCAGCCACGACATGACCGGTCGCCGCAAGGTGCGCCTGGCCAACGGCCGCGAGGCCAGCGTGCTGGACATCCAGTCCGAGTACCTCAACCGGGTCCGCGACTTCGTCGACCGCCGCGAGCTGCACACGCCGGTGATCGAGCAGTCCCTCGACCTGTGGGAGCGGGGCCTCAAGGCCGTCGAGTCCGGAGACCTGTCGATCGTGGAGCGCGAGATCGACTGGGTGATCAAGTGGAAGCTGATCGAGCGCTACCGCGAGAAGCACGGGCTCCCGCTCGGTCACCCGCGGATCGCGCAGCTCGACCTCGCCTACCACGACATCCACCGCGACCGCGGCCTCTACTACCTGCTGGAGAAGCGCGGGGCGGTCAAGCGGGTGACCAACGACCTGGCCATCTTCCGGGCGAAGTCGGTGCCGCCCCAGACCACCCGGGCCAGGCTGCGGGGAGACTTCATCAAGCGGGCCCAGGAGCGTCGCCGCGACTTCACCGTCGACTGGGTGCACCTGAAGCTCAACGACCAGGCGCAGCGCACCGTGCTGTGCAAGGACCCGTTCCGCTCGCACGACGAGCGCGTCGAGCGCCTGATCGAGGGCATGTGACTCCTGCACGTACCGGCTCCTCGCACGGGTCGGCCGGACGGCTGTTCGCTGCCGCGCTGACCGGTCTGGCGCTCGTGCTCGCCGGTCGGTGCCTGCGGCTCCGACACCACGCGCAAGCCGAGCTCCGTCGAGGACAAGGTCCGCGTCTCCGGTGAGTTCGGGAGAAGCCGACGATCACCATCGCCGCCCCCCTCAAGGTCCCGGCCAGCAAGTCCTGGACCGTGATCAAGGGTGACCGCGACACCGTCCGCCCCGACTCCACGACGATCCTCCAGCTGACCCTGGCGAGCGCCCGGACCGGCAAGACCCTGATCAGCACCGCCGACACCGGTCAGCGCCCGATCGAGGCCAGCCTCACCGACCAGCTGTTCCCGTCACTGGTCACGGCGCTGACGGGAGCCAAGGCGGGCAGCCGGGTGGTCGTCGCCTCGACGGCCAAGGACTCCTACGGCACCCAGGGCAACACCCAGCTCGGGATCAAGGCCGGCGACCCGGTCGTGATGGTGGCCGACGTCCTGTCCTCGGATCCCGCGTCGCTGGTGCTGCCCGGCCCGCACCGGCGCCACCACCCCCGCTCCGGCCACGGCCGCCGCGCGTGGTGAGAAGGGCAAGGACCCACCGGGTTCGACGTCAGCGGGCTGACCAAGCCCACGAAGGCGCAGGTCTTCCGGCTCCGTGCAGGGCACCGGGCGCAGCGCTGACAGGTCCACGCCGAATCGCGGCGAACTACGTCGGTGAGGTGTGGGGAGGCAAGGTGCCCTTCGACAGCTCCTTCCCCAAGGAGCCGGCCACGCTTCTCCGTGGGCGTCGGCGGCGTGATCCCGTGCTGGGACAAGGCCCTGGACGGGGGTCAAGGCGGGTCGCGCGTGTGCTGCTCGTCTGCCCGCCCGGCACGGCGTACGGCGCGAAGGCGCAGCCGAACATCCCGGCCAACTCGACCCTCGTCTTCCTCGTCGACGTCCTCGGCGTCGGCTGAGCCCGATCCCCTGCAAGGAGCCACGTGTCCGCCGTCAAGTCCGAGCGCCTGCTGAACCTGGTGATCCTCCTGCTCGTGGCGCGCAACTACACGACCAAGGAGCAGATCCGTCAGCTGATGGAGCCCTACCGGGGCAGCAGCGACGAGGCCTTCGACCGGATGTTCGAGCGCGACAAGGACGACCTGCGGGCGCTCGGCATCCCCCTCGAGACCGGGTACGTCGACAAGTTCTTCGAGGACGAGCCCGGCTACCGGATCAAGCGCGACGCCTTCGAGCTGCCCGCCATCGACTTCGCACCGGACGAGGTGGCCGTGGTCGGCCTGGCAGCCCGGGTGTGGCGCCACGCCGGGCTCGCGGCCGCGACCTCGGACGCCCTGGTCAAGCTCCAGGCGGCCGGGCTCAGCTTCGACCGGGAGCAGCTCGACCACGTCCAGCCCACGCTGGCCGCCGAGGAGCCGGCCTTCGAGGCGGTCTTCCAGGCCACCGTCCACCGCACGCCGGTGCAGTTCGACTACAGCCGGTTCGGCCAGAGCGGCGCGACCACGCGCCACGTCCAGCCCTGGGGCGTGGTGACCGCCCAGGGTCGCTGGTACGTCGCCGGGCTCGACACCGACCGCGGGGAGCCGCGGATGTTCCGGCTGAGCCGGATCACCTCCGAGGTGGTGCACGACCGGAGCACCGGGCTCGTTCACCGTGCCGGAGGACACCGACCTGCGTGCCCTCTCGGGCTCGTTGCTGCCGCGGCGGCCCGACCGCACCGCGGTCGTGGTGGCGCGCACCGGTGCGGCCAACGGCCTGCGCCGGCGAGGCCACGGTCGTGGAGAGCGGCGTCCAGGGTCCCGACGGCGAGACGTCGTGGGACCGGCTCGAGGTCCCGTACGTGTCCGAGACCGACGTCGCCGGCGAGCTCCTGGGCTACGCCGACGCGGTGGTCGTCGAGGCCCCGGACGAGCTGCGCGCAGCAGTCCGGGAGCGGCTCCAGCAGGTGCTCGCATGAGTACCCGTCCGAGCGGTGCCCGCGAGCAGGTCTCCCGCCTGCTGGCACTGGTGCCCTACCTGCAGAGCCGCACCGACGTGTCGCTGGCCCAGGTGGCCGGCGACTTCGGGGTGAGCGCCGACCAGATCCGCAAGGACCTCAAGGTCCTCTGGATGTGCGGCCTGCCGGGCCTGACCCCGGACAAGATGATCGACGTCGACTTCGAGGCCATCGAGGACGACCCGGACGGCGTCGTCCGCATCGACAACGCCGAGTACCTCGCCCGGCCGGTCCGGCTCGGCAGCTCGGAGGCCTCGGCCCTGATCGTGGCCCTCCGCGCGTTGCGCGAGGGCAGCCCGGACGCCTCGCACGAGGCGATCGACCGCGCGCTCAGCAAGCTCGAGGACGCGACCGCGACCGGCTCGGCGACACCGCAGGTGGAGGTGCACCTGCCCGGCTCGGCCGCGGCGCCCGGCACGCGGCGTTGCTGCGCCAGGCGATCGAGACCAACCGCCAGGCGCGCCTGGACTACTACGTGCCCACCCGCGACGAGACCACCGAGCGCACCGTCGACCCGCTCGCCCTGCTCACCGCCGACGGGCACGACTACCTCGACGCGTGGTGCCACCTGGCCGGGGCCCGGCGGCTGTTCCGCCTGGACCGGATGTACGCCGTGGAGCTGGTCGACGAGCCGCGCGACCACGACGACCTGCGGCCGCGTGACCTCGCCGCAGGCTTGTTCGAGCCTGCTCCGGACGACATCGAGGCCGTCGTGCACCTGGAGCCCTGGGCCCGCTGGGTGGCCGACTACTACCCGGTCGTGAGCACCGAGGAGCTGCCCGACCGCCGCCTGGAGGTCACCCTCCGGGTCAGCGACCCGCTGTGGCTGGTCCGGCTGGCCCTGCGGCTGGCGCCGGCGCTGTCCATCGTCGAACCCGCCGCCCTGCGCGACGAGGTCGCCGCCACGGCTCGCGCAACTCTGCTCCTTTACGGCACGGTTCAGGAGGGCGGCGTAGCATGACCGCCATGACCCATGCGCTCGTCCTCCCGCTGGTGTTCGACCTCGGTGCGCCCGAGCTGCTGATCATCTTCGCCGTGATCGTGCTGCTGTTCGGAGCCGCCAAGCTTCCCGAGCTGGCTCGCGGCAGCGGCCGTGCCCTGCGCATCTTCAAGGCCGAGACCAAGGGCCTGATGGACGACGACGAGGACGAAAAGAAGGGCACGACCCCTGAGCAGCGCCAGATCGACGCGCAGAACACCACTGCCACCGACATCACCCCTCAGCCCGGCCAGAAGCAGGCCAACCCGGAAGACACCAGGCCTCCTGGCACCGTCTGACGAAGACACGCCGTGAGCATCGGCGGCGTCGTCGGCCTGTTCCGGGGCACTCCGCGCGACCCGATCGGCGAGGGCGGCCGGATGTCGCTCGGCGACCACTTCCGGGAGCTGCGCGCCCGCGTGATGCGGTGCAGCCTCTACCTGATCGTCGGGACGATCGTCGCGCTCTTCTTCTACAAGTTCCTCTTCAACCTCGTCCTCGACCCCTACAACCAGGCCCGCGCCCTGCTCGGTCAGTCGACCCAGACCGAGGCGGTGATCACCGGGGTGGGCACGCCGCTGATGCTGCAGCTGAAGATCTGCGGCATCGCCGCGGTCGTCGGCACCTCTCCGTTGTGGCTCTCCGAGATCTGGGGCTTCATCGTGCCGGGCCTGCACAGCAACGAGCGCCGCTGGAGCCGGATCTTCGCCTTCACCGCCGGCCCGCTGTTCATCGCAGGCGTGGCACTCGGCTACTACGTGCTTCCCAAGGGCATCGCGGCACTGATCGGCTTCACCCCCGACGGCGTCACGCAGCTCACCGAGTTCAGCAGCTTCTTCACCTTCATCACCCGGATGCTGCTCGTCTTCGGCATCTCCTTCGAGATCCCGTTGTTCGTCGTGATGCTCAACATGGCCGGTGTCGTGTCGGGCAAGACGCTCGGGAAGTACCGACCGTGGATCATCCTCGGGACCTTCGTCTTCGCCGCGGTCGCCACCCCGTCGACCGACCCCTACTCGATGCTGATGCTGGCGATCCCGATGCTCATGCTGGTGCTGGGTTCCGAGGTGATCTCGCGGGTGCTCGACCACCGGCGCGGGCGTGCGAAGCCCGAGCAGTGGGACGACGACGCGGCCTCGCCGCTCTGAGTGCTGGATATCCTCCACCAGTGGTCACCGAGATAGCCCTTCTCACCAACCCCACGTCCGGCAAGGGGAAGGGTGCGCGGATCCGGGCCGAGGTGCTGCCGCGACTCCGTGACGCCGGCTACCAGGTGCGCGACCTCGCCGGCCGCGACGCCGACGAGGCCCTCGACCTGGCCCACCAGTGCGTGACCGACGGCGTGGAGACGCTGGTCGTGGTCGGCGGCGACGGGATGATGCACCTCGCCGTCCAGGCGCTGGCCTCGTCGGGCACCCGGCTGGGGATCGTGCCGGCCGGCACCGGCAACGACGTGGCCCGCTACTTCGACGTACCGCGCAAGGACACCGCGGCCGCGACCGACGTGGTGATCGGGGGGCGGGAGCGCACCGTCGACCTCGCCCGGATCGGCTCCACCTACTTCGTCACCGTGCTGGCCGCCGGCTTCGACGCCATCGTCAACGAGCGGGCCAACCAGATGACCTGGCCCAAGGGGCAGATGCGCTACAACCTCGCGACCGTGGCCGAGCTGCGCACCCTCAAGCCGATCCCGTACGTCCTCGAGATCGACGGCGAGGAGCAGCGCTTCGAGGCGACGCTCGTCGCCGTGGGCAACGGTCCGTCGTTCGGCGGCGGCCTGCGGATCACCGAGGGCGCGGTGCTGGACGACGGCCTGCTCGACGTGGTCTGGTTCCGGCCGCTCTCGCGCCGCGAGCTGCTCAAGTCCTACCCGAAGCTGTTCAAGGGCACCCACGTCGACCACCCCGACTACCGCCACCGGCACGCGCGCACGGTGACGATCGCGGCCCCCGGAGTGACCGCCTACGCCGACGGCGAGCGCATCGGTCCGCTGCCCCTCACCGTCGAGGTTGCGCCACTTTCCTTGCGCGTGCTGGTTCCGTAGGCGTCATGACAGAGCTGTCAGCCGCCGAGCGGTACGAGCGTGCGCGTCGCAACCGGGAGCACCCGCTGCTGGCCGACTTCGCCTCGCAGATGTCCTTCCAGCTCGACGACTTCCAGGTGCGGGCCTGCCGCGAGCTCGAGGACGGCCGGTCCGTGCTGGTCGCGGCGCCCACCGGCTCGGGCAAGACGATCGTCGGCGAGTTCGCGGTGCACCTCGCGCTGCAGTCCGGGCGCAAGGCGTTCTACACGACGCCGATCAAGGCGCTGTCCAACCAGAAGTTCAACGACCTCGTCCGGAGGTACGGCGCCGACCAGGTCGGCCTGCTCACCGGTGACAACTCGATCAACGGCGAGGCGCCGGTGGTCGTGATGACCACCGAGGTGCTGCGCAACATGCTCTACGCCGGATCGCGCACCCTGGAGGGCCTCGGGTTCGTGGTGATGGACGAGGTGCACTACCTCGCCGACCGGATGCGTGGCGCGGTCTGGGAAGAGGTGATCATCCACCTCCCCGAGTCGGTGGCACTGGCCTCCCTGTCGGCGACCGTCAGCAACGCCGAGGAGTTCGGCGAGTGGCTGCGCACCGTGCGCGGGGAGACCACCACGATCGTCGAGGAGCGCCGCCCGGTGCCGCTCTACCAGCACGTGATCGTCGGCCGGCGGATGTACGACCTGTTCGCCGACGAGGGCGGCACCGACCCCGCCGAGCTGGACCGCGAGCACCGCGAGCCGAAGGTCAACCCGCAGCTGGTGCGCGTCGCCCGCGACGACTGGGCCTCCGGCCGGGTGCGCGACCGGCGACCTGCCCGCGGCGGCAAGCGTCCCTACAAGGGGCCGGGCGGGACGCGCGGGGTGTGGACGCCCAGCCGCAGCGAGGTCGTCGAGCAGCTCGACCGCGCCGCCCTGCTGCCCGCGATCGTGTTCATCTTCAGCCGCGTCGGGTGCGACGCCGCGGTGCAGCAGTGCCTGAACACCAACCTGCGGCTGACCAAGCCCGAGGAGCGCGACGAGATCTTCGCGTTCGTCGAGGAGCGCTGCTCCCACATCCCCGACGAGGACCTGCAGGTGCTCGGCTACCACGAGTTCCTCGACGGCCTCACGCGCGGGATCGCCGCTCACCACGCCGGCATGCTGCCCACGTTCAAGGAGTGCGTCGAGGAGCTGTTCCTGCGGGGCCTGTGCCGCGTCGTGTTCGCCACCGAGACACTGGCCCTCGGCATCAACATGCCGGCCCGCTCGGTGGTCCTCGAGAAGCTCTCGAAGTGGAACGGCGAGACCCACGCCGACATCACGCCGGGGGAGTACACCCAGCTGACCGGCCGGGCGGGACGTCGCGGCATCGACGTCGAGGGGCACGGCGTCGTGCTGTGGCAGCAGGGGCTCGACCCGTCCGCGGTCGCCGGTCTGGCGTCGACCCGTACCTATCCCCTGAAGTCCAGCTTCCGGCCGTCGTACAACATGGCGGTCAACCTCGTGCACCACTACGGCCGCGACCGCGCCCGCGAGCTGCTGGAGTCGTCGTTCGCCCAGTTCCAGGCGGACAAGGCGGTCGTGGGCCTGGCCCAGCAGCTGCGCAAGGCGGAGGAGGCGCTGGAGGGGTACGCCGAGGCGGCGGCCTGCGACCGCGGCGACTTCATGGAGTACGCCGGCCTGCGGCACCGGCTCTCCGAGACCGAGAAGGGGCTGGCGCGGTCACGCCGGCTGGACCGTCGCCAGGAGGTGATCGACTCGCTGGAGTCGCTGCGCCCCGGCGACGTGATCGAGGTGCCCAGCGGACGGTTCGCGGGCATGGCCGTGGTGCTCGACCCCGGCACCCGTGCCGACCGTGAGGGTCCGCGGCCCTACGTGCTCACCGCCGACCGGCACGCGCGGCGGCTCAGCCTGGTCGACTTCCCGACCCCGGTCGGGAGCATCACCCGGATGAAGGTGCCGCGGAACTTCAACGGACGCAATCCCCAGCAGCGACGCGACCTCGCCTCGACCCTGCGCAACCGGACCCACGGGCTGACCCCACCGCCGCCCGGCAAGCGCGGACGCGGACCGGCCCGCGAGGAGTCGGCGGACCGTGAGCTCGACGACCTCCGCACAGCGCTGCGGGCACATCCGTGCCACGGCTGCCCCGACCGCGAGGACCACTCCCGGTGGGCCGAGCGCTGGTTCAAGCTGGACCGGGACGCCCGCACCCTGCGGCGCCGGATCGAGCAGCGCACCAACACGATCGCCCGGCAGTTCGACCGGGTCTGCGAGGTGCTCACGGCACTGGACTACCTCGAGGGCGAGGGCTCCGCGTCGCGCGTGACCGACCGCGGGCGCACCCTGATGCGGATCTACAACGAGATGGACCTGCTCACCGCGGAGTCCCTGCGGGTCGGGCTCTGGGACGACCTCGACCCCTCCGCGCTGGCGGCGGTGCTCTCGACCCTGGTCTACGAGACCCGGCGGCCCGACGATGCCGCCGCGCCGCGCCTTCCCGGCGGGCGCGTGAAGGAGGTGCTCGCCGAGATGGTCTCGATCTGGGCAGACCTCGACGCCCTCGAGCGCGAGCACCACCTCGACCAGCTGCACGAGCCCGATCTCGGGTTCGCGTTCGCTGCCTACCGCTGGGCCGAGGGCGACGAGCTCGACGACGTGCTCGCTGCGACCGACCTGGCCGCCGGCGACTTCGTCCGGTGGGTCAAGCAGCTGCTCGACCTGGCCGACCAGGTGGCCGACGCCGCCGGCTCCGGGAAGCTCCGCAACGCCGCCCGCGAGACCGCCCAGCGGCTGCGGCGTGGAGTCGTGGCGTACTCCTCGGTCAGCGAGTAGACGCCTCGAAGCCGTCGATGATCAGCCCGACGTCGTAGAGGAACTCCGCGGCCTCGTCGGGCGGGGGAGCGTCACCCGGGCCCTGGGCGACCACCCGCGTCAGGAGCGGGTAGATCTCGGGGTCGGCGAGCTCACGGACCAGGACCATGTAGTCGGTCTCGACGCCGGTCTCCTTCGCCGCCTCGCGCGCCCGGCGCTCGTCGAAGAGCATCCGCGCGTCGATCAGCGCGTGCTGGCTGAGCAGGCCCAGCAGCCGGATCTTGGCGGCGTCGGGCGCGTCCACGTCTTCCAGCACCCCGAGCCCCAGCTCGAGCCACGCCAGCGACGCCGGCGCCAGGGGAGGGCTGGACATCGGCAGCTGGACTATCCAGATGTTCTCCTCGATCACCCCGCGCTGGGTCACGGACCAGGAGACCAGCCGCTCGCGCCAGGTCTCGCCCTCGGGCTCCCAGCTGCCCAGGGAGAAGGCGCTGGCGTTCCACATCAGCTGGAACAGCTCGTCCTTGCTGCTCACGTGCCGGTAGAGCGACATGGTGCTGAAGCCCAGCGCCTCGGCCACCCGGGCCATCGACACCGCGTCGAGCCCGTCGGCGTTGGCGATGTCGACGGCCGCCCGCACGATGCGGTCGACGTCGAGCTCGGCACGTGGCCCACGGCTGGCGGTCGCACGCCGGCCCCACAGGGTCTCCAGGGCGGGCGGGAGTCGGACCTCGGACATGGCGCTCAATCTCTCACGGGCAGGTGCGTTGACACGTTCAGTGTACGCCGTATACAGTTTGTGTATGACGTACACAATTCAGGTGGCCGGGCTCACCAAGTCCTACGGCAGCGACCGTCGCGCTCGACGGCCTCGACCTCGCGGTCGCCCAGGGCAGCGTCTACGGGCTGCTCGGGCCCAACGGCGCCGGCAAGACCACGCTGGTGCGCATCCTGGCGACGCTGGTGCGCCCCGACGCGGGGACGGCCACCATCGCTGGCCACGACCTGCTGAGCCAGGGGAGCGCCATCCGGCGGGTCGTCGGGCTGACCGGGCAGTACGCCGCCGTCGACGACCTGCTCACCGGCCGGGAGAACCTCGAGATGATGGCGCGGCTGCGCAAGCTGTCCGCGGCCGACTCTCGCCGCCGCAGCGCCGAGCTCCTGGCCGAGTTCGACCTGGAGGACGCCGCCGACCGCCGAGCAGGCACCTACTCCGGCGGGATGAAGCGCCGGCTCGACCTCGCGGTCAGCATGATCGAGCGACCCGCGCTGCTCTTCCTCGACGAGCCGACCACCGGGCTGGACCCGCGCAGCCGCGAGCAGGTGTGGGCCACGGTCAGGTCGCTCGTGGAGGAGGGCGTCACCATCCTGCTGACCACGCAGTACCTGGAGGAGGCCGACCGGCTGGCCGACAGGGTGGGTGTGCTCGACGGCGGCCGCATCGTCGCCGAGGGATCGCCCGAGGAGCTCAAGTCGACCGTCGGCGCCGAGCAGGTCCGGCTCGAGCTGGCCGACCGAGCCGCGCTCGACGCCGCCGCGAGGACGTTCCCGGGGGCAGTCCGCGACGACAAGCTGCTCACCCTGAGCGTCACCACCGACGGCTCGGTGCGGGCGCTGTCCGACGTGCTGGCCACCGTCGAGCGTCACCGTCTCGCCGTCCGCAGGGTCGAGACCGTGCGACCGAGCCTGGACGACGTCTTCCTGTCCCTCACCGACCGCCGCCCCGTCGCGGCCTGACCCGGAGCAGCCCATGAGCCTGACCACGCTGTCCGCCACCGCCCTCGACACCCGCGTGATGATCGGCCGCAGCGTCCGCCGATCGCTGCGCGACCCCGAGGCCTTCTTCACCGCGCTGATGCTGCCGGTGATCCTGATGCTGCTGTTCGTCTACGTCTTCGGGGGTGCACTGCGGACCGGCACGACGTACGTGAACTACGTCGTACCGGGGCTGATCGTGCTCTGTGCCGGCTTCGGCGCAGGGACCACAGCGACCGCGGTCGCGCAGGACATGACCAACGGCATCGTCGACCGGTTCCGCTCGATGCCGGTGTCGCCGACCTCGGTGCTCACCGGCCACGTGATCGCGAGCCTGCTGCGCAACCTGCTCGCGACGGCGTTGGTGATCGCGGTCGGGCTCGCCGTGGGCTGGCGCCCGTCGGGCAGTGCTGTGGACTGGGTCGCGGCGCTGGTCGCCGTCGTGCTCTTCATCCTGACGCTGTCGTGGCTGGCAGCGGCCGTGGGCCTCGTTGCGCGCAGCCCCGAAGCTGCGAACAGCATGACCATCGTGCTGATGTTCCTGCCCTACGTGAGCACGGCGTTCGTGCCGGCCTCGACGATGCCGTCATGGATGCGCGGGTTCGCCGAGCACCAGCCGATGACCCCGGTGATCGAGACGTTGCGCGGACTGTGGATGGGCACGCCCCTCGGCCACCAGCCGCTCTGGGCCGCCCTGTGGTGCCTGGTGCTGCTCGTCGTGTCGATCGTCGCCGCCACGATGCTCTTCGCGCGGCGCACCAGCCGCTGAGCCGATCAGTGCCGATGCGCGCGGAGCACCGTGTCGTGCACGGTCACTTCGCGGTCGTCGCCGTCCCTGGCGCTCTTCGGCCGCACCCTGGCTGACACGACGTCCCACTCGTCGCCGAGGTCGGCAGTCAGGTCCTCCGGGGTGAAGAACAGGTCCGGTTCCGGCGGTCGTCTGACGGTCGTCACGAGGTCGCTGGGGTGGTGCGCCACGACGAGGAACGAGCCACCGGGGCGCACGGCCGCTGCCAGGCCGGCGTACACCCGCGTGCGGAGCTCGACCGGGAAGTGCAGGAAGGTCACCGAGACCAGGTCGTACGTCGACGGGGGAGGCTGCCACGCGAGGACGTCGCGCTGCTGCCACGAGACGCGACCCTGCAGATCCCTGGCCTCGGCCTGCGCTGCCGCCCGGTCGAGCGCGACCCGGGAGACGTCGACGGCCTCGACCTGCCACCCGCGCTCCGCCATCCACAGCGCGTCGCCACCCTCGCCACACGCGACGTCGAGTGCCGTCCCCGGCGTGAGGGACCCGACCTCCTCCTCGAGGGCGGCGTTGACGTGGCCGCTCCACAGCGACGGCTTCTCGCCGTAGCGCCGGTCCCAGTTCTCCGCGGTCCAGCGGTCCATCCGGTCGTCGTGCACGATGCCCTCCTGGGCCTCAGCCGGCCAGCACCTCGGTGAGCCGCTTCACCGGGCTGGTCAGACCCCACTGCTCCGCGATGGCGGCCAGCATGTCGGGGTCGGCCGGCTCGCTGGGCAGGGTCAGGTCGGGGTCGCCGAGGTCGATGTCGCGCGCCACCGCGACGACCTCGGGCGCGACCGCGAGGTAGTCCAGGGCAGCCTTGATCTTGCCTCGGGGGCCCGGGCCCATGTCGCCGTCGGGGTCCTTGGCGGCCGCGATGATCGCGTCGAGCTCGCCGAACCGGTTCAGCAGCACCGCCGCCGTCTTGTCGCCGACTCCGGCCACACCGGGCAGGCCGTCGGAGCTGTCGCCGCGCAGCGTGGCGAGCGCGGCGTACTGGTTGGCGTCGACGCCGTACTTCTCGCGCACGACGTCGTTGGTGATCCGCTCGTGCTTGCTGACGCCGCGGGCGATGTAGAGCACCCGGACCTCCGCCTCGTCGTCGACGAGCTGGAACAGGTCGCGGTCACCGGTGACGATGTCGACCGGCATCCCGGCGTCCGTGGCCAGCGTGCCGATCACGTCGTCGGCCTCGTAGTGGTCGGCGCCGACGATCGTGATGCCGAAGGCCTCGAGGGCGGCCACGATGATCGGGATCTGCTGCTCCAGCGGGTCGGGCACCTCCTCGATGTCAGGCGTGTCGCCGGGCCGGGGCGCCTCGACGCGGTGGGCCTTGTACGACGGGATCAGGTCCACCCGCCACTGCGGGCGCCAGTCGTTGTCCCAGCAGCAGGCGAGGTGGGTCGGCTCGTACTCGTCGACGAGCCGGCTGATGAAGTCGAGCAGCCCGCGCACTGCGTTGACCGGCGTCCCGTCCGGGGCGGTCACGCTGTCCGGCACGCCGAAGAAGGCCCGGAAGTACATCGACGCCGTGTCAGGAGCATCAAGGCGGTTCGTCACAGCCGGGGAGTCTAGTAGGGCTGACGCACTAGGCTCGCCTGCGTGGAGAAGATCGACCGCCAGATCCTGGGGCTGCTCGCCGACGACGGCCGGATGTCCTACACCGACCTGGGCAAGGCGACCGGCCTCTCCACGAGCGCGGTGCACCAGCGGGTGAAGCGGCTGGAGGAGCGCGGCCTGATCCTCGGGTACGGCGCCACGATCGACCACGCCGCCGCCGGCAAGCCGCTGACGGCCTTCGTGAGCATCACGCCGTTCGACGTCTCCGAGCCCGACGACTACCCCGAACGGCTCCGCGGCATCCCGGAGATCGAGTCGTGCTGGTCCGTGGCGGGGGAGGAGTCCTACATCCTCAAGGTGCGCGTCCCCACGCCGGCCGACCTCGAGGAGCTGCTCGCCCGGGTGCGCGGGTCGGCCAACGTCTCCACCCGCACCACGATCGTGCTGTCGACGCCGTACGAGAACCGCCCGCTCCACTAGTCGGACCTCACCGGCCGTCGTACGCCGCCTGGAGCTCGTCGATGTCGAAGGCGCGCTTGTCGATCTTCATGAAGCAGGCGACCACGCGCTTCACCTTCTCCGGGTCGGGGTCGGCCATCATCTCGTCGAGCCGGGTCGGGTAGACCTGCCAGCTGAAGCCGTAGCGGTCCTTGAGCCAGCCGCACGGGCCGGGCTCGCCCTCCTTCACCAGCGCGTCCCACAGCCGGTCGATCTCGTCCTGGGTGTCGCACGGGACGGCGAGCGAGACCGACTCGTTCGGGGTGAAGCGGGTGTCCCCGCCGTTGATGGCGACGTAGGGCTGGCCGAGGAGCTCGAAGTAGATCGCCATCTTCTGCCCGGCCAGGTCGCCGGCCTCCGGGCCGTGGTCGACTGAGCTGGTGATGCTGCTGCCCTCGAACAGGGAGCAGTAGAAGTCCACCGCCTCCTCGATCTTGCCGTCGTTGATCCACAGGTTCGGGATGATCTTCTGCATGGTGCTCTCCTCCGTCTGGCAGCTGCGTTCACCCATGGTGACTCGTCGGAGCGCCGCGACTCATCGGCCGGAGCCGGCCGGCTCACTCCAGCAGCTCGAGCACCGCCGCCTCGAGCGTGCGCTGCTTGACGGCGGGGGAGCGGTACTTCTTGTGCACCATCGCCGGGTCGATCGTGGTGCCGTTCTCGTAGAGGTCGATCACCCGCGGGTCGATGTAGGAGTTCCGCGCGATGGTGGGGGTGTTGCCGAGGTACTCCGCCACCTCGGAGACGGCCCCCTTGATCGCGCGCTGGCGCGAGCGCTTGGTGTCTCCGGGCTCGTCGGAGGCGGCGAGCGCGGCCGCTGCGAGGACCGTGGCGTGCCAGGTCCGGAAGTCCTTCGCGGTGAGGTCGTCGAACATGCTGCTGAGGTAGAGGTTGACCGCGGAGGAGTCCAGGTCGGACCACCGCCGCTCCTTCAGGTAGGCGAGCAGTCGTTCGGTGCCGCCCCGGCGCTTGCGCAGGCTGTCCAGCGCCGGGATCACCTCGGGATCGTCGATCTCGACGGAGTGCTCGATGCCCGACTTGCCGACGAAGTGGAAGACCATCGTGGTGCCCTTGCGGCGCACGTGCCGCTTCTCCAGCGTGGTCAGGCCGAAGGAGCCGTTGATGTCGGCGTAGACGTCACTGCCGATGCGGAAGTAGCCGAGGTCCAGCAGCCGTACGGCGACAGCTTCGGCGCGCTCCAAGGGCATCCCCTCGAGCCCGAGGTCGCGCTTGATCGCCCTCCGTGCGGCAGGCAGCTTGCGCGCAGCCGCGAGCACGCGGTCGAACTTCATCTTGTCGCGCTTGGTCCGCCAGTCGGGGTGGTAGAGGTACTGGCGCCGTCCCGCGTCGTCGGTCCCGACGGCCTGGATGTGCCCGTTGGGGAACGGCGAGATCCACACCTCCTGCCAGGCCGGAGGGATCGCCAGCGACTTGATCCGCTGCACCTCGTCGGCGTCGGTGATCCGGGCGCCGTCCTTGTCCATGAACACCCATCCCGACCCTGCCCGGCGCCGCGAGAACCCCTTCATCGACGGGGACACGGTCCGGAGGCGTGGCATGGGCGTCATGTTCCCCGACGGGGCTTCCCTCATGCGGTGAGAGGGGTCACGTCGGGATGTCGAGAAACCTGCGACGGCACCGTCCCCGGAGAAAGACACCAGAACCAGCGTTGGAGGATGGCAGCCATGTCGCACATCAAGCACTTCGACCACGTCGGGATCACCGTCGAGGACCTCGACACGGTGACGGCGTTCTTCGTCGGCCTGGGTCTCGAGATCGAGGGCCGCACGTTCGTGGAGGGGGAGTTCCTGGACACCGTCTGCGGCATCCCGGGCTCGCGCACGGAGATCGTCATGCTGCGGCCGCCGGGCGGAGGAACGGCGATCGAGCTCGCGAGATTCGTCAGGCCCGACCACGTGCCCGGATCGCCCGCCGCGATGGCCAACGAGCTGGGCATCCGCAACGTGTGCTTCGAGGTCACCGACCTGCAGGCGTTGGTCGAGAGCCTCGCTGCCGAAGGCTACGGACTGGTCGGCGGCATCGGCGAGCACGAGAACACCTGGCGGATGGCCTACGTGCGCGGACCCGAAGGAATCGTCGTCTCGCTGGCGGATCGGATCGACTGACGCGTCGGGCGACTCGTCGGAGAGATGCGGGTTTGTCGGGCACTTTTGCGTCCTGCGGACTAGACGATCCGATGTGTTTCCTGCACAGGGGTTGCGGGGTCGATCTGGGCGGTCGAACGATGAGATGCCAAGAAGCGCAGTCGTCGTCGACGCCGTGCCCTGCTGTGGAAGGGGAGGCCATGTGGTCTCGATCCCGCACTGTCAAGCTCGTGATGGCCGGCCTGTTGGTCGCCGTCTTCCTCAGTCCCGTCGAGGCCGCCTCGGCGCCGACGTATGCAGCCACGCTCGCAGGCGAGACATCCGGTGATCGCCTTCTCGACCGGGTTCATCCTGATCAACCCCGACCTCGAGAGCCCGTCACAGGTGATGACGGTCAGGCCCGACGGCACCGACCAGCGTCAGCTGACGCACGTCCCTGAGGGCAAGCAGGCCGGCGCCCCCGACATCTCGCCCGACGGGAGGACGATCGCCTACGTCTCCAACGAGGGCGGTGACAACTTCGCGGTCCGGGCGATGAACACCGACGGCTCGGGGCAGCACCAGCTGTTCGGCAAGGCCGGCTTCGACTACTACCAGCCGCGGTGGTCACCGGACGGCACGAAGCTCGTCGTCACCCGCTGCGACTCCTCGGTCGGCTTCATCACCAACTGCGACATCGTGATGGCCAGGCGCGACGGCAGCGGCCTGCGCACCCTGGTCGGCGGCGGCCGGTTCAGCGGCGACGCCACGTTCTCCCCGGACGGCAAGTGGATCGCCTTCGACAGCGACCGGGCCGGGTACATCTCCACCGTGTGGGTGCTCCGCATCGACGGTGGCACGCCGATCCGGCTGACCGACCCGAACCTCGAGGCCTTCTGGCCGAACTGGTCACCCGACGGCAGCCACCTGGTGTTCAGCAGCAACTGCTGCCGTGCCACTCAGCCAGGTGTTCACCATGCGCCGGGACGGGTCGCACCTGCGCCAGCTGACCCATGCGACCGGTGGTGGCGGACCCGCCTTCGCGTCGTACTCGCCCGACGGTCGGCAGATCGTCTTCACCAGTGACCAGCTGCGTGGGCCCGACTTCGACCACGCCGACCTGTTCGTGATGAACACCGACGGCACCCAGGTGCACCGGATCGTCGAGGGCCAACCCACGCCGTCGGTGGCGACTGGTCACGGGGAGTGAGGTAACGCCATGCGACGTCAGATGAGCAAGTGGGGCGCGGTCGCCCTGGTCGCCGTGGTCGCGGGCGCACTCGTGCCGGCGAGCTCCTCGCAGGGCGTGGCGCCCTCCGTGGCGACGTCGAGCACGACGACTCGTCGGCACCTCGGGACGGACGCATCGTGGCGGCCAACCTCGACACCGGTCGGCTCGAGACCCTGAACCCGGACGGCACGGCGCGTCAGACGTCACCCCGGACGGCGAGTTCGCCTTCCAGCCCGCGTGGTCGCCGGACGGTTCGCGGATCGCGTTCGCCAGTGATCACGCAGGACCCGACCCCCGCATCTTCACGATCCGGGCTGACGGGACCGGGATGCAGCAGGTCAGCAACGATCCTGAGGGGTACGTGGACAACACCCCGACGTACACGCCTGACGGGCAGCACATCATCTTCACCCGCTGCCGGCCCGACCCACCCGGTGGTTGCGCCCTGTACTCGATCCGCCCCAACGGTCAGGACCTGCACGCCGTGACGGCGTACGACAACGGTGACCGGGCCGACTTCTACCCGGACGTCTCACCCGACGGCGGTCGCGTCGCCTTCACGCGATTCGGCGCGAACGGCATCCTCGCCCAGGTCTGGGTGGCGCGGATCGACGGGACCCACGCCCGCCCGATCACCACGCCGCAGCTGGAGGCGGGAGCCCCCACGCTGGACCCGGGACGGCCACCACCTGCTCGTCACCAGCGACTTCTCCCACGTCGGCGAGAACGTCTACCGCGTGCGCGACGACGGCAGGTACGTGACCAGGCTGACCTCGGCCAAGTTCCCCCACAACGCCCAGTACGCGGTCATGTCCCCCTCCGGGTCGCGCATCGTGTACTCCGACGACCAGGCCTACCCCAGGTCATCGGCGCCGACCTGTGGGTGATGAAGCCGGACGGCGGCGGCAAGCACGCCATCGCCACCGACACGCGCCTGCTGGACGCCGACTGGGGAACGGCACCCTTGCTCAACGCGAGCTCCACCAAGTCGAGTGCTGGCGTCGAGAAGAAGGCCGCCTCACGCCGACCCATGACGGTGCCCAGATGGTTGGCTCCGAGCTACGGCCAGGGTTCGCCGTCGACGAGCAAGTGGTCGAGGTGAGGTGCGGCTGAGCGACCTGCACTTCCTCATCCGTCCAGGGCCTCCAGGACCCTGCCCAGCAGCTCGGGCGTCGGCATGGTCCGCAACGACTCGTCGATCTCCAGCTCGGCCCAGTCGCGATCGCGGGTGAGAGCCGCCGGGTCGAGCGCGACCTTCACCTGCCGCTGCAGGAAGTTGAGCTGACGTCGCGATCAGCATCGTGAAGTCGGACGGCGTGCTCAGTCGTGCCGGCCCGCCGGCATCGACGTAGGCCGTGTAGGCCCGGAGCAGGGACGCGAAGTCGGTGGTGTGGTCGTGGAAGCACGCCATCAGGGTCCGGGCCAGCTCCCGGGCGGGCACGGCCGGCCCGAGGTCGTCCCAGTCCACCACCCACAGGTCGCCGGCCGGATCGGCCAGCACGTTCTCGGGATGCAGGTCGCGGTGGCACCGGATCATCGCGGCAGGCTCGGCAGGGGAGAGGACGGCGTGCAGGGCCGGCAACCCGTCGAGCACGGCTCCCAGCCGCGTCGCCCACACCTGCCCGAGCTCGGTCGCGGCAGTCACGAGCGGTCTCCAACCGTCCAGGTCCGGAGGCCGTTCGTACCACTCGTCGGGCGCCGAGCCGTCCAGCTCGCGGTGCGAGTCCTGGGCGCACACGTGCAGCCGAGCGACCAGCGTCCCCAGGGCCTCGGCGGCGACGGCGACGTCTGCCCGTCGCAGGTCCACCCACTCGTAGAGCCGCAACCACCCGCCACCGGCGTGCGGCACGAGGTACCGACCGTCCCGGTCCGGGTAGCTCGCCGGTACCCGGACTCCGGCCGCAACGGCCCTCTCGGCGAAGGCGATCTCTGCTGCCACCTCGGCCTCGGCTGGGGGACTCCCGGCGAACACCTCCTTGAGCGCGTACGCCTGCTGCCCGACCTCCACCCGCCAGACCTGTCCCAGGGCACCCCGGGAGCCGGACGTGACCAAGACCTCCCCGCTGCCGAGGTCGAACGCCTCGCGAGCCCGGGCAACCACGTCGGTCTGCACGTCGCCCATCATCCGCGCCGTCCTCGGTGGCGGCATATACGTAAGTATGCTTACGCATATGACTCGCGACAGCCTTGCCCAGGACCTCCACGGTGCACTCGGCACGATCTCGGGCCGGCTCCGTCTCCGGTTCGCCGCGGAGGGCTCACCGGGGATCGGCTTCGTCGCCCTGGCGACGCTGCGGCACCTGGACCGGCACGGCGCCAGGACGGTGACGGAGCTTGCTCACGCCGACCAGGTCACCACCCAGGCGATCTCCTTGCGGATCAGGCCGCTGGTCGACGCCGGGCTGGTCACCCGGAGCCCCGACCCCGCCGACGCCCGGCGTTCCGTCGTCACGGCGACGGAGTCCGGCCGGGCTGCGGTCGCCACCGCGGAGTCGCGCGCTCGGGAGGCACTGCAGGCGGCCGTCGAGCGGTTGTCGGCCGCCGACCGAGCGCGCTCTCCGACGCGCTCCAGCCACTGCTCCAGGTCGCTGCGAACCTGAGCGAGGAGTCCTGATGTCCACCGATCGCACCAGCGAGATCGAGGCGTTCTTCGCCGACTTCGAGCGCGCGTCAGCAGACGAGGCCTGGGGTCGCTACGGCGACATGTTCCTGGCGACGTTCATGAACATGGATCCCATGGCCGCCCAGCCCCTCGCCCGCGACGACCTCATTGCCTTCCTGCCCCACCGCAAGGCCGTCTTCGAGCGCGTCGGCGCCACGGGGACGCGTCTGGCCTCCCTGAACGTCGACCAGCTCGACGACACCCACGTCCTGGCTCGAACGACGTGGGACGTCGTCTTCGAGGGCGAGCACGCCCCGGTGCAGCTGGAGACGACCTTCCTGCTGCGGCACGAGGACCGTTGGCGGATCGCGGTCTACCTCAACCACGGGTCGTTGGTCGAGCTGCTGGGTCGAGCGCCTTGATCGAGGGCGGTCGCTCGTCGGCGGACCGATGGGTCAGGTCTGCCCGCTGGCCTGCCGCGGGATGACCCGGCCGGCGGCCGACAGCAACCGTTCGGTGTCGGTCGCATCTGCCGGCACCGAGGTGGGCGACTTGATCAGGCCGATCTCACGCGCGGCGTCCGTGCAGGTCGCCTCGACCACGTCGGCGAGCACGGGGATGTGGGCCGGGTCGAACTCGAGGGGGCGCCCGACACTCGCTGACAGGTCCCACGCGTGGGCCGCGGCGTCGATGATCGCGAAGTCGATGACCACGTCCCCGGGGAGCTCGCCGAACGGCGTCGCGTGCACCGCCGCGAGGACGCCTTCGGTGCGCCACAGCTCCTGGGCGCGCGTGGTCACGTCGACGCCGACCGGCCCCAGGTCACCCTCGATCGGGACGGCGCCCATGGCGTCGTCCACGGCGACGAGCTGCTGGCCGGTCACGAGACCGGCCCAGACGAGCTGGTTGTTCAACGCGTGGCTGGCCAACCGTCGCACCGTCCACGGCTCGCAGTTCGACGGACCGTTCATCACAGAGTCGTCAAGCCCGACGACTACGCGCCGGAGCTCCTCCAGCGCGTAGTCGAGCGTCTGCAGATGGTCCACGATCGTCACTCCTTGATCGGGTGACGACGCTACCAGTCTGCCGGCCTTCAGCGGCTCTCGACAGCACGCTCCTTGGGGTCGACACGGCCCAGGTTCTCGACGACCTCGAAGACGCCGTTGCGAGCCTGCGCGATGTACATGTTGAGCCGCAGGTGGTGCTGGCCGGGAACCATCTCCGCCGGTCCTCCCGGCCCCTCGGCCAGGCTCGCGGTGTCGAGCGCCTTCACCACGGCCTCGGTGTCGAGCGAACCCGCCTCGGTCACGGCGGCGGCCCACAGCTTCAGGCCGCGGTACATCCCGGTGCACGCGCTTCCGGCGGTGAACTGGGCGCTGCCCGGGAAGCGGCGCTCGTACTCCTCCAGGAGCCTCGTGCTGACCGGGTCCGTCCACCTCGCGGTAGTAGTCCAGGCAGCCGTAGAGACCCTCGACGTGCTCGGCGGGCACGAGGTTGAGGAAGTTCTCGTCGAAGTAGGTGCACACCAGGTGTCCGCCTCGCCGCGGCGAACCCCGCCTCGTGCAGCCCCTCGAGGAACGGCGTGAGCCCGGGCGGGACGATCGTGTTGAACACGACGTCCGCGTCGCTCGCCATGATGCGCTCGACGGTTGCGTCGTAGTCCATGTGGTCGAGGGGGTGGTACTCCTCGCCCACGATCGTGCCGCCTCGAGCCGTGACGACCTCGCGGACCTTCTCGTTCAGCACCCTCGGCCAGATGTAGTCCGCCGACGGGAGGTAGAAGCGTCTTCGCCCCGGTGCGCTCCATCAGCCACGGGATCAGCGGCTCGACCTGCTGCGCCGGCACCGGGCCGGTGCAGAAGATCAGCGGGTCGGACTCCTGGCCCTCGTACTGCTCGGGGTAGATGTAGAGCTTCCGTGCGCGCTCGACCACCGGCCCCTTGATGGCCTGCCGGGTCGAGCTGTAGATGCCGCCGAGCACGACGTCGACGTCGTGCTCGTCGACCATCTTCGTGGCGGCCACCTCAGCGGCGTGGTCGTCGGTGGCACTGTCCTCGACGATCAGGCGCAGCGAGCGGCCGAGCAGGCCACCCGCTGCGTTGACGTCGTGCACCACCATGTCGGCCACGTTCGCGTTGGCGACCCCCATGAACGACAGGGGACCGGTCAGGTCGGTGATGACCCCGACCTTGATGGGATCGGTGCTCTGCGTGGTCATGACAGCTCCTCAGGCCTCGATCGCGCCCTGGAAGGCGAGCGTGTACGGCTTGACGAGGTGACCCGCGTCCTTCATGACCGGGGGGACCGTCGGGTCGGTGACGAAGCTCTCCCAGCCCGCGTCGTCCCAGTCGAAGGCGACCCACACGCTGTCGGGAGCGGCCTCGTCGCGGAACACGAGAGCGCCCTTGCACCCGTGCTCGGCGCGCTTCTCGGCGCCGGCGGTGCTGAACACGGACCAGAAGCGGTCCCAGTCTGCGAACTTGGTGGTGGCGAGGATCATCGTCTTGCTCCTTCTCGACTGGTTGGTCGGACACCAGCCGATCCTTCGCCGCGGCGCACGATGCGTCGCATCCGGAGATCTCCCCATCTGCCGGGCATTCGGTGCCATGCTCAGCTCGACGGTCACTCGACGACGCCGTGCTCGACCGCCCACCGCGTCGCTGCCGCCCGGTTGGACGCGCCGATCTTCGTGTAGATGTTCTGGATGTGGCGGTCCGCCGTCTTCGCCGAGATGAAGAGCCGCTCGCCGATCTCGCGGGTCGTGCTGCCCTGGGCCGCGAGGCGCAGCACGTCGACCTCCCGGGCGCTGAGACCGCCCGGGCGCTCTTCCCGGCTCGCCGCCTGCCTGCGCAGCTCGGCCAGCGCGTGCTGGATCTCGCGTCGGGCGAACTGCGCCGTGTCGCCGAGGTCCATCCCCACCCCCGCGGCGCCGTGGGTCTCGAAGGCCGGCCGGCCCAGCTCGCTCCACCAGGCGATCGGCGAGCTCGGGGAGGTCGGGCACGTGCTGCTCGCTCCCGGGCTGACGGACGATGGCCGCGTGCAGGGTGGCCGCGCTCTCGAGCATGCCGATCCGTTCGAACAACGCGGTCGCACTCGCGAGGGTGATCGTGAGCTGGGCGATGTTGCCCGCCTGCTGGAAGGCGTCGATGGCCGCGTCGAACATGGTGAGCGCGTCGTCGGGGTCGGCGTCGACGAGTCGTAGGCGTGCCGCGTCACGGGCGATGAATCCGAGGAAGAAGTCGACGCGGTGCTGGTGCACGTAGGCAAGGCCCTCACGCCAGAGGGCGAGGCCCGGCCCGGTTCGGTGTGCTGGTGCGCGCTGCCGGAGGTCCAGAACGCGTAGGCGATGAAGTACGGGTTGCCGAGTGCTCGAGCGGCGACCATCGCCTCCTCGGTCAGGGCGAGCGCCTCGTCCACCCGGCCCGAGGCCTGCAGCCCGTCGAGGAGGAGCGACAGTCCCCAGCCGCGCGCGTTCCCCGGGAGCGCTGCGACGCGCTCGGCCACCTCGACGTAGCGATCGAGATGGCCGTCGTACACGTGGGCGAGGGCCTCGATGAGCCCCGACATCCCCGGCTCGCACGCGTCGTAGCGAGGGTCGCTCTCCAGCGCTGCCGCGGCCTGCGCGGCGACGACCGCCTCGTCCGGACGGCCGGTGAAGCAGCCCCAGGCCGCACCGGTGCAGAGCCGCGGAAGGCGGTGGACGTCCGCTCGTGTCGCATCGGCCAGGAGCTCCTGGCCCAGGCAACCGTCTCGAACAGCTGGATCGAGGCACCCATGAGCGCGGCGTGAGCGGCGATGTCGGCTGCGCACTCGACGTCACCGCGCGCCCGGCTCCACTGGAACGCCGACGCGGAGGTTGCCGAGCTCGACCTCCAGCCAGTCGACACAGTCGCGCCACTCCGGGCCGTTCCAGCGAGCCCAGCGCGCGGCCGCCTCGGACGCGAACCGGAGCGGCATGCCGGTCACGGGCCGCCACGATCGAGCCCGACTCGGTGAGCTCGTCCTCGACGAACTGCCGGATGGTCTCGAGCACCACGTAGCGTCCCGTCCCCGTGGCGTTGTCGGCGACCACGAGGGACTTGCGCACCAGGGAGTCGATCGAGGTCGAGCACGGCCAGGTCGTCACCCTTCCCCCACACCTCGGTGATCGCGGCGAGGTCGAACCCGCCCGCGAACACGCGGTGGCGCACAGCAGCGAGCGCTCGTCGTCGTCGAGCAGCTCGTAGGACCACGCGACCACGTCGCGCAGCGTCTGCTGACGCTGAGGCGCGCGCGGGGACGACGTCAGGATGCGGAACCGGTCACCGAGCCGGTCGCGGATGTCGATCGGGCTCATCGAGATCGTCCGAGCCGCGGCGAGCTCGATGCCGAGGGGAAGCCCGTCCAGGCTCCGGCAGATCTCGACGGCGGCCGCCACCGTCTCGGGCTCGGCGAAGTCGATGCGGGACTGGAGCGCACGCGCTCGCTCGACGAACAACGTCACTGCCGGCGAGCTCGCGCCTCCGTCGAGGGCGAGCGGCAGTACCAGCCGCCGTTGCTCACCGGGTACGTCGATGGCTTCGCGAGAGGTCGCGAGCACGCGCAGGGTCGTGGTCTGCGCGAGCAGCGCGCGGACGGTCTCGGCGACGACGCCGACCACGTGCTCGCAGTTGTCCAGCACGATGAGCACCCGCCGCCCCGACAGCGCGTCGACCAAGGTCTGGGTCACCGGCGTTCCCGTCTTCGGCGTGATGCCCAGGGTGGTCGCGATCGCATCCGGCACCGCGGCCGGGTCGATGAGCTGCGCGAGCTCGACCATCCACACCCCGTCGGGGTACTCGTCGACGAGCGCCGCACCCACCTCGATCGACAGGCGCGTCTTGCCGACACCACCCACGCCGGTGAGTGTCACCAGCCGGTTGAGCGCGCACCAGCTCGATCAGCTCGGCGAGGACCGCTCGCGGCCGATGAGGCTGGCGCTCGGCATGGGCAGGTTCCCCCGGTGCGCGTCTCGCGTGCGCGGGGCCGGGAACTGCGACGGGGCGTCGGCGACGAACACCTGGAACAGGCGCTCGGCCCGCGGGAGGTCGGGCAGCCGGTGGTCACCGAGGTCGACGAGGTCGGCAGCGTCGAGCAGTGCGGCGGTGCGCGCACCGACGAGCACCTGTCCACCGTGAGCGGCTGCCATGATCCGCGCCGCCCGGTTCGGCGCCGGGCCGAGGTAGCTCCCGTCGCCGCTCCCGCGCGCTGCCCGTCTCGAGGCCCATCCGGGCCCGTAGCCGCAGGTCTCCGGGCCAGGTCTCGGCGACGAGGGCACGTTGCGCGGCGACCGCGGCGTCCACCGCGTCCTCGGGATGGTCGAAGACCGCTCCGAAGCCGTCGCCGCTGAAGGCGAACACCCGTCCGCCGTGCTCGGCGAAGGCCGCACGCAGGAGCGTGTCGTGGCGAGCCAGCACCTCTTCGACGTCGGCCGCGTAGTCCTCCCACAGCAGCGTCGCGTCTTCGACCTCGGCGAACAGGAACGTCGCCCGGTCCGTCGGTGCGAGCGTCGGCACCCGGTCAGGATGTCATCAACGACGCCGCCTGCCTCGAGGTCGTCTAGCCCTGCCGGCGTCCGGCTCACTGGCTCTCGGCGTACCAGACTTCCTGGATGTTGCGGCGCATCAGGGCACGCTGCCGGGCCTGGACCAGGATCCCGCCGAGGGCGAGCACGATCAGCAGCAGGGACCAGACGAAGCTGTTCGAGACGGTGTCGGTGAAGTCGCCCCTGCTGAAGTCGGCGGAGTTGATCGAGCCCACCAGCAGCATGAAGCCGCCGACCACGCCGACGGCACCGGCGATCGATCCGACGACGACCAGCACGATCATCGGCACGTTCGCGAAGAGGGCCACCAGGCCGATGACGACGCCGACGACGAGCCCCACCAGCACCGCCACCCAGTTCCAGCTGATCCCGAGGGCGACGACCAGGCCGGAGCCGATCGCGAAGCCGAACGCGCCCATGGCGATGACGATGGCGACGTAGTAGTAGAGGTAGGCGAAGATCGCGAAGAGCAGGGCGAAGACCAGCCCCAGCACCCAGCCGAGCACCGAGCCGAGGAAGTGCTCGTCGGCGAACCCCGCGACGAGTCCGGCGCCGAACGCGAATCCGGCGAAGAAGCCCCAGATGGGGATCACGAACCGCAGCACGAACTGGCCTGCGAGAAGCATGGCGCCCCCGGCGATGATCGCGAGGAGGCCCAGAAGGATGTCGGCCATGACAGCAATGTAGGGCGTCGAGACCGCCTGCGATCCGGGACGTCGCGGTCGGGCGTTGCCGTGCCCGACAGGTCAGGCGAGCTCGAGCTCCTGCTGCCGCGCCCACCACGCCTGACCCTCGGGGGGCAGGGTGTGGATCGGGTCGTAGTAGTCGTAGGTACGGGTCAGCGCCTCGGGGTCGGTCGCCTCGATCGAGGTGCGGTAGTTCTTCGTCCAGTGCGAGATGCCGCGCACCTCGTCGTACGACGCGAGCTGGTGCACCCAGCGCTTGCCGACGAACGGGACGTCGCAGACGATCCGCGGGGTCGCGAAGCCGGGCAGGTAGCCCATGATGTGGTGCTGCAGGCGCTGCGCGTCGGCGACCGAGATCCGCCAGTGCTCGGCGGCCGGGATCATGTCGCACATGTAGAAGTAGTAGGGCAGGATCTGCGCGCCGTCGAGGAGCCGGAAGCACAGGTCGAGCAGCGCGTGCGGGTCGGCGTTGACGCCGTTGAGGATGACGCCCTGGTTGCGGACGTCGCGCACGCCGGCGTCGAACATCGCCTGCGCGGCCTTCGCCACGAGCGGCGTCACCGAGTTGGCGTGGTTGACGTGCGTGTGGATGGCCAGGCCGACGCCGCGAGCTCGGGCGGTGCCGGCGACGCGGGTCATCCCCTCGACCACCTCGTCCTGCAGCCAGTGCTGCGGCAGCCCCATCAGCGCCTTGGTGGCCAGCCGGATGTCGCGGATGTTCTCGATCTCCAGGACCTTGGTGAGGAACTCCTCGAGCCGCGCCCAGGGCATGTTCGCGACGTCGCCGCCGGAGACCACCACGTCGCGCACCTCGGGGTGGGTGCGCAGGTACTCCAGCATCTCGGCGTGCCGGTCGACCGGCTTGCCGAGGAACTTCAGCTTGTCGACGGTCGCGGTGGAGTTGCCGACGAGGTCCATCCGGGTGCAGTGCCCGCAGTACTGGGGACAGGTCGGCAGCAGCTCGGCCAGCACCTTGGTGGGGTAGCGGTGGGTGAGACCCTCGGCCGCCCACATGTCGTGCTCGTGCAGCGAGTCACGGCTGGAGTAGGGGTGCGAGGGCCAGTCGGTACGGCGGTCGGAGAGCACCGGGATCATGTAGTGCCGCACCGGGTCGGCGTAGAAGGCGTCGGTGAGCGAGCCCGGCCCGGCAGGGGACTCGAAGGGCGCCATCGTGTTCATCATCTGCGGCGGCACCAGCATCGACATGGTCGCCCGCTCGGCCTGGTCGCGCTCGAGGTCGGCGTAGAAGCGCTCGTCGACGAGGTCGCCGAGGAGCTCGCGCAGCTGCCGGATGTTCTTCACGCAGTGCGACCGCTGCCACTGGGCGCTCTCCCACTGCTCGCGGGTCACGTCGCGCCACCCGGGGAAGCGGGTCCAGTCGGGCTCGACGAGCTCGACGCGGCGGTAGGGATAGGGCTGGCCGGTCTGGCCCTCGATGATCGCGGCGATCGACGTCTCGATGCTCATGGGAATATGGGAACACGAAGTTTGCGGTCGTTCAAACACATCACCGTAAGATTTACGCTGGAACACGACAGTGGCAGGAAGCATCGACAGGGGAGGCGGCACAGGTGGGACGCATGACGGGAGACCCGGTGGGACTGCACCGGGTGCTCGAGCCCCCGGGCGTGCTGCCCCAGGCGGCCCTGCGTCTCGACACCGACCCGGCGATCCGCGACGACGAGGTGCGGGTGCGCGTGGAGCGGCTCAACCTCGACGCGGCGTCGTTCCGGCAGCTCGCCGAGAAGCACGACCAGCGACGGCGACGGCGCCGAGGGGGTCCGCCGCGAGGTGCTGGAGATCGTCCGGACCCGCGGCAAGATGCACAACCCGGTCACCGGCTCCGGCGGCATGCTCGTCGGCACCGTCGAGGAGGTGGGGGAGGGCTCGACGCTCGGGCTCGTCGAGGGCGACCGGATCGCCACGCTGGTCTCGCTCACCCTGACCCCCCTCGTGATCGAGGACGACCTCGCCCGCTGGGACGGCCTCGGCGAGCAGGTCCCGGTCGACGGCTACGCGATCCTGTTCGGCCGCAGCATCGCCGCCAGGCTGCCCGACGACCTCGCCCCCGAGCTGGCCCTGTCCGTGATGGACGTCTGCGGAGCACCGGCGCTCACCGAGCGCCACGTCCGCAGGTACGACGAGCCGGTGGTCGCGGTCGTCGGGGGCGCCGGCAAGTCCGGGTCCCTGTGCCTGGCCGCCGCCAGGCGAGCCGGGGCGCGGAAGACCATCGCCGTCGTGCCGCACCAGGGCGAGGCGGCGCTGCTCGAGCGAGGGCGGCGTCGGCGCCGGGCTCGCCGACGAGGTCGTCGTGTGCGACGCCCGTGACCCCGTGGCCCTGCGCGACGCGGTGAGGGCCGCCGGGGGACCGGCCGACCTGACCATCGTCTGCGTCGACGTGCCGGGCTGCGAGGGCGGCGCCATCCTCGCCACCGCCGAGGGCGGCACCGTCGTGTTCTTCTCGATGGCCACCTCGTTCAGCGCTGCCGCGCTGGGTGCCGAGGGGCTGGCCGCCGACGTCACGATGATCGTGGGCAACGGCTACACACCCGGACATGCCGAGCTCGCGCTCGACCTGCTGCGCAGCACGCCTGCCGTCCGGGCACTGTTCGAGCGGAGACTGGGGGAGTGACGGTGCAGAAGAAGCTCGACCTCGACCCGGCCACCGTGCGCCGGGCCCGCAGCGTGGCCCGCAAGGTCGGCCGCCCGATCGTGCGGCTGGCCAAGGAGCACACCACGGTCTCGGTGGAGCGCGCGACGCTGCGGATGGCCGGCCTGTCCGGCGCCGATCCCGACGGCACCCCGTGGGTCAACCGGCTCGCCGACGCGGCCCGCGCGGACGTCGGGCTCGAGCAGGGCCTCGCGCTGCCGGTGTGGGACGCCCTGATCCGCGGGGAGGCCGAGGACCTCACCACCCTCGCCCAGAAGGCCTCGGCCGGCTCTGTCCGCTTCCGCATCCCGGAGGGTCGCGACGCGCAGCGGGCGCGCACCGCCTCGCGCAAGCAGGTCGGGGCCGGCGTACGTCGCATCGACGCCCGCCGCCGGGAGCGCGAGCGGCTCGTCAAGAAGATCGGGGACGCGCCCGCGCCAGCCGTGGATCTACCTGATCGTCGCCACCGGCGACATCTACGAGGACATCCCGCAGGCGCAGCAGGCCGCGCGCGAGGGCGCCGACGTGATCGCCGTGATCCGCTCGACCGGGCAGTCGCTGCTCGACTACGTGCCCGAGGGCGCCACCCGCGAGGGGTTCGCCGGCACCTACGCCACCCAGGAGAACTTCCGGCTGATGCGGGCGGCCCTCGACGACTCGAGCCGCGAGCTGGGCCGCTACGTGCGGCTGACCAACTACGCCAGCGGCCTGTGCATGCCGGAGATCGCGGCCCTGGCCGGGCTCGAGCGGCTCGACATGATGCTCAACGACTCGATGTACGGGATCCTCTTCCGCGACATCAACCCGGTGCGCACCTTCGTCGACCAGCGCTTCAGCCGCCAGGTGCACGCCCGCGCCGGCATCATCATCAACACCGGCGAGGACAACTACCTGACCACGGCCGACGCCGTGGAGGCTGCCCACACGGTCACCACCAGCCAGCTGCTCAACGAGTACTTCGCCAAGGAGGCCGGGCTCGAGGACTGGCAGCTCGGCCTGGGGCACGCCTTCGAGATCGATCCCGACCTCCCGGACTCGTTCCGGATGGAGCTGGCCCACGCGCTGCTCGCCCGCGAGCTGTTCCCGAAGGCGCCGCTGAAGTGGATGCCGCCCACGCGGCACATGACCGGTGACGTCTTCCGCGGCTACCTCCTCGACGGGTTCTTCAACCTCGCCGGAGCGCTGACCGGGCAGGGCATCCTGCTCGTCGGGATGATGACCGAGGCCGTGGTGACGCCGTGGCTCAGCGACCGCGACCTGGCCCTGCAGAACGTGCGCTACGTCCTGGAGGCCACCGGCGCCCTGCACGAGGACTTCCGGCCGCGGCCAGATGGCATGATCGCCGAGCGCGCCCGCACGGTGCTCGGGGAGTCCATCGACCTGCTCGACCGGATCCTCGACCACCCGAACGGCCTCCTCGACGCCATCGCCGACGGCACCTTCGGCCTGATGAAGCGCCCGGCCGACGCCGGCCGCGGCCTCGACGGCGTGGCGAAGAAGTCGTCGGCGTACTACAACCCGGCCTCCGAGATGCTGGAGGAGTCATGAGCACCCCACGACCTTCTTCTCCTCCGCTGCGCTCCCCCGAACAACGCCGCGGGGACCCCGCATGACCGAGAAGCGACTGCTGCGCCCGTACGGCGACACGACCGGTGACGGGATGGTGCAGGTGTCCTTCACCCTGCCGATGCCGCACGACAAGGTCGCCGAGGGCGCCGCGATCCAGCTGGCGAACAAGATGGGCATGGACCCGGCCCTGGTCGCCCACGCCAAGGCCATGGGGCCGGACTTCACCTTCTTCGTGGTCTACGGCCGGGTGCACCACCTCGTCGACCCCAGCGAGGTCCAGGTGGTGGAGCGCGACTACGAGCTGCTGACCCCCAAGGAGGTCAACGCGGCCGTCAAGCACGCCCTGCGGCGCCGCATGGTGGTCGTGGGTGGCTGCATCGGCACCGACGCCCACACGGTCGGCATCGACGCGATCCTGAACATCAAGGGCTTCGCGGGGGAGAAGGGGCTGGAGTACTACCGGGAGCTGAAGGTGGTCAACCTCGGCGCCCAGGTCTCGGTGCCCCAGCTCGTCGAGGCCGCGGTGGCGGAGAAGGCCGACGCCGTGCTGGTCTCCCAGGTCGTCACCCAGCGCGACGCCCACCTGCTCAACACCCGCGAGATGTCGGCCGCCTTCCGCGAGGCCTTCCCGCCCGCCCGCAGGCCGCTCCTGGTCGTGGGCGGTCCCCGGTTCGACGAGGCGATGGCCACGGACCTCGGCGTCGACCGCGTCTTCACCAGGGGTACGACGCCGGGGGAGGTCGCCAGCTACCTGGTGCACCGGCTGGCGGGGGAGCGGGAGGCGTCATGAGCACCCCCGCGCGCCCCGAGGTCGGGACCGTCGTGACGCACCGCCGCTACGTCTCCCACGCGGAGGCCCACTACGCCGGGCAGCTCGTCGACGGGGCCTGGGGCCTCGGCCTGTTCGGCGACGTCGCCACCGAGATGTGCATCCTGACCGACGGCGACGAGGGACTGTTCGCCTCCTACAGCGAGGTGCAGTTCCTCGCGCCGGTGCGTGCCGGCGACGTCGTCGAGGCGGCCGCCACGCTGACCCGGGTCGGCACCCGCTCGCGCGAGATGGCCTTCGAGCTGCGCGTCGTCGCCCGCGGCGACGCGTCCGCGGGATCGGCCTCGGCGGCGACGATGCTCGACGAGCCGATCCTCGCCACGACCGCCACCGGCACCGTCGTGGTTCCTGCGAAACTCTGAGGTCCCGAAAACCTGTACAGACCGCTCTCGGCGTGTCCAGCGCGACACGCCGGGAACGGAACATTTTTGGCCATCTGGAGTTCATCCGACGGTTCCGCACCTGACCTGCGAATTCGTGGCAACACCACAGGTCAGCGAGGTGTTGACACGCCCGCGTCGGAAGGACGAGGGTCCGTTGCGTTACTCCGGGCAGAACGTCAGTCGCACGTCTGGCAGTTGTGACCGAGGGCCATCCCGCCAAGGTGGAGACCTCGCGTCACACGTGGCGGGCCGGGCACCGCGACGTCGACGGGATAACACGGGGGGAGCGGAGGCGACCAGTAGACAACGCCGACGATCCTGGCATCCGGTCAGGGCGTGGGCGGTCCGAAGGCCACTCAGCTCCCCCCGCCCTGCCGTCCCCCGCACCACCTCGAGGTGCAGCCACTAGGTTCTGGGGTCATGCGCGTGGTGATGGTCGTGCCGACCTACAACGAGGTCACCAATCTCGGGCCGATCATCGCGCGGGTACGCGCCGCGCAGCCGCGCTCTCGACGTCCTCGTCGTCGACGACGACTCCCCGGACGGCACCGGCGTCCTCGCCGACCGGCTGGCGGCCGACGACGCCCAGGTCCACGTCCTCCACCGTCGGTCCAAGCAGGGCCTCGGCAGGGCCTACCTGGACGGCTTCGAGTGGGCCCTGGCGCACGACTACGAGGTCATCGGCCAGATGGACGCCGACGGGTCCCACCAGCCCGAGCAGCTCGGCCTGCTCCTCGAGGCGCTGCACGACCCCGCGACGCCGCCCGACGTCGTGATCGGCTCCCGGTGGGTGCCGGGGGGCAGCATCGTGAACTGGCCGGTGCGCCGGGAGCTGCTCTCGCGAGGCGGGAACCTCTACACCCGGGCCTTGCTGGGGATCGAGGTCCGCGATGCCACCAGCGGTTTCCGTCTGTACCGGCGCACGGCGCTGGAGCGGATCGAGCTGGGCACCATCGCGTCGTACGGCTACGTCTTCCAGGTCGACCTGGCCGTCCGGGCCCTCAGGGCCGGGCTGCGGGTCGTCGAGGTGCCGATCGAGTTCGTGGAGCGCGAGCACGGCGAGTCCAAGATGAACACGCGGGTGGCCGCGGACTCACTGCGCGCGATCACCGCGTGGGGGCTCAGCGAGCGTCGGCGGCAGGTGCGGGAGCGGTTCGGGCGCCGCGGGTCGGAACCGACCGGCTCCCGGGGGCGTTGAACAGACCATGAGGAGAAGGTTCCCGTGGTGGCTGCTGGTGGTGGCGTTCATCGTCGTGCCCGTGGTCGAGATCTACGTGATCATCCAGGTGGGCCAGGTGATCGGGGCCTGGTGGACGGTCCTGCTGCTGATCGCCGACAGCATCTTCGGCTCGTGGCTGGTCAAGCGCGAGGGTGGCAAGGCGTGGCAGGCGCTGCGGGTAGCGCTCGAGGAGCACCGGTTGCCCCACCGCGAGCTCGCCGACGGCGTGCTGATCCTCGTCGGAGGCACCCTGATGATCACCCCGGGATTCGTCTCCGACATCTTCGGGATCCTGTGCATCCTGCCGTTCACCCGGCCGTTCGGCCGCAGGCTCCTGGCCGGCGCGGTCAGCCGCCGCCTGCTCGGCGTGACCACCACCGGCATGGGCCCGACCCCGGCGCCCGGGACACAACGACGCCCCGGAACCGACGACGTGGTCCGGGGCGAAGTCGTCGACTGAGCCTCAGCTCAGGCGGTTGCGGCCTTCTTCTTGCGGGCGCTCGCGCGGTGCAGGTGGGCGGGACCGATCTCTCCGCCGCGGAGCAGCTCGAGCCGCTCGCTCAGGATGTCCTCGAGCTCCTTGATCGAACGGCGCTCGAGCAGCATGTCCCAGTGCGTGCGGACCGGCTTCTCTGCCTTGGCCTCGGGCTGGATGCCCGACGTCGCGCGGCCCTCTGCGCCGCACCGCGGGCACTCCCACAGTGCGGGCACGTCGGCCTCGACCGACATCGTGACCTCGAACTCGTGTCCGTGGGCGCACAGGTAGCCGACCTGCTGGCGCGCGGCGAACTCGATGCCGCGCTCGTCCTCGAAGCTCTGGCCGCCGAGTCTGGCGCCTCGTAGCGTTCGGTCTCCCATTGCGCACCTCCGTGCTGTTCATCCGTTTCTGCGTGGTCTCCCGGATGCCTTGCTCCGTCATGCGTACCGTCCTTGAGACGGTCAAGCAAGTCGGACGTGACGCGGATCGGGACGGCTGCCTCACGATCCGGACGGTCGTGGCCCGGGACAGGACCAGTGCACGCCCGTTTTCAGGCGTCACCCACCCAACGAGCGAGACGCCTCCAGGATTCCCGGCTGAGACCCACACCACGCGTCCACGGTCTCACACCACGGCGGGCGCCCGGTTGCCCGCCTCGCGGATCCCGCGCTCCGGATCGACCCGGATCAGGAAGAAGGCGCCGAGGACGAAGAAGATGATCAGCGCCAGGATCGCCGGGCGGTAGGAGCCGGTGACCTGGAAGACCACGCCGAACAGGAGCGTCCCGAACCACGACGTGCCCCGCTCGGCGGCGTTGTAGAGGCTGAAGTACTCGCCCTCGCGCCCGCTGGGGATGAGCAGGCTGTAGAACGACCGCGACAGCGCCTGGGTGCCGCCGAGGACGATGCCGATGGCGAGCGCGAGCAGGTAGAACAGCACGGCCTGACCGGCCGGGAGCAGCATCGCCACGACCACGATCACCATCCAGGCGAACGTGCCCCAGAGGATCGAGCTGTAGGCGCCGAACCGCCCGGCCAGCTTGCCGAAGAACAGCGCCCCGCCGAAGGCGACGAACTGGATGAGCAGGATGGTCGCGATCAGGACGGTCTTGTCGAAGCCCAGCGTCTTCTCGCCGTACGTCGATGCGGCGTAGATGACGGTCTGGATCCCGTCGTTGTAGAAGAGGTAGGCGATCAGGAAGGTCAGCGTCATCGGGTAGGCGCGGAGCTCCCCGAGCGTGGTGAACAGCTGGCCGAAGCTGCGCTGCAGCAGGTTGCCGGACTCGGCGACGACGTTGACGGGCGCGTAGTTGCGCAGCCGGACGAGCGGGATGATCGTGAACCCCGCCCACCAGACCCCCGCGCTGAACAGGGAGAGGCGCACCGCGAGCTCCTCGCCGAGGCCGATGGCGTCGTGGCCGAGGTACATGCCCAGGTTGATCGCCAGCAGCAGGCCGCCACCGAGGTAGCCGAAGGCCCACCCGCGCGACGAGGCCGAGTCGCGCTCGTCCTCGGTGGAGATGTCGACCAGGATCGCGTAGTAGGCCGTCAGCGAGCAGCCGGCGAGGATGCTGCTCATCACCACCGCGAACGCGGCCAGCTGCCACTGGTCGCCCTGCATGAAGAACAGCAGCATGCAGAAGAAGGAGCCGGCGAACGCGAAGCCGCCCATGTTCCACTTCTTGCGGCTGGAGCGGTCGACGAAGGCGCCGACGACCGGGAGCACGAACGCGCTCGCGATGGTGGCGAAGCTGGTCAGGTAGAACGGCAGCGAGCCCGCCGCCAGGTGCAGGCCGAGCACGTTCACCGTCTTGCTGCAGGAGTCGTCGTCGTGGACGCACCCCGCGGCCCGGCCGGCCACCGTGCTCATGTACGGCGCGAACAGCACGCTGAGCACGGTCGTGTAGTAGGCGGAGTTGGCCCAGTCGTACCAGTTCCACGCCTTCTGCTGCTGGAGCCGCTCGGCGGCGGACAGGTCGGCTCTGCCGATGGCTGCGGTGCTCACGATGGTGTGCTCCTCCACTGTCCGCGTCTGGTGAGGACGTCCTTGAGTACGTCGGTCCGGTCGGTGATCAGGCCGTCGACGCCGAGGTCGAGCAGCTGCTCCATCTCGCCGGGCTCGTCGACGGTCCACACGTGCACCTGGGCCCCGGCCCGGTGCGCGCGACGTACCAGCGAACCGGTGACGATGGGCAGCGGGCCGCGGCGGTGCGGCACCTGGAGGGCACTGACCCGGCCACGGGTCAGCCGGCGGGCCAGCCGACCGCTGGGGCAGGCCATGAACAGCGCCACCTCGGGAGGGGCGGCGGAGGTCGCCACCCGCCCGCGGGAGGCGCGACGGAAGGCGTCGAGACGGGTCTGGGAGAACGAGCCGACACAGATCCGGTCGTGGCTGCCGGTGCGGTCGATCAGGTCGGCCAGCGCGTCCACGGCGCCGCGCGACTTGAGGTCGATGTTGAAGCGGCAGCCGGGAAAGGCCTCGAGGAGCTCGGCCATGGTCGGGACCGGGTACTCCTCGCGGATGCGGGCCGCGGAGATCTCCTCGGCGCTGAGGTCGGCGAGCCGCCCGGTGGCGTCGGTGACCCGGTCCAGCACGTCGTCGTGGAAGGCGAGCAGGACGCCGTCGCGGGTGACGTGGACGTCGGTCTCGAGGTACTCGTAGCCCAGGGCGACCGCGTGCTCGAAGGCGTGCAGCGTGTTCTCGACGCCGGGGATCTCGGGGTGCAGGGCCCCGCCGCGGTGCGCCATCGCGATCACGCCGTCAGGACCGACCGCGTCGAGGTACACGCGTCCGGTCCGTGGCCGCCGGGCATGCGACGACGCGTGAGCCTCCCCTGTCACGGAAGCAGTATTCACCGGCACCTGCCGATGGTGCTCCCCGAACCGCCGCCGCGACATCCGTCGTCGTACTCAGCTGACCCGGTCGGACGCGGAGTACCGTGCGAGTCATGGACGCGACGTGCCCCCAGTGCGGCGGCGAGATGGGGGAGCGGGCAGCAGGCGAGGTCACGGTGCTGGCCTGCGGCACGTGCCAGGGGATCTTCCTCGACCGGGCCGACCTGGGCCGGCTCATCGAGGCCGAGAACGACTGGCACTCCCAGCGCTCCGCCGACACCGCCCAGCTGCCCCGGATCACCGCCGACATGGCGGCGCCGCCGCGCCCCTCGAAGGCCCGCTCCTACCTCGACTCGCTCTTCGGGAGCTGAGTCAGAAAAGTGGGTGACCCGGCTCACACTCGCTCGTTGTGCCAACAGCGGCTACTCCGCCGCCCGGGGGGACTGGCGGAGTAGCCGTTTCGTGCCGGGCCCCAGAGGCGGCAGCTCTGATGGCAGCTGATCGGTAGGGCGCCGCCCGGGAATCGGGGGGACATCCCGGACGACGCCTAGGCCCGGCCGGGGTGACAGGTGAGGTCGAGCCCGATGTGACCTACGGCCAAGTGTGGTCGCGCAGCGTCGCGTGCCACGTGACGACACGCGGCTCAGAAGTCGCTGAAGGTCTCGATCTGGGCGCCGAGCTCGTTGAGCCGGTCGGCCAGCCCCTCGTAGCCGCGGTGGATGACGTACGTCGACCGGAGCACCGAGGTGCCCTTGGAGGCGAGCATCGCCAACAGGATCACGACGGCCGGGCGCAGGGCCGGGGGACAGACCACCTCGGCGCCGGACCAGTGCGTCGGGCCCTCGATCATCACCCGGTGCGGGTCCATCAGGGTGACCCGCCCGCCGAGCTTGTTGAGCTCGGTGAGGTAGAGGGCGCGGTTCTCGTAGACCCAGTCGTGCAGCAGGGTCTGGCCGGTCGCGGTGGCGGCGATCGCGGCGAAGAACGGCAGGTTGTCGATGTTGAGGCCGGGGAACGGCATCGGGTGGATCTTGTCGAGGGCCGCCCGCAGCACCGAGTGCAGCGTGGAGATGTCGACGAGGCGGGTCTGGCCGTTCGCCGCGAGGTACTCCTCGGACAGGGTGTAGCGGAACCCCATCTCCTCGAGGACGGAGAGCTCGATCTCGAGGAACTCGATCGGCACCCGCTTCACGGTGATCTCGGAGTCGGTGACGATCGCGGCGGCGATCAGCGACATCGCCTCGATCGGGTCCTCGCTGGGGGAGTAGTCGACGTCGACGTCGATCTCGGTGCACCCGGTGACCTTGAGCGTCGTGGTCCCGATGCCCTCGATCTGCACGCCGAGCTTCTGCAGGAAGAAGCAGAGGTCCTGGACCATGTAGTTGGAGCTGGCGTTGCGGATCACCGTCGTCGAGTCGCACAGCGCCGCCGCCATCAACGCGTTCTCGGTGACGGTGTCGCCGCGCTCGGTCAGCACGATCGGGCGCCTCGGGATGATGCCGGAGGAGACGCTGGCGCGGTACTGCCCGTCGGTGGCCTTGACCTGCAGCCCGAAGGGGCGCAGGGCGCTCATGTGCGGCTCCACGGTGCGGGTGCCGAGGTCGCAGCCGCCGGCGTAGGGCAGCTCGAACTCGCTGGTGCGGTGCATCAGCGGGCCCAGGAACATGATGATCGAGCGGGTACGGCGGGCCGCGACCTCGTCGATGCCGGCCAGGTCGAGCGTGGCCGGGGGGATGATCTCCAGGTCGTTCTCGGCGTTGAGCCAGCGCGAGCGCACGCCGATGCTGTCGAGGACCTCGAGCAGCCGGTTGACCTCCTCGATCCGGGCGACCCGCCGCAGCGTCGTACGGCCCCGGTTGAGGAGGGTGGCGCACAGGAGCGCGACGCCGGCGTTCTTGGAGGTCTTCACCTCGATCGATCCGCGCAGCGTCGTGGGGCCGGTGACGCGCAGGTGGGTCGGGCCCTGGCCGATGCTCACCAGCGGGGAGTCGAGTGCCTCGCCGATGCGGGCGATCATGTCCAGGGAGAGGTTCTGGTGACCGCGCTCGATCCGGTTGACGGCGCTCTGGCTGGTGCCCAGCACCTCGGCGAGCTGGACCTGGGTCCACCCCCGGTGCTTGCGGGCGTCGCGGATCAGGTTGCCGATGCGGGCGAGATAGTCCGGAGTCACGAGCGGCAACGTATCTCAGATATGAGATAGCACCGAACACCCCACGCGGGCGGTGTCACGGACGTCACGTCGGGTCGCGGGGGAGTGCCGGCCAGCCTCCCGGCAGCAGCGTCCGCTGCATCCAGTGCACGTCGTGCCAGGCGCCGGCCTTGTGGCCGATGCCGCGCCAGGTGCCGACGTCCTCGAACCCCAGGGCAGCGGTGCAACCCGGCGCTGGCCGGGTTGGGCAGGGTCATCCCGGCCACGGCGACGACGAACCCGCGTTCCACGAGCCGCTCGAAGAGCGCGCCGTACAGCGCGCGGCCCGCTCCGGTCCGGCGCCGGCCGGGCTCGACGTACACGCTCACCTCGCAGGACCAGCGGTACGCCGGCCGGGACTTGTACGGACCGGCGTAGGCATAGCCGGTGATCCGACCGCCGTCGTCCTCCAGCACCACCCACGCGTGCGTGCGCAGGGCGGCCTCGATGCGCGTGCGCATCTCCTCGACGCTCGGCGGGTGCTCCTCGAAGCTGACGGCGGTCTGCTCGACGTAGGGCGTGTAGACCGCCAGGCACGCGGCGGCGTCCGCGGGAGTGGCCGAGCGGACGCGGTCGGGGTCCATGCCCGGACACGCTAGTGGGAGGGCGTCCATGGCCCTCGGAGGCACCAGGTGGTCCAGATGTCGACCATCGAGCGCCGAGTGGACTAGACCGGAATCCGGAGCCGACAACGTTGACCGTAGCGGAGACGCTCGGCCGGCGCGCGCCACGAATCCCGCGGGAATTCACCGCTGCGAAGTGCGCAATCCGGTATCCGGCGGAGGCTGCGACGAGGGCGCTCGATACTGTCGATCGCGGCCGGCGGAGCTCAACGAGCCGACAACCCCCGGAGAAGTCACGAAATCACCGTGCCGGGGGTGGAGGGCGACCTAGGCTGCCGCCAGAACCGCTCGCCCACCAGCAAGGACCCCGCATGCCGGCCCACTCGGACACCCCTCGCGAGATGCACCAGCTTCTCGCGATGGCGGGTGCCTGTGCGCGCCTGGAGTCGGCGACGGACATGTTGCACGCCGCGCTGCCGGTGCTGCTCTCGGTGAGCGGTGCGGACGCCGCCCTCGTGCTGGGGTCGTCGTTGCACGCCGAGGACGGCGGGCTGCACGCGACCCACCGCGCCGGCATCGACCTCGACCTGCGGGTCAGCGTCGCGGGAGGGGCCTCGGCCGAGACGAACGAGATCAGCGACGCTCCGGTGCCGGCCGCCTGGGAGTCGGCCGGTGTCCGCCGCGTCGCCCTGCGCCGGCTCGCGGGTGATCCCGTGCTGCTGGTCCTCGCCTGGCGCGAGGCCGAGCCCACCGACCGCGCCGAGCTGGAGCTGGGCCTGTCGCTGCTCGACGCCCACCTGATGCGCATCGCCCAGGGCAGCGTGGTGGCCGACCGCCCCAGCTCCATGGAGGAGTTCGAGCGGCGCAAGGCGCTCGAGATCAACGACAACGTCGTGCAGGGCCTGGTGGCTGCCTCCTACGCCCTGGACCAGGGCCAGGTGGCCGAGTGCTCGGCCTACCTCAGCCGCACCCTGAGCTCGGCCCGGGCGATGATGGACGGCATGCTCGAGCCCACCCACGGGCAGGGCTTCAAGCCCGGCGACCTGGTCCGCACCGCGGCCGCCACCCTGGGCGTGGCCGCCGAGGCGACCTCGACCGGCCGTTCGGTGGACTCGCACCCCGGAGCGCACACCGTCCTCGTGGTCGACGACGCCGACGACCTGCGGATGCTGCTGCGCTCGCGGATGGAGTCGCGTCGCGGCCTGACCGTGATCGGGGAGGCGGCCGACGGGCTGGCCGCGGTGGAGCTCGCCTCCGAGCTGCAGCCCGACCTGGTCATGCTCGACCTCGCGATGCCGCGCATGGACGGGCTCGAGGCGCTGCCGCTGATCCGCGCCGCCGTGCCCGGGGTCCGCGTGATCGTGCTCTCCGGGTTCAACCAGAGCACGCTGGCCGAGAAGGCGATGGAGGCCGGCGCCGACCGCTACGTCGTCAAGGGCGGCTCGATGCGCCAGCTGCTCGACCTCGTCGACACCGTCCTCGAAGACGCTTCCTGAGCCCTCTGCGGGCTGCATCGTCGGGTCGTCGTACGGTCTGACCCATGAGTGGAGATCAGCTGCAGCCCGAGGACACCCTGGACGACCGGGGCGTCGAGGACGTCCTCGACGAGGGGTACTCGCCGCCCGAGCGCGAGCCGGACCACCTGCGCCATCCCGAGGGTGGCGAGACGCTGGAGGAGCGGCTCGACGAGGAGGAGCCGGAGACCTGGGCGAGGGCCGAGGAGGAGCGCGACGCGGACATCCTCGACGGCGACGTCGGCGGCGAGGTCGGCGATCGGCGCTCGGGTCGTCTGATGGCGCCCGACGAGGGCTCCCACGAGGACGTCGACAAGGACATGGTCGCCGAGGACGAGGGCATCGACGGCGCCGGCGCGAGCGCCGAGGAGGCCGCCATGCACACCATCGACGACTCGGACGACGGGCAGTAACACCGCCTATTGCCGACATACAGGGCTTAACGCCCGGACCGGCGCGAGGTTCACATGCGCCCGCCCGGCGCAGCACCTAGAGTCACAGGAGATCTCGGGGGATCGGCGCGGGGGACCACAGGAGCCGGGATGGACCACACGACCCAGATGCAGCACCTTCTCGGGCTCAGTGGCACGTGCGCCACGGCGGACGATGCTGCCCAGATGCTCGACGAGGCCCTCCCGGTGATCGCGGCACTGGCGGCCGCCGACACGGCGGGAGTGGTGCGTCGCCACGGCGAGGCGGCGCCGTTCCTGTCCCACCACACGGGCGCCCGGATCGACGTCACCGACGTCGACGTCGCGGCCCTGGTCGAGGAGACCGGGTCGGCCGAGACGCTCCGCGCCGTCGCTGCCCCCGAGGTCTGGGCGCGCAGCGGGATCGCGCACGTCGCCCTGCACCGGCTGCCCGGTCACCACGGCGTGCTCGTCCTCGGCTGGACGACGGCCGAGCCGGTCCTGCCGGCCGGGCTGGGCGTGGCGGTGGCCAGCCTCGACGGCGGGCTGGCCCGGGTCGGGAGCGCCGAGGAGCTCAGCGACCTCACCGCCCGGGTCGACAACGCCCAGCACCTCGCGCACATGGGCGACTACGACTGGCACATCTCCAGCGACACCAACAGGTGGTCCGACGAGCTCTTCCGGATCTACGGGCACGAGCCGGGTGCGTTCAACCCGTCGTACGAGCGCTTCCTGTCCCTGATCCACCCCGATGACCGGGAGCGGATCACCGGGGTGCACCAGCAGGCCTACGCGACCGGTGAGCCCTACCAGATGATGGAGCGGATCGTGCGGCCCGACGGGTCCGTGCGCTACCTGTCCTCCAACGGCCAGGTGGTGATGGACGAGCACGGCACGCCGCTGCGCATGCGGGGCACCTGCATCGACATCACCGACCGCGTGCTGGCCGACCGCGAGCGCGAGCAGATGGGCCTGCGGTACCGGAGCCTGGTCGAGACGGCGCCCGAGGCGATCCTGCTGGTCGACGGGTCCGACCACGTCATCGACGCCAACTCGCGTGCGCACGACCTGTTCGGCGGCGAACCGACGGGGCGCTCGATGGCCGACCTGCTGCCGCAGACCGACGGTCAGGGCATCGAGGGCCGGCGCCTCGACGACTCCCGGCTCGTGGTCGACGTCAGCCGGACGGTGGTCAGCCCGGAGGACGACGAGCAGCTCGTGGCCGTCTTCGTGCGCGACGCCTCGAGCCGGCTGGCCGGTGAGGCTCTCGCTGGACGGCTGAGCCAGGCCAGGTTGCGCCGGCGTCAGGCCCTGGAGATCAACGACAACGTGGTCCAGGGACTCGTCGCGGCCAAGTACGCCCTCGACGCCGAGCAGTACCCCGTCGTCGCGACGTACATCGACCGGACCCTGGACTCGGCGCGCGCGATGATGGACGACCTCCTCGAGCCGCTCGACGGTGAGGACCTGGTGCCGGGTGACCTGGTGCGGGCGAACCCGGCCGACATCAGCCGCGACCAGCGCTCGCGCGTCGCGGACGACGCGCCGGTCACGTCCGGCAAGGGAACCCGACGGGGCGCCGGAGGCCGTGCGCGGGGCGGCGATCGTCGCGTCCTCGTGGTCGACGACGCCGACGACCTGCGCGTCCTGCTGCGGGCGAGGCTGGAGAAGGCACCGGGCTTCACCGTGGTCGGCGAGGCGGCCGACGGCATCGCCGCGGTCGAGGCGGCCCGCGAGCTGCAGCCAGACCTGGTGCTGCTCGACCTGGCGATGCCGCGGATGGACGGCCTGGAGGCGCTCCCGCACATCCGTGAGGCCGTGCCCGGCGTGCGCGTCATCGTCTTCAGCGGCTTCGACCAGAGCACCCTGGCCCAGAAGGCGATCGCCGCCGGCGCCGACCACTACATGGTCAAGGGTGGCCCGATGCGCAAGCTGATGGAGCTCGTCGAGTCGGTGCTGGAACCCTCCGGCTGAGCGGGGGAGCGTCACCGGCGTGTCCTATTTGCCCATTTAGCCGCCTGATGGCACTGCGGTTGGGATGATTCCGGGGAGAGCGGCCCGGAATCTGGCCGTGCTGACCCAGGGACCCCAACCGATGGCTGACGTGGCGACCCACAGCGCACCCCGCGCGGGGCACGGCGACGCGCCCGCGCCGGTCCGCAGGACGCCCGGCACTCCGGCAGAGGGACCTCAGCACGTCGCGCCACAGCAGCGCAGGGTCTCCACGGCGGGCGTGGTCGCCCTCGGCATGTTCTTCGTCGCGGGCTGCGCGCTGATCTTCGGTCCGAGCTCCGCCGACCCCGACTTCGTCGCCGACCTGGTCAGCACCGTCGCCTCGGGCCTGGCCTTCCTCTGCTGCGTGCACGCGGCCCGGGTGACGACAGGGGCTGTCTCCCGGTCGTGGGCCCTGTTCGCCACGACGATGGGCATGTGGGCGACCGCCGACACGATCTGGTTCGTCGACTCCGCGGCGACGGGGGAGCACCCGCTGGTCTCGGTCGCCGACTGGCTCTACCTGCTCGGCATCATCCCTGCGGCCATCGCGATGGTCACCTTCCCGGCCGGGACCTGGGAGCGGGGCGCCCGCTGGCGGCTCGTGCTGGACGTGCTGGTCCTGGGCAGCGCGCTCCTGATGTCCTCGCAGCTGCTCGTGCTCGACGAGGTGTCGGCGCTGAACCCGAGCACGTGGGACACGATCGTCTACGAGGTCTACCCCGTCACCGACGTCCTGCTCGCGGGGCTCGCTGTGCTGCTGCTGATCCGCACGGCCGGTGCGCCGCGTCTCGACCTGACGCTCGTCGCCCTCGGCTTCGCCACCTGGACCGCGACCGACAACGGCTATGCCCTCTTCTCCTCCCGCGGCGTGGACTACAACGGTTCCCTGGTGGCCATCGGCTACGTGGTGGCGCCGCTCCTGATCGGGCTGGGGGCGTTGGTCTCGCCGGGGTCCGCGAGTCACGAACGCACCATCCAGCGGCACGCGACCGGCACGGTGTCGGCGATGCTGCCCGACCTCGCCTTCCTCACCGCCGTCGGCCTCGTGCTGGTCCGGGGCCTCGGCAGCTGGCAGGACTGGACGATGGCCGGGGTGACCCTGGCCTTCACCGCCGTCCGCCAGCTGGTGCTGAGCTCGGACAACCACACGATCCAGCTGGACCTGGAGCGGAAGGTCGAGACCCGCACCCACGAGCTGCACCAGCTCTCCGAGCGGCACCGCAGCATCCTCGAGGCCGTGGGCGAGGGGATCGTGGACGTCGACGAGGGCGGGCAGATCGTGTTCGTGAACCGCGCCGCCGCGACGATGCTCGGTTGGCGGCCCTCCGAGCTCGAGGGACGTGGCGCCTGCGCGACGCTGTGCCGGGACCAGCACGACCACTGCGTCATCGACATGGTGCTGGCGGTGGGCGAAGTGGTTCGCCGGGCCGAGACCGAGTACGTACGGCGCAACGGTCAGACGTTCCCCGTCGAGATCACCGCCGCGCCGAAGGCCGGCCCGACCGGGCCGACGGGTGCGGTGATCGCCTTCCGCGACGTGACCGAGCGCCAGGCGATGGACCGGATGAAGCGCGAGTTCGTCGGCATGGTGAGCCACGAGCTGCGCACCCCGCTCACCGCGATCCGGGGGTCGTTGGAGGTGCTCGCCGACGGTGACACCGGCGAGCTCCCCGAGCAGGCGCAGGTGGCCGTCGACATGGCCGTGCGCGGCAGTGAGCGCCTGACCCGCCTGGTCAACGACATCCTCGACGTCGAGCGGCTGGACGCCGGCTCCTTCGACGTACGCCCCTCGCCCCAGGACGTGGCCCCGCTGGTCGCCTCGAGCATCGACTCCCTGCGCCCGTGGGCGCACGAGCGCGGTGTCACCCTGGTCGCCGACGTCGTCTCGGGGCGGGCCCTGTGCGACGCGGACAGGCTCGCTCAGGCACTGACCAACCTGGTGGGCAACGCCGTGAAGTTCACGCCGGCCGGCAGGGCGGTCGAGGTCGTGGTGGAACCTCGCGGCCACGACGTCCTGTTCTCGGTGAGGGACGAGGGTCGCGGGATCCCGCAGGACCAGCTCGACTCGATCTTCGACCGCTTCCACCAGGTGGAGGACAGCGACGCCAGGGGCAAGGGCGGCACCGGCCTGGGCCTGACGATCACCAAGTCGATCGTGGAGCGGCACGGGGGTCACATCGTGGTCGAGAGCGAGGTCGGCGTCGGCTCGACCTTCCGGTTCTCGTTGCCCGCTGCCGCCGTGTGACACGATTTGCCGGGTGAGCAGCACAGCCGGGTCGCAGCGCCTCAGCGACCTCGCGCGACTCCGGCGGGTCCGCGACCGGATCGACCGGGAGTACGCGCAGCCGCTCGACGTGGAGGCACTCGCCCGCGGGGTGCACATGTCCTCGGGCCACCTCAGCCGCCAGTTCCGCGAGGCGTACGGCGAGTCGCCGTACTCCTACCTGATGACGCGGCGCATCGAGCGCGCCATGGCGTTGCTCCGCCGCGGCGACCTGTCGGTGACCGAGGTCTGCTTCGAGGTCGGCTGCTCCTCGCTCGGCACGTTCAGCACCCGGTTCTCCGAGCTCGTCGGGGTGCCGCCGAGCGCCTACCGCGAGCAGTTCACCGACGTCACCGCGGAGATGCCGTCGTGCGAGACCAAGAAGGTCACCAGACCGGTCAGGAATCGAGAAGCGTCGGCCGTGCGCATCCCCCTAACGTGAGCGCCATGAACATCACCATCCACGCGAGCTTCCTGCCACTCGACGACCCCGAGGCGGCGCTGGCGTTCTACCGCGACATCCTCGGGTTCGAGCTGCGCCTCGACGTCGGCCAGGGCACGATGCGCTGGCTCACCGTCGGGCCGGTCGGCCAGCCCGACACCTCGATCGTGCTGCACCCGCCGGGCGTCGACCCGGGCATCACCGACGACGAGCGCCGCCTGATCACCGAGATGATGGCGAAGGGCACCTACGGCAGCCTGCTCCTCGCCACCCACGACCTCGACGACGCCTTCGACAAGCTCCAGGCGAGCGATGCCGAGATCGTCCAGGAGCCGACCGAGCAGCCCTACGGCGTGCGCGACTGCGCCGTCCGCGACCCAGCAGGCAACATGGTCCGGATCCAGGAGGTCCGATGAAGACCATGACGTGCAAGCAGCTCGGCGGCGCCTGCGACCTCGAGCTCCGCGGTGACACGGCCGACGACGTGATCAAGGCCCAGGACCAGCACCTCAAGGACGTGGTGGCCGGTGGCGACACCGCGCACGAGCAGGCACTGAAGGAGATGAAGGGCCGGTGGAAGCATCCGATCAAGGGGATGGGTTGGTACAAGGACACCAAGCGCGAGTTCGCGGCGCTGCCCGATGACTGAGCACGTCGACTGATGGCAGCTGCCGACAGCCACGAGCTGATCCGCGTGCAGGGCGCGCGGGTGAACAACCTGAAGGACGTCAGCGTCGAGATCCCCAAGCGCCGGCTGACGGCGTTCACCGGCGTCTCCGGCTCGGGCAAGAGCTCACTGGTCTTCAGCACCATCGCCGCGGAGTCGCAACGGCTGATCAACGAGACCTACAGCGCCTTCGTGCAGGGGTTCATGCCCTCGCTGCAACGTCCCGAGGTCGACGTCCTCGAGGGCCTGACGACCGCGATCATCGTCGACCAGGAGCGGATGGGCGCCAACCCGCGCTCCACCGTCGGCACCGCCACCGACGCCAACGCGATGCTGCGGATCCTGTTCAGCCGCGTCGGCACGCCGCACATCGGCCCGCCGACGGCGTTCGCGTTCAACGTCCCCACCCGCACGGCCAGCGGCGTGATGAAGACCGAGAAGGGCGGGCGCGAGGAGAAGACCGTCGTACGCGCGGCGGTGTACCAGGGCGGCATGTGTGCGCGCTGCGAGGGGATGGGCTCGGTCAGCGACTTCGACCTGACCGCCTTGTACGACGACTCGAAGTCGTTGTCGGACGGCGCGCTGACCGTGCCCGGCTACAGCATGGACGGCTGGTACGGCCGGATCTTCAGCGGCGCGGGACTGCCGATGGACAAGCCGATCGCGAAGTACACCAAGAAGGAGCTCGACAAGCTCCTCTACGGCAAGCCCACCAAGATCAAGGTGGAGGGGGTCAACCTCACCTACGAGGGAGTGATCCCCAAGATCCAGAAGTCGATGCTCTCCAAGGACGTCGAGTCGATGCAGCCGCACGTGCGCCGCTTCGTCGAGCGGGCGATCACCTTCCAGACCTGCCCCGACTGCGACGGCACCCGGCTGAGCAAGGAGGCGCTGTCCTCGAAGATCCGCGGCAAGAACATCGCCGAGCTCTGCCAGATGCAGATCAGCGACCTCGCCGAGTGGCTGCGCGACCTCGACGAGCCCGGCGTCGCGCCACTGGTGGCGGGGCTGCAGCACCTGCTCGACTCGTTCCAGGACATCGGGCTGGGCTACCTCAGCCTCGACCGCCCCGCCGGCACGCTGTCGGGTGGAGAGGCCCAGCGCACCAAGATGATCCGCCACCTCGGGTCGTCGCTCACCGACGTCACCTACGTCTTCGACGAGCCCACGATCGGCCTGCACCCGCACGACATCGAGCGGATGAACCAGCTGCTGCTGCAGCTGCGCGACAAGGGCAACACGGTGCTGGTGGTCGAGCACAAGCCGGAGACGATCGCGATCGCCGACCACGTCGTCGACCTGGGCCCGGGCGCCGGCACCGCCGGCGGCACGATCTGCTTCGAGGGCACCGTCGACGGGCTCCGGGGGAGTGACACCACCACCGGTCACCACCTGGACGACCGGGCCTCCCTCAAGGAGTCGGTGCGAGCCTCCACCGAGGCGCTCGAGATCCGTGGGGCCTCGACGCACAACCTCGAGGACGTCGACGTGGACGTGCCGCTCGGCGTGCTGTGCGTGATCACCGGGGTGGCGGGATCGGGCAAGAGCTCGCTGATCCAGGGCTCCGTGGCCGAGAAGGACGACGTGGTCGTCGTGGACCAGGGCGCGATCCGCGGTTCGCGCCGCAGCAACCCGGCGACGTACACCGGACTGCTCGACCCGATCCGCAAGGCCTTCGCCAAGGCCAACGGCGTCAAGCCGGCGCTGTTCAGCTCCAACTCCGAGGGCGCCTGCCCGGCGTGCAAGGGCGCCGGCGTGATCTTCACCGAGCTCGGCGTGATGGCGACCGTGGAGTCGACCTGCGAGGAGTGCGAGGGCCGGCGCTTCCAGGCCTCGGTGCTGGAGTACACGCTGGGCGGCAAGAACATCGCCGAGGTGCTGGCGATGCCGGTGTCGGAGGCCGTGGCGTTCTTCGCCGACGGCGAGGCGAAGACGCCGGCGGCGCACAAGATCCTCGACCGGCTCGCCGACGTCGGGCTCGGGTACCTGACCCTCGGCCAGCCGCTGACGACGCTGTCCGGCGGCGAGCGCCAGCGGATCAAGCTGGCCACCCAGATGGCCGAGAAGGGCGACGTCTACGTCCTCGACGAGCCCACGAGCGGCCTGCACCTCGCCGACGTCGAGAACCTGCTCGGCCTGCTCGACCGGCTGGTCGACTCCGGCAAGTCGGTCATCGTCATCGAGCACCACCAGGCGGTGATGGCGCACGCGGACTGGATCATCGACCTCGGCCCCGGCGCCGGGCACGAAGGCGGCCGGGTCGTCTTCGAGGGCACGCCCGCCGACCTGGTCGCCGACGGTACGACGCTGACGGGGCGCCACCTGGGGGAGTATGTCGCGCGCTGACCCTCACGCCACCTGGGTGCGCCGGTGCGGCACCACCCGCAGGACGAGCCCGACCAGCAGCAGCACGACCCCGATGCCTCCCGCGACCCACGCCGTCGAGTCGGGGATCTCCAGGTAGGTCGTGATCCCCAGGATGCGGGCCAGGCCCCAGGGGAGCAGCCCCATCTGGTCGTTCCACACCGTCAGCGCCCGCTCCAGTCCGTACGTCGCGACGAACAACCCGCCCGCCGCGAGCCCGGCACCGGCGCCGGCAAGCACGACCCCGGTGGCACGCCGTCCGCCGAGCTCGGCAGCGACCACCCAGCCCAGGGCGACGAAGAGCCACCCGAAGAGTGCGACCGCGACCATGACGTACACCGAGCGCCAGGTCGGATCCGTCCAGAAGCCGAACCAGTAGCCTCCCGGGCCGGTGCGCGACAGGACGACCAGTGCCAGCACGCAGCGCACCATGCTGACGGCCGCGACGACGGCCGCCACGGCCCAGGCCAGACGGCGGGCGAGCAGCATCGCGACCCCGAGACAGATCGCGGTGGCGCCGAGGGTCACCAGCAGGTGGGAGGGCGCCAGGAAGGAGGTCTGCACCCCGCGGGTCAGCAGCACGAGCGCGGAGGGCACGCCCACGGCCGCGAGCCGCTCGAACCGACCCAGGGCCGACAGCGCCGCGACGACGCGCCAGGGTCTCGTCGCCGCCGTCACGGTCGCACGCGCGGCCGGGAGTCGCAGGGCCAGCAGCAGCCACGCCAGCACCAGCACGAGCAGTCCGCGGGCGGCCCACGCCATCGCCCGGTCGCGATCGGCACGCTGCACGCCGAGGTGTGCCGCGGTGAGGTTCCACGACGGGTGCTGGACGTCGCCGCGGTAGCGCCGCAGGTGCTCGGCGGCTCGCTCCTGGTAGACGTCGCGGGCCGACCTCCATGCGTCGTACGCCGCGGAGGATGCGGTGTCGTGCCATTGAGCCGCACGTAGCACCATCGTGCGGTACGCCGAGAGGAGCCGAAGCGTGTCCGCCTCGTAGTCGAGGGCAGACAGCATCTGTGCCCGCGCCTGCGGGCTGCGCCACGTCGCCGGATCGGTGCCCGCCACCATCGTGCGCATCCTCTGGGCCGTGGCGGCGGCCTGCACACCGTCCGCGATCGTCTCGCCGAGACGGTCGCGAACGACGGAGTAGATCAGGTCCAGGGCCGCGGAGTCGCCGGTCAGGATGTCCCACTCGAAGAGCCACATCTGCGGTGGCGGCTCCAGCCCGAGGGCCCGCACGCTCTGCTCGGCGTAGGGGCGCAGGTACAGCCCCCGCTGGATCGCCTGCCGCGACTGCGACATCACCTCCACGAGGGTGCGGACGGTGGCCGGGTCGTCGGCCAGGTAGGTGCGCACCCAGTCGACGTCGGCCTGCCCGACGTCGGTACCGGGGTCCCGGGCGATCTCCCCGGCCACGCGGTTGTTCTGCTCGTAGAGCTGCCAGAACCCGACTTCAGGTAGAGGCTCATCGGTCCGGCCCGCCACGGGCCGCCGTCCTGGGTCCAGCTCCAGATGCCCTCGATGTGCGGGTTGCGCGCCAGCATCGTCTGCATCGCCCACGAGAACTCCGGGCCGAGGTCGTTGGGGAAGGCGCCGAAACCCTCGAACTCCCGTCGGGACTGGAACTCCACGATCCGGCGCTGGGATCCCGTCTCCAGCGTCGTGTTGAGCGCGAGCCAGCTGTAGAAGTCGCCGGCGGTGTACTTCGTGGAGACCACGAGCGCGGGGGAGTCCAGGCCGCGCAGCACGGCGTCGTAGGAGGCCGGGTTGGTGTGCATGTCGCCCACGGCGCCGATGCCCACGCTCCAGGTGCGGAAGACGACCTCGCGCCCGGAGTCCTCGGCCTCACCCGTGAAGGCGCGCAGCATCGCCCGGACCGCCGGGACGGTGCGCACGGCCAGCTCGGAGTAGTAGTCCCAGCCGGGCTCGGCGTAGATGCTGCCCGCCTCGCCGATCCGGATGATCACCCCCGACAAGGCCGGTTCCTGGTGGTAGAGGCGGTCGAGGGAGCGCGTGTACACCTGCCACAGCCGCGGGTCGGTGGTGTCCATGCCGCTGGGCGAGGCCTCGAGATAGCGCTTCAGGGCCGGCGTCAGCGCGAGCATGTCGGTGCGCAGGTAGACCTTCACGCCGAGCTGCTGCGCGCGGGCCCAGAACGGGCCGAACGCACGCCGCATCGCCGCGGCTCGTTGCCGGTCGTTGCGGCTGGCACCGGGGTAGTCGGCGTACTCCAGGAAGCCCGGCCAGGCCACGGCGTCGTAGCCGTCGGCCAGGGACTGGCGCAGGAAGGCGTCCCAGTCGCGGTAGTCCCCGGCGAGCGCCTTCGCGTCGACGTACGGCGGTCGCGGCTGCAAGGCGTCGGCGAAGGCACGCGAGACGTGGCTGTAGTCCGTGCCGGGGAGCCACTGGCGTGGATCGGGCGTGACACCGACGGCACCGAGGTCGACCATCCGGAAGGGCAGCCTGCTGGTGACGGTGCGCCCGAGGTCTCCGGTGATCGCCCGACCGACCCGGGCTGCCTCCGCGAGGTCATAGACACCGCGGACAGCACCCACGATGCCCGGCGCGCTGATCCTGAGGGCCTGCGGCGTGCCCGAGAGGTGGTACGTGTCATGCATGCTCGTGCCGGCGCCCACGGAGACCGTCAGCGTGGCGCTGCCGTGGGTCGGTCGCAGACGTTGCGCGGCGGTCAGGGAGTCCAGCGCCACCTGCATCCGCACGCTGCGCGGCGCCGTCACCACCAGTCGCGGGTTGTCGGCCACCGGGGCGACCGCGGGGACGGTCGACGCCGGCACCCGCATCTGGTGGGTGGGCCGGTAGCTGATGCCGAGCTCCTGGCCGACCCCGGCGGCGACACCGAACCCCAGCGCAAGCAAGAGCACCGCCACTGTCGTCACCACAGGCCAGCGGCGCGGTTGCTCCCTCTCCACGCAGGCATGATCCCGGTCGCGACCAAATCCTGGTCAGGTCCTGCTTCCACCCGAGGGTGAGCTCGTCAGCCCCGACCGAAGTCCTGCACCCAGTAGGTGTCGTACTCGCTGCCCGGCACCTCGGCGAAGCCGACGCCGAGGTCGACGGCGTCGCGCGCCATGATGTTGGCGCAGTGGCCGGGGCTGCTCAGCCACTCGCTCACCACGGCCGCCGGGGTCGGGTAGCCGGCGGCGATGTTCTCGGCGCTGGGGTTGCTGTAGCCGGCGGCGTGCACGCGGTCCACGAAGGTACGACCGTCGAGGGAGTCGTGCGAGAAGTAGCCCCGACGGCCCATGTCGAGGGCGTGGTCGCGGGCGGCCTTCGAGAGCCGGTCGTTGACGCGCACGGGCGTGGTGGCACCGAAGTGCTGGCTGCCGCAGCTGCGAGCCGTCGTACGGGCCACGTTGACCAGCCGGACGACCTCGCGCTCGACGTCCGTGGTCGGCGGCACGGGGCCTGCCCCCTGGGCGGCCCGAACCACGAGGTGACGCGCGGGCGTGACCGTCGCCCGGGCCTTGCGCGTCGCCGCCACCCGGAGCCGGACCACGCCGTCGAAGGAGCGGGTCGTGGGGACCCGCAGCGTCAGGGCACCGCGCTTGCCGGTGCGCGCGGTCGTGACGTTCGTCCACTGCGCGGAACCGGACGCCCGGCGCTGGAGCACCACCGTGCGTGCGGCGCTCTTCCGAGCCGGTCGGACCGCGAGCCGGAGCCGCACCACCTGGCCCTGACTGGCCACCAGGGTCTTCGCGGTCCAGCCGGAGACCCGGGTCGCCTTGACCGCAGCCTCCGCGGAACCGGCCGGGAGGCCGACACCGCCCACCGCGACCGCCAGGGCGACCGCAAGGGCAGCGGGGCGGGACAGGAAGGTCATAATCCCCAGAATATTTCAAACCCGACAATATCGGACAGAAATTCCGGAGGATCCTGGGCCGGGCCAGGGGCGTCTACTCTGCGTCAGCGCCGAGAACGGTGCGGCTGCGCCGTAGATCTTGTACAGGCGAACGGCCCGGCGCCGAAGAAGCTGCACTTGTCGTCGAAGAGCATCGCGGCGCGCCCGTCGCTCATCCCGGCACCGTAGCCGTAGGTCGTCGCGTCGCCCGGGGCGCCATTGACCGCCCGGCGGCGAGGTTGCGGACCGCTGGACACGCCGAGCCGGTGGTTGTTGTCGGCGGTGCGCCACCAGTCACAGGTGAACGAGCTCAGCCTTCCAGGCGTGAAGGCGGGCTGCGCCAGGGCCACCGGGGAGGTCGACTCCTGCGCGACCACCGCGATGCGCCTTCAGGGCGTTCGAAGACCGACAGGTTCTTCTCGTAGGGCTTGCAGAGCCGGCCATGGCGGGCACCGGCACGACGAAAGCAAGGCCGGTCAGCGCTGCGATGGCAATCCGGCAGCCGCGGCTCTGTAGTGAGCGCACGTCTGCGCCGGTACGTGTCCTGTGGGTGTGTGACACGGTCTCCGCCTTGGGTGTCGCTGGAGGCCTCCCTGGTGCAGGGAAGAACGCAGGTGTGACCGGGTTAGAGACGGACGGCGTTACTCAGTACCTGTTTTTGACTGAGTTCAGACACCGCCATACTCGAGCCCGAGGAGTCCATGACCACGACCACGCCGACCACGCTCAACGACGTCGACCTCGACGCCGTCGGGGGACTCGTCCAGCACATCACCGAGCACCCGGACAAGGCGCACACGACCTGGTCGTCCGAGGTGCACTGGGACGGCGCCTTCCGCTCGAGTGCGAAGGTCCGGGACTTCGAGCCGATCCGTCCGACGAGCCCACCAGCCTGGGTGGCGGCGACGCCGCACCGAACCCTGTGGAGCAGCTGCTCGGCGCGCTGGGCAACTGTCTCGCGGTGGGGTACGCCGCCAACGCCAGCGTCGCCGGCATCTCCATCGAGAGACTCGACATCACGCTGGACGGTGACCTCGACCTGCGGTCGTTCCTGGGCCTGGCCGAGGCCATGCCGGGTTCTCGGAGATCCGTGCCGTCGTCGACCTGGTCACCGACGCCGACCCCGAGGCCGAGGCGGCACTGCACGCCCGGGTCGCCGCGTCGTCGCCGGTGGGGCACACGCTCGCAGCGCCGGTGGAGCTCTCCATCAGCCCTGCCTGAGCGGGGCTGCGCCCTCTCCACGCCCGCTCACATGTCGCCGATAAGGTGCATTATGTCAACTCGCGGAGGGATCCCGGCGGAAGCGGTCCCCCCAGGGGCATCGAAGGTCAACCGGCGGGGGTCACCCTGAGGCACCGACACGACGCGCCAGTGAGCCTGTCGAGAACCCTCAGTGCCAGTCGCTGATCGGCACGTCGTGCGGGCGGGGGAGCGCCGGTGCCGGTCTCGAGCAGCTGCTTGAGGCTCAGCAGGAACGTGGCCCACTTGGTGCTGCAGTGGTGCATGAACTCGACCGGCTCCCGCCAGCCCTCGTGCCGGAACAGCACGATCGTGTAGTCGCCGTCCTGACGCAGGTCGAACTGGACGTGCGTGCCGATCCACTCCTCGGGTCCGTCGACGACCTCCCAGCGGACGGCCTTGCCCGGGACGAGCTCGCGCACCGCCATGTCGAAGCCGCCCGGCCCGAAGCGGA
>CAWCFR010000034.1:0-56080 GCA_963794725.1 uncultured Actinomycetota bacterium
GTGGACGTGGAGTCCGACGAGGAGCCCGCCGACGTCGAACCCCCGGCCGCCGAGGAGCCCGCCGAGGGCCCGCCGCCGAGGAGGAGGCACCCCGCTCGGCACGTGGCAAGCGCAAGGGCCGCTCGTCGATCCCCTCGTGGGACGAGATCATGTTCGGCGGCCAGTCCGAGTAGCCGCTTGGGACGAGTAGCCTCCGCCCATGGCCTACTTCGTCACCGGCGCCACTGGTTTCATCGGGCGCTACCTCGTTGAGGAGCTGCTCACCAACCGCCAGGGCGAGATCTACGTCCTGTGCCGCGAGGGCTCGCTGCCCCGCATCGAGGCGCTCGTGGAGCACTGGTCGGAGTCGCTGGGGGCCGACGACCGGGTGATCCCGGTCATCGGTGACCTCGGCGAGGAGGACCTCGGGGTCAGTCACCAGTGGGTGACCGCGCACAAGGACGAGATCGAGCACTTCTTCCACCTCGCCGCGATCTACGACATGACCGCCTCCGACGAGATGAACCAGGTCATGAACGTCGACGGCACCCGCAACGCCATCTCCCTGGCCGCCAAGCTCGAGGCCGGCCACTTCCACCAGGTCTCCTCGGTCGCCGCGTCGGGTGACTTCGAGGGCGTCTTCGACGAGTCGATGTTCGACGAGGGCCAGGGTCTGCCGTCGGCGTACCACCGCACGAAGTTCGAGTCCGAGAAGATCGTGCGCGAGGAGAGCACCGTGCCGTGGCGGGTCTACCGGCCGGCGATCGTGGTCGGTGACTCGCAGACCGGCGCGATGGACAAGATCGACGGCCCCTACTACTTCTTCCCGCTGCTGAAGCGGATGCGCGACACCCTGCCGGGCTGGGTGCCGATGGTCGGGATCGACCTCGGCGACACCAACGTGGTCCCGGTCGACTACGTCGCGCAGGCGATGGACCACATCGCCCACCAGCCGGACCTCGACGGCCAGGCCTTCCACCTCGTCAACCCCGAGCCGCAGAGCACCGTCGGGCTCGTCAACACCTTCGCGGCCGCGGCGAAGTCCCCGCAGTTCGCCGTACCCGTCGACCGCAGCATCACCGGACGGGTGCCGACCAACCTGCTCCCCAGGGCACTGCGCCCCAAGAGCCTGCTCGGCGCTGCCCTGCGGCTGTCCCCCGTGACCGTCGCCCTCGACCAGACCATCGGGCGTCTCGGCATCCCCCCGGCCGTGCTCGGCCACGTCTCCTTCTCCTCGGTCTACGCCTCGCGCGTCGACCGAGAAGGCGCTGTCGGGATCGGGGATCTCGGTGCCCGACCTGGAGTCCTACGCCTCGCTGCTGTGGACCTACTGGGAGGAGATGCTCGACGACTCCATCAAGAACGACGCCTCGGCGGTCAAGGCGCTGACCAACAAGACGGTCGTGATCACCGGCGCCTCCTCGGGCATCGGCCTGGTCACCGCCGTCCAGGTCGCCAAGGCGGGTGCCGTCCCGATCCTCGTCGCCCGCGGCGCCGAGAAGCTCGAGGCGACCAGGCGGCTGATCGAGAGCCAGGGCGGCACGGCGTACGTCTACCCGTGCGACCTCTCCGACCTCGACGCCATCGACGCACTGACCAAGCAGCTCGCCACGGACTTCGACCACATCGACTTCGTGGTCAACAACGCCGGCCGCTCGATCCGCCGCTCGCTCAAGCTCAGCGAGGACCGCTTCCACGACTTCGAGCGCACCATGCAGCTCAACTACTTCGGCGCGATCCGGCTGGTGATGGGGCTGCTGCCGAAGATGCGCGACCAGAAGTCCGGGCACATCGTGAACATCTCCTCGATCGGCGTGCTCACCAGCCCGCCGCGGTTCTCGGCGTACGTCGCCTCCAAGGCCGCCCTCGACGCGTGGAGCAACGTGGTGTCCAGCGAGGTGGTGGGCGACGGCGTCTCCTTCACCAGCATCCACATGCCGCTGGTGCGCACGCCGATGATCGCCCCGACCAAGCTCTACGACCGGTTCCCGACCATCAGCCCGGGGCAGGCCGCCCGCAAGATCGTCACCGCGCTGGTCGACCGGCCGCACGAGATCAACACGCTGACCGGCAACCTCGGCGCCCTCGCGCACACCCTCGCTCCCAAGCAGGCGTTCCGGGTGCTGCACCTGGCCTACCAGGTCTTCCCCGACTCCTCCGCCGCCAAGGGGGCGACCGCCGAGAAGGCCGCCGCCAAGGGCCGCGCCGAGAGCGAGCAGATGATGCTGGCCCGGCTGCTCAAGGGCGTCCACTGGTAGACCCGGGTCCCATTTCCGGCGACGCGCGGACACAAGTTCTGGACGTCGTCGACCTTGCGGTGATTTGCCCCGGGTCCACAGACTTTGTCCGCGCGTCTACGAAGATCCGGTCGCCACGGGCGCTCCGGGTCGGTGACCCACTCGCTCCACGAGCCGGGGTAGAGGGCACCGTCGATCCCGGCCACGGCCATGGCCAGCAGGTCGTGCGCGGCCGTGACGCCGGAGCCGCAGTACGCCGCCACCTCGCGGCCTCGTGCCTCGGCGTAGACCTCGCCGAGCTCCTCGGCCGACCGGAACGTGCCGTCGTCACGGAGGTTCGCGCCGGTCGGGACGTTGACCGCGCCCGGGGATGTGGCCGGCCACCGGGTCGACCGGCTCGACCTCACCGGCATAGCGCTCCGGGTTGCGGGCGTCGACCAGGACGCCGCGCTCTGCGAGGTCGAGCACGTCGTCGGCCTCGAGCGTCGGCAGCTGTCCGGGTCGGGCGGTGAAGTCGCCGGCCTCCTGGTGGTCGAGCGCACCTCGGTGGTCGAGCGAAGTCGAGACCACCCCGCCGGCCGCGCGCCAGGCGGCCCACCCGCCGTCGAGCACCCGCACGTCGGCGTGACCGGCCCAGCGCAGCAGCCACCAGCAGCGGGCGGCGGCACGACCCTGCCAGTCGTCGTAGACCACGACGGGCCGGTGGTCGGAGACGCCCGCTGCCCGCATCGCCGCCTCGAAGACGCCGACCTCGGGCAAGGGGTGCCGACCCCGCGTGCCGGGCGGCGCGGCGAGGGCGGTGTCCAGGTCGACGTACGACGCACCGGGGACGTGGCCGTCGGCGTACTCGGGAGCTCCGGGCGGCCCGCCCATCCGGTAGCGGACGTCGAGCACGGTCACGCTCGGACAACCGCTCGGCGAGCTCGTCGACGGAGATCAGGGGGCTGGCGACCTGCATGGCATGATCCTGCCCGATGGCCGAACTCCAATTCTTCACCGGGACGATGGACTCCGGGAAGAGCACCCTCGCCCTGCAGACGAACCACAACCACGCGGCGCGCGGCCGGATCGGCCGGATCTTCACCACCCACGACCGGGCCGGCGAGGCCCTGGTCTCCTCGCGGCTCGGGCTGACCCACGAGGCGCTCGAGGTGGACGCCGACTTCGACTTCTGGCGCTACGTCGTCGACGAGCTCACCCACGGCGCGCGGATCGACTACCTGATCTGCGACGAGGGGCAGTTCTACACCGGCACGCAGATCGAGCAGCTGGCCAAGGTGGTCGACGAGCTGCAGATCGACGTCTTCGCCTTCGGCATCCTCACCGACTTCCGCACCGAGCTGTTCGAGGGATCGCGCCGGCTGGTCGAGCTCGCCGACCGGATGCACGTGCTCCAGGTCGAGGCGCTCTGCTGGTGCGGTCGCCGGGCCACCCACAACGCCCGCTCGGTGGACGGCGAGATGGTCACCGAGGGCGAGGTGATCGTCGTCGGCGACGTCGCGGCCGAGGGACCGGGCGAGGTGGTCTACGAGGTCCTCTGCCGCGCCCACCACCGGCGCCGGATGACCGCCGCCCGCGCCCGCGCCATCTCGATGATCGCCGAGCCCCTCCCCTTCGCCTGAGTACTGGATAGTTCAGGACGTTCGGAGCCCTTGGACCGGCGTGTCGAGGTGCCGAACGTCCTGGACTATCGAGGTCGGCGGATCAGCAGACCAGGATGGGGATGTTCATCTCCCGGGCGGTGAGCGAGCCGTGCAGGCCGATCAGGGTGGTCTCGTAGGAGAAGTCCGTGCTGCTGAACAGCGCCCACTCGTCGTGGGCGGCGGCGACCACGTCACCGATCCGGGGGCGTACGGCGGCATCCACCTGACCGAACCAGCCGCGCGCGATCGCCTGCTCGCGGGTGAGCACGGTGGCCCACGGGCCGAGCACCGAGGACCAGGTCGAGGCCACGTCGTCGATCGCACCGGCGTGGCAGTACAGGTGCCGGAACCGGGCCTCCCCGCCCAGCAGGACGACGCCGTCGCGGAGCTCCGGGAAGGTGTCGACGTCGAAGCGGGTGTCCGGCCGGGAGTCGACCATGCCGTGGTCGGCCACCACGACCAGCCGCACCTCGGGGGGCAGCGCGTCGCGCAGCTCCTGCACGTCCTCGTCGATGTCGCGCAGCTGCGCCCGCCACCGCACCGAGTCGACCCCGGCCCGGTGCCCGTGCCAGTCGAGGTCACCGTCGTAGACGTAGGTCAGCGACGGCCGTCGGGCGGCACCGGCGACGGCACCGGCCACCCGCTCGGCCACGTCGTCGGCCCCGACGTACGTCGCACCGCGCTGGCCGCACCGGGTCAGCCCCGAGTCGGCGAACTCGCTCTTGCTGACCACGCTGGTGTGCACCCCGACGGCCTCGAGCGCGTCGAAGGCGGTGCGGTGCGGCTGCCACACGAGCGGGTCGACCGGCTGGTCCCAGAACAGCGAGTTCAGCAGCGCGCCGGTCTCGGGCACCCGCGAGGTGAAGCCGACCAGGCCGTGCTGACCGGGCGTGAGCGCCGTCCCGAGCGAGGTCAGCGACGTCGCCGTCGTCGACGGGACGCCGCAGGTCGCGGGCGGCCCGGTGTCGACCGAGCCGAGCAGGGAGTGCAGGTACGGCGCCTGGGCGCGGTGCTCGGCCAGCAGGTCGTGACCGAGGCCGTCGACCAGCATCACGACGTACGCCGGCGCGGGCGGCAACGAGAAGGAGCTGGCGCCGAGATCAGGCGCGACGCCCAACGCCCGCGCGACCGCAGGCAGGACGTCGCCCAGCGAGGTGGCGCCGTACGCGGGCTCGACGAACTCGCCGCCCGTCGGGAGCTGCACCCGTCAGCCCCGGGTGCGCGCAGACAGGCTCTCGGCGAACTCGAGCAGGCCGTCGACCGCGCCCTGCCCGTCGGCCGCAGAGCTGACCCGCAGGGAGAAGTCGTCGGAGGCCAGGACCCCCGTGTAGCCGTGGTCGGCGTCGCACTCCGGGTCGGCGCAGGCGGCCGGCTCGAGGTCGATCCTGCTCACGCCGCCCCAGCCGATGGTGAGGACCGCCTCGGTGGGGATCGGCTCGCTGCCGTCACCGATCGTCTCGGGGTTGGCCACCATCCGGTTCACCACCACCGAGCGCACCGAGGTCAGCCGGATCGCCTCGGTCGAGGTCGAGGTGTACGGCTCGGGCAGCAGGTCGTCGGGGGCGTGCTCGTCGGTGTGGCACAGGATCAGGCGGGTGCCGGTCAGCACGACCACGGTGATGTGGCGGCGGACCTCGTCGCGGTCGATGGTCGGCTCGTGGTGCACGAGGTACGACGCGACCTCCTCGCCGGCCACCGCGGCCCGGACGCCCGCGGACACCACCTGGGGGTAGTACCCGGTCTTCTCGATCGCCACGACGAGGTCGCCGGTGCGGTCGCTGGAGGTCACGGGAGGCATGCAGCCAGTCTGTCACGCGGCCTCAGCCGTGCAGCGTGTCGCCCGGAGGGGCACTGAGCCGCCGTACGAACAGGTCGGAGCGAGGGTCGGCGACCGGCTCCACGCGACCGGTGGCGTGCAGCACCCGGCACCCGGAGGCGGTCGCGTGCACCAGCATCAGGTCGATCTGGCTGACCTGCGGCAGGTCGATCTTGAGCTGGGCCACCCGACGGATCAGCTCCTCGACCGCGGCGACGTCGACGGGCTCGCTCCCCCGGTAGCCGAACAGCAGCGGGGCGGCCTTGATCTCGCGCACCGTCTCGGCGGCGTCGAGCACGCTGATCGGCGGGATCCGGTAGACCCGGTCGCCCACCAGCTCCGAGAGCGCACCGGAGACACCGAAGTGGACGGCCGGTCCGAACAGGGGGTCCTCGAGCGCGCCCACCGACACCGGGACACCGGGATCGGCCGTGCACTGCACGACGAACTCGGCGTCCGGGGCGTCGTGGACCATCTCGCGCAAGGACGCCCAGGCGCCCCGCATCTCGTCGGCGTCCTGGATGTTGCGCCACACGTGCGCGAGGTCGGGCCGCTGCCGCAGCCGCTCCGCCGTCGCCTTGAGCACGACGTCCCAGCCGAACCGCTCGCCGGCCGCGATCGCCTCGTCCACGCGTCGTGACGTGCACGCGCTCCCACAGCTCGATGCCGTAGTGACCCAGCAGCTCGCGCAGCTCCTGGTCGGCGAGGTCGCGCCCGGCCGGCGCCTCGTCGAGCAGCAGCCGGACCTGCCGGGTGGCGGCCTCGATGTCGACGCCGTCGAGCACGGCACCGGGGTCGTCCTCCGGGTCGTGGCGCTGGCGCCACTCGGCGTACTCCACGACCCGGGCCAGCGCGCGCACGGCCGCCTCGACCGCGGGGTACGACGGCACCGAGCCGCGCCCGGCGGTGTGGCCCGACACGTCGGGGACGCGCAGCAGCTCGGGCACGCCCTCGCGACCGAGGAAGGTGGAGACCAGGGGCTTGTCGGACTGCTCCCCCACCGCCGCGAGGACGTTGGCCACGTCGACGCCGCCGGCGTCCATGGGCGGGATGTAGACGGCGACCACCCCGTCGACGTGGTCGTCGTCGATGGCCGCGTCCAGCGCGTGCTCGAAGTCGGCCGGCGGTCGCGTCCGCGCCGAGAGCGGTGGCAGCGGTGACGGTCAGTCCGCTGGCGACCGCGGCGTCGATCGCGAGCAGGCCGAGGGCGTCGGAGTTGCCGACGATGGCGACGCGCGACCCGGTGGGCAGGGGCTGGTGGGCGAGCAGCTGCGCGACGTCGAACATCTCGTCGAGGGTGTCGACCTGGATGATCCCGGCCTGGCGGAACATCGCGTCGACGGCCTCCGGCGGCGCCACGATCTTGCGGACGGCGTGGCCCATCGGCACACCCTGCGTCGTACGCCCCGAGCGCACCGCGATGACCGGCTTGCGCCGCGAGACCCGGCGCGCGATCCGGGAGAACTTGCGCGGGTTACCGATCGACTCGAGGTAGAGCAGGATCACCTCGGTGGCGTCGTCCTCCTCCCAGTACTGCAGGAGGTCGTTGCCGGAGACGTCGGCGCGGTTGCCCGCGCTGACGAACGTGGACAGGCCCAGCCCGCGGCCACGCACCTTGTCCAGGATCGCCGAGCCCAGCGCGCCCGACTGGCAGAAGAAGCCCGCGCGCCCCCGCGGCGGCATCACCGGCGCCAGCGAGGCGTTCAGCGACACCTCCGAGGCGGTGTTGATGATGCCGAGGCAGTTGGGCCCGATCAGTCGCAACCCGTACGACCGGGCCAGGCCCGAGCAGCTTGCGCTGCCGCTTGCGGCCCTCCTCGCCGGTCTCGGCGAAGCCGCTGGAGATCACGACCAGGCCGTGGACGCCCTTGTTGGCGCAGTCGAGGACGACGTCCTGCACCGCGTCGGCGGGCACCGCGACCACCGCGACGTCGATGTCGCCGGGGATGTCGCTGACCGTGGCGTACGCCGGCATGCCGGCGACCGCGTCGGCGGCGGGGTTCACGACGTAGACCCGGCCGGCGTAGTCGCCGAGGACGAGGTTGCGCACCAGCAGCGCGCCGATCGTGTCGCTGCGCCGGGACGCGCCGATCACCGCCACGCTCCTGGCGTTGAGGAACGCGGCGATCGAGGCCGCCTCCGAGCGGTGCTCGCGCGCGGAGATGACGCCCATCGCCGTCTCGGTGGGGTCGATGTCGAACTCGAGGTGCATCACGCCCTCGTCCCACCCACCCGTGACCTGGTAGCCCTGGTCGCGGAAGACCTGGATCATCCGCCGGTTGTCCGGCAGCACCTCGGCCACGAACCGCTTCACGCCGCGCTCGCGGGCGGCCTGGGCGAGGTGCTCGAGCAGGATCTGGCCCATGCCGCGGCCCTGGTGCTGGTCCTGCACGAGGAAGGCGACCTCGGCGCGGGAGTCGGGCTCCTCGCTGATCACGTCGTAGCGCCCGACCGCCACGATCTTGTCGGCCACCGTCAGCACGAACGCGACCCGCTGGTCGTAGTCGACGTGGGTGAACCGCTCGACGTCACGCTCGGAGAGGTTGGGCATCGGCGCGAAGAAGCGGAAGTACTTCGACTGGTCGCTGACCTGGCTGTAGAACTCCACCAGCAGCTCGGCGTCGGCCGGACTGATCGGGCGCAGGTGCGCTGTCCGCCCGTCGCGCAGCAGGACGTCGGCCTCCCAGCGGGCCAGGTAGTCCTGCTCCACGGTCACGCGGAGAATCTACCTGTCCCCGTAGGCCGGCAGGGCCGGTCGGCGTGGCCGTGCGGGAAACGTCAGGCCCGGTTGCGAGAATCGCCACATGGCTCGTCGTACGGCACCCACCCCCGAGGACTTCGAGGAGCAGATCGTCGACATCGACGTCGGCGACGAGATGCGCTCCAGCTTCCTGGAGTACGCCTACTCGGTCATCTACTCGCGCGCACTCCCCGACGCCCGCGACGGCCTCAAGCCCGTGCAGCGACGCATCCTCTACGCGATGCACGACATGGGCCTGCGCCCCGAGCGCGGTCACGTGAAGTCCTCCCGCGTCGTCGGCGAGGTCATGGGCCGGTTCCACCCGCACGGCGACGGCGCCATCTACGACGCCCTGGTCCGGATGGCCCAGCCCTGGTCGATGCGGCTCCCGACCGTCGACGGCCACGGCAACTTCGGCTCGCCGGACGACCCGCCGGCAGCGATGCGGTACACCGAGGCCCGGATGGCGCCCGCGGCGGTCGCGATGACGGGCACGATCGACGAGGACACCGTCGACTTCCGGGCCAACTACGACGGCCGCGAGCTCGAGCCGGCCGTGCTGCCCGCGGCCATCCCCCACCTCGTGGTCAACGGCGCTGCCGGCATCGCGGTCGGGATGGCCACCAACATCGCGCCGCACAACCTGGTCGAGGTCGTCCAGGCCCTGCGCCACCTGATCAAGCAGCCGGGCGCCGACCTCGACGCGCTGATGCGCTTCGTCCCGGGCCCGGACCTGCCCACCGGTGGCAAGATCATCGGGCTCGACGGCATCCGCGACGCCTACGAGACCGGGCGCGGCAGCTTCCGCATGCGCGCGACCGCCCGCATCGAGAGCGTCACCCCGCGGCGCAAGGGCATCGTCGTCACCGAGCTGCCGTACGGCGTGGGCACCGAGCGGGTGATCGAGAAGATCAAGCAGCTCGTGCAGACCAAGAAGCTGCAGGGCATCTCCGACGTCAAGGACCTCACCGACCGCGCCAAGGGGCTGCGACTGGTGATCGAGGTCAAGAACGGCTTCCACCCCGAGGCGATCCTCGAGCAGCTGTTCCGCAGCACCCCGATGGAGGAGTCCTTCGGGATCAACGCCGTCGCGCTCGTCGACGGCCAGCCGCGCACCCTCGGCCTCAAGCAGATGCTGGAGGTCTTCCTCGAGCACCGCTTCGAGGTGATCCGCCGCCGCTCGACCTTCCGCCGCGGCAAGGCGGCCGACCGGCTCCACCTCGTCGAGGGCCTGCTGCTGGCGATCCTCGACATCGACGAGGTCATCCAGCTGATCCGCGGCAGCGACAACGCGGAGATGGCCAAGGAGCGCCTGATGGGCGTCTTCGACCTGACCGACGCGCAGGCGACGTACATCCTCGACATGCCGCTGCGCCGGCTGACGAAGTTCTCCAAGATCGAGCTGGACAAGGAGGCCGACGAGCTGCGCCGCACCATCGAGGAGCTCGACGAGATCCTCGGTGACGACGCGCGACTGCGTGGCGTGGTCTCCGACGAGCTCGCCGAGGTCGCGAAGACCTTCGGCACGCCCCGTCGTACCGTCCTGCTCGAGTCGTCCGGCCAGACCCGGACCACCACCGCGACGCCGCTCGAGGTGGCCGACGACCCCTGCTACGTCTTCCTGTCCTCCTCCGGCCTGCTCGCCCGGACGACGACCCTCGACCCACCCGGCGAGGGCGGCAGCCGCACCCGGCACGACGTGATCCTGTCGGCGGTCGCCACCACGGCCCGGGGGGAGGTCGGCGTGGTCACCTCCGCCGGCCGGGTGGTCAAGCTCGGCGTGCTCGACCTGCCCACGCTGCCGATCACCGCCAACCACCCCAACCTGCAGGGCGGTGCGCCGGTGGGCGAGTTCCTCACCCTCGAGGGCGAACGCGTGCTGGCGCTGACCGGCTTCGACGCCGACTCCCCCGGGCTGGCCCTCGGCACGCGGCAGGGCATCGTCAAGCGGGTCAACCCCGAGTACCTCTCCAACCGCGACGACTGGGACGTCATCTCGCTCAAGGACGGCGACGAGGTCGTCGGCGCCGTCGAGCTCCGCACCGGGCGCGAGACGCTGTGCTTCGTCACCAGCGACGCCCAGCTGCTGCACTTCGCCGCCGACGGCGTCCGGCCGCAGGGGCGCTCGGGCGGCGGGATCGCCGGGATCAAGCTGTCGGCCGGCGCCCGGGTCGTCTCGTTCACGACGTTCGACCCCGCCGGGGCCGTGGTCCTCTCGGTCTCCGGCTCCTCCGCCTCGCTGCCCGGCACCGAGGCCGGCTCGGTGAAGGTGACGCCGTTCGACGAGTACCCCGCCAAGGGACGCGCGACCGGCGGCGTGCGCTGCCACCGGTTCCTCAAGGGCGAGGACGAGCTCCTCTTCGCCTGGGCCGGACCGGCTCCCGCGCTCGCAGCCGCCGACAGCGGCGCGCCCGTCGACCTGCCCGAGCCGGTGGCGCGCCGCGACGGCTCCGGCACGCCCGGCAGCCAGCCGATCCTGGCGTGCTCGGGCCCGGTGAGCGCCGTGCTTCCCGGTGCCCCGCCCACCGGCGTGACAGGCTGACCGGCATGTCTCACCGGCGCCTCCCCCTCCTGCTCGCGCTGCTCGCGGCCGCGGCTCTCGTCCTGTCCGGGTGCGGCGGCTCCTCCAAGGAGGCGACGAAGAAGGAGGCCAGCCCCTCCTCGGTGATGGAGGGCGCGAAGAAGAAGTTCGACGACGCCTCCAGCGTGCACATCGCCCTGTCCACGAAGTCCACGCCGTCCGAGGGCAACGGCGTGCTCGGCGCCACCGGCGACGTCACCCACGCCCCCGCGTTCGAGGGCGACGTGAAGGTGGTGCTCGGCGGGCTGACCGCGACGGTGCCGATCACCGCGGTCGACGGCAAGGTCTACGCCAAGCTGCCGCTGCAGACGAAGTACGCCGTCATCAAGCCCTCGGAGTACGGCGCTCCCGACCCGGCCCAGTTCGTCGACCCCGACAAGGGGCTCTCCTCCCTGCTGACGCAGATCGACGGGCTGAAGAAGGGCAAGCAGACCCGCGACGGCGACCAGATCCTGACGACCTACACGGGCACGCTGCCCGGCGAGGCCGTGAAGCAGATCATCCCGAGCGCCGACTCCGGCTCGACGTACGACACCACCGTCGGGATCGACGACAAGGGCTACGCCGTCAAGGTGAGCATCAAGGGGCCGTTCTTCGCCGACGGCAAGGACGTCACCTACGACGTGGTGTTCAGCCAGTACGACAAGGGCGTGACGATCAGCGCTCCGACCTCCTGAGGATCCGGTGACCGACGCGCCGACGACGCGGCCGCGCCGCTCGTCGCGCCTGCTGCTCCCGGTCGCGGCCGTCGCCGTGGCGTTCGCGGCCGCCGACACCTACGTCGTGGTGCTCGCGCTGCCCGACATGATGGGCTCGGTCGGCCTGAGCGTGGAGCAGCTGCAGCGCGCGGCGCCGATCGTGAGCGGCTTCCTGCTCGGGTACGTCGCGATGCTGCCCCTGATCGGCCGGATCGCCGACCTGCGTGGCCGCGCTCCGGTGCTGGTGGCGGCGCTCGTGGTCTTCGCCTTCGGGTCGCTGGTCACCGCGGCGGCGTACGACCTCGGCTCGCTCGTGACCGGGCGGTTCCTCCAGGGCGTCGGCGGCGGCGGCCTGGTGCCGGTGACGCTCGCGCTCGTCGCCGACCTGTATCCCGCCGACCGGCGCGGCGTGCCGCTCGGCATCGTCGGAGCCGTCCAGGAGCTCGGCAGCGTCATCGGCCCGCTGTACGGCGCCGTGGTGCTCGCCGTCGGCGACTGGCGCGACATCTTCTGGATCAACCTCGCTGCCGGCCTCGTCCTCGCCGCCGCCATCGTGGCCTTGCGTGCCGAGCGGGAGGTTTCGGACGGTCTCGACCTCCTCGACCACCGGTGGTCGAGGAGGGCCGTCGGGCCCGTCTCGAGACCACGACCCGCTTCGACTACCCCGGCCTGCTCCTGCTCCTGCTCACCCTCACCGGCCTGGTCCTGGTGATGCGGCAACCCGACAACCTGGTCAGCTCGGTGTCGCTCGGTGGCCCGTTCGTGCCCTTCCACGACGGCGGCTCACGGTGGCTGTCGCCGATCGGCGTCATCACCGTCGTCCTCGCGCTCCTGCTGCTCGCCCGGCTGCTGACCGCCCGTCGGCCGCTGGTCGACCTGCGGGACTGGTGGCGCTCGGTGCGCGAGGCCGACCTGCTCGGCGCTGCCCTGCTCGCGGTCGCGCTCGCCGGCGTGATCCTCGCCTTCGCCACCGCCGACCCGCAGGTGCAGGTGTTCTCCCGGGCAGGCCCCTGGTGGCTGGCGATGGCGGCGGTGGGCGCCGTCCTGTTCGTGCTGCACAACCGCCGCACGCCGGCCCCGCTCATCCCACGTGGCGCGTTCTCGCAGGTCGCGGCCTGGGGCTCGGTCGCTGGTCAGCTTCTTCGTCGGCGCCGCCCTGATCGCGGCGCTGGTCGACATCCCGATCTTCGCCCGCCTGACCGTCGCGGACGGCTCGCAGATCAAGGCAGCCCTGGTCCTCGTGGAGTTCCTGGTGGCCCTCCCGATCGGCGCGCTCGTCGGCGGGGCGCTGACCCGGCGCGCTCCTGCCGGCGTCGTGACCGCCGTCGGCATGGTGCTGGCCGCGCTCGGGTTCTGGTTCATGGCCGACTGGGGCTTCGACTCGCTGCACCACCTCTCGGCCTCGGTCGTGCTGGCGATGTCGGGCTTCGGGTTCGGCCTCGCCCTCGCCCCCGTCAACGCGGCCCTGCTCGCCAGCACCGAGGCGGGCGCGCACGGCGTGGCCAGCGCGCTGCTGGTCGTGGCCCGGATGGTCGGGATGCTGGTCGGCATCTCCGCCCTCACCACGATCGGGCTGCGGCGCTACTACGCCGTCGAGGTCGACATCCCCTCGCCCAACCAGGTCTGCAGCGGGGGCCGCACCCGCTGCGCGGCGTACGAGCGGCTGATCGAGCAGGCCGGCATCGAGCAGCTGCACGCGATCTTCCTCGGGGCCGGCCTCTGCGCCCTCGTCGCCGGGGTGCTCGCGCTGGTCTGCTTCCGCGGCGCCGCCACCCGAGGGGTTGCCCCTGCTCGGGCGCTGCTCGGCACCGGATAGTTTGCTGCCGTGCCTGCCGACGGAGCCTTCGACGACCTGCTCGCTGCCAACCGACACTTCGCCGAGACGTTCGACCACTCGGGGTTCGACGGTGTCGCCCACGCCGGCATCGCCGTCGTCACCTGCATGGACTCGCGGATCATGCCCCTCGACATGCTCGGGCTCGGCCTCGGCGACGCGAAGATCTTCCGCAACCCGGGCGGCCGGGTCACCCCCCAGGCGCTGGAGGCCCTCGTCCTCGGCGTGCACCTGCTCAAGGTCGAGCGCATCCTGGTGATCCCGCACACGCGCTGCGCGATGGCCTCCTCCACCCTCGACGAGCTGCGCTCGAAGGTCGGCGAGTCCGCCGGCCTCGACGCCTCCTGGCAGCCGTTCAACGTCGTCGAGGACCAGCGAGCCGCGCTCGAGGACGACGTCCGCGCGGTCAGGGCCCATCCGCTGATCCCGTCGTCCGTGCATCGTCGGCGGCTTCATGTACGACGTCGACACCGGGTTGATCGAGCAGCTCCTCTAGACTCTGCAGCACCCCAGGACGTCATACGTTCTGGTTGCTATTGCGACCACTTCGTATGACGTCCCGGACTCCGGGCGCTGTCAGTGTCCGTCCGGCTGCTCCGGGGCGAACGGCCACTCCTCGAAGGCCCGGCAGCGGCCGTCGTCGTCGAACCGGAGCACCCACAGGTCCCGCCAGCGCTCGTGCACGTAGACGACCTCGACGCGAACCACGGCGATGTCACCGTCGACGGCGACCACCTCCGAGGTCATCGTGAACTCCTCGTCGGGCGCGTCCCGCTCGGCCTCCCACAGGTGCCGGATCTCCGCCAGGCCGTGAAAACGGCTTGGCCCAGGGCGACACCAGGTAGGTCGCGTCGTCGGCGAACAGATCGCCGACCTGATCGGTCCCGGGCGAGCGCCAGACCTGCTCGTAGGCCGCCACCCACCGGCGTACGTCCTCGGCGTCCATCGACCCATCGTGCCCGACACCGCGCCAGACTGGGGGCATGGACCTCGACAGTGCCCGCGACTTCGTCCGCTCCCACCACCACGCCGTGCTGGCCACCCGCAGCAGCACCGGCGTCCACCAGAGCCCGGTGCTCGTCGGCGTGGACGACGAGGGGCGACTGACCGTGAGCAGCCGCGAGACGGCGTACAAGACCAAGCACCTGCGTGCCGACCCGTGGGCGCAGCTGTGCGTCGTCCCCGACGGCTTCTTCGGCGAGTGGATCTACGTCGAGGGCGAGGCCGAGGTCGTCTCGCTGCCCGAGGCGATGGAGCCGCTCGTCGAGTACTACCGCGGCATCAGCGGCGAGGCCGACGACTGGGACGAGTACCGCGCGGGCATGGAGAGCGAGCGCCGGGTGATCATCCGGATCACCCCGACGAAGGCCGGCCCGGACCGCCAGGGCTGAGACTTCACACACCAAGCTGGTCTCTTCACACACGTTGCTTCCTGTGTGAAGTGACAGTTTGGGTTCTTAACCTGGGAAACCGACGGGCAACGCGTCAGGCGTCGATCTGGTCGGCGTCGACCTCGTAGGCCGAGGCGACGAGGAAGTCCTTGCGGGGGGCGACCTCGGTGCCCATCAGCAGCTCGAAGACCTTGGCGGCCTCCTCGGCGTCGGCGGCGGTGATCCGGCGCAGGGTGCGCTGGCGGGGGTCCATCGTGGTCTCCGCGAGCTGGTCGGCGTCCATCTCGCCGAGGCCCTTGTAGCGCTGGACGGGGTCCTTCCAGCGCACACCCTTCTTGGTCAGCTCGGCCATCTTCCGCTGCAGCTCGGGGTCGGAGTAGGTGTAGACGTACTTCTCCATCCCCTTCTTGGGGTTGGTCAGCTCGATCCGGTGCAGCGGGGGTACGGCGGTGAACACGCGGCCCGCGGTGACCAGGTCCGGCATGTACTTGAAGAAGAGGGTCGCGAGCAGGCAGCGGATGTGGGCGCCGTCGGAGTCGGCGTCGGCCATGAAGATGATCCGGCCGTAGCGGGCGGCCTCGAGGTCGAAGGTGCGCCCCGAGCCCGCGCCGATCACCTGCATGATCGAGGCGCACTCGGCGTTCTTGAGCACGTCGGCCACGGTGGCCTTCTGCACGTTGAGGATCTTGCCCCGGATCGGCAGCAGCGCCTGGAACTCCGAGTCGCGGGCCAGCTTGGCGGTGCCGAGCGCCGAGTCGCCCTCGACGATGAACAGCTCGGAGCGGTCGACGTCGCTGGAGCGGCAGTCGGCCAGCTTCGCCGGCAGCGCGGAGGACTCGAGGGCGTTCTTGCGGCGCTGGGTCTCGCGGTGCTGGCGGGCGGCGATCCGGGTCTTGGAGGCGCCGTACACCTTCTCCATGACCAGCTTGGCCTGCGCCTTCTCGGCCCGCTTGGTCGAGGTCAGGAAGCGCTTGAGCTCCCCCGCCACCACCTTGCGTACGACGGACCGCGCGGCCGGCGTGCCGAGGATCTCCTTGGTCTGGCCCTCGAACTGCGGCTCGGCCAGCCGGACGGTGACCACGGAGGTGAGGCCCTCGAGCACGTCCTCCTTGATGATCTTGTCGTCGTTGGCCTTGAGGACGCGTGCGCCCCGCATGGCGTTGTTGAAGGTCTCGGTGAGCGCGGACTCGAAGCCCGCGACGTGGGTGCCGCCCTTGGGCGTGGCGATCACGTTGACGAAGGAGCGCGTCTCGGTCTCGTAGCCGGTGCCCCACCGGACGGCGACGTCGACGAGCAGCTCGCGCTCGACGTCCTGCGGGGTCATGTGGCCCTTGTCGTCGAGCAGGGGCACGGTCTCGGTGAACAGGTCGGAGCCCTGCAGCCGCATCACCCCGGTGACGGCCTCGTCGTGGCTGAGGAACTCGCAGAACTCGGTGATGCCGCCGTCGTGCCGGAAGGACTCGGTGACCGCCTCCCCCGGGCCGCGCAGGTCGGTCAGCACCAGCTCGAGGCCGGGGACGATGAACGAGGTCTGCCGTGCCCGCGTGACCAGCTCGTCCCAGGCGAACGCGGCGTCCTTGGTGAAGATCTGCCGGTCGGGCCAGAACCGGATGCGGGTGCCGGTCACGCCCTTCTTGACCCGGCTGCCCTTGTGCAGCCCGGAGCCGGGCTCGAAGCCGCCACCGGACGACGGCGCGGGGCCAGGTGCGGCGAACACCCCTGGCACACCCCGCTGGAAGCTCATCCCCTGCGTCGCCGGCGACCGGTCGACCTCGACGTCGAGCCGGGAGGAGAGCGCGTTGACCACCGAGGCGCCCACGCCGTGGAGCCCGCCGGTGGCGGTGTAGGAGCCGCCCCCGAACTTCCCGCCCGCGTGCAGCTTGGTGAAGACCACCTCGACGCCGGAGAGCCCGGTCTTGGGCTCCTTGTCGACCGGGATCCCGCGACCGTCGTCGTGGACCTCCGCGGAGCCGTCGGGGTGCAGGAACACCTCGACCCGGCTGCAGACGCCCGCCAGCGCCTCGTCGACGGCGTTGTCGATGATCTCCCACAGGCAGTGCATCAGCCCGCGCGTGTCGGTGGACCCGATGTACATCCCCGGCCGCTTGCGGACGGCCTCCAACCCCTCGAGCACGAGCAGGTGCTGGGCGTTGTAGGTGTTGTCGATGACGGGACCCCTGGAGATGGCGCTGGAGGCGCTGCTGACTGGTGTCTTCACTGTGCTCCGAATCTACCCACGACGCACCGACACCCATCGGCGACGCGCGGCGCTCCGAATGCCCTCGGGACAGGTCGAGACGACCCAGGAACGGCGAACGGCAAGAAGGGGTACATCACAGGGCGAGTTGGAGGAAACGCCCACGACTGCCCGTATCGGGCGGGCACACTCGGTACTCTCGGGTGTGAGCAGCACCACCGCCAACTCACATGCAGGACGTTCCGGGCCGGGAAGCATTGGCCGTGGTTGACTGTTGGAACTGGCGATACGGAAAAACCGGGGAACCCCGAAGGATCTGGATCGTTGTAGGTGTCAGACCATCCAGAGCGAGACGAGAGCGAGGCCCGACGTGACTACTGCGACAGCCCCCAGTGCCACACCGCTCAGCGCGGTGGACCGTTGCGACCGCTGCGGCGCCCAGGCCTACCTCCGCGTCCACCTCCAGGGTGGCTTCGAGCTCCTGTTCTGCGCCCACCACGCCCGCGAGCACGGCGAGAAGCTCCGCGAGGTGGCCGAGCACGTCCAGGACGAGACCGGCAAGCTCGGCGAGACGCCGACGCTGGTCTCCGACGACGACTGAGTCGCCACACACGAACCTCAACCGAGGCCCCGGTCCCTGTGACCGGGGCCTCGGTCGTTCCTGCGGCAGCGCTTGAGAGAGTGCGGGTGTGAGCGGGCTCGAGATCGTGGTGGGGCTGGTGATCGTCGTCGGCATCGTCGGCGTCGTCGTCCCGGTCCTGCCGGGCTCGATCCTCGTCGTCGCCGCGATCCTGCTCTGGGCCACCCAGACCGGCACCACCACCGCGTGGGTGGTGTTCGCGGTCGCCGCCCTCCTCGTGGTGATCGGCGCGGTCGTCAAGTACGTCGTCCCCGGCCGCCGGCTCCAGGACGCCGGCATCCCGACGAGCACGATGCTGCTCGGCGGCCTGCTCGGGGTGGTCGGGTTCTTCGTGATCCCGGTCGTCGGCCTGGTGGTCGGCTTCGTGCTCGGCGTGTACCTGGCCGAGCTGGGCCGGGTGGGCCGGCAGGCCGCCTGGCCGGCCACGAAGCATGCCCTGATGGCGGCCGGGCTCTCCCTGCTCATCGAGCTCACCGCCTCGATGCTCGCCGCCGCCGTCTGGGTGACCGGCGTGGTGCTGACATGAGGAGCCGCCGGTGACCACCGTGCTGCTCGCGCTGCTCGCGGCGGTCGCCTACGGGCTCTCGGACTTCCTCGGTGGCGTGATCTCGCGTCGTGCGTCGGTCTGGCCGGTGGCCTTCACCGCGTGCCTGGGTGCCGCCGTCGGCGTGCTGGTGCTCGCCGTGGTCGTGCCGGGCCATCCGGACGGCGGCGACTTCCTCTGGGGCTGCCTGGCGGGCATCGGCAGCGGGGCCGGTACGGCGTTCCTCTACCGGGGCTTCGCCGCGGGTCGCATGGGCGTGGTCGCGCCGGTGTCGGCCGTCGGCGCGGCCGTGCTGCCGATCGCGATCGGGGTCGCGCGTGGGCGAGCGCCCCGGAGGTCTCGCGTGGCTGGGCATCGTGGTGGCGCTCCCCGGCATCTGGCTCGTCTCGCGTGAGCCGGCGACCGATGCGGCGCCGGGCGCCGGCGCCGCCGGGCTGGTCGACGGCGTCCTGGCCGGCGTGGGCTTCGGGCTGCTGTTCGCCGCGCTCGGGCAGGTGCCGGACAGTGCCGGGTACTGGCCGGTGATGGCCATGGAGGTCGTCTCGCTGGTCGCCGTCGCCGTGGCCGCCCTCCTGCTCGGAGGCGATCCCGTCCCCCGCCGCAGGCTGGAGTGGGGCGGGCTCGGCGCCGGGCTGCTGGCCACCGTGGCCGTCGTGGCGTTCCTGTTCGCCCGCCAGCAGGGGCTGCTCAGCATCGCCGCGGTGCTGACCTCGCTCTACCCCGCGTTCACCGTGCTGCTCGCCACCGTCTTCCTCGGCGAGCGGCTGCACCGCGCCCAGTCCGTGGGGCTGCTGCTGTGCGCGGTCACCGTGGCCTGCGTGGCTGCGGGTAGCCCTTCGAGACGGGCCTGACGGCCCTCCTCAGGGACCGGGGACAGGGTGTCCGACGTCACCACCGAAACAGGATGACGGTGCTGACATCGGGCGTTGCCTGAGCAGAAGGAGGGAGATACATCATGCATTCACTGCTGGACATCGAGCTCGCCGTCGCGCTCGACAACGACCGCCGCACGGTCCGCCTCGGGCCGACCCTGCGCGACCTGTTCCACGGCAACCCGCACCGCGGCCTCCAGGGCTGAGCGGACCTCAGCGGCGCTGGCTCAGCCAGCGCCGCTCGACGAGGCCGTTGACCGGCCCGCCGAGCAGCAGCACCAGCAGCGCGAGGTAGCCGAGCCCCGGTACGAGCAGGCCCAGCACCAGCGCGAGCACGAGCAGCGCGAGCAACACCAGCGAGGAGAACAGCCGTTCGCGAGGTGGCCCCTGCTCACCGGCCCAGATGGCCGGGGTGCGCAGCACCACGACCTGCATCGCCGTCATCAGCAGGACGTTCACGATCATCGTGCCGATGTAGAGCGACAGCTGGACCGCATCGGTCTTCATCGAGCCGACGATGGCCGTGGCCACCGGCAGGAACACGATGCTGAGCATCCACAGCATGTTGAGGTTCATCAGCAGGCCCGTCCACCGGTCGACGTAGCCGAAGAGGCGCTCGTGACCGACCCAGAACCGGCCGATGATCAGGAAGCTGAGCACGAAGGCGAACAGCTCGTCCCCGTGGTCGCTGAGGTACGTCGCCGTGTCGACGTTGTTCCTCGCCGCCTCCGCCACGCTCTCCAGGAGCGGCAGGATCAGCAACGTCATGGCGATGGCGACCACGGCGTCGGTGAAGAACTTCATCCGCTCCGCGGTGCCCACGATCTGCGGCTCGGCCATGACCGGAGGCTAGTGCTTTCGCTCAGACAGGTCGGGACAGTGACACCGCGAAGTCGTCGTCCGGGTCGGTCCACCACGCAACCAGCTCGAACCCCGCGGCGCGCAGCTCGGACTCGACGCCGGCCCGCCGGAACTTGGCCGAGATCTCGGTACGCACCTGCTCACCCTCCGCGAAGTCCACGACGAGGTCGAGGGCGCGCGAGGGTGACCCGCTGCCGGCGCGTCGACTCCAGCCGCATCTCGATCCACTCGTGGTCGGCGTCCCACACGGCGCGGTGCGCGAAGGCATCCGGGTCGAAGTCGGCCATCAGCTCGCGGTTGAGCACGCCGAGCACGTTCTTGTCGAAGGCGGCGGTGACTCCCTCGGCATCGTCGTAGGCCGCCACGAGGCGTTGCGGCGACTTCACCAGGTCGGTGCCGAGGAGGAACGCGTCACCCTCGGCGAGGGTGCTGCGGGCGTCGGCGAGGAACCGGGCCCGCTGGCGCGGCTCCAGGTTGCCGATCGTGGAGCCGAGGAAGGCCACCAGGCGCCGAGGGTGGCGCGGGAGGTCCACGAGGTGCCGCTCGAAGTCGCCCACCACGGGCTCGACCTCGAGGGCCGGGAACTCCTCGGCCACGGCGGCACTGGCGTCCTTGAGCACGGCGGGGTCGACGTCGAAGGGCACGAACCTGCGCAGCGTGCCGGCGTCGGTGAGCGCCGACAGCAGCAGCCGCGTCTTCTCCGAGGTGCCGCTGCCGAGCTCGACGAGGGTCTCGGCCCGCGTCAGCCGGGCGATCTCCCCCACGTGCGCCTCGAGGATGGCTCGCTCGGTGCGCGTCGGGTAGTACTCCGGCAGGCGGGTGATCCGGTCGAACAGCTCGCTGCCGCGGGCGTCGTAGAAGTACTTCGGCGGCAGCGTCTTCGGGGTCGCGGTCAGACCCGCGCGCACGTCGTCGCTCATCTGCCGGGCGAGGTCGCCGGGGTCGAGCAGGACGACTGCGTCGTGGACGGACATCAGGCCTCCAGGTCAGTGATCACGACGCTGGACGTACTCGCCTCGACCAGTCGTCGATCGGGTACGTCGACCCAGCGCGGGTCGTCGTCGTACGGCTCGCTCGCCACGACCACGCCGTCGGGCTCCACGAGGTAGCTCAGCGGGTCACCCCAGGTCGTGGCGAGGATGCGCTCGCCGTCGGTGAGCAGCAGGCTGAGCCGTGCCTCCGGATCGAGGCGGGCGACCTCGGTGACGACCTTGGCCAGGTGGTCGGGACCGAGTTCCGATCCCTGGGCGAGGACGTGCGCCGCCAGGACCGCGGAGTCGCACACCGACTCGGCCTCGCCGTACGCCGGCAGCACGTCGCGGTCGACGCGACCGTTGTGGGAGACCAGCCAGCGGCCGTCGGTGAAGGGCGCAGCGGCACTCTCGTCCATCGGCATCCCCGGCGTGGCCGAGCGGACCGCCGCCAGGAGGCACCCGGAGCTCAGCTCCGGGGCCACCGAGGCGAACGACGCGTCGCTCCACAGCGGTCGGGACGAGCGCCACCTGACCGGTTCGGGCCTGCCGGGCGCGAGGAAGCCGACGCCCCAGCCGTCGGCGTTCATCAGGCCGTGGGACTGGCGCCGCGGCTGGTAGCTCTGCCGCAGCAGTCCGTGCTCCGGCTCGAGCACCAGCGAGGCCACCGTGCGGGGTTCCCCGAGCCAGGCGAGATGACGGCACATCAGGCGTCCCAGGCGAGGCGCACGCCGGTGAAGATCTGCCGCCGGATCGGCAGGTCCCAGTTGCGGAAGGTCGTCCGGACCGCGTCGGCGCCGACCGCCCACGAGCCGCCGCGCAGCACCTTGAAGTCGCCGCCGAAGAACGGCGCGCTGTAGTCGGCGTAGAGCATCGGCTCGAACCCGGGCCACGGCTCGATCCCGGACGACGTCCACTCCCAGACCTCGCCGATCATCTGCTCGACGCCGTAGGCCGAGGCACCGGCCTCGTAGGCGCCCACCGGCGCCGGGCGCAGGGCGTCGCCGCCGAGGTTGGCCAGCGCCGGAGTCCACTCCGACTCGCCCCACGGCCAGCGGCGCTTGCGACCCGCGTGCGGGTCCCACGAGGCGGCCTTCTCCCACTCCTGCTCGGTGGGGAGGCGGGCGCCGGCCCACGCGGCGTAGGCCTCCGCCTCGAAGTAGGAGACGTGCTGCACCGGCTCGTCACCGGGGATCTCCTCGACGTGCCCGAAGCGCCGGCGCGAGCCGTCGTCACGCCAGAAGAGCGGCCGCTGGAGCCCGGTCTCGCACGCGGTGCCGCCAGCCGCGCTCGGACCACCAGGCCGGGTCGTCGTAGCCGCCTGCGTCGACGAACCCCTGCCACTCGGCGTTGGTGACCGGCACGCGGCCGATCCGGAAGGCCGGCAGGTCGACGGTGTGGGCCGGGCGCTCGTTGTCCAGCGACCACGGATCGGCGTCGCCGTCGACCCCGAGCGTGAACGGGCCGGCAGGGACGAGGACGGCGTCGTGCCCGACCGGCCGTCCCGCCGGCAGCGGCGCTCCGGCGCCGAGCACGGCCTCGCCCTGGCGCAGCTGGTGGGTGGCCAGCATCGTCTCGACGTGCTGCTGCTCGTGCTGCTCGACCATGACGTAGGGGAACAGCTCACCGGGACCGCCCTCGCCGGCGCCTTCGAGCGCGTCGAAGACCCGGCCGCGGACGTCGGCGATGAAGCGGCGAGCCTCCGCGGGGGTGAGAAGCGGCAGGTCGACCCGGGTGGCGCGCGGGTGCTCGAAGGCGTCGTACAGCTGCTCGACGCGTGCCGAGAGCAGCCCCTGCGCCGCCGCGTTGCCTCCGCGGAGCAGCCAGAGGTCCTCCTGCTGGCCGATGTGCGCGAGGTCCCACACCAGCGGACTCATCAGGGGGCTGTGCTGCCGGGTCAGCTCGCCCTCGTCGAGGTCGGTCAGCCGCAGGGTGCGCGCCCGGGCGGCCTCCAGCCCGCGGGCCGCGGTCTCGGTCAGCTGCTCAGGCACCTGCTTCCTCCTCCAGCACGGCGAGCGGCCCGATCGCCTCGATCCGGCGGCGCAGCTCCTGGCTCGGGCTGGAACCCGCGTCGAGCAGCGCGGCGTACTCCTCGACCTCCGGCTTCAGTTCCTGCGGGACAGTGGCGCAGGGCGACCTCGACACAGCCCGTGACGGCCCTGCGGATGGCCTCGTCGTCGAGCCCGTGACGGGCGGCGGTGTCCCAGCTGTCGCTGACGCTCGCGCAGAGGTCTGCGGCGAGCGTCAGCCGCGACCGGGTCGTCGACCAGGGTGACGGTGATGGCGGCCAGTGCCGGCCACCAACGGTCGGGCAACGCGTCGAGACAGCGCAGCTCGAGGTAGCCACGCGGCCGCACGGGCGGGAAGAGCGTGGTCAGGTGGTAGTCGAGGTCGGCGGTCGTGGGAGGTCGCGTGAACGGGGGCCGGCCGCGGGCCGCTCCGCGCAGCCACTGGGCGAAGGGGATCCGCTCCGTGACGGGGGCCAGGCCTCGCCGTCACGTACCAGCATCACCGGCGCCTCGAGGGCGTAGGTCGTCCAGGCGGTGACCGGGTCACCGAGCGGGACCGGATCGCTGCGGCCGTGGTCGATGCCCTGCCAGGTGCCCTGTCGCATGGAGTGCCAGCCGCTGGTGCGCCCGCCGAGCCAGGGTGAGGTCGAGGAGGCCGCCACCAGCATCGGGACCATCGTCCGGACCAGGCCCAGGCGCTCCTGCCAAGCCGACGCCGGGCCGGCGTCGAGGTTGACCTGGAGGGCGGCCGTCGCGGTCATCATCTCCATCCCGCTGCCGGCGAAGCCCAGTGCGTCGAAGTGCTGCTCCATGGCCAGGTAGCGCGTGTGCGGGTTGATCCGCCTGCGGTGCGCGCGCCAGGTCGCTGCCCAGGCCGGCGGCGCCGTATCCGGCGACGCGGAGTCGCGCACGGAGGACGGCGACGTCGGTGCGCATGGCGGCGACCGCGTCGACCAGGCAGTCCGCGGGTGGGGTCGACAGCTCGACCTGCCGCCCGGCTCGAAGGTCACCGAGCTGCCCTCGGGCATCGGTGCCGAGCTGCTTCCACCAAGGCGGTGACGTCGTCCCACGTGGGTCGGCGGTCGGGATGGGCGAGGTCGACGAGGTGGTGCTCCAGCTCCAGCCCCACCCGACCACCCGCGTCGGCACGCAGCGTGGTCTCGGCAAGGTGCTGCCGGGCGGCCTCGACGGGATCGGCGGAGCCCACCAGCGGGTCGTCCACGGCGTCGTCGCGTCGTACGAGCCTCTGAGCGGTCATACCGCCCCCTCCAGGTCCGGACCGGTCGCCAGGCGACCGCGGGTCGGTGCGGGGGCGGCCCCATCGCTGCAGCCGTCCTCGATTTGTCGTGCCCCTCACCCTAGGCACAGGCCACTGACACAACCAACCCCGTGGGCTCAGCTCGTCCGGCTCGCCTCCACCAGCGCGCGGAACAGGCCCGCGTCCGCGACGACCTCGGGGTGCCACTGGACACCCACGAGGAAGCGGTCGCCGACGCCCTCCATCGCCTCGAGCCCGCCGTCGCCCGCCCACGCCACGGCCTCGTACCCGGGGTGCGCGCGCACGCCCTGGTGGTGGTGGCAGCGCACGTTCACGGTCTCCGCGTCGCCCAGGGCGTGACGCAGCCTGCTCCCCGGTGCGATCCGTACGTCGACCTCGCCGAAGCCGTCGCCTCCCGGGTCGTGGGTGCTCGCGCCGAGGATGTCGGGCAGGTGCTGCTCCAACGTCCCTCCGGCACCGACCGCCATCACCTGCATCCCGCGGCAGACCCCGAGGGTCGGCAGGCCGCGGTCGGCGGCCGCGGCCAGCAGGGCGAGCTCCCAGGCGTCCCGGTCGTGGCGCGGGACGCCGGTCCTGGGATGGGGGTCCTGGCCGTACCGGTCCGGGTCCACGTCGGCGCCGCCGGAGATCACCAGGCCGTCGATCCGTGCCACGACCGCGGCGGCGGACTCCTCGTACGGCGCCGTCGGCGGGAGCAGCACCGGGACGCCGCCGACCGACTCCACCGCGGCGGCGTACGTCGAGGGCAGCAGGTCGGCGCTCTGGTCCCAGACCCCCCACCGCGCGGGCTCGCGGTAGGTGGTCATCCCGATCAACGGCGACGTGCTCATGGCGCCGGCCTCACTCTGCCGTCTTCACAGGGGGGTCACGTAGGCGCCGCTGATCCCGCCGTCGACGAGGAAGGTCGAGGCGGTGATGAAGCTGGACTCGTCGGAGGCGAGGAAGAGCACCGCGTTGGCCATCTCCTCGGGCTCGCCGAACCGGCCCATCGGCACGTGCACGAGCCGGCGCGCCGCGCGCTCCTCGTCCTTGGCGAACAGCTCCTGCAGCAAGGGGGTGTTCACCGGGCCCGGGCACAGCGCGTTGACCCGCACGCCCTGCCGGGCGAACTGCACGCCGAGCTCGCGGCTCATCGACAGCACCCCGCCCTTCGAGGCGCTGTAGGAGATCTGCGACGTGGCGGCACCCATCACCGCGACGAACGAGGCGGTGTTGATGATCGACCCGCTGCCCTGCTCCAGCATGTGCGGCAGCGCCGCCTTGCAGCACAGGTAGACGCTGGTCAGGTTCACCTCCTGCACCCGCCTCCAGGCGTCGAGGTCGGTGTCGAGGATCGAGTCGTCGTCGGGCGGCGAGATGCCGGCGTTGTTGAAGGCGACGTCGACCGAGCCGTAGGTGTCCTTGGCGGTCTGGAAGAGCGCGTCGACCTCGTCCTTGTCGGTGACGTCGACGTGCACGTACGTCGCGACGGCCTCACCGCCGAGCTGGCCGACCAGCTCGTGACCGCGCTGGTCGTCGATGTCACCGACGACGACCTTGGCGCCCTCCTCGGTGAACCGCTGCACCGTGGCCAGGCCGATCCCGGAGCACCCTCCCGTGATGACCGCGACCTTGCCCTCGAGCCGTCCTGCCATGTGCCCTCCCTCCTTGTTGCCGGTGGGTGGTCTCGACTTCGCTCGACCACCAGGTGGTCGAGCGCCCTGTCATCAAGCAGGGCGAGACCACTACTCGTTGCTGATGAAGACGTTCTTCTCCTCGGTGAACGCGTTCGGCGCGTCCGGCCCGAGCTCACGACCCAGGCCCGACTGCTTGAAGCCGCCGAACGGGGTCCAGTACCGGACCGCCGAGTGGGAGTTGACGCTGAGGTTGCCGGTCTCGACCGCACGCGAGACCCGCAGCGCCCGGCCCACGTCGCGCGTGAAGATCGACCCGGACAGCCCGTACTCGGTGTCGTTGGCGAGCCGGACCGCGTGCTCCTCGTCGTCGAACGGCATCACCGCCACGACCGGGCCGAACACCTCCTCGCGCCAGACCGCCTCGTCGGTGCTGGTCGACAGCACCACGGTCGGGGCGACCCAGAACCCCGGCAGGTCGGGCACCGGTCCGGTGAAGGCCACGTCGGCGTCGTCGACGAAGCCGGCGACCGATCTGCTTCTGCTGGGCCGAGATCAGCGGGCCCATCTCGGAGTCCGGGTCGCTCGCCGGGTCGGCGACGCGCATCCCCTTCACCGCGGTCTCGAGGCGGCCGAGGAAGTCGTCGTACGCACTGCGCTCGACGAGGATGCGCGAACGCGCGCAGCAGTCCTGACCGGCGTTGTCGAAGACGGCGTACGGCGCGGTGGCGGCCGCCTTCTCGAGGTCGGCGTCGGCGAAGACGATGTTGGCGCTCTTGCCGCCGAGCTCGAGGGTCACCCGCTTCACCTGGTCGGCGCAGCCGGCCATGATCCGCTTGCCGACCTCGGTCGACCCGGTGAAGCAGACCTTGCGCACGGCGGGGTGGGTCACGAAGCGCTCCCCCACGATCGATCCCTTGCCCGGGATCACCGTGAAGACGCCCTCGGGGAGCCCGGCCTCGAGCGCGAGCTCACCGAGCCGGATCGCCGTGAGTGGCGTCAGCTCCGCGGGCTTGAGGACGACCGTGTTGCCGGCGGCGATCGCCGGCGCGAAGCCCCAGCCGGCGATCGGCATCGGGAAGTTCCAGGGGACGATGATCCCGACCACGCCCAGCGGCTCGCGGAACGTCACGTCGATGCCACCGGCCACCGGGATCTGCCGGCCGAACAACCGCTCCGGCGCCGCCGAGTAGTAGTTCAGGCAGTCGCGGACGTTGCCGGCCTCCCAGGTCGCGTTGCCCAGCGTGTGGCCGGCGTTGATCACCTCGAGCGCCGCCAGCTCGTCGATGTGGGCGTCGACCGTCGCCGCGAACGCCCGCAGGAGACGAGCGCGCTCCCCCGGCGCCAGGTCGCGCCACGCGGGGAAGGCCCGCTGAGCCCGTTCGATCGCCTCGTCGGTGGCGGCGACGTCTGCCAGCGCGACGTCGCGGACCGGCTCGGCCGTGGACGGGTTGACGACGGTGTAGGTGGACACCGGCCTCACATCCTCTCGAACGAACGCTTGCGCTCCCAGTCGGTCACCGCCGACTCGAAGGCGGCCAGCTCGACGTCGGCCATGTTGGTGTAGTGGTCGACGACCTCGTCACCCAGGGTCGCCCGGGCGAGCTCGGAGCTCGCGAAGACCTCGCGCGCCTCGCGCAGCGTGTGCGGCACCTTGGGCTTGTCGGAGGCGTACGCGTTGCCCTCGGTCGGCGGCTCGAGCTCGAGCTCCTCCTCGATGCCGCGCAGGCCGCCGGCCATCATCGCGGCGAGTGCGAGGTAGGGGTTCACGTCGCCGCCGGGCACCCGGTTCTCCATCCGCGCGCCCGGGCCGTGACCGACGAGGCGGACGGCGCAGGTGCGGTTGTCCTCGCCCCACGCGATCGCGGTCGGGGCGAACGAGCCGTCGGCGAACCGCTTGTAGGAGTTGATGTTCGGCGCGTAGAGCAGCGTGAAGTCGGCCATGCTCGCGAGCACCCCGGCGACGAACGAGTCGTAGAGAGGAGTACGACGACCAGCGTCGTCGTCCCAGAAGACGATGTCGCCGTCCTTGCCGCGCAGCGAGAGGTGGATGTGGCAGGAGCTGCCCTCGCGCTCGTCGTACTTGGCCATGAACGTCAGCGACTTCCCGTGCAGGCTGGCGATCTCCTTGGCCACCGTCTTGTAGACCGCGTGGTTGTCGGCGGTGACGACGACGTCGTCGTAGAGGAAGCCGATCTCGTGCTGGCCGAAGTTGCACTCGCCCTTGGCGCCCTCGACGTTCAGCCCGGCGGCGTACATCGTGTTGCGGATGTCGCGCAGGAGCGGCTCGACGCGGGTGGTGCCGACGATCGAGTAGTCGACGTTGTACTGGTTGGCCGGCGTCAGGTCCTGGTAGTGGGCGGTGTGCGCGGACTCGTAGGTGTCCTCGAAGAGGATGAACTCCAGCTCGGTGCCCGCCAGCGCGACGAAGCCCATCCCCGCCGCCTTGTCGACCTGGGCCTGGAGGATCGCCCGCGGGCTCTGCACGACGGGCTTGCCGTCGGGCCAGGCGAGGTCGCACTGCACCATCGCGGTCGCCGGGAGGTGCTCCAGCACGCGGATGGTCTCGAGGTCGAGCTGGAACTCCATGTCGCCGTACCCGCGCTCCCACGAGGTGATCGCGTACCCGGCGACGGTGTTCATGTCCACGTCGACGCCGAGCAGGTAGTTGCACCCCTCGGTCCCGTGCCCGAGCACCTCGTCGCGGAAGTACGCCGCGTGCAGCCGCTTGCCCTGCAGGCGCCCCTGCATGTCGGTGAAGGCGACGACGACGGTGTCGATCGAGCCCTCGTCGATGCGGGTCACCAGCTGCTCCGAGCTCAGGTGCCGGTCGTTCCTCGTCATGGTGCTTCCCTTCGTCAGCCGAGCAAGGCCGCGCAGCAACGCGGCAGTGTCGTCGCAGTGCTGCTCCATCGCGCGGCGAGCCCGCGCCGGATCGCCCTCGAGCACGGCGGCGACGATCGTCTCGTGCTGCCGGTCGGAGTGGGCGATGTTCGCCTCGAGCACCGGGATCGCGCGCAGCATCTCGTCGAGGCTGGCCTGCACGGACGTGACCGCCTCCACCGCCCGCGCCGAGCCGCTGAGCGTGGCGAGGGTCAGGTGCAGCCGCGAGTCGGCCTGCCGGTGGGTGCCGGGCCGGTGTGCCTTCGCCACGGCCGCCAGCGCCGTGGTCAGCGCACGGCGGGAACGGTCGCTCAGCTCGGTGCCGGCCGCCATCGCGCAGGCACCGGGCTCGACGATGCGCCGGAAGGACAGCGCGTCGAGCCACTCGGCACGCCGCGCCTCCTGCTGCCGGGCCGAGATCCGGGCCTGGAGCGGTGGGCGCTTGGTGACCACGGTGCCGCCACCGCGCCCACGGCGCGTCTCGACCAGACCGGCCTGGCGCAGCGCCGCCATCGCCTCGCGCAACGTCGTGCGTGAGACGCCCATCAGCTCGGCGAGCTCGCGCTCGGGAGGCAGCACGCTCCCGGCCGGGTAGGCGCCGAGCCGGATGGCGGTGGCGAGCTGCTCGACGCACGACTCGAAGGCGTGGTGACCCCGCACCGGCCGGAGCACCGCCTGTCCCAGAATGCCCGGAACGGGCGGGACGGACGCGGCTGCGCCGGGGGACGGGCTCACGGCGGTCAGTCTCGCACCTGCCCCATGACTGTCAATGGTCTGAGTTCAAACCTTTTCGGCGTGGAGTCTGGACTCGCGGATTCCGTCGGGTCTAGCCTCCTAGCACCTCGGGATCCGCTGTGGAACTAGCCCAGGAGCGACCATGTCCGACGCGGCACGCGAAGCAGACCCCCTGTCCGACGACGATGCGCTGCTCGCCAAGCTCGGTTACAAGCAGGAGCTCAGCCGATCGTGGTCGAGCTTCTCGAACTTCGCGATCTCGTTCTCGATCATCTCGATCCTGGCCGGGTGCTTCACCACCTTCTACCAGGGGTGGAACAACGGTGGCCCGGTCGCCATCTCGTGGGGCTGGCCGATCATCTCCACGTTCATCCTGATCATCGGCTTCACGATGAGCGAGCTGGTCTCGGCGTACCCGACCTCGGGCGGCATCTACTGGTGGGCCTCGAAGATGGGGGGACCCGCCGCAGGGTTCTTCACCGGGTGGCTCAACCTCGTCGGCCTGCTCGCGGTCACGGCCTCCGTCGCCTACGGCGCTGCCACCTTCCTCGACCTCACGATCAGCACGGTCAGCTCCGGCTGGGCGGACAACTACTCGCCTGACCCGCGTCTTCATCGAGTTCGTCGTGATCTTCCTGCTCGCCGCGGTCATCAACATCTTCCGCAGCCACCTGCTGGCGGTCGTCAACAACATCTCGGTGTGGTGGCACGTCGCGGGCGCGTCCATCGTGGTCCTGATCCTCATCGTGATCCCGGACCACCACCAGAGCGCTCAGCTACGTCTTCACCGAGCGGATCAACAACTCCGGGTTCACCAACGGCTTCTACTGGTTCCTGGTGCTGCCACTCGGCTTCCTGCTGACGCAGTACACGATCACCGGCTTCGACGCCTCGGCGCACTTGTCCGAGGAGACCCAGGGCGCCGCCGACGGGGCCGCCAAGGGGATCTGGCGCTCGATCTTCTACTCGGCCGTCGGTGGCTACATCCTGCTGCTCAGCTTCGTCTTCGCGGTCCAGGACCCCGAGGGTGTCAACAAGGGCCTCGGCAGCGTGGACGTGATCTTCAGCCAGGCCCTGCCGGAGGGCTGGCACTTCATGGTGCTGCTGATCTCCACCGCCGGCCAGCTCTTCTGCGCCACCGCCTGTCTGACCAGCGCGTCGCGGATGACCTTCGCGTTCAGCCGTGACGGCGCCATCCCGGGCTCGAAGTGGCTCGCCAAGGTGAATCCCACGACCCGCATCCCGGCCAACGCCGTGATCTTCGTGAGCGTCATCGGCATCCTGATCACCTTGCCCGCCCTGAAGAGCATCGGTGGAGTGCCGGTCGCCTTCCTCGCGGTCGTCTCGGTCGCCGTGATCGGGCTCTATCTCGCCTTCGCCATCCCGATCTTCCTGCGGTGGAGGATGGGTGACGCCTTCGTGCCGGGGAGCTGGACGCTCGGCAAGAAGTACAAGTGGATGAACCTGGTGGCCGTCGCCGAGATCATCGTCATCTCGATCTACTTCATCCTGCCGTTCACGCCGGCCGGCGTCCCCGGCAACAAGGACTTCGCCTGGAGCAGCGTGAACTACGCGCCCATCCTGACGATCGGCACGCTGCTGGTGCTGACCGTGTGGTGGAAGGTCTCGGCGAAGAACTGGTTCACCGGGCCCAAGCACACCATCGACGAGGCCGTCCTCGAGGCCTTCGACGACTGAGGCGTTCTCGGGACCGGTCAGGCGGCGGCGGGGGGCGCCGCGTGCTCGGACATCAGGTCCAGCGTCTCGCGGTCGAAGTCACGGACCAGCTCGTCGACGCCGATCATGTCGTCGTTGGCGACGGCCTCGTTCACGGCGACGACGTACGCCTCGTGCAGCTGGGCCAGCCGGTCGGTCAGGGTCAGGTTCTCGTTCATGGGACTCTCCTGGGGAAGCAGGTGTGGACGAGTCCATTTTAACGATCCAATAGGCTCAGAAGCGAGTTCTGGGCATGTGACGTTGGTCTACGTCGCAACCGGTCCGCACGTAGCGTCGAGGCATGCCTGAGCCGCCCCCGCTGATCGGGACGATCTTCCTGTCCCACCACCCGTGGGCGCTGGTCGTGGTCCTGGCGATCGCCGCCGGCTACGTGCTCTACACGAACAGCCGGCGCTGAGCCCCGGCCGGCGCCAGAGCGAGGCGGGCAGCCGCTGAGGCGGCGCGGTCTCCTGGCGTCACGGACACCTCGCGCTGGACGAGGATGACGCGGCGGTTGCCGCGCATGGCGGCGATCGCGAGGACCGCGACGCCGAGGCTGCTCAGGGTCCAGACGGCGGCGAGCGCGAGGCCGAGCCAGAGCATGAGGTGAACGAGCGATGCGAGCATGTCGACCTTCCGAGATATCGACAGCCACCCCGGGGGAGGATGACGTGGCTCACATGTTCACCCACGCGCCGCCCGGGAGCCATAGCGTCGCCGAATCGGTCTAGAACACGTGTACACCGAAACGGGGCATAGGCACCCAGTTGGGCGGGTATCCCGCCTGCATCCCTCCCCCACCGACCTGAGGAGACCCATGCGACTCCGCTCCAAGGACGAACGGCTCGACCCCAAGAACGTGCCCGGCCTCGCACACCTGGACCCGGACACCGTGAAGCGGCTGCTCGCGGTGGGGCGCCTGGTCCACATCCCCCAGGGCTGGACCCCGATCCGTGCCCACGAGCCGGCCGACGAGGCCTACCTGATCCTCGAGGGGTGCGTCGAGGTCGTCGACGGCGACGACACGCTCGCCGACGTGTGCCGCGGTGAGATCTTCGGCGAGATGGGCCTGGTGGACCACTCGTTGCGCAACGCCCGCGTGACGGTCGTCGACCCGGTCCTCGCCGTGGCCTGGCCGCGCCAGGACTTCCAGCAGCTGCGTGCAGGAGCTCCCGGACTTCGACGAGCTGGTCAGGACCGTCGCGCGGACTCGCAACGAGGAGAACGAGCAGCGCGGCTGAGCGCCTGCCAGCGGGTGAAACCGGTCACGCCAGCACATCGCCATCCCTGACGCGGGTACGTGGTCGGGCATGGACACCGAGAAGCTCGAAGCCATTCAGAACGTCGTCGACCGGGTCTCCGCCTACCAGGACGGAGCGACCGAGGGAACCGTCGAGAAGGAGCTGCGAGAGGGCCTCGACGAGGCCGGCATCGAGCTCGACGACCAGGAGGTGGGTGCCTTGACCTCGGCCATCGAGGAGAACCCGGGCGAGGCACGCGCTGCCGACGTGCTCGGATGAGTGTCGAGAGGTTCACCTTCGACTGGGATCCCTCGTACCGGCCCCTGGGGCTGCTGTTCGGCATCACGCCGCGGACGGCGCACGTGGAGGTCTCGCCGTCCGAGCTCCACGTCCGCTACGGCCCGTGGTCGCTGCGATCGGCTCTCGGCAACATCACCGGCGTCGAGGTGTCCGGCGACTACGCCTTCGTCAAGACTGCCGGCCCTCCGCACCTGTCGCTGGGTGATCGCGGCATCAGCTTCGCGACGAACGGCAGGAAGGGGCTGTGCGTGCAGTTCCGCGAGCCCGTCAAGGGGATCGACCCCACCGGACGCATCGAGCACCCCGGAGCGACCCTCACCGTCTCCGACGTCGACGGTCTCGCCGACGCGCTCGGCTTCCCGCTGGAGCCGTAGCCCGCCCGCCGTCGCCAATACGAGACTCGGCGCCTCGATACCCGTCCTCTACGCCGCGAAACGGCACCACAACTCCCCGGCTAGACCAGCAAACCGCACCTCTGGTCACGGCAGTGACCAGGGGCCACAGTGGGAGCAGGGAATGAGCTCGGCACACCCCCACGGCGCCGTCGAGCCCCTCGGCCGCCCATGGATGTTCCTGCCCGGAGGGTCCATGGGCGGCCCTTCGCGTCCCAGGGACGTCGACCCGCCGGCGTCTCACGCCGAGCGGCCGATCTCCCCGGCCGGCAACCACCGCTCCAGCGTCGTCCACCCGGCCGCATCGACCCACGCCATCGAGAGCACCCGGCCTTCCCAGCCCGCGCTCCCCTGCCGCCACTCGACGAGCAGTCCCGGCTCGCCGTCGACGAAGCAGTGCCGGGCCGGGGACCGGTGCCGGAGCCGATCTCGCGCCGTCGTGCTCGGTGTCGGGCCGAGTGGCGCCGAGGCTGCGACCCGCTCGGCCAGGCTGCCCTGATCGCCCCGCCCGTAGCCGCCCGCCATGGTCGCCTCCTGCGTGGTTGCGACCCCGAGAGCAAGGTAGCGGGCCGACGACGCCTCGCGTCAGCCGGGCACACGTCGGAGCGTCTGGATATTACGACACCCGAAAGATCCCTTTTATGGGCATTACGGGCCGTAGTTCCGATTCATCTAGTCCGAATATAGTCCGTTTGGACTAGGGCGCTGCGACGAATAGCCGCGTATCAATTGGGACACGTCATCCTAAGGAGCACCACATGTCCCGTATCCGCATCAACCGTGCCATCGCAGTCATTCTCGTTGCCGTCGCGTCGGTCAGCCTCGTCGGCCCGACCGCCGGCTCGGTGGACGCAGCCAAGAAGGCACCCCGGGCGATCCTCGCCATCCTCTGACCTGAGGAAACCGCGCGAGCCCTGCAGGCCCCCTCCATTGTCTGCGGGGCTCGTTGCTTTCCCGGACCAGGAAAGTGGAACAGGTTCTAGCTCGCCGACAAGTGGGTACCCACCAGTCAGGTCGCCTCGGGTCCGACCACGCGTCGGGCCTGGCGGCCGAGGCACCGCCCGGGTGACCCCCCCGATCCCGGGTGGTGCCGACTAGGGGTCGGCGCCCTGCCCTCGCGAGAGGCGCTCCGCCATCCCCCCGGACGCCACGCGGCGTGGCTGCGTTGCACGGGCGGTCGCGGTGGCTGCAGCTCCTCGGAAGGGGCGTAGACCTCGGTGCCGAAGTAGCAGCCGACGTCCTCGAGGACGTCGCGGGACCGGGAGAAGAACACGTAGCGCTTGCGCATGCGCGGCCCGATCAACGGTGCTCGAAAATCGAGGTGGAAACCGGCGTCGTTGGCGATCATGCGCAGGGAGGTCGGCGAGTAGTACGAGGTGTGGTCGGGGTAGAAGATGTACCCGTCGCGCGCCAGCGGATTGCCCGCATGGATGTTGGTCGAGGCGACGATCAGCCCTTGGCGGATCGACGAAGCCGAAGAGCCGGTCGAAGTCCGCTCGCGGGTCGCGGTAGTGCTCGATCACCTCACTGGCGATCACGATGTCGAAGCGCTCACGTGCGGGCTGGTTCAGGTCGACGAAGTCCTGGTCCTCGCGCAGCCGCATGATGTCACCGACAGCTGACGCGGTCGTCACCTCGTGCCGCCCGAGGCCGGCCGATTGAGTGAGGTCTGGGCGACTGTGGAGGATTGTCCGAGACTCGCAGCCTGCGCCGGTACACGAGTACCTGGAGGGACGAGCGGCCCAGGATGTCGGCCGCCATCTTCGCCATTGGACTCGCAGCCCTGACCCCCTGCGACTGGTCACCAGACCCGACGGACCCGGGAGCCGTGGTCGAGGTCGGTCCGCTCCTTCCACAGGCTCTCCTCGGATCGCAGGATCGCGATGTAGCCGCAGTCCCTGCAGCGCCGGATGCTGCACGTGCGCTGGGGATCGCGGACGTACTCCAGGTCGCGCGCGACGAGGTTCGCGCCACCGCACACACGACACCCGCCGTCCCCACGGCGGGATCGCCCCAGCACCCGCCGGCCCAGAGCACGCCGGCCCAGAGCACGCACTCCCAGCACACGTCGCGACGTCACGGGCAGCTCACGATCCCTGCTGGGCACTCGACCGCACCGCGGCCGGATTCACGCATGCCCAGTGCGAGTAGCGTGTCGGCCGAGAAGCGGTCGCACGCCTCGGGCCTGCTCAAGGGAAGCAATGCTCGGGGCACTCGAGCACCGCAGTCGAGGTATCGCACAGACGAGGGGACGGGTCAGTCGAGGTAGTCGCGCAGGACCTGGGAGCGGCTGGGGTGGCGCAGCTTGGACATGGTCTTGGACTCGATCTGGCGGATCCGCTCGCGGGTGACGCCGTAGACCTTGCCGATCTCGTCGAGGGTCTTGGGCTGTCCGTCGGTCAGGCCGAAGCGCATCGAGACCACGCCGGCCTCGCGCTCGGAGAGCGTGTCGAGGACCGCGTGCAGCTGCTCCTGGAGCAGCGTGAACGAGACGGCGTCGGCCGGGACGATCGCCTCGGAGTCCTCGATCAGGTCGCCGAACTCGGAGTCGCCGTCCTCGCCGAGCGGGGTGTGCAGGGAGATCGGCTCGCGGCCGTACTTCTGCACCTCGATGACCTTCTCCGGGGTCATGTCGAGCTCCTTGGCGAGCTCCTCGGGCGTGGGCTCGCGGCCGAGGTCCTGCAGCATCTGGCGCTGGACGCGGGCGAGCTTGTTGATCACCTCGACCATGTGCACCGGGATCCGGATGGTGCGGGCCTGGTCGGCCATGGCGCGGGTGATCGCCTGCCGGATCCACCAGGTGGCGTACGTCGAGAACTTGTAGCCCTTGGTGTAGTCGAACTTCTCGACCGCGCGGATCAGGCCGAGGTTGCCCTCCTGGATCAGGTCGAGGAAGAGCATGCCGCGGCCGGTGTAGCGCTTGGCCAGCGAGACGACGAGGCGCAGGTTGGCCTCGAGCAGGTGGTTCTTGGCGCGACGGCCGTCCTCACAGATCCACTCGAGCTCTTCGTGCATCTTCGCGGAGACCTTGCCGCCCTTGTTGAGCTTCTCCTCCGAGAACAGCCCGGCCTCGATGCGCTTGGCGAGCTCGACCTCCATCTCGGCGTTGAGGAGCGGGACCTTGCCGATCTGCTTGAGGTAGTCCTTGACCGGGTCGGCGGTGGCGCCGGCCACCATGACCTGCTGCTCGGGCTCGTCGGTCTCGTCGGCGGAGGAGACGATGAAGGTGGCTTCCTTCTCGTCCTCCTTGATCGTGGGATCGGCCTTGACGTCCTTCTCGAACTGCTCGTCGGGTACGTCGGCGAGCACCTTCTTGCCGTCGGGCCCGACGGCCGCGGTCTCGGCCTGGATCTGCTCGGCCGTCTTCACGGCCCCACTCGCCGAGGATCTCTTTGCCGCGGCCTTCTTGGCCGGTGCAGGAGTCGCCGGGGACTTCTTGGCGGCTGCCTTCTTGGCGGGTGCCTTCTTGACCGTCGAGGACACGAACTACCTCTCGATTTGAGGTTCAGGGAACGTTCAGGAAACTACGGGGGCGCGACGAGACCCGTTCCTGTCAACCGCCGCGCGTTGCCCATTGTGTCATGCCGACAAAGGCACTCGGCACGCGCCACCGCCCTGTCCCGTGCTGGTCCCACGGGTGGATCGACGTCGTCCCGCGGCTCGCCGGCCACCCGTGCGAGGGGTCGGGTCCTACCGCGTCAGGCGCTGGAGCCGCAGCTCGTCGCGCAGGGCGTACGGGATCGGTCGACCGTTCTCCGTGAGGCTGACGGCGTACGCCTCCAGGGCGTAGAGGAGATCCGCTCGGGCAACCGACGAGGCGTTGCCGATCGGCAAGCGCCTCTGGGAGGCGAGGGCGGTACGAGCCTTCACCACCTCGCTCCACAAGAACATCGACTCGTCTCGTCGACGCGGTGTCACAGGTTGGTTCAGCGTCGACATCGCGACAACTCTTTCCCGGAGGTGCGGGCGTCTCCGGACGGCGACAGCCCCACCACGCCTGCACTCTAACCGCCCCGCCCACTGAGGGGGTCAGTTCGCCCGCACGCCGACAGTCGACTCGACCGCGGTGCCGCGTGGTGCGAGCTCCTCGCCGGGTGCGTCCGACGACCTGCCGCCCAGGTGACCTGACTCGCGGCGTGGGGCGGGAACGACGGCATGCTGCTCCACCGCCCACTCCGGCCGGTACGCCGGGTGCTGCGCGTAGGGAAGCGCCAGGACCCGCAGGGCCGTGCACGGGCGGTTGGCCTCCTTGGGGCAGACCCCGCACCGGGTGATCGTCCAGGTCTCGTTGAGGGACACGACCGTCATGGTCCGGTCGTTGTGCCGCTCGACCTCCGCTCGCAGCCGCGCACCCGTGAGCGAGGGCCGGCTCGGCGACGGGCCCAGCCGGCGGGCGCTCATGGAGTTGACGGTCGACTCCAGCGCCTCGTCGGCCCGGACCCACGTCATCATGGGCGCCCAGCCGTCGCCTTCGCCGGCCTGGTCAGCCTCGCCCGAGGCGAAGGCGTACAGGAATTCCTGGATGCTCGTGCCCGCCGTGGGACCTGCCATGGTGACGCTCCTCGAGAAGTTCCGCGTTACCCGGGTCCAGGGGTGAAATACGTTGATATTCACGATACGAGCGATCTGACCGAGTGACCACCCCCGTTCCAGATGCCGGAGTGGCGTGATCCGGCTGGCGGGACGAGGCCGCCGCGGCGGATCAGACCGCCTTGGCCTTCGCGGCCGCCTTCTTCTCCTGCTTGTAGGCGCGCACCTTCTGCAGCGAGGCGTCGTCGACCACGTCGGCCACCGAGCGGTAGCCCTCGAGGGCGTAGTCGCCGACCACGTCCTGCCATCCCTGCGGTGCCGCGTCGAGCTGCTTGGCCAGCAGGGCGATGAAGATCTGGGCCTTCTGCTTGCCGAAACCGGGGAGGCTGGTCATCCGCCGGAGCAGGTCCGGCACCGTCGGCGGCGCCCGTCCAGATCCGCTCGGCCTGCCCGTCGTACTCCTCGACCACGATGCGGGCCACCGCCTGCACGCGCTCGGCCATCGAGCCCGGGAACCGGTGCACCGCCGGGGGCTCGGAGCACAGCGACGCGAACTGCTCGGGATCGGCGGCCGCCACCTCGGCCGGCTCGAGGCTGCCGAACCGGTCCAGGATCTTCGCCGGCCCGGCGAACGCCCGCTCCATCGGGAACTGCTGGTCCAGCAGCATGCCGGTCAGGAGGGCGAACGAGCTGTCCGAGAGCACCTCGTCGGCGTGCTCGTCACCGGTGATGTGGATCGCCATGAGCGCATCCTCTCACCGGCGTGGGCGCTGCCCTGCCGGGACGCCTGTGGACGGCGGCGGGCAGTGCTCGAGGCGACGAGGCAGGCTGACGGGGTGAGCGCCGACTCCCTCCCGGACCCCGCCTTCGACCGGCTGGCGCGAGGCATCGCTGCCGAGCTGCGGCAGTTCGTGCGCGCGGCAGGCCGGCGGCGGATGCTGCCGTTCACGGCGTACGTCGGAGCGCCCGGCGGGGCGCGCACCGCCTTCGGCGACGACGTGCGCGACGCAGTGCTGCGCGCCGACCTGGTCGAGCGCGGGATCGACGCACTCGCCCCCGGGGTGGTCGAGCGGCACCGCGCGTGTGCGTGGGTGACCCGTGCCGACGGGCTGGAGGCCGAGACCCGCGACCTGGAGTGGCTGGTGGCCGCTCGCACCGGGTTCGAGCGGCACGGGCTCGACCTGCCGGCGTACTTCCTGGTCGGTCGCTACGGGTGGCACGAGCTGCTCAGCGGCCGCAGTCGCACCTGGACGCGGATCCGGTCGAGCAAGGCGGGTGTGGCGCGAGCCTCCGCCGCGCGCTGAGGGTCGTGCAGCAGGCCGGGTCAGACCTGACGTCGGAGCTCGGCACGCCACCGCGGGCCGTCGAGCTCCTCGAGAGCCACCATCGACAGCCCGTCGGACTCCAGCACGTCGAACAGCGCGGCGGTCTGGGGGAACGGTGGTCCGACGTCGGCGGGCTCGGAGCCGTCGAAGCGGAACTGGACCACGAGCAACGTCCCGCCCTCGGCCACCAGGCTCGTCACGCCGCGAGCCGCCTCGGCGCGTGGGGGCTCGGGCAGCGCCTGCAGCGTGTAGATCTCGATCACGAGGTCGAAGGCGCGGTGCCACTGCTCGGGGAGGTCGAGCAGGTCGGCGTTGACGTAGGACACCGGCGACCCCGGATGACGCTCACCGGCCACCCGGACCGCCGTCGGCGAGACGTCGAACGCGGTCGTCTCGAAGCCCAGCGACGCGACGTACTCCGCGTCGGCGCCGAGGCCGCAGCCGACGACCACGGCCCGCTTCCCGGTGCCTTCCAGGCCCGCCCGCTCGGCCCACTCCCGGAGCTGCACCTGCGGCTCCTCCCGGTCCCAGGGCATCTCGACCTCGCCGGCCGCGGCCTCGGCGTAGAGCCGGTCGAACCACGCGGTGGGTCGACCGCCGGCGATCGCCTCCGACGAGAGCCGGTCGGCCCGGTGACGCCAGTCCTGATCCATGCGACTAGTCGAGCGACCAGGTGTGCACGGGCTCGTTGGCGTGCATCAGCTCGCGATAGTCCTGCAACGTCTTCCGCAACGCCTCGGCCCGGTGCTCGCCGGCCTGCTCGTAGCGGGACACCCTCTCGACGTACCACGAGGCGCCGTTCTGGTGCAGGACGCAGCGTTGCTCGATGATCGAGAGCAGCCGGTCGGCCTCGTCGTCCTCCACGCCCCAGCGGTCCAGGCCCTCGCGAGCCATCGGGAGCAGCCGGCGGAGCACCAGCTCGGTGGCCCCGACCTCCCCCACCCCGGGCCAGTACACACGCGCGTCGATGCCGTACTGCGCCGCGACGTGGAAGTTCTCCTCGGCCGCGGAGAACGACATCCGCGACCACAGCGGCCGCTCGCTCTCGGCCAGTGCTCGCACCAGCCCGAAGTAGAAGGCGGCGTTGGCCATCGTGTCGATCACGGTCGGGCCGGCCGCGAGCACGCGGTTCTCGACGCGCAGGTGCGGCACGTCGTCGACCACGTCGTAGACCGGCCGGTTCCAGCGGTAGATGGTGCCGTTGTGCAGGTTCAGCTCGGAGAGCTTGGGGGTCCCGCCGGCCTCGAGCACCTCGAGCGGGTCCTCGTCGTCGGTGATCGGCAGGAGCGCCGGGAAGTAGCGCACGTTCTCCTCGAACAGGTCGAAGATGGAGTTGATCCACCGCTCGCCGAACCACACCCGGGGACGCACCCCCTGCTCCTTCAGCTCCTCGCTGCGGGTGTCGGTGGCCTGCTCGAAGAGCGGGATCCTGGTCTCCTGCCAGATCTGTTTCCCCAGCAGGTACGGCGAATTCGCGCCGATGGCGAGCTGGATGCCGCTGATCGCCTGGGAGGCGTTCCAGTACGCCGCGAACGTCTCCGGCCCGACCTGGGTGTGCAGCTGGGTGCTCGTGCACGCTGCCTCCGGCATGATCGACTCCGAGGTCGTCCGCAGCCGCTCCTCCCCGTTGAGGTCGATCACGATGTCCTCACCGCGAGCGGCGAGGATCTGGTCCGAGAGCAGCTTGTAGCGCGGGTTGGGGCTGATCGTGGACGGCCCGAGGTGACCCGCCTCGAGGGTGGGCAGGATCCCGATCATCACCATGTGGGCGTTGACCTCGTTGGCCTTGGACTCGGCCCGGTTCAGGCTGGTGCGGAGGTCGTCCTCGAAGCCCGAGACCCCGCGCGAGCCGAGTCGGCGCGGCAGCACGTTGATCTCGAGGTTGAACTGCGCGAGCTCGGTCTGGAAGTTCGGGTCGGCGATCTTCTCGAGGGCCTCCGCGCTCTTCAGCGAGGGCCGCCCGTCGTCGTCGACGAGGTTGAACTCGATCTCCATGCCGGTCATCGGGTTCTCGATGTCGAACCGCGCTTCGGCCAGCATCCGGGCGAAGACGTCGAGGCAGCGGCGGACCTTCTCCCGGTACCGGGTGCGGTCGGAGCGAGTGAACTCCTGGAGGTCGACCTCTTTCCCCATGTCCTGACCCTAGGGGTGGGCTCCACGCGTGTCACGGGAGGTGAACCCTGCTTGCCTCACGCCGACCTGCCGATCCCGAGGACCGGCAGGTCGGCGTCGGCCATCGGCTCCCACGTGTCGGGTGGCACCGCCCTGACGAGGAACTCCCCCAGCAGGTGGGCCATCGAGTAGTCGGGGTCCACCTCCAGCGCGCGGTCGATGCCGCACCAGGCCAGGGCGCCGTCGCCCGCCTGCCAGGCCGCGAACGCCAGCAGGGACGCAGGTCCCGGGACCAGGTCGCGCGGCGCGCGCCTGACCAGGTCGCGCCACAGATCCACGTGGGCGTCGGCCCCCGGGCGGGTGATCTGCGCCCAGGCGACGTCTCGGGTCGGGACGAGCGACGCGAGCACGAGCATCCGGCCGGCGTCGGGCACCTCGATCGGTGCCAGGTCGTCCACCCGGCGGCGCACCCGACGGCGGAGCCACCTCGCCTCGGTGCGCAGCGGGTGCGGCTCGTCGCGCGAGCGCAGCAGGAGGTCGGCGAACCGGGTCGCGGCGAGCGCGACGGCGATGGCGTCGTCCTCGTCGGTGCCGACGAGGGTGTCGGCCAGCTCGGCACGGTCGCGGTGCACCACGCGCCCTTCGAAGACCCGCTGGGCCGTGAAGGGGTGCGTCTGCAGGTCGTACGGCGTGGGGGCGCTGCCGTCCTCCGGGAGCCGGAGCCAGCACCCGTCGTCGACCCGGAGGACCTCGAGCACCTCGCAGTCGAGGTCGAGCAGCCGACCGATCACCCGGTCGGCCATGGCGGCGCACACCTGCTCGTCGTCGCTGTAGAGCAGCAGCGCCGTGCGATCGAGGTGGTTGGCCGCGACCGCGCCGGCGAGCATCTCGGCCACCTCCTCCTGTGCCGGGGCGGACACCGGCAGGTCGACGCGCGCGTGGAAGGAGCCACCGGCCGGGCCGAAGGTGAGCAGCACGACCGAGTCGGCGGGGTGGAAGCCGAGCACCACGGGGACGAGGGCGACCAGGTCGACCGGCGTCCGTGCGACGAAGGTGGGCTGCGGCGAGGCGGGGGTGGGTGTCATGCGCAGCACGCTCGGCCCCGGGACCGACCGGACGCGCCCCACGAGACCGGGCCGGTGGACAACCGGGCCGTGAGGGCGCCCTGTGGACGCGAAACGGTCGGGTGCGGGTGCGACGATCGGCGGGTGCGCGCCGACCCGACGATCCTGCACGTCGACCTCGACGCCTTCTTCGCCTCGGTCGAGCAGCGCGACAAGCCGTCGCTGCGGGGCAAGCCGGTCGTCGTCGGCGGCACCGGCGGCAGGGGCGTCGTGGCCACGGCGTCGTACGAGGCGCGCGCGTTCGGGGTCCACTCGGCCATGCCCACGGCGGAGGCGCGCCGGCGCTGTCCCAACGCGGCCTTCCTCACCGGCCGCTTCCACGCCTACCGCGAGGCGAGCATCGGGGTGATGGAGCTGCTCCGCTCGATCAGCCCGCTGGTCGAGCCGTTGTCGCTGGACGAGGCGTTCGTCGACCTCGAGGCGGCCGACCTGCCGGACCTCTCGGTCACGACGGTCAGCGCCCTGGGACGCGAGCTGAAGGAGCGCGTGCACGCCGTCACCGGCGGCCTCACCGGGTCGGTCGGCATCGCCACGTCCAAGCTGGTGGCCAAGATCGCCAGCGACCTCGACAAGCCCGACGGCATGGTCGTCGTCGCGCCCGGGATGGAGCAGGAGCTGCTGCGTCCGATGCAGGTGACGGTGATCCCCGGCGTCGGCCCGGCGACCACCGAGCGGCTGCGCCGGGTCGGCGTGCACACGGTCGCGGAGCTCGAGGGCCTCACCCGCGACGAGCTGGTGCGCATGCTCGGGCGCAGCCACGGCGCCGGCCTCTACGACCTCGCCAGGGCCGAGGACGACCGGGACGTCGTGCCCGTGCGCGAGACCAAGTCGATCAGCGTCGAGGACACCTACGAGATCGACCACGTCGACAAGCGACTGCTCGAGGCGCTGCTCGACCGCCAGGCCGCCAAGGTCACCGAACGACTCCGCAAGGCCCGCGCCTCGGGCCGCACCGTCTCGATCAAGGTCCGGCTGCACGACTTCTCGACGCTGAGCCGGTCGGCCACGCTGCCCGAGCCCTCGGACGACGGGCGGCTGATCGCGCGGGTCGCCCGCCGCCTGCTGGCCGAGCTCGACACCTCGGGCGGCGTCCGCCTGCTGGGGGTCGGCGTCTCGGGACTCGCCGACTGGATCCAGGAGGACCTCTTCGCCGACGACGCCGAGTCGTTCGGCGAGGACGACGACAGCCTCGACGACGAGGCGAGCGAGGCGGCGGTCCTGGCGGCGTCGAGCCGTCGCACCTGGGCACCCGGCATGGACGTCGTCCACGAGCAGCACGGTCCGGGCTGGGTCTGGGGCTCCGGTCGCGGGGTGGTGACGGTCCGGTTCGAGACCGCCGAGACCGAGCCGGGACGGGTGCTCAGCTTTGCCGCGGACGATCCCCTGCTGGCGCCGGCCCCACGACCCGAAGAGTGACCTGCTCCCCCGGCCGCAGCTGCGCGCAGCCGGGAAGATCGTCGGCCACGACCACGCCGACCACCGGGTAGCCGCCGGTCGTCGGGTGGTCCTGCAGGAACACCACCGGCTGGCCGTTGGGCGGCACCTGCACGGCGCCGAGCACCATGCCCTCGCTCGGCAGCTCCTCCTTGCTCGCCCACCGGATCGGGTCGCCCTCCAGGCGCAGGCCGATGCGGTTGGAGGAGCTGCTCACCGTGTACGACGACCCGTCGAGCCCTTCGACGGACGCGGGGTCGAACCAGTCGTCCCGCGGGCCGAGGCGCACCCGCAGCGCGCCGGTACGACGAGCCGGCACCGGGGTGTCCACGGCCACCGGCTCGGACTGGGCCGGACCGACGTCCAGCTCGTCACCGGCCTCGACCGGCGGCGGGCCCAGGCCGGAGAGCAGGTCGGTGGCCCGGGAGCCGAGCACCGGGTCGACCTCGATGCCACCGGCCACCGCGACGTACGCACGCAGGCCCGACGTCGCCGCTCCCACCTCGACCCGGGCACCGGCCGGGACCGAGAGGCCGGTCCCCCAGCCCCTGGCCCGGCCGTCGACGGTCACCGGCACCTGGGCCCCGGTGACGGCGACCGTCAGCGAGCACGACGCGGTGAACGCGACCCGGCCGTCGAGGCACTCCAGGGTGGCGGCGTCCTCGTCGTTGCCGACCAGGCGGTTCGCCAGCCGGTGGGCCGGTCCGTCGAGGGCGCCCGATCGGGGGACGCCGAGATGGGCGAGGCCCGGCCGGCCGAGGTCCTGCACGGTGACCTGGGCGCCGACCTCCTCGATCACCAGCCGGCGGCCCAGCCCGTGACCTAGCCATCGACGAACCTCACCACGGTGCCCGGGACCAGCAGGGCCGGCGGGTCGCGGTCGACGTCCCACAGGGTGGCGTCGGTGCGCGCGATCAGCTGCCAGCCCCCGGGAGACGAGCGCGGATAGACGCCGGTGAACGCGCCGGCGAGCCCGACCGACCCGGAGGGCACCTTCGACCGGGGCTCCTCGAGCCGCGGCACGTGCAGCTCCTCGGGCAGACCGGTCAGGTAGGCGAACCCGGGCGCGAAGCCGCAGAAGGCCACCACGAACTCAGCGGCCCGGTGCCGCTCGACCACCTCGTCGACGCTGAGGTTGCAGTGCTCGGCCACCGACTCCAGGTCGGGCCCGTCGTAGGTGACGGGCAGGTCGACCTGCTTTGCGTCGTGCTGGTCGGGTGCCTGGCCCGACCACTCGCCGAGCCCGTCGCGCACCGAGTCGAGGTCCACGAGGCCGTCGAGCAGCAGCGTCGTCGCCCCGGGGACGACGTCGGTGCAGCGCAGGCCGCCCTCGTCGCGACGTCGCTGTGCCTCGGCGTGAGCGGCCCGGACGCCGTCGGTGTCGCCGCACTCCAGCAGCAGGGCGTGGTCGCCGAACCGTCGCGAGCGCATGACCCGATCCTCGCAAACCTGCCGCACACCTCGGCAGAACCCGGCAGGGTGGGTCCTGAACCGGGGAGGGATCACCCCATTGGCGGACTGAGGGTCCGCCAATTAGACGCGGGGTCCGCGGAAGTATGAGTTCCGCGGACCCCGCTGGGTGGAACCGCTGTGATGCTCAGTCCCGGATCGGCGATCCCTGCAGACCGACCGCCCATCACCGGCGATCTTCCGACGAGTCGCCCCGCCGATTGGCCTGCTGTTCTCATCCGATCCGCCGCGTTCCTTGCGGATCGCGGTGAGAGATGTCTACGTGACGCGACGGTGCCTGACAAGGGAATTCCAGGGGAATTCCGCAACATCCTCGAAGTATGTTCGCCTGCCCACAGAACGGGCCGTGCACTCCACAGCCAGCAGTGGTTATCCACACGGTTTCCACAGGCGTCTGTGGAAAAGTTCGGCCCCGTTCCCCGTACCACCACGCCGTTCGGACCGGCCGGTTAGTCTCGCGCGTGACCACCTCGTCGTCCGACCCCGAGCCGGACCCGAACGGTGCCGGGCGCAGGCCCAGGCACCGATTCCTCGCGCTGGGCGTCCTGCTCCTCGCCGTGGTGGTCATCGGTGCGGTGCTGTACGCGACGGTGCTGACGCCGGGGCCGGCACCGAAGCACCACGGCAACCCGACGGCCGAGCCGAAGAGCAGCAAGCTGGTCTTCGCGCACTACTTCCCCCCGTTCCCGATCTCGATCGACAACGCCGACCCGAGCAGCGACTACTACGCGCGCAACTACCTCACCATCGGCGGCGAGAACGGCAAGCACGCGCAGTACGGCGGGTTCCTGCGGGACCGGCCCGTCCCCCGCCAGCCGCTGCCCGACCCGGACTGGCAGGTCGAGGACCTGCGCACCGAGGTGCGCCAGGCCAAGGCCGCCGGGATCGACGGCTTCACCCTCAACGTGCTCACCCTCACCGGCCAGAACTGGACCGCCGCCGTCAACCTGATGAAGGCGGCGGAGGACGTGGGGGGCTTCACCGTGGTCCCCAACCTCGACGGCACCGCCAGCGCCTCGACACCGCCTCCCCGGGAGGTGGCGGACAAGCTCGCCGAGCTCTACGCCTACCCCTCGGCCCAGAAGGTCGACGGCCAGTACCTGATGTCGTCCTTCGCGCCCGAGAACCGCGGCCCTCGGTTCTGGTCCGAGGTCATCAAGCACCTGGAGCAGGACCACCACCTGCCGATCAGGTTCATCGCGGTCTTCCTCGACGCCAGCCAGGCCAACATGAAGGCCTTCGCCCCGTTCAGCTACGGGTTCGGCAACTGGGGCGTGCGGACCGTTGCGGGCGTGGCGTCGTCACAGAACTACGCCGCGAGGGCGCACCGCCTCGGCAAGGTGTGGATGGCGCCGGTGGCGTTCCAGGACGCGCGACCGCGATCCGGCCTGTACGACGAGGCCGGCAACACCGAGACCCTCCGCGCGATGTGGGGCCAGGCCATCTCGCAGGGCGCCGACTACGTCCAGATGGTCACCTGGAACGACTACAGCGAGTCCACCCAGTTCGCGCCGTCGATGGCTCACGGCGACGTGCTGCTCGACATCAACAAGTACTACGCCGAGTGGTTCAGGTCAGGCCGGCGACCTCGCATCACCGCCGACCACCTCTTCGTGACGCACCGGACGATGCTCGTCGACGCACCCGTCCTCAGCGGGATCACGAACATGGCACCGAACCTGGGCGGGGCCACCACCCCGGCCCGCGACACCGTCGAGGCCCTCGTCTTCCTGACGAAACCTGCCCAGGTCTCCATCACGACGTCGGCGGGCACGAAGCGTTTCGACCAGCCGGCAGGGGTCTCCGCGGTGACGGTGCCGCTCGCCGTGGGGACCGTCTCCGCCGAGCTCAGCCGCGACGGTCAGGTGGTCAAGAAGGTGACCTCGCCGTACCCCGTGGTCGCCACACCCGAGGTCCAGGACTTCCAGTACTGGGCTGCCGGCAGCTGAGCCGCCGTCACCAGGGACGTACGTCGTACCCCGCCGACTCCAGCGCCGCCCGCACCGCGCGAGCTGCCTCCACCGCACCGGCTGAGTCACCGTGGACGCACACCGACCGCACCTCGGCGGCCAGCGCCACCGCGTTGGCCGCGATCGCGTCGGATCCCTCGACGAGCGCTCCGGGCTGGTCGCGCGGAACCAGGCGGCCGTCGTCGGTGTAGCCGCGGTCGGGGAAGCCCTCCTCGACCCCCGTCCGGCCCGCCTGCTCGGCGAGGCGCAGGATCGCCGAACCGGGGAGCCCGAGCACCGGCAGCGTGCCGCTGCCCGCCAGGACGGCGCGGGCCTGCTCCTCGTCGTCGACGACCCGGTTGTAGAGCGCGCCGTGCGGCTTCAGGTAGGTCACGGCGGTGCCGCAGTCCTCGGCGATCCGGGTGAGCAGCCGGACCTGCTCGTCCACCCACGCCGTCAGCACCTCCGGCTCGACGTCGAGGTGGCGGCGGCCGAAGTGCTCGCGGTCGTCGTAGGAGACCTGCGCCCCGATCACCACACCGGTGCGCGCGGCGGCGGCGCACACGGCCCGCATCGTCTCCTCGTCACCGGCGTGGAAGCCGCAGGCCAGGTTGGCGCTGGTGACCACGGCGAGCAGTCCCTCGTCGTCGGTGACGCCCTCGCCGAGGTCGGCGTTGAGATCGATGCGCATGACCTCAGTGTGCCGAGGGACGGCCCGCTTGTTGAGAAGTGGCTGAGAAGAACCGCCGGGATGAAACTTCACCGGGTGGACGTGCGTCTGAACTAGTGAGACCGCACACCGGTCTCACCGGCACCTCGGCTCCGAACACCCGGTGAACGCCCGCGAGCGAAGGGCACGAACCAGGAATCTTCGGACCCGGCGGAGCGTTGGACCCAAGCAGGACCAGCACCACCGGTCCCCCTGTAGGAAGGGAGCCTCCCCATGACCACCGCCACCACCACCCGCAAGCCCGTGACCACCCGGCAGGATCGCGAGATCGAGGGCCGCGACAGCGTCGGGCTGTACCTCGACGAGATCGCCCGCACCCCTCTGCTCGACGCCGCCACCGAGGTGGAGCTGTCCAAGACCATCGAGGCCGGCCTGTTCGCGCAGGCCCTGCTCGACGAGGGTCGCGTGGGCCGCAAGAAGGGCGGCGCGCCCAAGTACGCCTCCGAGGCCGAGCTGCAGTGGATGGTCGAGGAGGGCGAGCGCGCGATGCAGCGCTTCATCAACGCCAACCTCCGGCTGGTGGTCTCGATCGCGCGCAAGTACGGCCGCAGCCAGATGCCGATGCTCGACCTGATCCAGGAGGGCAACACCGGCCTGATCCGCGCGGTCGAGAAGTTCGACTACGCCAAGGGCTACAAGTTCTCCACCTACGCCACCTGGTGGGTCCGCCAGGCGATCACCCGCGGCATCGCCCAGCAGGCGCGCGTCGTACGGCTGCCGGTGCACGTGGTCGAGGAGCTCAACCAGGTCGGGTCCGCCCGTCGCCTGCTCGAGCGGCAGCTGGGCCGTGACCCGGAGCCCGAGGAGATCGCCGCCGAGCTCGACATGGACTTCGAGCGGGTGCTCGACCTGATGGCCTGGGGTCGCGACCACGTCAGCCTGGACACGCCGATCGACGAGGACGGCGACACCTCGCTGGGTGACCTGATCGCCCAGGAGAGCTCGCCCGGTCCCGACCTGACCGTGCTCGACACCGAGTCGCGCGACCGGCTGAACTCGCTCGTCGACCTGCTCGACGACCGGTCGGCCGACATCGTGCGGTCCCGCTACGGGCTCGTCGACGGACGCCAGCACAAGCTGGCCGACATCGGCGCCCGGCACGGCATCTCGGCCGAGCGGGTCCGCCAGCTCGAGCGGGAGGCGATCGCCAAGCTCCGCAAGATCGCCGACCCGGACCTCGCGGCCTGAGCCTGCCGACGGCCCTCCACCACAGAGCCGCTCGGCGGGCCGGGCAGGCCTGACGACTCAGTCGCCCCGACCTCCCGCCGAGACCACCTCCGCGTAGACCTCCGCCACCCGACGGCGGAGGTCTTCGTGCGTCCCGGTGTTCTCGATGACGTACGACGCGATGGCGCGTCGTTCCTCCCGCGAGGACTGCGCCCGCATCCGTGACTCGGCGTCCTCCCGCGTCCAGCCCCGGTCGCGGACCATCCGCTCGAGCTGCACCTCCTCGGGGGCGTCGACGACGACGACCGCGTCGAAGTCGCCGGCGCGGCCGTTCTCGGCCAGCAGCGGGATGTCGTGCACCACGACGCCACCGGGCGGCACCGCCTCCTCGAGCGCGACGATGCGCTCGTAGACCAGCGGGTGCACGATCTGCTCGAGCTTCCGGCGAGCCTGCTCGTCGGCGAAGACCAGACGTCCCATCGCGGGCCGGTCCAGGTCACCGTCCGGCGTGAGCAGCTCCTCGCCGAAGGCATCGACCACCTGTGCCAGCCCCGGCGTACCCCGCTCGACGACCTCGCGGGCAAGCGCGTCGGCGTCGATGACGACCGCCCCCAGCTCTGCCATCGCGGCCGAGACGGTGCTCTTGCCGGAGGCGACCCCGCCCGTCAGCCCGACCCGGATCGTCTGCTCGCTCACGGGTGGAGTATCGGTCGGCTCACCCGGTTTCGAGGCTCGGGCCTTGACGGCCCTCGCACCTCAACCGCCGGTGGAGCAGAAGTCGTGTCGTCAGAGGCGCAGCGCGGTCATCACGACCTGGCCGCCGTAGTCGTGGTCGCGCACGTCGCGGAAACCGGCCTCGGCGAGCAGCTCGTGGGCGTCGACGACGTCGATCGGGCCACCGCCCAGGACGTGACCGGAGTGCACCATCACGGCCTGCTCCATGTCGTCGGCAGCCTCGGGGGGCGCGATGGTGGGGACGATCAGCCCGCCACCGGGACGAAGGGCGGCGAAGACGCGCTGGAGGCCGGTGATCAGCTCGGGACGCGGGATGAAGATCTGCGGCACCCAGGCCAGGTCGAAGACGCCTTCCTCCTCGAGCTCGGCCACCGACTCCAGCCGGAGCTCGATGCGGCCGGCGAGACCGTCGGCCTCGACCTCGTCGCGGGCGAGGTCGAGCACGTGCTCGAGCACGTCGAGCCCCACGCAGGTCAGGCCGTCGAAGCGCTGGCAGAGCCGGCGCGAGATGGCGGCGACACCGGTTCCGACGTCGAGGAAGTGCCCGCGACCCGACTCGAAGGCGTGCTGGGCCCCGGGAAGGCAGCGCAGCAGGTCGTCGGCGATCAGGTCGGCCGCCGCGGCGCTCCCGTGGCCCTGGTTGAGCACGAGCTCGAGATCCTCGCCCGTCCAGGCACCGGAGCCGGCGCGGGCGTGCTGCAGGGCGCGCTGGAGCTGGGCCATCATGCTGCGGGACAGGGCGGCCGGCTCGGTCAGGTACGACTCCTTGCGGAGCACGACGTAGCCCACCTCCTCCCGCCCCAGCACGCGGGCGGAGACGAGCAGGTCGGCATCGGCCAGGTCCAGGGGGTCCTCCAGCGGCTTGCCCTCCAGGACCCGGGCCCAGCCGCCGCTGGTGCCCATGCGGGCCAGGGCGGCGATCACCATCGGGTGCTCGACGGCGTCCATCACCACGCGTCCGTCGGACGCGGCTGTGTGTTCCCCGGTAGTCACACCTGTGGTTCGGAGCCGGAGTCGTCCCGGTTGGGCCCGGCGTCGGTCCCGTTCTCGCGGCGGCGCGACTCGCGGTAGCTGCGGCGCTGCTCCTCGGCGCGCTCGCGCACCCGGCGCAGGAAGTCCTCGTCGGCCTTCGTGTCGGTCGCGGCGGCCCGACCGGGACGGTCGTACTCGGGATACTCCGGAACCGCCCGCTCGTACCGCGACCGGTAGACCGCGGTCACGGGGCGGCCCGCCACCAGCCAGGCGATGGAGCCGGCGAACGGGAAGAACAACACGATCAGCAGCCACCACAGCTTCGGCAGGTGGCGGATGGCGCCGTCGTCGCTGCCGATGACGTCGACAAGGCTGAAAATCCACAGGGCCAGGGTGACCAGGCCGAAGAACGCCTCCACGCGAATCATGGGCGCAGTCTTCCCCACCCGTCGCCTTCTTGTCGCGGAGTTGCCTGCGAAGATCGGACCGTGGTGCAGCCCGACCTCCCTGTCGATCTCACGGTCGGTGATCGCGTGGCACTCCTCGTCCCGGGATCGGTGGCGTACGTCGAGCTGGTGATCGCCCTGCTGCGCCACGGGGTGTTCCCGGTGCCGATGGACCCGGGGCTGATGCCCAGCGAGCGGGAGGCGCTGCTCTCCGAGATCGACCCGGTGCGCGTCGTGTCGAGCCAGGAGCAGGTCGAGGAGCTCGCGCGGGCGTTCGCCGGGCTCGGCGCGGCGGGACCTCCGCTGGGCCGGCCGATCCACCTGACCAGCGGGACCACCGGCCGGCCCAAGGGGGTGTTCTCCGGGCTGCTCGAGGCCGACGACGCCGAGGCGCTGGTCACCGAGGAGCGCGACCTGTGGGGCTTCCGGGCGGACGACGTCAACCTCGTGCTGAGTCCGCTGCACCACTCCGCACCGCTCCGGTTCGCGGTGGGCACCCTGCTCGCCGGAGGACGCGTCGTGGTGCCCGGTCCGTTCGATCCCGCGCAGGTCAGCGAGGCGATCGAGCGGGAGCGGCCGACCTCGATGTTCTGCGTCCCGGCGCACCTGCAGCGGCTGTTCGCGCACTGGGACGCCCTGCGGGACTCGGGAGGCGGCACTCCCGACCTGTCCTCGTTCCGGTTGGTGGCGCACGCCGGTGCCCCGTGCCCGGAGTGGGTCAAGCGCCGCCTGGTCGAGGAGTTCCCCGACGGGTCGACGTGGGAGTTCTACGGCTCCACCGAGGGACAGTTCACCGCCTGCCGCAGCGAGGAGTGGCTCGAGCGACCGGGCACCCTGGGTCGCGCCCGGCCCGGTCGGGTGATGTCGACCGACGACGAGGGGCGGCTGTGGTGCGTGGTCCCGGCGCACGCGCGCTTCAGCTACCTGGGCGATCCCGGGAAGACGGCCGAGGCCTGGCGCGACACCCCGGAGGGCCCGGCCTTCACCGTCGGCGACCTCGGTCGCGTCGACGAGGACGGCTACGTCCACCTCGACGGTCGCCGCGAGGACCTCGTGATCAGCGGCGGCGTGAACGTCTACCCGGCCGAGGTCGAGCGGGTCCTCGCCGAGCTCGACGGGGTCGAGGACGTCGCCGTCTTCGGCCGCGACGACGACCGCTGGGGTCAGCGCGTGTGCGCGGCCGTCGTCGGGTCCGGTCGAGGAGGAGGCGCTGACGTCGTACGCCCGCGAGCACCTGGCCGCGGCCAAGCGGCCCAAGGAGTGGCACCGGCTCGACTCCCTGCCGCGCACGCCGACCGGCAAGGTGCGGCGGCTCGACCTGCCCGACCTCGTGGAGGGTCGGTAGTGGGGTTCTCCCGCGCGGAGCTCGACTCCTTCCGTGACGCCACGGTGCCCGACCTGCTCCCGGCACGGGACCTGCGCCTGCTGTTCGTCGGGATCAACCCCGGTCTGTGGACCGCCGCCGTCCAGACCCACTTCGCCCACCCGGCCAACCGGTTCTACCCAGCGCTGCTGCGGGCAGGCATCGTCGCGGACCCGGTCGACCCGTCCGCCGGCATGACCGAGGAGGACCGCGAGCGGTTCACGCGCGCGCGGCCTGGGCATCACCAACCTCGTCCCGCGCGCCACCGCCCGCGCCGCGGAGCTCACCCCCGACGAGCTCCGCGCTGGTCGCGAGCACCTGGAGCAGGTCGTCGTACGGCACCGGCCACGCGTGGTCGCCGTCCTCGGCATCACCGCCTTCCGCTCCGCCTTCGGGAGGGCGAAGGCCGTGCCGGGGCGGCAGGAGGAGCGTCTCGGGGACGCCGAGCTGTGGGTCGTGCCCAACCCCAGCGGACTGAACGCCCACGAGACGATCGCCTCGCTGGCCGACGCCTACGCCGAGCCGGCCCGGGCGGCAGGAGTGCTCCCGGCAGAGAGCTGACGATGCTGTTCCGCGCCACGCGGATCGCGCGAAGTTGGTTGACGAGGTCAATCGCCGAACTAGGATGACGAGCACCATGACAGCCACCGACCAGGCCGCCAAACTGCCCAGTGTGCTCGTCGTCGACGACGAGCCCGAGATGCGCATGCTTGCCAAGGCCTTCCTCGAGAGGGACGGGTTCAGCGTCATCGAGGAGGCCGGCAACGGCCCGGAAGCACTGGAGCAGTACCAGCTGCTCAACCCACCACCGACCCCGTCGATCGTGCTCCTCGACAACCGCATGCCCGGCCTGACCGGGCTCGAGGTGGCCGAGCGGATGCTGGCTCGGTACCCGGACCAGACGATCGTCATCTTCTCGGCCCATCTCGAGCCCGAGATCGAGGACCACGCGCGCGCCATCGGGAGTCGCCGCGTGCGTCTCGAAGATGCAGGCCTCCCGACTTCCCGAGATCATCCGGACACTGCTGCCGCACGGGTGACCGGCGGTCTAGGCTGACGCGACCATGACAGTCCCCGCGGAGGCACCGACAGCACCGAGCGTCCTCGTGGTGGACGACGAGCCGGGCGTCCGCCTGCTCGCCCGGACCTTCCTCGAGCGGGGCGGGTTCACCGTCGTCGGCGAGGCCGGGGACGGGCCGCAGGCGCTGGAGCGGTTCCACGAGCTCGATCCGCCACTGGTCCCGTCGGTCGTCCTGCTCGACAACCGGATGCCCGGCCTCACCGGGCTCGAGGTGGCCGAGCAGATGCTGTCCCAGCACCCCAGCCAGGTGATCGTCCTCTTCTCCGCGCAGCTCGACGACGCGGTGAAGGAGGACGCACGGGCCATCGGGATCGCCACCTGCGTCTCGAAGATGGAGACCTCCCGACTCCCGAAGATCATCACGGCACTGCTCCAGGCCTGACCACCGGCGCGATCAGACGCCCCCGCCGCTCCCGTCGAAGCCGCCGCCGTCGAAATTGCCGCTGCTGCCCGTGACGCCGGTGCCGAAGTAGCCAGGAGCGCCCGTGCCGGCTGCCGCGTCGGAGACCGCGGGGTGGAACGCCCAGGAGAGCGTCACCACGCCGGCGAAGTAGCCCTCCGTGTAGGGCAGGAAGGCGTTGCCGGCAGCCCAGTAGGGCGTCGCCCGCGCGCCGATCTTGACCGTGCGGATCTCGGGAGCCACCTTGCGGGTCACCCTGTCGGCGTCCTGTGGACAGGCAGGGACGCGCCGCGGGCCATGACCGGGGCGAGTCCACAGCACGTCGGCGACCGAGAGACCGTGCTGCGGGTCGAAGAAGCACATGACTCGCCGCTCCGGGACAGGCTCTCCTCCGAGACGGGCCTGCACGCAGGCGAGCGCGTAGTGCCCGCGGGCGACGCTGCTCGGTGACAGCAGTGATCTCCTGGCCCTTGCTGACCTGCGAGAGGTCGTCGCGTGCGGAGTCATGGGAGTCGACCGCCGTCCGGTAGGCGTCCCGCGTCTCCTCGTCGACGGCCTGCCCCTCGATCTCTGGTGCAGTCGCTGGACCTGCTCGCCGAGGTGGGCGACGTCCTCCTCGTCAACGGCGCACACCTTCGAGCTCTGCGGCCAGACCACGTCGAGCGACGGACCGCGCGCGCCACCACCTGGCGGCGAGCCCTGCACTGCCGGCCGCGACGATGATCCAGAACCACTCCACGGGCGCCCCCCTGGTGGTGTCGGACCTCCAGAGTTCGCCGAGGCGCGGAGGGTGTCAACCCTGGTGCGGTCCAGCCACACCGGGAATCCACACGCCCGGAAGCGGGCCGGCGGCCGTGTGGAAGGACCCGCCGCGGCAGAGAACAGTGCGAGGGAGTTAACTGATGCAGATGAAGCTGGAGCTGGTCCCGCTGCCGGTCTCCGACGTGGACCGGGCGATCGCCTTCTACGCCGACAAGCCGGCTTCCACAAGGACTTCGACGTGCAGCCCAGCGAGGGCGTCCGGGTCGTCCAGCTGACACCCGAGGGCTCGGGTTGCTCGGTCGGTTTCGGGACGGGACTCGACGTGTACGCCGGCGAACCCGGCAGCATCGGGGCCTGCACCTGGCGGTGGAGGACATCGAGGCGGCGCGCGCCGAGCTCGTCGGCCGGGGCGTGGAGGTCGGCGAGATCCACGACTTCGGGGGCGGGTCAGAGGAGCAGACTTCTCCGACCCCGACGGCAACTCGTTCGAGCTGCAGGAGATGGAGTGGCGCAAGGGCGCGACGTTCGAGGGGCCCGCTGACCCGACACCCACGGCTGCCCGGACCTGGTCCAGCATCGCCTGCTCGCGATCGCTGACCTGCTGGGCACCGAACCCCATGAACCCACCGTCCTTCGCCGCGTCCGCCGCCGCCTGGGACGTCGCGACCAGCCAGTGCGCGAAGGCAGTCGTCTCCTCGGGAGTCGGCCGGGCGGCGACCAGACCCTGTACCTCGGTGAGCTCGGCCAGGATCTGCTCACCCGGCGTCGTGGTGCCGCCGGTCGGCTTGTAGCCCTTGAGGGGGTTGTGCTTCGCCTGCGTCTGGGCCTGGATGTCGAGCGCCACCTCGGTCAGCAGCTGCTCGCGACTGGGCGGGTTGGTGGCGGTCCGGATCATCGCCATCGTCTCCTTGGCGGCTTCGATGGGACCGCCCGGATCTGCCAGGGAGATCGCCAGCCCGGCCACGAACGGCGCCCGTACGACGCGCACCCACTCGTCCTCTGGGAAGTCACCCTTCACCGTCACGACGGTCCCTCCTTCTCCGGCGGTCGATCCGCCGTCTACCAGCAGTCTCCACGGTGCGCATGACACCGGGGTCACCCGGTCGCGACCCGGGAGCTCAGAAGACGCTGCCGCCGCCGCGGCCGACCGTCCCAGCGTCGTGGTCCTCCTTGCCACATCGCTGGCAGCGCAGGAAGGTCCCTCCGCTCTCCCCGTCGGAACCCGCTGGATAGGCGATCTTCAGCCACTTGTGGTTCGCCAGCTTGCAGACCGTGAAACGCAGGAAGTTGTTCATGACGATCGACGCC